>NC_014640.1:6275396-7013095 GCF_000165835.1 Achromobacter xylosoxidans A8
GAATATCGCCCGCCACACGCTGACCCAGGCGGGCTATACGCCCGGCCGCTAGGGCACTACCGGGACCGCAGCCGCAAGAAGCCGGCGGCCCATCAAACCAAAGGAGACTTCCATCATGCTGCACAAGCACCTGCCGAAGTGGATCGGCGCAATGGCCGCCGCCCTCACCTGCGCCGCGCTGCCGCCGCAAGCCGCGGCCGCCTACCCCGACAAGCCCGTGAGACTGATCGTGCCGTTCGCCCCGGGCGGCTCGACCGACATCCTGGGACGCCTGCTGGCCGAGGCCTTGCACCCCATCCTGGGCCAGCCCGTCATCGTCGAGAACAAGCCCGGCGCCGGCGGCAACATCGGCGGCGACTTCGTGGCGCGCGCCGCACCCGACGGCTACACGCTGCTGCTGGCAGCGGCGGGACCCACGGTCGTCAATCCCAGCCTGTACGCCAACATGCCGTTCAACCCGGCCAAGGACCTGGCGCCCATCACCTGCCTGGAGCGCGAGCACAACCTGATGGTAGTGACGAAATCGATGCCGGTGAAGACGCTGCAGGAGTTCCTGCAATACGCGCGCAACAACCCCGGCAAGCTGTCCTTCGGCTCGCCGGGCAACGGCTCGCCCGCCCAGCTGGCCGGGGAACTACTCAAGCAGCAGACTGGCATCCAGGCCGAGCACGTGCCGTACAAAGGCTCCGGCCCCGCCATCACCGACCTGGTGGCTGGCCACATCGATTTCATGATCGACAACATGCCGGCCCTGCTGCCGCAGGTCAAGGCCGGCGGGCTGCGCGCGCTGGCCGTGCCCAGCGACCAGCGCGCCACCGCCGCGCCCGACATCCCCACTTTCGACGAGGCCGGCCAGAAGGGCTTTGTGGTGATGGCCTGGAAGGGCCTGATGGCGCCGGCCGGCACCGATCCGGCGGTAATCGAGCGCCTGCACGCGGCCGTGGTCAAGGCACTGCAGGACCCGCAGTTACGCGCGCGCTTCCAGGAGCTGGGCGCCGAACCGCTGGCCAGCACGCCGGCCGAATTCGCCAAGCAGATCGCGGACGAAACCGCCTGGTGGGCAAAGCTGGTGCAGTCCACCGGCACCCGCATCCAATAGTCCATCGGTCCATCGCGGAGAAATTGCCATGCCATCCTTCATCCGAACGCTGCACGCCTTGTGCGCGGCCGCCGTACTGGCCGCGGCCGGGAACGCGCAGGCCGCCGCCTATCCCGACAAGCCGGTGCGCCTGATCGTGCCCTATGCGGCCGGTGGCGGCACCGACACCGCGGCGCGCATGATCGCCCGCAAGCTGGCGCCCTTGCTGGGCCAGCCCGTGGTGGTCGAAAACAAGCCCGGCGGCGCCACGCAGATCGGCACCGCCTATGTCGCCAGCGCCGCGCCCGACGGATATACCTTGCTGATGGGCACGGCCAACCTGGCGACCAATAGCGTGCTGTACGCCAAGCTGCCCTACGACGTGAAGAAGGATCTTGCGCCGGTCGCGTGGGCCACGGACGTGCCGGTCTACCTGCTGTTGCCGGCCGCCAGCCCCTGGCGCACGCTGGAGGACCTCAAGCGCGCCGCCGCGCAGCAGCAGGGCCTGACCTACGCCACGGCCGGCACCGGCAGCATTCCGCATCTGGCGGGCGAACAGTTCGCGCACCGGACCGGCATCGCGCTGCGGCACATTCCCTACAAGGGCAGCAGCGAAGCCGCCACCGCGCTGGTCGGCGGACAGGTCCAGCTGAGCTTCGACAATCTGGCGCCGGTTCTTGCGCAGGTCAAGGCCGGCCGCCTGCGGGCCGTCGCCATTGCCGCGCAGGCGCGCAATCCCGAGATGCCCGACGTACCCACGCTGGCCGAGCTGGGCGTGCCGCTGGCGGCCTCGTCCTGGTGGGGCGTGATGGCGCCGGCGCGTACGCCGAAGGACGTGATCGCCCTGCTGAACCGGCAGCTCAACAGCGTGCTGGCCGATCCTGAAGTGCGCAGCTACTTCGCCGGGCTGGGCATGCAAGCCACCGGCGGCACGCCCGAAGCCTTCGGCCAGCACATCGCCGACGAAACCGACAGATGGCGCGCCGTGGTCAAGCAGGCTGGCGTGAAGATCGAGGAATAAACCATGCAGTCCAAGCAAGAACATGCCAGCGGCGACGCCCTGCAAGACCTGTGCGCGCGCGTGCGCCGCTTCGTGGACGAGGTCGCAATACCCGCCGAGTCCCCCGCCATCGCCCGCGACGTAAGCGCGCTGGACAGCTGCGTCGCCCGCTTGCGCACCCAGGCCCGCGAGGCCGGCCTGTATGCGCCGCAGCTGCCCGAGGAATGGGGCGGGCTGGGGCTGGGCTGGCGCGCGCTGGCGCAGGTGCTGGAGGAAGCGGGACGCGGATTCCTGGGGCCCGCCGCGCTGAACTGCGCCGCGCCCGACCAGCCCAACATGCTGACGCTGCTGCGCCTGGGCAACCCTGCCCAGCAGGAACGCTTCCTCGCGCCGCTGGTGCGCGGCGAGCAGCGCGCCTGCTTCGCCATGACCGAGCCCGCACCCGGCGCCGGCTCCGATCCGTCCATGCTGCGCACCCGCGCCGAGCGGCGCGGCGCGCGCTGGGTGCTGAACGGCCACAAGCAATTCATCAGCGGCGGCGTGGGCGCGGATTTCGCGCTGGTGCTGGCGCGCGCGGAAGCCGGCGTCACGCTGTTCCTGGTGCCTGCCGATACGCCCGGCTATCGCGTAGTGCGCGATATCGGCATGGTCACGGGCTACCAGATCGGCGGCCACGCCGAGATCTTGCTGCAGGACTGCGAGGTCGGCGACGAGGCCGTGCTGGGCGAACCCGGCCGTGGCCTGGAATATGCACAGCTGCGGCTGGAACCCGCCCGCCTGTCCCATTGCATGCGCTACATCGGCCGCGCGCGGCGCGCGCTGGAGACGGCGCAAGCCTATGTGGTGCAGCGCGACTCCTTCGGCTCGCGCCTGGCGGACCTGCAGCAGATCCAGGCCATGGTCGCGGATTCGCACATCGACCTGCACGCCAGTCGGCTCATGACGCTGGACTGCGCCGGCCGCATGGACGAAGGCCTGTCGGTGAAGCAGCACAGCGCCATGACCAAGGTCTTCGTGTCCGAAGCCGTGAACCGCGTGGCCGACCGCGCCGTGCAGATGATGGGCGCGTCGGGCCTGTCCGACGACACACCCGTAGCCATGGTCTGGCAGGAAATGCGCCCCTTCCGCATCTACGACGGCGCCAATGAACTGCACCGCGCCACGCTGGCGCGCCGGCTGCTGGCGCAAGCCTGAACCGCAATGGAGACGAGCATGCAGAATCCCGAATTCCAAGCCTACCGCCTGCACGCAGGCGCGACGGGCGAGCCGCCGCAAGGCCGCTACGACACCCTGACCACGGACCAGCTGTCCGCGGGCGACACGCTCATCAAGGTGGCCTACGCCGGCCTCAACTACAAGGACGCGCTGGCCCAGGCCGGGCGCGGCGGCATCGTCCGCGAATATCCGCGCATCGGCGGCATCGACCTCTCGGGTACCGTGGTGCATTCCGCCGACCCGGCTCTCGCGCCCGGCCAGGAGGTCGTGGTGCACGGCTTCGGCATCGGCGTGGATTGCGACGGCGGCTATGCCGAGTACGCGCGGGTGCGCCATGACTGGGTGCTGCCGCTGCCCGCCGGCATCGGGCTGCGCGACGCCGCCGTGCTGGGCGCCGCGGGCTATACCGCCGCGCTGTCGCTGCACTGGATGGAGCACTGCGGACTGACGCCGGAGCACGGCGAGGTGCTGGTCACCGGCGCCACCGGCGGCGTCGCCGGCGTCGCCATCGACATTCTGAGCCAGCGCGGCTACCGCGTCTGCGCCATGTCAGGCAAGCCGGATGCGGAGAACTATCTGCGCTCATTGGGCGCGCGGGAGGTGATGGCCCCGCCCGACCTGTCCGCCGGCATCAAGCCGCTCATGAGCGCGCGCTGGGCGGGCGTGGTCGACTCCGTGGGCGGCCCGCTGCTGGCGCACGCCCTGGCCAGCCTGAAGCCGGACGGCGTGGCCGCCGCCTTCGGCAATGCGGGCGGGGCGGAACTGCCCACCTCGGTCATCCCCTTCATCCTGCGCGGCGTCAAGCTGCTGGGCATCAACGCCAACAGCCCCATGCCGCTGCGGCGCCAGGTATGGAACAAGCTTGCCGCCGAATACCACCCCGCGCATCTCGACCTGATCGCGCGCGTCATCGAACCCCGCGAACTGCCCCAGGCACTGGCCGCCATGCTCGAACGCGGCAGCACCGGCCGCAGCGTCGTGCGTTTCTCCTGATCCTTCATCGCCACATCATGACCGACACTTCCCTGTCCCGCCTCTTCGATCCGCAAGCGATCGCCATCGTCGGCGCCTCGGCCACGCCGGGCAAGATCGGCGCGATGCCGATCAGCCTGCTGCTGCAGCACGGCTACGGCGGCCGCATCATTCCCGTCAACCCGCGTGCGGACGTCATCGCCGGGCTCCCCGTCATACCCGGTCTGGACGCGCTGGACGCGGACGTGGACCTGGCCATCCTGGCCGTGCCGGCCGCCCACGCCGCGCAGGCGCTGGAACGCGCCCGGCCCGGCCAGGTCGGCGCGGCGGTGGTGTTCACTTCCGGCTTCTCCGAGACCGGCGCACACGGCGCCGGGCAACAGGAACGGCTCTGCGCCATCGCGCGCGAGCGCGGCATCCGGCTGCTGGGTCCCAATTGCCTGGGCTTCATGAACGTGCGGCGCAATGTCTATGCCACCTTCTCGCCCGCGCCGGCCAACGGCGTGGTCGCCCCCGGCGGCATCGGCATGGTGTCGCAGAGCGGCGCGTTCGGCGCCTACGCCTACAGCATGGCGCGCGAACGCGGCCTGGGCCTGTCGCACTGGATCAGCACCGGCAACGAGGCCGACATCGACGTCGCCGACTGCATCGAATGGCTGGCGCGCGACGCCGATACCCGCGTCATCATGGCCTACATGGAAGGCTGCCGCGACGGCGCCAAGCTGCGCCGCGCGCTGGCCGCGGCGCGCGCGGCGGGCAAGCCCGTGGTCGTCACCAAGATCGGCCGCACCCAGGCCGGCGCGCAAGCCGCGGCTTCGCACACTGCTGCCCTGGCCGGCGACGACGCCGTGTACGACGCGCTATTCCGCCAGTACGGCGCTCTGCGCGCGCGCACCATCGAGGAATTCTTCAACCTGGGCTATGCGCTGGACACCTGGAAACGGCCGCCGCAAGGCCGGCGTCTGGGGATTTTCACCATCTCGGGCGGAGTCGGCGCGTTGATGGCCGACGAAGCCGCCGACACCGGCCTGGCGCTGCCCGAGCCCGCCGCCGACGCGCAAGCCCGGCTGCTGGAGCGCGTGCCCTTCGCCAGCGGTCGCAACCCGGTGGACGTCACCGGCCAGGCCGTGTCCGAACCTGGGCTGCTGCTGGCCACCGCCGACGACATGCTGGCCGATGGCCGCTATGACGCCCTGGCCGTCTTCCTGGCCGCCGCTGGATCCTCCGAGATCCTGTGGCCCACCTTCGAGGCCTTCGCGCGGCAGATGCAGGCCCGCCATCCGGACGTGCCGCTGGCGATCAGCGCGCTGTTCCCACCCGCGCGCCGCCGCGAACTGGAACAGCTGGGCTGCCTGGTCTTCCCCGATCCCAGCGCCGCCATCCGCACGATAGGCGCGGTGGCCGGGCTGGCGGCCAATGCGGATCACGACAAGGCTGAGGAAGATCGCGCAACCCAGTCAGCCGACACGCCGCCACTGCTGGACGCCTATAACGAAGTTCAGGCAATGGAGCTGCTGCGCCAAGCCGGCTTGCCCGCCTCTCCCTGCACGCTGGCCACCGACGCCGACGCCGCGGTGCGCGCCGTCGCCGCCATGAGCGCAACCGGCCGCGACGCCTCGGGCGATAGCGTCCCCGTGGTGCTCAAGGTGGTCTCGCCCGACATCACGCACAAGAGCGACGTGGGCGGCGTGAAGCTCAATATCCGCGGCGAAGACGCCGTGCAGCGCGCCTACGCCGACATCATGGCCTCGGTGCGCCAGCACCGGCCCGACGCCCGCATCGATGGCGTACTCGTCGCCCCCATGGCGCCCAAGGGCGTGGAATGCATCGCCGGCGTGCATTGCGATCCGGTCTTCGGCCCGGTCGTCATGTTCGGGTTGGGCGGCGTCTTCGTCGAAGTGCTCAAGGACGTGAGCTTCCGCCTCGCGCCCTTCGGCCGCGACGAGGCCATGGCGATGATCCGCGAGATCAAGGGCTACGCGCTGCTGCAAGGCGCGCGCGGCGCGCCCCCTTGCGACATCGATGCGCTGGCCGACGCGCTGGCGGCTCTGTCCCGTTTCGCCCACGCGCGTAGCGCGGACTTCAGTTCGGTGGAGATCAATCCCTTGCTGGCGCTGCCTGAGGGGCAAGGCGCCATGGCGCTGGATGCAGTGGTGATACGGGGCGGGGGAGCTGCCCAGACGGTCTAACCCATGCGGCCACGGGCGGCTACGCGCCCATTGCCCACCGCTTGGCATGCTTGCGGGTGTTGGCCTTGATCCAGCGCCCCAAGCGCTCGATCAGCGTGCGCTCCGCGCCCTCCGACACCTGCGTCATCAGCCCTGCCTGCACCTCGTCCAATGCCGCGGGAAGCGCAACCACCAAGGACTCCCCTACCGCCCTGACGTAGCGCAGGGCAAAGCCCAACTCCTTGGCCATGGCCGCGATATGTTCCGCGCCGATGCTGCCCGGCTTCATTTCGCTGCCAATCGCAAACGCGAAATTGCGAGCCAGCCCGGAGTACATGCCCGTGCACATCAGGTCATAAAAGGGAGCCAGCCGGTACAGGCCGTCCGGCGTCTGCAGCACGGACAGGTTCTTGGCATGGCTATCGTTGTTGCCGACGCACAAGTTGAAGAATATCCATTGCAGGAAACGCTTCAAATCCGCGGCGCCGATGCCCATGCCTCCCAACAACTCCCGACATTGCTGCAGCGATGGACCGCCGTCGGACTCATACTTCACGTCGGACGGCTTGCCGGCCAGCTGGCAGAGATCCAACTGATGAAGCCGCAGCAAGCCGCCCTTGCCATCAGGCTTGCGGTCATACCGCGTAATCAAGCATGCGTGCGTATCGGGCTGATAGCGGACTTCCGCCACGCCCAGGCCCATTCTGGCGGCCAGCTGCATGACCAGCGTCTCGTTCAAGGCCGACGACCACACGCCGTCCAGGCCGCGAATATCCGGCTTCAGAATATGCGTGGACGGCGCCGCACCCTCGGGAATCGCCGGCGAACCATCGGGCATGACCGTCAATAGGAGCTTGTCTTGCGCCCCGGCCAGAGAAATGCGGGCGCCCTCGGCGTTCTCTGCCGCCAACGCGGGTACAACCACGTCCTGCAAGCGCACTGCCACGTCCTGCCACGTCGCAGGCCGGTGGCGCGCCGGCGCGGGGCGTTCGCCTTGCGGCAATATGGTCAACCCACTGGCGGTGTCCCCGCCCACGCTGCGCAACAGGCCGAAGACCGTGGTGGCATGGCGGCTGACCTGCAGGAACTTGCGCACATGCCCTTCGGGCAACAGGTTTTCAAAGAATGCATGCACCGCATCGTCCGCATGATCGCCGCTGCGCAAAGGCACCGATGGCGAAATGGCGTGCGCGCCAGCCCAATTCAGCCAGGCGTCGTCATACACGAAGCGCAACGGCCGCTCGTCGAACAAGCGGCCGACCTTGCGGTCCGCGTGATAGATGTCCAGCGCATCGGCCGCGCTCATGGCAGCCTCGGGCGCTTGGGCCCCACCTGCACTTCCAGGCCCAGCAGATCCAGCATGTCCAGCACCTTCTGCAATTGCAGCGTGGGCTTGCCGCGCTCCAGATCCACCACATAGCGGTTGCCGGTGCCGGACAGGCCGGCCAAGTCAGTTTGCAGCAAACCCTGCGAGCGCCGGACGGCCTTCACCAGCTCGCCCAGTTCGGTCGAGGTGCGGATCGTTACGCCGGCCCCGCCTGCAAGCGCGGCCGGAATATCGTTCGCGGGCATGATCGTCTCCAAAATTACCGTTCGGTAATTTTAGGGCAATAATATGATCGGCGTGGCAAAAAAATTACCGAGCGGGAAAAATTTACCGCAGCGCGGTTTTCTTAGCCCTAAAAATTACCGAACGGGAATAATTTTTTCGATCCAGGCCTGATTTCCACACAAGATTACCGATCGGTAATTTTGCGGCCATCGTCCATGGAGCGGCGCCCCAGACGAAAAAAAGGCGCCCAAGGCGCCTTTTCGTCTTCAAGCACGCGTCCCGCTTACTTCAGCAGCAACGCATTCAGCCGCTTCACAAACGCAGCCGGGTCGGCAATCTGCGCGCCTTCGGCCAGCAGAGCCTGATCCAGCAGCAGACGCGCCCACTGGTCGAACTCGCCGTCTTCGGCGGCGCGGATGCGGGCCAGCAACGGGTGCTCGGGATTGATTTCCAGCACCGGCTTGACGTTGGGGGCTTCCTGGCCGGCGGCCTTGAGCATGCGCAGCAGGTGCGGGCTGAGTTCGTTCTGGCCCACCACCACGCAAGCCGGCGAATCCACCAGGCGCAGGGTCACGCGCACTTCCTTGACCTGGTCTTCCAGCGTCTTCTGCAGACGCTCGACCAGCGGTTTGAAGTCCTCGGCCACTTCGGCCTGGTGCTTCTTTTCTTCCTCGTCGGCCAGCTCGGCCAGGTCCAGGCCGCCCTTGGCCACCGAGACCAGCGACTTGCCGTCGAATTCACGCAGGTAGGACAGCATCCATTCGTCCACGCGGTCCGACAGCAGCAGGACTTCGATGCCCTTCTTGCGGAAGATTTCCAGATGCGGACTGTTGCTGGCGGCGGCGAAGGTATCCGCCGTGACGTAGTAGATCTTGTCCTGGCCTTCCTTCATGCGCGACACGTAGTCGGCGAAGGACACGGTCTGGGCCTGGTCGCCCGTCTGCGTCGACGCGAAGCGCATGAGCTTGGCGATGCGTTCCAGGTTGGCCGAGTCCTCGCCCGCGCCTTCCTTCAGTACCTGGCCAAACTCCGACCAGAACGTGGCGTAGTCTTCCGGCTTGTTCTCCGCCATGTCTTCCAGCAGCGACAAGATGCGCTTGGCCGAACCTTCGCGGATCGCGCGCACGTCGCGGCTTTCCTGCAGGATTTCACGCGACACGTTCAGCGGCAGGTCCGCCGAATCGATCACGCCGCGCACGAAGCGCAGGTACGAGGGCAGCAGCTGGTCGGCATCGTCCATGATGAAGACGCGCTTCACGTACAGCTTCACGCCGTGGCGGCCGTCGCGGTCCCACATGTCCATGGGCGCATGCTTGGGCACGTACAGCAGCTGCGTGTATTCGCTGCGGCCTTCGACGCGGTTGTGGGTCCAGGCCAGCGGGTCGTCGTAGTCGTGCGACACCGTCTTGTAGAACTCGCGGTACTGCTCTTCCGTGACGTCGGACTTGCTGCGGGCCCACAGTGCATTGGCCTGGTTCACCGTTTCCAGTTCGTCGGTCTTGACCTGCTCGCCCTTTTCCTGGTCCCACTCTTCCTTGGCCATGCGGATGGGCAGGGAGATGTGGTCCGAATAGCGGCGCAGGATCTCGCGCAGCTTCCAGCCGTTGAGCAATTCGTCTTCGTCGGCGCGCAGATGCAGCGTGACGTCCGTGCCGCGCGAGGCTTTTTCAGCGGCGGCGATGGTGAATTCGCCCTGGCCGTCCGATTCCCACTGGATCGCGTCCGTGGCGCCGGCGCGGCGGCTGACCACGGTGACCTTGTCGGCCACGATGAAGGAGGAATAGAAGCCCACGCCGAACTGGCCGATCAGCTGCGCGTCCTTCTGCTTGTCGCCCGTCAGCTGCGAGAAGAATTCCCGCGTGCCGGAACGCGCGATCGTGCCCAGGTTGGCCACGGCCTCATCGCGCGACAGGCCGATGCCGTTGTCGGAGATGGTGATGGTGCGTGCAGCCTTGTCGTAACTGACCGTAATGGCCAGTTCGCCATTGCCTTCCAGCAGTTCGGGCTGGTCGATGGCCTCGAAGCGCAGCTTGTCGCAGGCGTCCGATGCGTTCGATACCAGCTCGCGCAGGAAGATCTCCTTGTTGCTGTACAGCGAATGGATCATCAGGTGCAGCAGCTGCTTCACCTCTGCCTGGAACCCCAGGGTTTCGGACGTGGAAGGCGTGGCGGTTTGGCTCATAGTTCTACGTGGCTAGGTAAGTAAATTGGGGACAGTGATTGGCTGCCGGGACATCTGGCCCGCGCGGCCGCCGGGAAACCCTATTGATGTGGGGGCCAATGGCGCGCTTTCAAGGGCGGGCGGGAATTCCCCCTACCGATCGTAGCCCCCCATTTCGGGCAGGGGCGGCGCCTCAGAAAATCGAGAACACCTTGCGGTAGCGTGTTTTCGCCTCCAGCACGGTTTCATGCTGCGGCACCGCCAGCTTGCCGGCCCGGATCAGCTTCCGGATGTCGGCGGCCGTGATCTGCCGCGTCTCTTGCGAGCGCAGCAGGAAATCCGCCGTACCGCGGTCCAGGATCTGATAGATCGAATGGAAAATCAGCTGCGAAGGGCCCAACTCGTCGAGGTAATAGAGTTTCTCTCCCTTCTGCCAGACCGTGCCGAAGTTGTGATAAACCACGCCGCGCTTGTTCCATTCCCCAGCCGGCGCATCCGTCAGCTGGTTGATCAGCGTGGAACGGGACACCAGCCCTCCGCCGCTGCCCCGCGAGTTGCGGGCCCAGGCTTCCTGCGCCTGCAGGAACAACGTCTGCCTGCCGTCCGTGTACACGTAGGGCGACAGGGCGGTGTATGTGTCCGAAGCCAACGGATCGTCGCCGGCCCGCTCCACCTGCCGCGTCTGCGCGTTGTAGAAATAGATGCCGTCCTTGCTGCGGAACAGCGCCTGGTACACATGCCGGCCGTGCTCGCTCAGCAGCCGGTACGGCGCATGCGCCGCGTCGAAGGGCTGCGCGCCCACGTACACCATGCCGTCGCGCGGATCGCGGAGATAGGGCTGGCGGTACAGGTCGCCCACCATGAAGGTGTACAGCGCGGGATCGTCCGACAGCGGCAGCAACTGCTCGTGGAAATAGACGCGGCGGCCATCGGCAAAGAAATCGTCGCTGGGCCGCACGTCGCCATCCCTGCCCGCTGGCAGGCGGCGCAGCGAGGCCGGCCCTGCCTGCGGCATTTCGCGGCCCCGGTAGTACACACGTTCGTCGTCGGTGGCCAGCTCGCGGTCCAGCAGCGGCCGGTAGGACCGGGCGCTGGCCGGCAGGGCGACGAACGGATACAGATAGGTCTGTGGCTTGGGGCCGGCATCCGCCTGGTACAGGACCTTCTGCCAGAACTCGTCCAGCATGCCCAGTTCCTCGTTGCGCACACTGTGCATCGAACAGAAATACGTGACCGCGCCATCGCTGAAATAACTGTTGCCCAGGTAACGCGCCGGCGCCGGCTTCATGCCCGGCAGGACCTGGTTGCCGCAATACACGTGGCGCTGGTCCCTGGCCGCCTGCCTGCCATCGAAAGCCCCGGTATCGAAGGCCGCGAAACTGGCCGGATCGGCCTCGTCCATGCGGTAATAGCCGTTGCTGGGAACGGCGGCGTAGACGCCGCCCTGATAATTCTTATAGATGCTGCTGCCGTAGGACTGCCCGCGGTCCACCGACGCGAAATCGTCGCCGTCCATCAGCCAGAACAGCAGGAACATCGGCAGCGCGGCGATGATCAGGACCAGCGTGATCACGGCCCATTTGGCGCGTTTTTGCATGGAATGGCGGGGCTGACCTGCCTTTGATTGGCGACCAGGGATTCTAACCAGCGGCAGCGAGCCCGGTCCCGTCTCCGGCCCACTCCCGGTCCGTCCCCGGACGCCGCGGAGCCTTCCCCGCTAAAATCCCGCACTTTCCTCCCCTACCCCGACCCTGGCCGGCCCATCCGCCATGCAACCCGCCTCCCTGACCCAACCCGCCCCCCACGGCTCATCCGACGCCGACCCCAGCCCTGACCTGGTCTACGGTCCCGACGATCGCCCCGCGCCTCCCGTCGCCTTCGTCGCCGCCCTGCAGCACCTGCTGGCTATCCTGGTTCCCATCGTCACCCCCGGCCTGCTGATCTGCCAGGCCCTGGGCGTCAGCAGCCGCGACACCACCCTGATCGTGTCCATGTCGCTGGTCATTTCCGGCATCGCCACCTACGTCCAGTGCAAGCGCTTCGGCCCCCTGGGCGCCGGACTGCTGATCGTGCAGGGCACCAGCTTCAACTTCGTCGGCCCGCTGATCGCCGGCGGCTCGGTCATGGTCAAGCAAGGCACCCCGGTCGAAGCCGTCATGGCCGCGATCTTCGGCGTGGTCATCGCCGGCTCCTTCGTCGAAATGGGCATCAGCCGCATCCTGCCCTTCGTCAAACGCCTGATCACCCCGCTGGTCACCGGCATCGTGGTGCTGCTCATCGGCCTGACGCTGATCAAGGTCGGCCTCATCAGCATGGGTGGCGGCTACAGCGCCATGGGCAACGGCACCTTCGCCAGCGCCGAGAACCTGACCCTGTCCGGCCTGGTCCTGGGCACCATCATCCTGCTGAACCGCGTACCGGTCGTGTGGGTGCGCAGCACTGCCCTGGTGCTGGCCTTGGCCGTCGGCTACATCGCCGCCGCCTACATGGGCCGCCTGGACTTCACCGGCGCCCGCGAAGCCGCCCTGTTCCAGATCCCCACGCCGCTGCACTTCGGCCTGGGCTTCTCCTGGGCGCTGTTCGTGCCCATGCTGATCATCTACCTGGTCACGTCGCTGGAAGCCATCGGCGACGTCACCGCCACCAGCAAGGTCTCCAAGCAGCCCGTCGAAGGCCCGCTGTGGATGCAGCGCATCAAGGGCGGCGTCCTGGTCAACGGCGCGAACTCGCTCCTGGCCGGCGTGTTCAATACCTTCCCCAGCTCGGTCTTCGCGCAGAACAACGGCGTGATCCAGCTGACCGGCATCGCCAGCCGCCACGTCGGCGTGTGGATCGCCGGCATGCTGATCCTGCTGGGCCTGTTCCCGGCCGTGGCCGGCATCCTGCAGGCCGTGCCCGAACCCGTGCTGGGCGGCGCCGCCATGGTCATGTTCGGCGCGGTCGCCGCGTCCGGCATCAACATCCTGGCCGGCATCCACCTGGACCGCCGCGCGCTGCTCATCATCGCCGTGTCCCTGGCCCTGGGCCTGGGCGTGTCGCAAGTGCCGGAAATCCTGTCGCACCTGCCCCATGCCGTGAAGAGCGTGCTGGAGTCGGGCGTGGCCACCGGCGGTATCTGCGCGCTGGTGATGAACTGGTTCCTGCCTGAGAAAAGGTAAGGCTGCCGGGCTCCTCAGGGAACTGGTTCTGGCCCCCGCCTGCGGGTGGGACCGGCTCCCTGACAGAGGTCCGGTCCCAAGGCCGCCTGACAATTTATGAAAGACCGCATATAATCGCCGTCTTCGCTTCTCCCGCGACCGTCATCTGGACGTGTCCGCGACCTCCTAGCCCGGGTGGTGAAATTGGTAGACGCAGGGGACTCAAAATCCCCCGCCGCAAGGCGTGCCGGTTCGATTCCGGCCCCGGGCACCAGAATTCAAAAAGCCGTTGACGTTCGCCGTCAACGGCTTTTTTCATGGCGAAATGCCGCACGCGGCCTACGCACGTGTTCATTTCAACGCTCCACGCGCAACGGACGCTCTCCAATACGTGCAACGTATACGCCTCAAGCTGGCGGACGATAGCGAGACTTGGACCAAATTCAGCCGCTAGAATTTCCTCGCAGCAAGGTTGGTTCCGACCACCGACCGCGCTGTGCAAGCCTACTCTGACAAGCCGGAGGTTCGATGGCAATCAAGGCCGTAGCATTCGACGTATTTGGAACATTGGTCCGCATAGAACGGCCCACCCGCCCGTTCCGGAAGCTGGTCCGCCTGCTGCATGAGGCGGGCCGCCGGCGCCAGAGCGACGACGGCGTCCGGGCGATGAGCAATGCGATAGACCTGAGACAGACAGCCAGCTTGTTCGGCGGCATGGTCAGCGAAGAGAACATGCGCGCCCTGGAAGCCGAATTGCTTGAAGAAATCCAATCAATCACGCTATTCGCTGATGCTGCCCCGACTCTTTCCGCTTTGAAAGATCGAGGAATCAAAATAGCGCTTTGCTCCAACCTCGCAGCGCCATATGGGCCTCCGGTACTGGATTTGCTGCCCGTCCAACCGGATTTTTGCGCCTGGTCATACGAAGCCGGCGCCGTGAAGCCACAGCCCGAAATCTACCGATACCTCTGCGATGGTATTGCGTGCCAGCCCGAAGAGATACTTATGATCGGCGACACCATTGAAGCCGATATGGTCGGGCCTCGGAAATTTGGCATGCATGGGTACCACTTGGACAGGCACGCGACGGCGACGCGTTCAAGTGAATCGGTGGATTCGCTGAATGACGTGCTGACTATCCTGGCTGCTCGCTATTGATGAATAGCCTATGAGTCAACGGGGTGAAATTGTCGTGTGGCCCCCCCCTGCCGCCTGGGCCGGGGCCCAAGCGGCAGAGGCAATCAATTAACAGTCACGCCCGCCTCGCGCACCACCTCACCCCACAAAGCAATCTCCTTCACGATCTGATCGCGAAAATCCTGCGGGCTACCCGGCGCTGCTGCTTCCCCGGTGGCCTTGAGGCGATCAGCCATCTCGGGCATGACAACCGCCGCATTGATCGCCGCGTTGAGCTTGGCCTGCACTTGTGCCGGCACGCCCTTGGGTGCGATGATGCCGTACCACACCGTCACGTCGTACGGCACACCGGCCTCGCGCACGGTGGGGATATCCGGCGCCGAGGACACGCGCTGCGGCAAGGTCACTGCCAGCACCTTCAGGCGCTTGTCCTCGCGGTAAGGCAGCGTCGAGCCCGCCGTGGTCAGCATCACGTTGACCTGGCCCGAGACGGTGTCAGTCAACGCCGGCGCCGACCCCTTGTAGGGAATGTGGACCATGGTGATACCGGCCGTCTTCAGGAAGGCCTCCATCGCCAGATGCGATATCCCGCCGGTGCCGGACGAGGCATAGGTCAACCCGCCCGGTTTCTTCTTGGCCAGGGCCACCAGATCGCCCAGGTTGTCCGCCGGCACGCCAGGATTGACCGACACGAAGAAAGGCGCGCGCGCGATCATGCCGATCGGCGTCATGTCCTCCACCGGATCGAACGGCAGCTTGTACAGGCTGGGGTTGACGGAATAGCTATTGGAAATCAAGGTCAGGGTGTAGCCATCGGGCGCAGCCCTCAGGCCCTGCTCCACGCCCAGCTTGCCGCCCGCGCCGGGGCGGTTCTCCACCACCACCGGCTGCTTCAGGCCATCGGACAGCAACTGACCCAGCAGGCGCGCGATCCCGTCATTGCCGCCTCCGGCGGCAAAGGGCACGATCAGCTTGATCGGCTGCGTAGGATAGTCATCCGCGTGCGCATTGGAAACCGATGCGGCAAACGCCACGGCAGCCAGCGTCATCCCCAATACCGCCCTGCCCAGTTTGGCGCCGGATAGCATCGTCATATTTCTCTCCTCCTTGATCGGCCGCTGCGCGACCACGTTATGTGATGAAAGGCGCAAGACTACAACTTAACGAGTGAAGTTGCAGTCTTGCGCCTTTCTTTCATGCCGCTTCATTCAAAACGCGGCGGCCTGCGCTTCCGCCCTCAGCGCTGCCAGCACAGCCGGACGCTCCCCAATACGAGCGACATACGCCGCCAGGAACGGCCAACGGTCCAACTCAATCGCGAAGAACCGGCACCACCCCATCACCGTAAACAGATAGGCATCCGCCACGCTGAACTGCTGGCCCAGCAAATAGCCGCTCTCGGCAAGGATGCCGTCCAGGTAATCGAAGCGTTTGAAGAGCCGTTCGCGGAAGTGCGCCTTGGCGGCTTCGGGCAAGGCCGATTGAAACAAGGGCGCCGATCCTGCGTGGATCTCGCTGGTTAGGAAGTTCAGCCACTCCTGCAGCCGCGTGCGTTCACGCGTGCCATTGGGTGGCGCCAGCTGCATGCCAGGACGCAGGTCGGCCAGGTACTGAACGATGGCCGGTCCTTCAGTGAGCACATCGCCATCATCCAGCTCCAGCGCGGCGACATAGCCCTTGGGGTTGATCGTGCGGAAATCGCGGCCGTCCGCGGTCTGCTTGGTCTGGTTGTTCACCTTGACCAGTTCGAAGGGCAATTCCAGTTCGCGCAAGACGATGTGCGGCGACAGCGAGCAGGTATGCGGGGCGTAGTAGAGCTTCATGACATCTCCGGGAAACAACAGAGGGCAGTCTCTCGCGCCACGGTGCACAGGTAAAATTAATGCTCAAATTCCTCATCATTAGCTCAGCTACTTAATATGTTGAACCTGGGACATTGGCGCTTGCTGGTCGCGACGGCCGACACAGGCAACATTTCCCGCGCCGCCGAGCGCGTGGGCATTACCCAATCCGGCGCCAGCCAGGCCATCGCGCAACTGGAAGCGTCGCTGGGACTCCAGGTGTTCACCCGCTCCCGCAAGGAAGTGGCGGTAACGGCGCTGGGCGAACAGGTCATCGATCACGCCCGCGCGATGCTGTCTCACCTGGAGTCCATCCGCGCACTGGCCGACGACAGCCAGGGACTGAGCCAGGGCCGCATCCGGCTGGGCAGCTTTCCCTCTGTCATCTCGACGCTGCTGCCGCCTCTCCTGCACGGCTTCCGGCAGCGTCACCCCGGCATCGAGGTGGTGGCCTTGGAGGGTACGGATGAAGAGGTCGAGGAATGGCTATCGCGCGGCGCCATCGATCTGGGCGTGGTGATGAATCCCGCAACGCACAGGCAAGCCCTGATCCTGGGCCGCGACCGCTGGATGGCGCTGCTGCCCGGCACGCATGCGCTCAGCCGCCGCGCATCGTCGCGGGGCGTCGCATTGGCCGAGCTGGCCGATGAACCATTCATTCTGGCGACCGGCGGCTGCGCCGTGAATGGTCTGAGCCTGGCCCGCAAGGCCGAGCTGGAGCTCAACGACATCCGCGTCACGGTCCGCGATTGGGCCAGCGCCTGCGCATTGGTGCGAGAGGGCATGGGGGTTGCGGTGGTTCCCGAGTCCACCCTGCCCTCGGACATGCGCCAATTGCGGGCCTTGCCGCTAGCGCCGGCGGCGCGCCGGGAGTTCGGACTGGTGCCCTCCACCGCCGGGCGGCAATCCGCAGCAGTCGGGGCGCTGTGGCAGCATGCGGCCCTGGGTGTGAACGCGAAAGCTGCCGCCAAAGCACGTGCCGGCTGAGGCCTTTGTTCCGATGCAGGTCGCAGCACAAACAAAATCAAGCCCTGGTACGATTCGCCGCCCCGGAAGGCAGGGTGCGGCCTCCCACGCCTCACATTGCGGATTCCGGGCGGCTGAAGTAAATTTCACTCAGCCCTTCGTTCAGCGAACGCCCAAGTTCCACTTGGGACACTTATGTAGCTGGCGCGGGGCTTTTCTATTTCCCTTTCGCATATTCCGGCCGGATTTCGACTTCGGCAGGCATGAATAGCCAATGGCGATAGCCATGGCGCCAACGGTTTACCGCGTTCCCTTGCACTCCTGTGCTAACCCCAATATTGAATCCCGGATAAATGCCCCGTATTTGGGCGTTGGCGAACTTGTATACCGCCTCTTTCGCCCTGGTTCTCTTGCCGCGCACTCGCTCTCCCGCGGGCTTCTCCAAGTGCTTGTCGTTGAGGCGGAACTGCATAGCGCCCATCACTACATCCAGCGCTTGCAGAATCACATGCTCCTTTGAGTCGATTTCGGCAAGCTGGTCACGCCTGATACGAATCCCTGCCTCTCTGAAAGCGGCGCTTTTGTTGAGCCGCGCAACATAGTCCTTGAACTCCGCACACTTTTCCGCCTTATCTGGCAGCTTGTCGAAATAAATGCGCAAATGGGTTATCCCAGGGCCATTGGCGGAGTGCTGCAATCCGAACGCGTGCTTTACAAACTGGTAATACAAGACGAAGAATGCCCTCTCACGCTGTTCGCGGGTCAGGTTTTTGGCCGCGAAGTAATTTTGCGTGAACATGACGCGCAGCTTCAGCTTTGCCTCGCGGACCAGTAGAAATACCGTATCCAACAACGCCATGTATTTGTCTGCGTAAGCTTCGCTGATTTTCTGCCACTTCACCTCAGCCCCAAGGTTGAGCTCAACCTTCCTGGCCTCCAAGGTCGCAACGACCTCGTCCAGATGGTGCGATTCGACGAGCGCACCGCCGTAGAAGTTCGAAAAGTGCTTGCCCGAGATATCGGACTCGTCGCAGTAGAGAACCAACTCACGGGACATAGGTTTTACATTGCAGCAGAGGAGAAGCCATTCTCCATCGCAAGCAGTGCGGGACGCATCCTGACGCAGTGACAAATGCGTCACTCTCCGATTTCGAAGCCGTTTGCCAGAACCCCGCGCAAACCAGGCGAACCGTCCTGAGCACTTTCTCCGAGAGGTCCGGCAATGTGTCATACCAGCCACAGCATGCGCCGGCACCCGCCGCGCCCAACCGCAAGCCGGAACAACCCCCTAAACGGCACAGCAAGACGGTGCTATTCTCGCCGTCAGTACCCCGACACAGGCGACGTGCCAAGACACCATGCCGAATCAGCCGCCGTTACTTCGAGCCACGGGCGCTGCGGCGGCCTTGCTGGCCCTGCAGGGATGCAGCCTCAGCGGCGCGCCCTACGTGATCTTCGGGGCGTACTTTCCCAAATGGCTGCTGGCCTCGCTGATCGGCGTGGCGGCGGCGTTGGCGGCCCATCGTATTTTCGTCGCCACCGGGTGGAACGCCCGGATCCCCCTGCAGCTGTCCGTCTGTAGCGCCATCGGCCTGATCGTCGCAGTGCTGTTCTGGGCCCTGGGAACGAGGTAAGCGCGATGAAACTTGCCGGCAAGCGCAAGCAACCCGCCATCGGCCGCCTGATTGCCCTGGTCATCATCGCGCTGGGTATCTTCGCCCTGGCCTTTGCCTACCGTCGCAGTTCCAACTATCCCTCGACCGACGATGCCACGATAGACGCCGACGTGGTCCATGTGGCGACGCCGGTCGGCGGACGCCTCGTCAAACTGCCCGTGCGCGAGAACCAGCGCGTCGCCAAGGGCGAGCTGCTCTTCGAGATCGACCCCGAGCCCTACCGCCTGACCGTGAACCAGGCCGAGGCGGACCTGGCGATGGCCCGCGCGGCGCTGGAGACCCGGCGCCGGACGCTGATCGTCGAACGCGCGAATTCCAGCGTGGCCGACGAACAGCTGCGCCGCGCTCAAGCCAATCATGGCCTGGCCGCACGCACGGAGAAACGGCTGGCGCCGCTGGCGGCGCAGGGCTACGTGCCGACGCAGCAATACGACCAGGCCCAGGTCGCGCTGCGCGACGCCGAAGTGTCCCTGAAGCAGGCCCGGCAGCAACAAGCCGCCGCGGCCGAAGCGATCGGCGACGAAGCCGAGGCCCAGGCCGCGGTGCAAGCCCGCGAAGCTGCGCTCGCCCGCGCCCGCCATGCGCTCAACGATACGGTGGTGCGCGCGCCCCACGAAGGCTACGTGACGGGTCTGTCGGTGCTGACCGGCGAGACGGTCGCGCCCAGCCAGTCCCTATTCACGCTGGTCGCGGCGGACGAATGGTTCGCGGTCGCCAACTTCCGCGAGACCGACCTGGCCCGGATCGCGGAAGGCGACTGCGCCACCGTGTACTCCATGATCGACCGCACGCAGGCGATGCAAGGCAAGGTGGTGGGCATAGGCGCGGGCGTGCTCGACGGCGAGCGCATCAATATTCCGCACGCGTTGCCGCTGGTGCAGCGCTCGGTCAACTGGGTCCGCGTTGCGCAGCGGTTCCCGGTCCGGGTTCAATTGGAGGAGCCGCCAGCCACGCTGGTGCGCATGGGCGCCAGCGCCGTGGTCGAGGTCCGCCATGGCCCGGCCTGCCGCTGATTCCAACGCCCTGAGTCTCGCCGCGCTACGCCGGCTGCTGACGCCTTTTCCCGGACGTGGCGAGATGACGCTGCGCATGACGGTGATCTGCGTGCTGACCGCGCTGGTCGCCAGCGCCTACGGCACGCCCGAGGCGGCGCTGTCCGTTTACGTGGTCTTCTTCCTGTTGCGTCCCGACCGTGTGACCAGCGCCGTGCTGTCCACGGCGCTGCTGGTGCTGGTCACGCTGGTGATAGGCCTGATCCTGCTGGTGACGCAAGCCAGCATCGACTATCCGGTCTTGCGCGTCTCGGCCATGACGCTGCTGTCCATCGGCCTGCTCTACCTGACGTCCGCCAGCAAGCTGCGGCCGGTGGGCGCCATCCTGGCAATGATCGTGGGTTTTGGGCTAGACATGATGGGCAGCGTCCCGATAGGCGAGGTCAGCACGCGCATCCTCCTGTATGCCTGGCTCATGGTCGCGATTCCCGTGAGCCTCGCCATCGTCGTCAGCGTGGTGCTCGCCCCTTCTCCGCGCCGCCTCGCCTGCGGCCGCCTGGCGCGCCGGCTGCGGCAAGGCGCTCAACGCCTGACCGAATCCGGGCCCGGAGACTCCGAATTCGACGGGGTCCTGCACGAAGGCAACAAGCAGATCCTGACCTGGCTGAAGCTGTCGGTCGTGGAAGGCAGTTCCAGCCGCGCCGACGCGGCCGCGCTGCGCCAAGCCGCCGTCTCCAGCATCGCCATCCTTGGCGCCATCGACGTGCTGTGCGACGAGACCGGGCCAGGCCTGCCCCCCGCCCTGGCCCACCCGCTTGCGCGCACATTGGACGAGATGGCGGACATGCTGGAGCAAGGCGGCTATCCCGTGGACGTAGAGCTGGACCTGCCTTCCGCCACCGCGCTGTCTCTCGCCGCCCGGGCCGCCTACGACGAACTGTGCCAGGCTATCGCCGGCTACGCCGTACCCGTTCCCGACGCCATCCCCACCGCTCCGACCCAGCGCGGCGGTTTCTTCCTGCCCGACGCCGGCAGCAATCCCGAACACATCGCCTATGCCCTGAAGACCACCGGCGCCGCCATGTTCTGCTACCTGCTTTACACCCTGTTGGACTGGCCCGGCATCCACACCTGCTTCATCACCTGCTACATCGTGTCGCTGGGTACCTCCGGAGAAACCGTGCAGAAGCTGCGCCTGCGCCTGATCGGTTGCCTCATCGGCGCCGCAACCGGCACGGCCGCCCTGGTGTTCCTCGTACCGCACATGGACTCGGTCGGCTCGCTGCTGGCGCTGGTCGGCGCCGCCTCCGCCGTCTCGGCCTGGATCGCGGTCGGCCCGCCCCGGATCGCCTACGCGGGCTTCCAGATCGCCTTCGCGTTCTTCCTGTGCGTCATACAAGGCCCCGGCCCGGGTTTCGACCTGACCATCGCACGCGACCGCACTATCGGCATTCTGCTGGGCAATATCGTCGTCTACCTGGTTTTCACGCGTATCTGGCCGGTCAGTATCGGCACCCGCGTGGACCAGGCCCTGGCTGCACTGCGCGAACAATGGCATGCGGTGGCAACGTCGGGCGATCAGCGCCACGCCCTGGCAGCCGAGGCCCTGGCTGCTGGGCGCGAAGCCGCACAGAACCTCGCCCTGGCCGTCCACGAACCGTCCTGGGTGCGACCAGACGATCAGTGGCGGGACTCCCGCCGCGATGCCCTGGCCAGACTGTCGGCCATCGCTGCGCCCCTGACGCTGGCAGCCGGTCGCGCCCCGGGCGACCCCGCGCTGATGGCGCGCCTGAACCGCGCGGGCTCCCCCGGCGTATACGCGCCGGCACCCAGCCCCGCCCGGCGGACCGACACGACGCTTTCGGCGCTACTGCTGTTGATCGACGCAAGAGCCGCGCGCGCCGCCCCCGTCCCACCTGCCCGCCCTGCCAAGGAATCCACGGCCCATGCCCCAGCCTGAGACGCCGCGCCTGTCCGCCCGCCTGCTCGGGCTGGCCCTGCTGCTGAACCTGGCGGGCTGTGCCACCTCGTCTCTGGACTTGGCCCCGCCGCGCCCGGACCGTCCCTGGAATCCGTCCACCAACGCCGATGGCGCCATCGTCCCAGGCCCCGGCCAGGCCGACCGCCCGGATGCCTCTTATACGCTGCCGCCCAACGCCGGCGTCGCCGCGTTGCCCGCCAGCCCCGAGATCGACGCCAGCCACGAGTACTCGCTGCCCGAGCTCATCGACCTGGCCCAATCCGCCAACCCGCGCACTCGCATTGCTTGGAACACCGCCCGCAACACGGCGCTGGCCGCGGGCATCGCCAAGAGCATCTACCTGCCGCAGTTGGCGGCCAGCGCGATCACCGGCTGGAATCATGGCCGCTGGGCCAACGACACCCCATTGGGTGAATCGAGCGCCGACAACAACAACCACGGCACCCTCTCCGTGCTGTCGCTGCAATGGCTGCTGTTCGATTTCGGCGGCAAGCAGGCCCGCGTGCAGGCGGCCGAACAGGCCTCCATCGCCAGCAACATCGCGCTCACCGCCATACACCAGCAGGTCATCCAGGAAGTCAGCGTCGCGTACCACGGCTACATTGCGTCGCGCTCGCGCACGGTGAATGCGCACCAGGGCCAGATCAACGCCAACACCCTGCTGGATGCCGCGAACGCGCGCTACCGGCAAGGACAAGGCACCGTGGTCGAAGTGGCCCAGGCCACGCAGAACCGCGAACAGGCCCGGCTTGGGCTCGTGGTCGCGGAAGGCGTCGAACAGGACTCGTATCTGGGGCTGATCACCGCCATGGGCATCTCGCCCCTGTCCAAGCCCCGCATCGCCGCGCAAGCCGACCGCCCCCTGAACCCCGGGCTGAGCCAGCCCGTGGAACAGATCATCGCCGACGCCCTGGTGCGCCGCCCCGACGTGCTCGCCGCCTACGCGGCGGAGCGGGCCGAACAGGCCAAGGCCCGCGCCGCCGACTCGGATTTCCTGCCCAAGGTCTTCGTGTCGGCGTCCACGTCCTACGCCTCCGGCCGTTCCTCCATCACTGCCGTGCCCGCCCTGGGCCAACAGGCCGCGACCGTCAATCTGGACGGCAACCGCTCCGGCTCCAACGTCTTCCTGGGCGTCACGCTGCCCTTGTATGACGGCGGCATGCGGTCCGCGATCCGGATGCAGGCACAGAACGACGCCGCCAGCGCCGGCGAACGTCTCAGCCGCGCCAAGCAGGAGGCGACGCGCCAGATCGTCGCGGCCCAGAACGCCCTGCGCTCCGGTATCGCCGCGAACGAGGCTGCCGCCTCATTGCTCAAGGCCGGCCGCACCACCTACGACGCCGCACTGGCCTCCTACCGCCACGGCATAGGCTCCCTGATCGACGTCACCCTGGCGCAGAGCCAAATGCTGGCGGCGCAGAACGCCTATGCCGACAGCCTGAGCAATGCCCGCTCGGCCGCGACCGTGCTGGCCGTCGCGACCGGCAGGGTAGCGCTGCCGGACGAACGCTGAACCACAGGCCTGCAATGCCATCGCACCGCCACCCGGCTCCCACGCCATGACGCCCCGCCTCCTCGCGCTGACCGTGCTCTCGATGCTGGCCTTCGCCGGCAACTCGCTGCTGTGCCGCCTCGCGCTCAAGCAGACCGCGATCGATCCCGCCACCTTCGTCGCCATCCGCATCGGGTCCGGCGCGCTGGTGCTGTGGCTGGTGTTGCGGCTGCGCAAGCCCGCCGGGCGTGTGGAAGGCAATTGGCATGGGGCGTTTGCGTTGCTGGCCTATGCCCTGGCATTCTCCTATGCCTACACGCAAATCCCCGCCGGCACGGGCGCCTTGCTGCTGTTCGCGTCGATCCAAATCAGCATGATTCTGTACGGGCTCTTCATCGGCGAAAGACTGAGCATCACGCAGAGCCTGGGCATAGGCCTGGCGGCGGCCGGCTTGGTCATCCTGATGCTGCCCGGTGTCAGCGCGCCGCCGTTGTTGCATGCCTTGCTGATGATCGTGGCAGGCATTGCCTGGGGCGCCTATTCATTGCTGGGCCGCGGCGCCAAGGATGCGGCGTCGGCAACGGCAGGAAATTTCATCCGCGCCACACCCGTCGCCCTGGTGCTGTTCCTGCTGCATGCCCTGACCTCGCGCGTGGGCTACGACGCTGCGGGGGTGGCATACGCCGTGGCGTCCGGCGCGGTGACCTCGGGCCTGGGCTATGTCCTCTGGTACGCGGCGCTCAAGGGCCTGAAAGTCACCCACGCCGCCACCGTGCAGCTCAGCGTGCCAGTGCTCACGGCGTTCGGCGGGACCCTGTTCCTGGATGAACCCGTGACCGGCATCCTGATCGCCGCCTCGGCGCTGATACTGCTGGGCATCGCGCTGGTGGTGCTGGTTAAAAAGCGGCCGGCTTGACGGCCCTTCAATTCACGCGCTTGGGCAGCACCGCCCGCATCCAGCGCGACAAGCGCGGCCGGATGCGCTGGTTATGCAGCAGCACGGCACCCACGGCGCCGATAAACGCACCGACCACCGTATCCAGGAAGCGCGCCTCGATGACGGCCGCAGGATAGCCCTGGCCCAGGTGCGGCGCCTCAGCCAGAAAGATCGTCAGCGGCGTAATCAGCACCACAGCGCTGGCATAGTGGCGCACCACCAGCGTTTCTATGCCGAACGACAGCGCCATCATCACCAGGCTCAGGGTCCATACGTTCAGAGGCAGGCTCAACAAGGCCCATGCCACGCACAGGCCCACGGCGGTACCCAGGATACGGTGCAGCTGGCGGTTCCAGGCTGCCATCAGGGTGGCGCCCTGGATGATGGCCAGGCAGCTGACAGGCACCCAATAGGGCCGCGGCAATTGCAGCAGCTCGGCCACCAGCAGGGACACGCCCACGAACAGGCCGATGATCACGGAGTCGTAAACCACGAAATCGAACGTAGGCCTGGGCAGCGCGGTTTCGGGCGGCGGCGGCGCGACCCGCGTCATGTGCAGGGAGTACACAAACGCCACCAGGCATGCGACCAGACTACCCAGGGCCACCATGCCGACACGCGTGGGGATTTCCTGCACGCTCCCCGGCGTGTAGGCCGCGATCGCGGTTGCCATGATGTAGAACAGGCTGCCCGGCGGCCCCAGCCGGTAGCAGCGGCAGACCATGTTCACCACCATGGCGATAAAGGTCAGCGCCAACAGCATTACCGTGGGCCAGAACTGCGTCAGCGCGCCCACCGCATAGCAGGCCACCATGCCGAAGGACGCAGCCAGCAGCATCATCATGCGGTGCTGCAACGAGGAATTGGGCAGGCTCAGGAACACCATGCCGCCCAGGCTGGACATCAGGCCGTAATCCATACGCCCGAAATAGGCGCCGACCAGCAAGGGCAGCCCCGAAGACAGAGCCGCGGCCAGGGGCATCTCCCAGGGCCTATCGCTGGCGTTGACCCGAATCAGTTCGCGCCACACGCCCAGCAGCCGCGCCTTGGCCCAGGCGTACCCGCGCCACGCAGCTGGGCCGCGCCCGGAGGGTTCTTTGTTCTTGTTCATGGACAGGCCTGTGGAAAATTCCGCTCGACGGATTTAACGGGAATTCCCTGATTCTCCCCCCTTATGCCGCTGGCTACCATTCGCCGCACCTCAGCCTTCGGCTGATCGCTACAAATGCGCCGTACGGCGCGGAGACATCCATGAAAGCACTCAAACTCGCCGCGGCAGGCACCGCCTTACTCATTTCGTCCTTGACCGCCCACGCCGGCGCGACTTTCGAGGCGGTCAAGAGCAAGGGCTTCGTCCAATGCGGCGTGTCCACCGGCGTCGCCGGCTTTTCGGTGAACGACAGCAAGGGCGGCTGGATCGGCCTGGACGTGGACCTGTGCCGCGCGCTGGCCATCACCATGTTCGGCGACGCCTCCAAGGCCAAGATCATGGCCGTCAGCGCGCTGCAGCGCTTCACCGCCCTGCAGTCCGGCGAAGTCGACGTCCTGCCCCGCAACACCACGCTCTCGCTGACCCGCGACACCACGCTGGGCCTGATCGGCGTGGCCGTGAACTACTACGACAGCCAGGGCATCATGGTGAACAAGTCCCTGAACGTGAAAAGCGCCAAGGAACTGGACGGCGCCACGGTTTGCGTGCAGCCCGGCACCACCACCGAACTGAACCTGGCCGACTGGTTCCGCTCGCAGAACATCGTCTTCAAGCCCGTGGTGGTGGAACGCCTGGACGAGATCATCCGCGCCTTCGCGGTGGGCCGTTGCGATGCTTTTACCGGCGACAAATCGCAACTGGCCGCGGCGCGCAGCAATCTGGAGAACCCGGAAAAGTACGACATCCTGCCGGAGAACTTCTCCAAGGAGCCGCTGGGCCCCATGGTCCGCCAGGGCGACGAGCAATGGTTCAACGTGGTCCGCTGGACTCTGTTCGCCATGCTGGAAGCCGAGGAATACGGCATCACCTCCAAGAACGTCGATGAAATGCTCAAGAGCACCAATCCCAACGTGCAGCGCCTGCTGGGCGTGACCCCGGGCATGGGCAAGAACCTGGGAGTGGATGACAAGTGGGCCTACAACATCATCAAGAATATCGGCAACTACGGCGAAAGCTTTGAGAAGAACCTCGGCCCCAGCAGCCCGCTGAAGCTGCCGCGCGGCCTGAACGCCTCTTACCGCGATGGCGGCTTGATGTACGGCTGGCCGGTGCGCTAAGCACGCAGCAAGACCTTGCCAGGCATCGCCCGCTACGGCTTCGCGCCGTGGAACAACGGCGATGCCTGGATTCTTCCCAGCATCCCTCTTGCCGCACTGGTCAGCGGCCGATTGGCGCGCACGATCAGCCGCGTCTGCGCCGCCTCGAAGATGGGATTGGTGGTGCGCAGCGCCACCAGTTCGCCTCTGGCGACTTCCTTCACCACCGAATTCGCCGACGTGAAGGTCAGGCCCAGGCGGCTTTCCACATAACGCTTCAAGGTCACGATCGAGTTGGCAATGAAGCTGGGCGACAGCACGATGTTCTCCGAGAGCTCGGCCATCTCAATCAACTGGCGCAGGCCGAACCCCGGCCCCATGAGCGCGATCGGATGGCTCGCCACGTCCTTCAGCGTCGGCCGCTTGCGTTGCCGCGCCAGCGGATGATCCGGCCACGCGATCACGCACAGCGGATGGTTGCGCGTATGGACCACGCGTATGCCGGGGTCCGCCGGGGCGCCGAACACCACGCCGATATGTGCGTCGTCGTGCACCACGGCGCGCACCGCGTCGGAAGCGCCTGCCACCTTCAGCGATACCCGCACGCCGGGATGCTGTCGGCAGAATTCGTCCACCACGCCGCTCATCAGGATGTCCACGAATCCCTCGCTGGTGACGATCTGGATATCGCCGCGTTGCAAGCCGTTGACCTCGTCCAGCCGGGCGCGCAGGGCCTGCTCGCTGGCCTGCCGGTCGCGGCAATGATCCATCACGATGGCCGCCATATCGGTGGGCACGATGCCGCGGCCCTTGCGCTCCAGCAGCGCCACGCCCAGCTCCGTTTCGAGCAGCTGGATCTGGCGGCTGACGATGGACGGCTCCACACCTAGGCGCTCGGCGGCGCCGCGCACCGACCCGGTCGTCACCGCCTCGAAGAAGTATTGCAGGCGCCGCGCGCTCAAACCTCCGTCCATGCTTGTCCCCTTTTCTACGATTTCTTCAAATCGTTGCCTTTTTAGCAACAAACTTCCTCTCAGCTTACATTGATTTACAGGGCTGCGATTGCGAATAATGCGCGTACTTTCAAATCCGCTCGGTTGCGAGCCGCAAGCTGGAAACCAGCGGCGGCGGCAATGCGAGGTAACGCCCATTTCGAGCCTTAAAGCATGAAACTCTTCGCTTCGATCCTCGCTGCCGCAACCCTGAGCGTGTTCACTCAACAGGCCGCATTCGCCTCGCCGGAAGCCGCCTACCCGAGCAAGCCCGTCAAGGTCGTGGTCGGCTACGCGCCTGGCGGCTCGTCCGACGCCGTGGCGCGGCTGATCGCCGGCCGCCTGTCGGACAAGCTGGGTCAGACCTTCGTGGTCGAGAACCGCCCCGGCGCCGCCAGCAACATCGCCGCCGCCACCGTGGCGCGCTCGCCCAACGACGGCTACACCATCCTGCTGGGCTCGAACGCCAGCACCATCAACGTGTCGCTGTACAAGGAGCTGTCCTTCGACTTCCAGAAGGACTTCGCGCCGGTGGCGCTGCTGACGCGCTTCCCCAACATCATGGTGGTGAACAACACCGTGCCGGCCAAGACCGTGCAGGAGTTCATCACCTACGCCAAGGCCAACCCCAAGAATATCTTCTTCGCCTCGTCCGGCGCAGGATCGTCGACCCGCCTGTCGGCTGAACTGTTCAAGATGATGACCGGCGTGGAAATGGAGCACGTGCAGTACAAGGGCAGCGCGCCCGCCCTCACCGACCTGATGGCGGGCCGCATCCAGGTGATGTTCGATACGGCGCCTTCCGTCATGCAGCTCATCCAGGGCGGCAAGCTGCGCGCGCTGGGCGTCACCAGCGCTACCGTCCAGCCCTTCGCGCCCGAGATCCCCACCATCGACGCCACCGTCAAGGGTTACGAGATGACGTCCTGGTACGCGCTGTTCACGCCGGCCGGCACGCCCGCGGGCATCGTGGAAAAGCTGAACAAGGAAGTCAACGCGATCCTGGCTGAGAAGGAAATCCAGGAAAAGCTCGCCGGCATGGTCGCCACGCCCGGCGGCGGCACGACTGAAGAGCTGCGCCAACACGTCGCTTCCGAAATCGCCAAGTACGCCGACGTGGTCAAGGCATCCGGCGCCACCGCGGACTAAGCACTCGTACCATGCGCGTTTTCACCGGTTCGCTGTCCACGGAGACCAATACGTTCGCTCCGCTGCCCACCTCGCTGGATGATTTTTCCGACCGGGGCTATTACCCCGCCGGCACCCATCCTCCCGAGATGACCATCTTCAGCGGACCCCTGTGGGCAGCGCGCCAGCGCGGCGCGCAACACGGCTGGACCGTGATCGAAGGCATGGCCGCCGGCGCCCAACCCGGCGGCGTCACCACCCGCCATGCTTACGAAACGCTGCGTGATGAACTGCTGCGCGACCTGCAGCAGGCCCTGCCCGTCGACATGGTGGTGCTGGGCCTGCACGGCGCCATGGTGGCCGATGGTTATGAAGACTGCGAAGGCGACCTGCTGACGCGGATACGCAAGATCGTCGGCCCCGGAGTCGTGGTGGGCGCGGAACTGGATCCGCACTGCCACCTGTCGGAGGCCATGGTGTCCAACGCCGACATGCTGGTCGCGTATAAGGAATATCCCCACACCGACATACGCGAACGCGCGCTGGAACTGGTGGACTTCTGCGCGGCCATCGTCGAGCGTCGCATCGCGCCCGTCGCGGCCGTCGTTGACTGCGGGATGGTCGTCACCATCCGCACGCCGCAGGAACCGGCGCGCGGCTACATCGACCGCATTAGCGCGCTGGAGGGCAAAGACGGCATCCTCTCCATTTCCGTGGTGCACAGCTTCGCCTGGGGCGACGTGCCAGACATGGGGACCAAGCTGCTGGTCTATGCCGACGGCGACACCCAGGCCGCCCAGCAGCTCGCACGGCGCCTGGCTGACGAGCTGATAGGCATGCGCGAAGTGTTGACGCCTGTCTATCCCAAACCGGACGTAGCCATCGACCAGGCTCTGGCATACGGCGTAACGCCTGTCGTCATTGCCGATGCGGCCGACAATCCCGGCGGCGGCGGTGCGGGGGACTCAACCTTCCTGCTGCGGCGTCTGCTGGAACGCGGCATGCGCAATGTGGCGATAGGCCCCATGTGGGACCCGATCGCCGTCCGCATCGCCTTCAGCGCCGGCGTGGGCGCGCGTTTGCCCTTGCGCATTGGGGGCAAGATCAGCCCGCTGTCTGGAGAGCCTCTGGATCTGATGTGCACGGTCAAGGCGCTGGTGCCGGACATGGTCATGACGGGGTTGTCCGGATCGCCAGCAGTGGTGGGGAATTCTGCGCTGGTCGAGGCCGATGGCATCGAGATCGTATTGATCACGGTGCGGGCCCAGGCCATGGATACCGATGTTTTCACCCAGCTGGGATGCCGGTTGGAGGAAAAGACGCTGATCGTGGTGAAGTCGGCGCAGCACTTCCAGGCTTCGTTCTCGAAGGTGGCGCGGAAGGTCGTGTTTGCGGACGCGCCGGGGTCGGCGGCGTTGGATTTGAGGGGATTGGCGTACGAGCATATCCAAAGGCCAAAGTGGCCGATTGATATGTGACAAAATTTGCGGTGCACCTGCATCCGGGCCTGTTGTATTGAAGGGATACACAACAGTCGCCAGCGGTTCATCGTCGGCGAGTTACCCTAGCCAATCCAGCGCCCGTCCGCTGAATGCGTTACTCTCCCCCTCCCCAATTCAAGTCCGCAAGGAGCCCCCAAATGGCACAAGCCTCCGCCCGTCACATCCTCGTCTCCACCGAAGCCAAGGCTAACGAACTGAAGACAGCCATCGAAAACGGCGCCGACTTTGCTCAGCTGGCCAAGGAAAACTCCAGCTGCCCGTCCTCGCGCGACGGCGGCAACCTGGGTACGTTTGGTCCGGGTCAGATGGTCAAGGAATTCGACACCGTGGTGTTCAGCGCCCCGGTCGGCGAAGTCCAGGGCCCGGTGAAGACGCAATTCGGCTACCACCTGGTTGAAGTGACCAGCCGCAAGGACTAAGTCCCTACACTGCACGTCAAAAGGCCGGCGCCAGGAGAATCTGGCGCCGGCCTTTTTTTCCGCTCAGCCTAGAGCGGAGAATCTATTCCTTGCCCGTCATCACCATATGCGCCAGCGCATCCGCGTCCAGTCCGGCCACGTCGCGCTCGATGACTTTGGCGCCGCTCTTCAGGATCGCGACCCGGTCCGCAAGCGCCACCACGTCGGCCATGTTGTGGCTGATGAGGATGACGGTGCGGCCTTCCTCGCGCAGTTTGCGCACCAGGTTCAGCACCAGCGCGGTTTCCTTGACGCCCAGCGCGGCGGTGGGTTCGTCCATGATGACGACGCGGGCGTCCCAGCGCAGGGCGCGGGCGATGGCGACGGCCTGGCGCTGGCCGCCGGACATGCGTTCCACGGGCCGGTCCATGTCGTCGATGGGCACGGACAGGCGCTGCAAGTAACCGCGCGCGTCCTGGGCCATGCGGCGCTTGTCCAGGATGCTGAGCGGGCCCACGCGGCGCACCAGTTCGGCGCCCATGAAAATGTTCTCCCAGATCGACAGGCGCGGAGCCAGCGCCAGATCCTGGTAGATAGTGGCGATGCCTTGCACCAGGGCGTCGTGGGGCGAGCCGAACACGACCTGTTTGCCGTTCAGGCTCATCGCGCCGCCGCTGGGTTCCTGCGCGCCGGAGATGATGCGGATGAGCGTGGACTTGCCCGCGCCGTTGTCGCCACAGATGGCCATGACCTTGCCCTGAGGCACGTCCAGGTCCACGCCTTTCAGGGCTTCGACGGCGCCGTAGGATTTCTTGATCTGGCGTAGCGACAACGCGGCGGTCATGACTGCGGGCTCTTACTTGGCGGGTTGCAGGAATTTCTGGACGTTGCTGGCGTCGACCAGGACCGAGTCCATGAACAGGTAGGGGCCGGCGGCGATGGTTTCCCTGGGCTCCTTCTTCACGACGATGCGGTCGATGGCGTAGATGGCCTTGGTGCCCATCTGCTCGAAGGGAATCATCATGGTGGCGGTGATGAGGCTGTTGGGATCAGCGATGCGGCGGTAGGTTTCCGGGCTACCGTCGACGGACACCAGGGTGATGTCGCCCTTCTTCATGCCCTGGGCCTGCAGCAGGTCGTCGATGACATAGGCCTGGCCGTCGAACGAGGCCCAGATGCCTTTGAACTGGCCCTGGTGGCGCAGCAGCAGCGCCTGCATGCCGTTGCGCACGTCGTCGCGCCAGCTCTGGGTGCGGGCCATGCTGAACTTGGCCAGGTCCTTGACCGCGGTGTTTTCGGTCAGGACGGCGTCCAGCATCTTGCCGCGGATGCGGGTGCCGGAGTTGCCGTCGAAGCGGGCGGACAGGATGTTGCCTTGGTAGCCCATCTTGCCCAGCAGGTACAGCACGGACTGGGCGCCGGTGGCGTATTCGTTGACCTCGACGTCGAACAGCATGTGGGGGCTGGCGCCCGACATCACGCCGACTACCGGAATGCCCTTTTCCTTGGCGGCTTGCAGCTGCGCATCGGTTTCGACGGGCTTGCCCATGGCGATGACGATAGCGTCGACCTTCTTATTAACCAGGGTGTCGAGCTGTTCGGCCAGCTTGGGTAGCGACCCTTCAGCGTTCAACTGGGTAACCGTCCAACCTTTTGCACGGGCGGCTTCGGCAGCGGCGTTGGCAACGCGGGCATGGGTTTCCGAGGACATCTGGAACGCCACCACGCCCACGTCGAAGGCGTGCGCGGCGGCGCCCATGGCCAGGGCCTGCACGGAAAACGCGGCCAACAGCAGATTGCGCATCAAGGATTTACGCATGGTTATCTTCCCCTTCCGATCAGAATTTGAAAGCCGCTTTCTTCAGCACGGCCGATGACACCGCGACCGACGCGATGATGATGAAGCCCAGGACGATGTCCTGCACGTAGTACGGCGCGCCCATGAGGACCAGGCCGTTGCCCAGCACCTTGAGGATCAGCGCGGCAACCAGCGTGCCGGGTATGTTGGCGTGGCCGGGATTGAACATGGTCATGCCCAGCAGCACCGCGGCAATCGCATACAGGAAGTAGTCGCCGGCCATATTGGGCGCGGCGGACGACAGGCTGGACGTGAGCAGCACAGCCGCCAGGCCCGCGCACAGGCCGGACAAAGCCAGGCCTATGCTTTTCATGGCGCGGATGTTGATGCCGGCCAGCCGTGCGGATTCGCCGGCCTCGCCCGTGGCTGTCATGCGCGCGCCGGTGCGGGTCCACTTGACCAGGAAGAATGCGAGCAGGACCGTACCCAGCATCCACAGCACCAGGGCGGGAATGCCGAAAGGCTTGCCACGGGCCAGATCGGTGAAGGCAGCGGGCCAGCGGCCCACATAGGACACGCCATCGGTCAGCATGAAGGCAAAGCCGCGCGCCATGGCGGCCATGCCCAGGGTGGCGATAAGCGAAGGCACGCGCAGTCGCGTGACGGCGACGCCATTCACCAGCCCGCACAAGAGGCCCACGCCCAGGCCCGCGCCTATGGCCAGGAGCACCGGCTGACCGGTATGCACCAAGGCGCCGGTGACGACGGCCGCCAGGCTGGCGACGTCGGCGACGGACAAATCCAGTTCGGCCGTGACCAGCGCCAGCGTGAAGCCGATGGCGATGATGGCCAGGAAACTGGTTTCCTTGGCGATGTTCAGAAGATTGTTGGGCGCCGCGAAATTCGGGGCCGCCAATGCGAAAAAGCCCACCAGGACCAATCCCGCGATTGCCGTGCCGTACTTCTCCAGGATGCCGCGCATCGACTCGACCCTTGCTGCGTTTTGTTTGTTATGCAGGCGCATGGCTGCGCCCCGCTGATGGCGTCGTAGTTTATACCCGGGCCATCAACCCATGTCGATGCCGGCCAGCGCGCGCGATACCGGCGCCAGCGCGGCTTCCGCGGCGCGGAACTGGTGGTACATGCGGCGATAGGCATGGGCCCGCTCGGCTTGCGGCTCGTAGCGTTGCGCCACGCGCACCAGCGCGTCCTGGGCGGCCGCGAAGCTGCCGTAGCGCCCCACGCCCGTCCACGCGGCAACCGCCGCGCCGAGCACCCCGGGCTGCTCGGCCTGGCCGACCACCAGCGGACGTTCGCAGATGTCCGCCTTGACCTGGCACCACTGGGCATTGGACGCCGCGCCGCCGCCGAAGCGGATCTCTCCGACGGGGCTGCCCAGCGCGCTTTCAGCGCGTTCCAGCACGATACGGTTGAGGAAGGCCACGCCTTCCAGCACGGCCCAGGCCAGGTCGCCGGGGCCGTGGCGGCGGTTCAGTCCGAGGAAGGCGCCGCGCAGGTGCGGATCCCAGTAAGGCACCCGTTCGCCCTGCAGATAGGGCAGGAACAGGGCCGGCTGCGGGTCGCGCGGCGCATCCAGCAAGGCGTCCATGGCCTCGCCCACGCCAGCCATGCCTTCGTCGCCCAGGCGGCCCAACAGGGGCAAGAGCCACGCCACCGTATCAGCGCCGTTCTGGCCAGGCCCGCCGATCTGGTGATGGCCGCCGCCCCAATCCACCGTCATCAGGCCTTGCGCCTGCACCGGCTCGGCGCCCACGGCACCGAAGACTTCGGTGGTACCGGAGATGTTGTAGGCATAGCCCGGCCGCAAGGCGCCCAGGCCGGCCACGGCCGCCCAGGTGTCGTTGGCGCAGGCCACCACAGGGCGTCCAGACAGTCGCGCCAGCGCGCCCGGCAGGCCCGCTTGCACCGTGCCTACGACCTCCAGCGGATCGAGCAGGCGCGGCACCCAGGCCGGATTGGCGCCCGCCGCCGTCAGCAGATCGGCGCAATCGGGCCCGGCCGTCGCGGCCGCCGCCAGCCGCGCCATCGACACGCTGTCACTCACGGCGCGTCCGGTCAGGCGGAAATTCAGATAATCCTTGGGTTCCAGAACCACTCGCACCCGAGCCGCATTCTGAGGCTCGGCGCGCAGCAGCCATGCCACGCGCGCCCAAGGATGAAAGGCGTTGATCTGCGCATGTTCGGGATGGGCAGACGGCATGGACGCGAGCCACGCGCCTACGTCCGCCGCCGCGCGCGTATCCCGCCAAGTGATCGCGGGCCGGATGGCGGCGCCATGCGCGTCGATGAAGACCTGCGTGCGCGTGACGCCGCAAATCGCAATAGCCTCCACCGCGTTGAAAGCCGTGTTTGACTGCGCCGCCAGGGCATCGACCAGGGCTTGCAGGCCGCCCCACCAGGCATCGGCGTCGATCTCGTCCCAGCCGGGTTGAGCGGCAAGGCTGGCGCGCGCCGGGCTGTCGATGAAACAGGAATGCGCGATGCCGCCGCGCGCGTCCACCAATGCGGCGCGAAAGCGCGTGCCGCCGAGATCCACCGCCAGGACGTAGCTCATGCCGGCACCTGTATCAGGCGGATCTGGCCGCGCCCGGGCTGCATGGCCCGCAGCGGGCGGAGGGTCTGGATATCAAGCATGGGAGGCGACTTCTGCGTGATCGGATGGCCGTCGGAACGGGCGTTCCGGCATAGGCAAATTGTAGTCCTGTCAGGAATCCCGCGCAGCGCCGGCCCCCTTCGTCGCTGCACCGCAGCACCGGAAATCCTATCAATTGATTATTTCTGTTCAGGTGACACGGGCCGCGGCCCTGGGACAGAATGGCCCACACCCGGAGGAGACAGCCGGGGCCATGAAAACCACTAGAACCGCATGCGCAAGCGCGCAGCCCGAGGCCCATGAAACAGTCCAGGAACAAGGTCATCATCACCTGCGCCATCACCGGATCGGTCCACACGCCGTCGATGTCGCCGCATCTGCCCGTCACGCCCGATGAGATCGCGCAATCCGCGCTGGATGCCGCCCAGGCCGGCGCGGCCATCGTGCACCTGCATGCGCGCCAGCCCGATACCGGGCAGCCTACCCAGGATCCCGCGTTGTACGCGCAGTTCCTGCCGCGCATCAAGAATGGCTCGGACGTGGTGATCAACATCACGACTGGCGGTTCTCCCGTACTGCCCATCGCCGATCGCATGGCGCCTGCGCTGCAATTCAAGCCCGAGGTCGCATCGCTGAACATGGGCTCGATGAACTTCGGCATGTACGAGCTGCTGGAGCGTTTCAAGGAATTCAAGCACGCCTGGGAACGCCCCTATCTGGAAGGCAGCAACGACCTGATCTTCAAGAACACCTTCAAGGACATCGAACATATCCTGACCTCGTGCGGCGACAACGGCACGCGCTTCGAGATCGAGTGCTACGACATCGGGCATCTGTACACCGCGGCGCATTTCGTGGACCGCAAGCTGCTCAAGCCGCCCTTCCTGATCCAGTCCGTGTTCGGCATACGCGGCGGCATCGGCACGCATCCCGAAGACGTGATGATGATGAAGCGCACCGCTGACCGGCTGTTCGGTAACGACTACATCTGGTCGGTACTTGCCGCCGGACGCAAGCAGACGCCGCTGGCGACGATGGCGGCGACCATGGGCGGCAATGTGCGCGTGGGGCTGGAGGATTCGCTGTGGGACGGGCCGGGCGAGCTGGCGCGCTCGAACGCCGATCAGGTGCGACGGATCCGCCGCATCCTGGAAGACCTGTCACTGCAAATCGCCACGCCCGACGAGGCGCGCGAGACGCTGCAACTGAAGGGCCGCGACAACGTCGCGTTCTGACCAAAATCCTATCCAGTGGGGAGAGAGACATGAAAAGAACATTGTGCGCGACGGCGGTGGCTGCGCTGTTGGGAATGGCCGGCGCGGCGCAAGCCGATGACGACGTGATCCGCATCGGCTTCATTACCGATATGTCCGGCCTGTCGGCGGACGCCGACGGCCCCGGCGGCGCCGAGGCGATCAAGATGGCCGTGGCGGACCTGGGCGGCGTGGTGGCAGGCAAGAAGGTCGAGGTCCTGGTGGCGGACCATCAGAACCGCGCTGACATTGCCTCCTCCAGGGCGCGTGAATGGCTGGACCAGAAAGGCGTGAACATGCTGATCGCAGGCGCGAACTCGGCGGCGGCGCTGGCGATGGCGAAGGTGGCCGAAGAAAAGAAGACGCCGTTCTTCGTGGTGAGCGCGGGCGCTTCCGAACTGACGAATTCCCAATGCACGCCCTACACCGTGCACTACGTGTACGACACGGTCTCGCTGGCGCGCGGCACGGCGCGCGCGATGATGAAGGAAGGCGACAAGAACTGGTACTTCCTGACCGTGGACCACGCCTTCGGACATGCGCTGGAGCGCGATGCGTCGGCCGTGGTGCAGGCCGACGGCGGCGCCGTCAAGGGGCGGGTCAGGCATCCGCTGAACGCGGCGGATTTTTCGTCCTTCATCCTGCAGGCGCAGGCATCCGGCGCATCGGTGCTGGGACTGGCGAATTCGGCCAGCGACACCAGCAATGCGGTCAAGGCGGCCAATGAATTCGGCCTGACGCCGAAGATGAAGATCGCCGGCCTGCTGGTGCTGATCACCGACGTCCACGCGCTGGGCCTGCAGGCCGCGCAGAACATGTACCTGACCACGGCCTGGTACTGGGACCAGGACGACGCCTCGCGCAAGTGGGCCTCGCGCTTCGAAGCCACCATGAAGAAGAAACCCTCGATGCTGCAGGCCGGCGACTATTCCGCCGCCACGACATACCTGAAGGCCGTGGCAGCCACCAACAGCACCGATGGCGATACTGTCATGAAATGGCTGAAGGCGAATCCGGTGAATGACTTCTTCGTGAAGGACGGCAAGATCCGCGCCGATGGCCTGATGGTGCACGACATGTTCCTGATGCAGGTAAAGACGCCGGCGGAGTCGAAGGCCCCTTGGGATTACTACAAGCTGGTGGCCAGGGTGCCGGGCGACCAGGTCTATACCACGCCGGCGGAATCGACCTGCCGCTTGATGAAGCCCTGAACCGCAACCACAAGGATCTGGCATGACTGTGAAGAACGCTGTCCCGGCGGACATTTCCGCGCTTCCGGTGGATCTTTCCGGCAAACGCGTCATCGTGACCGCGGGCGCGGCCGGCATCGGCGCGGCGATCGCCGCCGCATTCGCCGAACGCGGCGCCAGGGTGCACGTCTGCGACGTGGACGAACAGGCGCTGGCGGCCTGCCCTTACCCCAGCTCGCGCGCCGACGTGGGCCGGCGCGACGAGATCGACCGCTACATGCAGGAAGCGCTGGCGCAGCTGGGCGGCCTGGACGTGCTGGTCAACAATGCCGGCATAGCCGGCCCGACCGCGGGTATCGCGGACATCAAACCGCAAGAACTGGACGCGACGCTGGACATCAATCTGGCATCGCAGTTCCACACGGTGCGACATGCGTTGCCGGCGCTACGCGCTGCGGGCGGCGGCAGCATCATCAACATCAGCTCGGTGGCAGGCCGCATGGGCATACCCATGCGCACACCCTACGCGGCAACCAAATGGGGCGTGGTGGGGCTGACCCGTTCGCTGGCGGTCGAGCTGGGCGGCCATGGCATCCGCGTCAACGCGCTGCTGCCCGGGCTGGTGGCTGGGCCGCGCATCGACCGCGTGATCGAGGCGCGCGCGAAAAACATGGGTCTGACGGTGGCGGAAGAGACCCGGTTGGAACTGTCCGGCGTCAGCCTGCGGCAGTTCGTGCGGGCAGCGGACATCGCCAATATGGCGCTGTTCCTGGCCAGCCCGTTCGGGGCAATGATCAGCGGGCAGGCGATCAGCATAGACGGCGACCTGCAATCGCTGCCCTGGCAGCCGCCGGCGGACTGAGGCCGCGCCCTACGCCAGCAGTTGGACTGTTTGCGCGTAGACGCCCTGGCGGCGCGCCTGTGCCGTGGCGCGCAAGGCGTCAAGCAATCGCTCGGCCAGGTCCTGGTTGCGCGGCTCCTTGCGGGTAATGAGATAGAAATCGAACCACTGCCGCGAAGCCAGCGGCCGGGCGACCAGATCGGGATAGGCCGCCACGATATCCCACGCGGATAAAGCGTTGACCAAACTGATGCCCTGGACCGCCCGAACCGTGCCGGGCAGCAGCGACATGTGCGCCCGCATGCCGGAACTCAGCAGCAGCGAATCCGCGATGTCGCCCTGTGCGACCACATAGTCGGACCACAAGGGCTTTACGTAGGTGTCTGGCGGGATATCGGCCGCTGCAATGGTGTCGCGCGCCGCCAGGGGATGGTCGCGATGCGCGATGGCCATGACGTCGGCGCGCAAGAACGGCGTGAATGCCAGCCGGGCGCTGTCGCGCTCAACCGCGCCCAGGCCGAAGTCCGCGCGCATGGTCTCGACCGCGCTGATGGCCTGCACGGACGATTCGATATCAATGGAGAAAGGCCGGGTGCCGTTGACGTCCAGATAGCGTCGCACGGCATCGGGCGCGTAGCCCAGCGCCAGCGCGGGCGACGACGCAATGCGCAGGCCGCGCCCGCCGAACTGTTCGATGCTGTGCAGGGCCTCGTCGATGCGGACCAGCTCGTCCAGCACGAACTTCGCTTCGCTGTAGAGGTACTGGCCCGCCTCGGTGGGGCGCAAGGTTTTGTGCGACCGGTCGAACAGTTGCACGCCGGTCGCGCCTTCCAGGCGGGAAATCGCGTGGCTGACCGCCGGCTGCGTCAAATGCATGGACTGCGCGGCCTGGCGGGTCGATCCGGTCATGACTACCGCGTAGAAAATGCGCAGGTCGTGAATATTGAAATTGCGCTTCATGCGGCGCGAGGCTCCCTGTGTGGGCGTCTACCCGACTGCGCCTGCCCGGATGGCGATGACTGGCCTGCGCGAGGCCTTCTTGTAGCCCAGACGGCCTCTAGTGTCGAACCTGGGGCGGGAAAGGCGCCGGGCGCGCCTGGGGCGCCTGCCTGGCGCGTTCGATCTGCGGCGAAGTCCACTTGCCTTCCAGCAGCGCCGGCTTGGGCCAGTAGTACCGCAGCGTGACCATGAAGGGCCCGGCCGGCGCGGGCAGCCAGTTGGCTTCCTTGCCCTTGCCCGGCGACTCCGACTGGAGGTAGATCGTAATGCCGCCGTCGCGGTCGCGCTTGAGCGACGACAGCATCGAGGAATTGATCAGGTAGCGCTTGAGCGGATTGGGCGCCAGCAACTGGTCCGGCAGGCGATACATGGTCATGGACCAGAACGCATTGACGGGCGGCAGGCTGCGCGGGGCGAAGCGCAGGGTGTACTTGTTGCGGCCGTCCAGCGGCTGGCCGGTGCTGTCGTTCTCCAGCACGGGATAGAGCGCTTCCTCGCGGCTGTTGCCGCCGATGCCGACCTGCGTGCCGGTGGCGCGCGCGAGGTAATCATTCTTCAGTGTGTTGCGGTCGCCGAACAGCCCGTCGGTCTTGCCGTTCAGGGCCTCGCGGTTCTTGTCGATGTCGTTCTGGCCGTCGTGCATGCCTTCCTGCAGGGCGCGACGCAATGCGGGGTTCATGCCGTTGAAATCGAATTGCCGGCCGGGTTCCAGGCCGATGCTGGCAAAGCGTTCGCGCAATGACTGCTCGGAAGAATGGGCCGGCGCAAACTGCAGCAGGAAGGCAAGCTGGTTGTAGAACTCCAGCGAGCTGCGCATCTGCGCGGGCGGTTCCGGTGGGATCCAGTCCACGGCCGGCGCCACTGCGGGCGCGCGCTGCTTGCGGAAGGCCGACAAGGTCTGGATCTTGTAGCGCGACTGGATGCGCTTGACGTTGGGCAGGTCGCCGGCGCTGAAGAGCTGGGTGCGCCCGACCAGGTTGACCAGGTCGGTCTCCGACCTGATCACCTTGGTGATGCCGGCAGGCGTCTTGCCCTTCCAGCGCGGGCCCGCGACCAGGAACCGGCCGCCGCCATTGCCGGTGCTGCGGCTGCCGATATAGGCGAAGTTGTAGGTGTACAGGTCCATCAGCTGCAGCACGAAATAGCGGCGCGGCTCCATGGCAGGCACGGAGATGACCACGGGTTCGGCGCGCAGGTCCAGCACCGCGAACGTGTATGGCGTGTCGGCGTTGGGCGTGACGAAGGCGCTGTCTTCGGGCGTGAAGACGCGCGCAACGTTGTTGACGGTGTTGAACGGCCCCTTGTACTGGGGGTTGCTCTTGTCGATGCTGAAGGCATGCATGGTCTGGTAGCTGGCGACCATGGGCGTGCCGTAGAGATAGGCTTCGCGGGCGATGCCGCGCGCCTGTTGCGCCGTGACGCCGTCGATGCCTACCGATTGCGAGCCGCTGGAATCTTGCGAATGGATGGCGCATCCTGCGGCACTGCCGATCAGCAGTGCCGCAAGAAGCAGGCGGGTCGCGCGCAAGAACTCGATGCCAGTCTGACGGTCGCGCATTCATTGCTCCAACACTGCGTGATGTTGGCGGCGCCCGCTGAAGGCAGCGTCGCGTGCGAGGCGGGAATTTCCGGGGAATTCTGGCACATTTCCCCGGATGCGCTCAAGCCGGCTGGGTCTGGCCTTCGAGCCGCTGCAGGGGAATCGCCACGATCGCGCTTTCGCTGGCGGCGGCGTCCGTGGTCAGATGCTGAATCAGGTCCACGGTGGTGGACCGGCGGGTCAGCATCAGGCAGGTGACTTCCTCCTCCGTCACGCGCGTGGCGTGCCAGCAGCCCGGGCGCATGCAGACGCCCTGCCCCTGCGGCACGCGGAATGCCATCAGGCTGGCCAGATCGGGGCTGCCGTCGGCCGCGCTGCGCGCCACCACCTGGATGATCTCGCCGGTCAGCGGCACGATGGCCTGCTGCGTCAGCAGGTGCTTTTCGAGGCTGGAGATCTCGAAGGACTGGCTGCGGTAGTTGACCCACAACAGCTCTGCGTCCCCGCCCGCGCCCGTGTTGAACAGATGCTCTTGCCAGAAGTCGGTGGCCGGGTTGGAAAACAACGGCACGCCGTTGCCGTCCGGCATGGGCTTGCCCAGCATCCAGCCGTAGGCCCGGAAGGCGTCCGGCGTCAGATCGTTGATGTCCAGCTGCTTGTCGCTCGTCATGCGGAACCCTGTTATGGCTTGGTCGCGCCGCCGCGCTTGGGAAACTCGGCGTCGTAGTCGAATTCGCCGCGCGCAATGGCCTCGAGGATGGCGGCCCGGCGGTCGGCGGCGCGCTTGAGGTTGGCGGCGGTGGGCTTGGCCCGGATGCGTTCGACGCAATGCCGGCCTTCATGGAAGAAGCCGATCTCGATGGAAGACTCGGACGCGGGCCTGACCCCATCGAATCCCTGGCGCATCGCCCTCTCCTGTTATAGCCGATGAAGATGCACATGATATCGCTTTACACTGGCCCGACATCCTTCACGCCAGGAAGCGCAACATGACTACCAATCTGTCGTCGCACTATCTCCTGCTGGACGCCTCGGGCGCCTGTACGGCCGTCGAAGGCGGCAACGCCTTCTGGTCGCAGCCGGAAGAGGAACTTGAACGCTACGGCCGCGGTTGGCTCGTATCCGAATACGCCTTCGAAACGGACTGGCCGCAATGGGAAATGCACCCGCAGGCCGACGAGGTCCTGCGCCTGATCGAGGGCGCGGCGGAACTGCGGCTGGAATGGCCGACAGGCGAACAGGCCGTGCGGATGCAGGCAGGCGATGCCTATGTGGTCCCCAAGGGCATCTGGCACACGCTCAAGGTGGCCGGCTCCTGCCGCATGCTGCACATCACCATGGGCGCGGGCACGCAGCACCGGCCGCTGTAAGCCGCCATCAGCTGGGCGCGGCCGCGGCAGGGACCCGCCGGATCTCGCGGTCGTCTATCGGCCAGTGCAGCGCCGCCGACAGCACGCCCAGCGCCATGGCGCCCAGCCAGATCAGGTCATAGGAGCCGGTGGCCTCGAACACCACGCCGCCCAGCCACACCCCCAGGAAGGACCCCAGCTGGTGGCCGAAGAACACGAAACCGAACAGGGTTGTGATGTAGCGCACGCCGAACACCTGGGATATCAAGCCGTTGGTGAGCGGCACCGTGCCCAGCCAGACGAAGCCCATGACCGCCGCGAACACGTACACGGTCCATGACGACAGCGGCAGCAGCACGAACAGCGCGATGGCGGCCGTGCGCAGTAGATAGATGCCGGCCAGCAGGTACTTGCGGCGGTGACGTCCGCCCAGGACGCCGCAGACGTAGGTGCCCATGACGTTGGTCAGCGCGATGATAGCCAGCGCCGCCACCGCGTCGGAGGCGCGCAGGCCCTTGTCCATCAGGTACGCGGGCAGGTGCGTGCCGATGAAGGCAAGCTGGAAGCCGCAGGCCAGGAAGCCCAGGTTCAACAGCCAGAAGCCGGGCTGGGCGAAGGCCTCGCGTATGGCTGCGGACATGGACAGCCCTGCTTCGCCGGACGCCACACCCTGCTCCCGGCCGGGAGACTCGCGCAGCGGCAACGCCAGGGGCAGCAGCACGAGCAACACCAGCGCGAACGACAACAGGGCCGCGACCCAGCCCCAGCCGCTGATCAGCCATTGCGCGGCCGGCACCATGGTGAACTGGCCCAGGCCGCCCACCGCGCCCGCCACGCCCAGCGCCCAGCTGCGGCGTTCAGGCGCCACCAGCCGGCTGAGCGCGCCGTAGATCACGGCGAATGCGGTGCCGGACAGCGCGATGCCTATGCACACGCCCGCTGTCCACAGGAACCCGGCGGGCGTGGCGGCATGCGCCATGCCCGCCAGCCCCAGCGCATAGAACAGCAGTCCGCCCGCAATCACCTTGGCCGAGCCGTAGCGGTCGGCAACCATGCCGGTAAACGGCTGCGCCACGCCCCAGGTCAGGTTCTGCACCGCCAGCGCCATGGCGAAGGTCTCGCGGCTCCAGCCGCGGTCCATCGTGACAGGCAGGAGGAACAGGCCCTGCACATGGCGCACGCCCAGCGCCAGGCCCATAATGACGCCGCCGGCCAGGACCAGCAGCAATAGTTGGGAGGCATCCAGGGAAGACTTGCGCAGGACGGGCATGGCGGACCTCGGCTATGAATAGTCGCCTCCGTGCGGGCAGGCACCGGCGTCCATTACAGGGCCGGCGCGTGTGCGCATCAACCGATTATTTTTTGTCCGCTGCATGCTTTGCAGGAATGTCAGGACTGCGCCCGGAATCGGCGCCATGCAACCTCGGATAGCCGTGTTTTTAACGGTTTGTTTTCGACAGTTACATTTATCGCCTAATTGCCTGCTGCCGCTGGTTACAGTGCTGCCTTCCCATCTTTCTTGGCAGGCATACGACCATGTGGCACGCCCAGCCCGGCCTTTACGCTTGCGCGGTTGCAACCCGCGCTGCTGCACGATGAAGACCCCGCTCGCCCTCAAACCGCTGGCGCTGGCCGTGGCGCTGGCTGCCCTGCCCGCCATCCCCGGCGCGGCCCAGGCCGGCTGGCTGGACCGCTGCGCCCCCGGCCTCAACGAATACAACGGCGCCGACCTGGAATGCCAACTGGCCTTCCACGAGGGCTTGGCGGCCGTACTGACGGGATCGGCCGACGACGACTCGGGACGCTGGGGCTATCTCAACCAGCAAGGCCGCATGGCCATCGCGCCAGCCTTCCAGGAAGTCAAATCCTTCCAGAACGGTCTGGCGGCCGCCAGCCAGGACGGGCTCTGGGGCTATATCGACAAGCAGGGGCAGTGGGCCATCAAGCCGCGCTTTAGTGAAGCGACGGGTTTCAATGCCGAAGGCACCGCGCTGGCCGAAGAGCAAGGACACGACGTGCTGATCGACCGCAGCGGCAAGGTGGTCAAGACCTTCGAGCTGGGCACGCGCTCCTGGGGCTTCCAACGGGGGCAGAAACTGGCATCGATGGAAATGCCCATGCCGCCGCGCCTGTTCAACACCGAGACCGGCAAGGCGGCGACGCTGCCCGCCGGCGTCATGGCGCTGGCCGCGCCCAGCGGCGGCTACCTGCCGGCCCAGTTGCGCGATTCGCGCTACGGCGGCTGGTGGGGACTGCTGGACGAGCAGGCCCGCTGGGCGATCGCGCCGGACGTGCTGCGCGCCCGCCAACCCGCGTTGCGCGATGGGGATGTGCTGGCGGTGAACCGCGAAAAAGGCTGGGAGTTCGTGAATGCCAGCGGCAAGTCCATCCATGGGCAGCGCTACGAGGACGTGCAGTTGGCAGGGCCCGGGCTGTGGTTGGTCAAGCAAAAAGGCGCGGGCAAGGCGCTGCTGCTGAACGCCAAGCTAGGCGTGCAGCATGCCTTCAAGGGCAATTACATCGGCCTGGATGAACGCGATGGCTGGCGCGTCATGATCGATGACGAGGCCGTGCTGCTGATCGATCCCGCCGGCAAGTTCCGCAAGATAGACGCGCGCCATGGCCGGGTGCAGATCAGCAACGGACAGGCTTGGGTGACCGCCGCGCTGGCGCCACGCGCGGAGGACATGGCGGCTGAAGCGGAAGCGGAAGCGGCAGCGGAAGCGGCAGCGGAAGCGGCAGCCGATGCCGCGGCAATGACGGGTGATGCCGCAGCCGCCGGTACTGCCGCAGTCTCCGACGAAGATGGACCAGGAGAGGCAGTCGAGGCCTCGGCCGATGCCGCGATCGCCTCGCAGGACGCGAGCGCGGCAGAAGCAGTCGCGGCGGCAACCGAAGCCTCGGCAGCCGCGACCGTGGCGGTCGACATCGCCACGCCTGCCGCGATGGACGCAGCCACGGCGGCGGTGGACATCACCAGGGCCGCCGCAGCAGAAGCGACGAGCGCCGATGCGTCGCCCGATGCCGGCGGCGGTCTGCTGCAGATCTATACGCGCGAAGGCAAGCCGCTGCTGGACGCCGACACCGTCGCGCGCCTGCAGGACTACGACATCAGAGCCTTTTCCGCCAGCGAGTCGACCCGCGGCCGCGTCACCGCGGACAGCTTGCCGCTGGCCTTGCTGCGGCCTCTGGACTACACGCAGCCTCTCGGCATCCTGACGTCCAAGGGCAAGATCGTGACCAATCCAGATTGGGAGGACATGTCCAGCTACGACGCGTCGATGCCCTTGCCGGTGCGCGCCACCAACGGCAAGTATGGCGCCATCGACGCCGACGGCGGCTGGGCCGTGCCGCCCCGCTACAGCGTCATCCGCCCGTTCCGCGGCGCTTACGCGCTGGCGGGCGGAGCGCGCAGCCGCAACGACGACAGCCTGGTGATCGACGCCCGCGGCAAGGCCGCGCAAGTTCCGGCCGAGGTGCTGGACGGCGCCATGAATTTCGACGGCGAACTTATCCAGTACCGCGCGCCGGACGAAAACCGCGAGAACCGCTGGGGCATCTGGAACGTCGCCCGGGGCGCGCCGGCGGTCAAGCCGGTATACGAAAGCATGGAGAAGTTCGAGGACGACTGGACCAAGGTCCAGCACCAGGACCGCTGGGGCGTGATGAACCGCGAGGGCAAGTGGGTAGTGCCCGCCACACAGGAAAGCTCGTACAAGCTGGAGTACCTGGGCAATGGCCTCATGCTGATCGAGGACAACGCCTCCGGACAGCGCTCCCGCAGCTCTTTCGACACCACCTACCGCCTGGTGAACCTGCGTAGCGGCAAAGCCAGCGAGCTTGTGACCGGCAAGCCAGAGCGATTGAAGGACGGGCGCTACCTGGGCACGCTGGCAGGCGGCGGAACCGTGGTGTTCGACGCCAAGGGCGGCGCCACGCGCGTATCCGACAGCCGGGCCGAGCGCAAGGAGCTGTACCAGCACTGGCTCTACATCGAACACGAAGACGGCGAAGGCGCCATCGATGCCCGCGGCAACCTGAAGGTTCCCGCCATCTACGGCGAGTTCAATCCCTTCTTCGCGCAGCCCGAGGGGCTGGCGCGCGCCTACACCGGGTCCGGCTACCGCTTGATCGACCTGGACGGCAAGACCGTGCTGCCCAAGCGGGGCGACGGCTCGCCGCTGGCCTCCATGCAGCGCATCGTGTTCCATGATTCGGAAAACTCGGTCAGCGTCATGACGGACCTGCAGGGCCGCGAGATCACCCGCATCGATGGCACCTATAGCGTGGAAGACCGCCATGCCAACGAAGGCGTGACGACCTACCGCAACGCCTCGGGCAACGGCAGGAACGGCTTCATCGACGCCAGCGGCAAACGCATCGTGGGACCGCACTTCGACACGCTGGGCCCGCTGAATAACGGCCTGGCCGTGGCGCGCCGCCTGCAGTATTCCGGCAAGCTATTCGGCTACATCGACCTGACGGGACGCTATGCCATCCCGCCCGTCTTTACCTGGGCCGGAAACTTCAGCGAGGAACGCGCGCTGGTCCGCAGCAACCACCAGAGCCGGAACACGCAGTACATCGATACCAAGGGCGTGCCTATTGCCACGTTTACCGTGGTGTGCGACACCGTGACGATCCTGGACGACCAAGGCAGGATCACCTGGCCGCAACAGAAAATGGACTGCCCCGTGGCCGACAAGTTCGAACTCGCCCCCGACAACGCCAAAGCGAAACAACCATGAAGTCACGCGCGATACGCACCACCCGCCTTGCCTGCGCCCTGGCCGCGCTGGGCGCGTCCCTGTCGGCGCATGCGCAGTTCGGCAACTCATACTGCATCGAGGAAAAGCCCTACAGCCTCACGGTCGACGATGATGTCAGCCCCTACGCCAACGGCTGCATCCGCGCGCTGGCGGACCAGCGCGCCGCGGTGCTGCTGCCGTCCGCGCTGGTGAACATCGACCGCGTGCCGCGCGATCAGTCGCTGCGCCGCCATGCCTGGGGCTTCCTGGACCAGAACGGCCGGCTGGCGATTTCGCCCATCTTCGAAGCGGTGGGCGACTTCAGCCACGGCCTGGCCGCGGTGAAATGGAAAGGCAAGTGGGGTTTCATCGATACCAAAGGCCGGATGGCAGTGCCGCCGCGCTACGACGCCGTGCAGGACTATGCCGAGATCGGCCTGACCGTCGCCATACTGGACGGCCGCTACCTACTGATCGACCGCAAGGGCCAGCCGGTGGGCGAACCAATGGACGAAGGCGTGCAATCGCTGCATCTGGGCGCGGGCGTGCCGGCGCTGGCGACGGTGGAGTACAAGCCGGAGTACCGCTCCAGTACCCGCGAGCGCCGCTACAACGACGTCGGCGTCAGCCTCGTCAAGTCCTATGGCAACGGCCTGTACATCGCCATTAATGCGGAAGGCCGGTACGGCCTGGTGGACCGGGACTGGAAGTGGGTGCTGGAACCCGACTACCAGGATATTTCGGTGCCGGGCGAAGACGGTTCGATGGCCGTCGCCTATCGCGAAAGCGAGGCGCTGCTGCTGGACGCGGATGGCAAGACCGTGGGCGCGGACCAGGGCTACCGCAGCATGATGCCCGTGACCCCGGCATTCTGGAGCGCCGAACTCGGCCGCGGCTCCTATGCCGTGCTGGACAGCGACGGCAAGCCCGTCATTACGCTCAAGTCCGCCGAAGCGCAGGGATCGCAGCGCTACGGCGACGCCATCGTCTACCCCTCCGGCGACAAACAGATGGCGCTGGTGCCGGGACGCGCCGAGCCGCTGACGCTGGGCGCGGGCCTGATCGTGGCTGAAGACCAGAAAGGCTATGTGCTGTTCTCGAACGAGGAACGCGTACCCGTGGGCCTCTTGACGCCGATGGGCAACTGGCTGCACGGTGAAACGGCTCCCGCCTGGCTCAAGGACACCGGCAGGATGGTAGTCAGCCAGGGCAAGCTGTGGGTCTTCAAGCAGGAAGGCGAACTGCTCAACGTGCTGGACGACGAGGGCCGCGCGCTGCTCAAGCCCGAAACGGTGGAGGCCGCCAAGAGCCGCTCGCTCCGGGAGCTGCCGCTGGACATACCGGGCAGCGCCCTGGGCCTGCTGGCCCAGGACCACTGCCAATGCGACGAGGGCGGCGCCGGCCTGCTGCTGGCCGACGGCGGCATTGCCTCCGATCCGGCCTGGAGCAACATCGTCCCGCTGGACGGATCCGAGGATGACTATGGCGCGCAAGCCGAGGCAGAAGCCGCGGGACTCAAGGCGGAGCAACTACGCTACGCCGCGCAGACCGACGCAGGCCTGCTGCTGCTGGATGCCATGGGCAAGCCCATGGACCTGCCCGCGCAGCAGCACATCGGACCCTTCCGCCACGGCTATGCGCCGGCGTACGCCGATGGCGTGAGCCGCATGCTGGACCGCGAGGGCAAGACCTATGACCTGCCGCGCGACTTCTTCGAAGCGCAGATCGTCGCCCCCGGCGTGGTCCGCTTCCTCAAGACCGCGGCGGAGGGCTCGCCCTGGGGCTTGTACGACTTCGTCGCCGGCAAGGAGCTCGCCGCGCCCGCGTTCCTGGACATCGGCCTGTTCCAGGACGGCCAGGCGATCGCCTCGCTGGGCCAGGACCGAGTCGGCGTCATCGACCTGCAGGGCAAGTGGATCGTGCCGCCCAGCCACCACAGCGCCGAACGCATCACCGCGCGGATCTGGAAGCTGCGCCAGGCGGGACCCCAGGAAAATGAATATGAACGCCCCGCCGCCGTCTTCAACGCCGAGGGCCGCGCGCTGACCGCCTTCCGGCCCAAGCTCTCGGTCGGCGTGGATAGCGACGGCGCGATCGCGGCCAGCGACGACAAGCACCGCTGGACCATCACCCCGGACGGTTCGGAAGCGGTGGACATGGAGGACGCGAACTACCTGCGCATGGGCGACTGGACGGTGCTGCGGCGCGGACCGCGCATCGGCTATCTGGACAGCCAGGGGCAATGGCAGATCGCGCCTTTGGCCGCCACCGCCGGCTCCTTCCGCGGCGAACCGGCCCGCGCCCTGCTGACGGGCGAAGACGGTCCGCGCCTGATCGACGACCAGGGCAAGACCGTGACCACGCTGCCGGCCGGCGAATGGCGCTGGCCGCTGGGCTCCGACATGCTGCTGCGGCACTATTACGCCGGCAACCGGGAGATGACCGACTACACCGGCCTGGACGGCAAGAAGCGGCTCTCCGTCGAGGGCGTTGCGTCGGCCTACTCCGAAGGACGCGCCGTAGCGCGCGTGTCCAACCGGGGCATGCGCGCGGTGGACGGCAAGGGCGCACTGGCCGGCCCCGCGTTCGACGCGCTGGGCCTGCTGCGCGAAGGCTTGGCGCCGGTCGGCATCGACAGCGGCTACGGTTATGTGGACGCCCAGGGCAAGCTGGTGATCGCCGCCGACTACCGGGCGGTCGCGCCGTTCCACAATGGCCGCGCGGTGGTGTCCACGCTGGAGAAGTCGATGATCATCGATCCCGCCGGCAAGCAGGTGGCGCGCGTGGAAATCGAATGCGGCGTGCGTATGCTGTACGGCTCGCACGACCAGCGGCTGTGGCCGCTGAGCCTGCCCAGCCGCTGCGCCCGCTAGCGCCGCGCGCCTACTGCGCGTCCAGCGCCAGATAACGGCGCGTCTGCACGATCTCTTCCCGCTCCTTGAAGCTGGTGAGCTGATCGGCCAGCGCGCTGCTGTCGCCGGTCTGCTTGATCGCCGCGAGCGTGGCCTGCATGGCGTGGATGGCGGCGCGTTGCAGGTCCGACGGAATGATCGCCAGGCGGTAGCCCATGGCCGCCAGGTCGGCCAGCGGCGTGAGCGGCGTCTTGCCGCCGTAAAACATATTGATGAGCTTCAGGCCGGGCAGGCGCTCGGCGATGGCGCGGATCTGCTCCAGCGTCTCGGGCGCTTCCACGAAGATCATGTCCGCCCCCGCCTTCAGGTAGCGCTCGGCACGCGATAGCGCGGCCTCGAAACCCTCGACCGCGATGGCGTCGGTACGCGCGATCACCAGCGCGTCGGGGTCGCTCAGGGTCTGGCGCGCGATGTGCACTTTGCGGCACATTTCCTCGGCATCCACCAGGCTCTTGTCGTCCAGATGGCCGCAGCGCTTGGGAAAGGACTGGTCTTCGATGTGGAAGGCCGCCACGCCCGCGCGTTCCATGATGCGCACCGTGCGCTCCACATTGGCCGAACCGCCGAAGCCGGTGTCGGCGTCGGCCACCACCGGCAGGCCGCTGGCGTCCACGATCTTCTCCACGCGGTCCATGACCTCGGTAAAGCTGAGCAGGCCGATGTCCGGATAGCCGGCCGCGCGCGCGATGGCGCCGCCGCTGGCGTAGACGGCGGAAAAGCCCGCGGCCGCCACCAGCCGCGCCGACATGCCGTCATAGGCGCCGGGCGCCACGACGATGTCGTGGGCCAGGTGCTGGCGCAACAGGGTGCTGGGTTTGATGAGGGCAGTCATGTGGATTCCTTTGCGGATGTCGTCGATGTACGCATGATCGGCGCGTCGCAATAGAATGTCCAATATATGGAAAATTGATAATCAATACTTTTAGAGTACAGATATGGAACTGCGCCATCTGCGTTACTTCGTCGCCACCGCCGAGGCCCAGCACTTCACGCGCGCGGCGGAACAGCTGGGCATGGCGCAGCCGCCGCTGTCGCAGCAGATCCGCCAGCTGGAGCAGGAAGTCGGCACGCCGCTATTCGACCGTATGGGGCGCGGCGTCGCGCTGAACGACGCCGGCCGCGCCTTCCTGGTTTGCGCGCAGGACATCCTGCAACGCGCCCAGGCCGCCGTGCTGACCGCGCAGCGCGCCGCGCGCGGCGAAGTCGGCGAGCTCACCTTGGGGTTCACGGAATCCGCGTCCTTCAGCGGCGTGGTGACGGAACTGATACGACAGTACCGGCAGCAGTATCCGGACGTGGAGATGACGCTGTCGCAAGGCGACAGCGAAACGCTGGTGGCGCAGCTGCGCAGCGGCGCCATCGACGCGGCCTTTGTGCGTCCACCCTTTGCGCTGGATGGCGGCCTGGCATTCACGCAACTGGCGGAAGAACCGCTGGTGGTGGCCTTGCCGCTAGGCCACCCGCTGGCGCGGCGCAAGCGGCTCGCGCCCGCCGATCTGGAGCAGGAGCGCTTCATCCTGTATTCGCGCAAGTCCGGCTATGGGCTCAGCGCCGACATCATGGCGGCCTGCCGCCAACATGGGCTGAATCCGCAGATCGGCCAGCGCGCGCCGCAACTGTCGTCAGCGGTGAACCTGGTCGCCGCCGGCATGGGCGTGGCCATCGTGCCGGAATCGCTGCGCCATCTGCGGCCCGACGGCGTGGTGTACCGCCCCTTCGCGCTGGACTGGCCGCGCGCGGTGCTGGGCCTGGCCGTGCGCGAGCAGGGCGCGGGTGGACGCGTGCGCAATCTGCTGGCCTTGGCCGGCGACTGAGGACCTTGCCCCCGCGCCCGCCGACGAATCGAGACCGGACTCAGCCTTCGTGCGACTCGTGCACGGCGACCGCTCCGCGCTTCCAGTAGCTGGCGGCGCGGATGCGGCTCTTGTCGATGCCGTGCTGCGCCACCATGATTTCCCGCAAGGCCTTGGCGGCGGCGGATTCCGCGGCGACCCAGGCATAGCCTTCGCCCGGCGGCAGTTTCAGTTCGCGCGCCGCTTCCAGCAGCAGAGTGCTGTAGCCCGGCGCGGTGCCGTTGCGATGCAGCCAGCGCACGGAAGCCTGGGCCTGGGTAGGCAGCGAAATCTCGTTGGAGGCCTGCGGCACTTCGATCAGCACCAGCGCCTGCGCGGTGGCCGGCAATTCTTCCAGGCGGCGGGCAATGGCGGGCAAGGCGGTTTCGTCGCCGATCAGCACGTGCCAGTCAAAGCCCTTGGGCACGACGAAAGAACCGCGCGGGCCGCCTATGCCCAGTTGCTGGCCGGGTTCGGCCTGTTCCGCCCAGGTGGACGCGGGACCGTCGCCATGCAGCACGAAATCGATGTCCAGCTCCCTGCGCGCCGTGTCGAAACGGCGCGGCGTGTAATCGCGCGCGGCGGGCTTGGGCGCGTCCTCGGGGAACTTGATGCCGTCCGAGGTTACGACCGGCAGCGCCGGCGGCAAGGACGGATCGGCGGGAAAGAACAGCTTCACGTGGTCGTCGAACGAGGCGGACACGAAGTCCTGCAGGTCGTCGCCGGTGAAAGTGACGCGGGCCAGCAGGCCGGCAATGCGCTCGACGCTGGCCACGGTCAGCGTGCGCATCTTCAGGTCGTGGCGGACGCGTTCGACATTCAGGTCGTTGCGGGTCATGGATACTCCAGGAAAAGAATCGGAATCAGGAACAGCTCGGGTCCGTGATTTCCGCGGTGGCGCGGGCCAGGATGGCCGCGATGCGCCGTTGTTCTTGGGGCGAGGCGTCGGTGCGGTCCAGCAGCGCGCGCTTGAGCGCCTGGCGCGCGGCCACGAATTCCGGCAGCCAACCCGTAGCGGTGTCTTCGCCTTCCGGGCCGACGGTGCGCGGCTGGCCGCTCCAGGCCTGGCGCATCCAGTCCATCTTGCGCGCCACGTGCTTGAGCTTGTTGAACATCAGCGCAAGGCGCTCGCGGTTGCCGTCCAGGTGCGCGCGGCCCGGCTCGGCCAAGTGATAGCGCTTCTTCGCGCCCTCTTGCTCGACGGTGGCGTAGCCCAACTCTTCCAGATAGGTCAGCGCGGGATAGACCATGCCGGGGCTGGGCGTGTAGAAGCCGTTGCTGAGCGCGCCCAGCGCCTTGATCAGTTCGTAGCCATGGCTGGGATTTTTTTCCAGCAGGCCCAGCAGCATCAGCTGCAGGTCGTCGGCGCTGACTTTGCGGCTGCGGGTCCAGCCGCGCCCGTCGTCGCCGAAACCGCCGCCGAAGCCGCCACCCTCGCCGCGCTCGTCGGCCGGACCGGAGAACCAGTCGCCGCCCGCGCCAGCGTGGCGCTGATGGTGGCCATGGCCCTCACCGTGGTGGCGATGGTGCGCATGGGAATGATGGGGATGGGAATGATCGTGGCGGCCCTCCGGCTTCTGGCGGGCACGGCGCACGAATGCGGTAAGGAATTGGGCATCACGCATGGTTTACCTCCGGTGTCTATCGCAAGATCTATATCTTACGACATATATCTTACGATATACCTGCGATAGTCCGGCCGTCAAGCGCGACGTTCGATCACCCCTGCAGCGATGCCTCCCACGATGAGGGCCATGCCCGCCAGCAGCGAGGCGCTGACCGGCTCATGCAGGAGCACGGCCGAGCACAGCAGGCCGAACACGGGCACTCCCAACAGTCCGATCGAAGTCACGCCCGCCGGCAATGCACGATTTACATTTACGGCAGCCCAGTGCGCCACCGCGATGCCGAACACGCCGGCATAACCCAGCAGCCACGCCAGGTCCGCGCTCCACGCCGCTTGCGGCGGACCTTCGGCGCCATAGGCCACGGCCGACAGCAGGACCGAAGCCAACAGGGCCTGCCACAGCGCGAGTTCGAACGGCGGCGTGACCCAGCGGTGGGCGCGCACGTAGACGATGTTGGCCGCCCAGCACAGCGCCGCCAGCAGGATCAGGCCGTTGCCCAACAAGGCATCGCGATTCGTCCAGTCGAAGGCCAGCGGATTGAAGATCACGACCAAACCCAGCAGGCCCAGGGCCAGTCCCGCGCGCCGCGCGCGGCCCACGGACTCTCCCAGGAACAGCCAGGCTCCCGGGATCACCCACAACGGCGTGGTGTAGGCCAGCACGGCCGAGCGGCCCGCCGGCACGTACTGCATGCCCAGGCTGACCAGCGCGGCGAAGGCGCCCATATGCAGCAGCCCCACGCTGAGGATCACGGGAAGGTCGGCCTTGACCGGGCAGGCCACGCGGCGCAGCGCCAGGCCCAGCACTAGCAACGCGACCGTGCCCACCATCGTGCGCGCGGCAGCCGCCCAGATGGGCGTCATGTAGTGCAGCAGCTGCTTGTTGACGATCCAGGTGAGGCCCCAGGCCAGCACCACCACGCCCAAAAGCAGCAAGGCGTGGCGGCGGGAAAGCGTGGCGGTGGACATGAGCGGCGGAGACGTCCGCGAGGACGTGGCAATAGGAAGCAGATCCGACTATAGGAGCCGCCCGCCGCGGCGCCGTAGACCCACGCCGCGCCTATTCCCTGGTGCCACGGGCGGGCCTGGATCTGGCGCTTGCGCGGCCCCCAAGCCAGCGCTCGAAATCCGCCGCCTTCGGTTCGTCCGGCGCCGGCGCATAGACCACCAGCCGCAGATGCCGGCTCTCGTCCACCGACAAGGTGGAATGCTCGAACGCCAACTCGCCCAGGGACGGCAAACAAAGGCTGCGCAGGCCCGTGCAGGCTCCATGCACATCGTGTTCGCGCCACCAGGCTTTGAAGTCCGGCGACACGCATTCCAGCTCGTCGACCAGTTCGGCTACATCCGGCGCCTGGCCCGCGCTGGCGAAATCGCGGCGGAAGGTAGACAGCATGGCGGGCGCTTGCGCCGGCCAGTCCACGAACAGTTCGCGCATCGCCGGGTCGGCGAACAGCATCCACAGCAGGTTCCTGCGGCCCTCCGCCTGCGCCGAAAAATTGAACACGCGGTCCGCGGCCGCGTTCCACACCACCACGTCCCAGCGCAGGTTGAGGATATAGGCGGGACGCGCCGGCAGATCGTCCATCAGGCGGCGGACCTGCGCAGGTACTGTGCACCAGGTGCGGCCCGGTTCCGATGGCGGACGCTGGTGCGCCAGCAGGTACAAGTGGCGACGCTCGGCGGCGTCCAGCTGCAACACGCGCGCCAGGTTTTCCAGGAACCCGGCCGACACGCTGATGTTGCGGCCTTGTTCGAACCAGGTGTACCAGGCCAAGCCCACGCCGGCCAGCGCGGCGACTTCCTCGCGACGCAATCCCGGTGTGCGCCGGCGGCCTCCCGCAGGCAGCCCGACTGCGGCGGGACTGAGCCGTTCGCGGCGCAGCCGCAGGAACTCGGACAGATCCGCGCGGGTGCGCGCCAGGCGCTTCGGGGCTTCGGTAGCGGTCATGAGTCTATTGCACCCAGTAATAGCATAAGTAGCTAAATTGTATAAGGCTAAAAGCCTCTCCAGAATAGCGCCCAATCTTGTTTCGATGGCGCTTTCCATGACTTCCTCCACACTCCCCTGCCCCGGCCTGCAAGCTGCTCCGCAACCCGCCATGGGCCGCCTGGGCCTGGCCGTGCTGCTGTCGGGCGGCTTCATCACGATCTTCGATCTGTTCGTGGTGAACGTCGCCATCCCCAGCATGCAGTCCACCCTGTCCGCCAGCTTCGCGCAGATCAGCTTCATCATCGCCGCCTACGAACTGGCCTACGGCGTGCTGCTGATCGCCGGCAGCCGGCTGGGCGACCGCCACGGCCGGCGGCGCCTGTTCATGCTGGGCATGGCGGGGTTCGCGCTGGCCTCGGCGCTGTGCGGCGTTGCCCCCACGGCCGACACACTGATCGCCGCGCGCGTCCTGCAAGGCATGGCGGCGGCCATGCTGTTTCCGCAGGTCTACGCGCTGATCCGCGTCAGCTATCAGGGCCACGAGCGGCGGCGCGCCTTCGGCCTGCTGGGCATGACGCTGGGACTGGCGGCCATCGCGGGACAAGTGCTGGGCGGCTGGATCGTGCACGCCGACCTGTTCGGCCTGGCCTGGCGCAGCATCTTCCTGCTCAACGTGCCGCTGGGCCTGCTGGCATGGCGGCTGGCCCGCCACATTCCGGAATCGCGCGAGCCTTCGGGCGCGCACATGGACTGGCCTGGCGCGGCGCTGGTGGGCACGGGACTGGCCCTGCTGTTGCTGGCGCTGATCGAAGGTCCGACGCGGCACTGGCCCGCGTGGACGCTGGCTTGCGGCGTGGCGGCGGTCGCCGCGCTGGCGCTGTTCGTGCGCATGCAGCGCCGCATCGCGGCCCGCGGCGGCGCGCCGCTGGTCGACATGGCCTTGCTGGCGCAGCCGCGCTTCGCGGCGGGCTGCCTGCTGGTGATGTTGGTGTATTCCACCACCAGCGCGATGTTTCTTTGCTACGCGTTGCTGGTGCAGACAGGCTTCGGGCTGGACGCGCTGACGGCGGGCCTGATCTTCGCGCCCGCCAGCTTGGGCTTCGTGGCGGGATCGATGTGGGCGCCGCGGCTGGTCGCACGTTTCGGCACGCGCGCCATCGCCTTGGCCGCTTTGCTGTATGGCGGCGCCACGGCGACCTTGATGCTGCAGGTCGGCGCGGCCGGCGCCAGCCTCGCGCCGTGGTCGCTATTGCCGGCGCTGGTGTGGTTGGGCGCGGCGCAAGGCGCCGTCAACACGCCGTTGGTGAACCTGGCATTGGGCCTGGTGGAAGACCGCCATGCCGGCATGGCGGCGGGCGTCGTATCGACCTTGCAGCAGGTGGGCGCGGCGCTGGGCGTGTCGGCGGCGGGGATGCTGTTTGTCGGCACGCTGGACGCCTATGCCGATGCCGGCGAGGCCGAAAGCCATGCGCGGGCCTTCGCCAGCGCCCTGCAGTTCAACGTCGCGGCGATACTGATCGCGGTGGCCCTGCTGTGGTGGCTAGGGCGCCCCGCACGCGACGCTGGATCAGGCCAGTATCCCCGCTGAACTCAGACCGCCGAAGCCAGCGGCACGCCCGGCTGGCTGGCCGAGCGCGTGCCCGGCAGCGGATGACAGGACTGCGGATGATAGGTGTGCACCAGCGACAGCTTCACACGGTCGCTGCTGTTGCCCTGGGCCGCGTGCAGGGTGCGGCAATGGAAGAACACCACATCGCCTGCCTGCAATTCCGGACAGACCGCGCGCGCGATCCATTCGGCGTTCTGGGGCGCGTCGTCCCGGAAGAACTTCTGCGGGTCGAACTGTTCAGGCGCGAAGGCGGCAGCGTGCGAACCTGGGATGAACGACAGGCCGCCGTTGGCACGGGTTTCCGGGCCCAGCGCCAGCCAGGTGGAAACCAGATCCGTATCGGAAAACGACCAGTAGCGGATGTCCTGATGCCACCCCGTCAGGCTGCCGTAGGCCGGGCGCTTGGTCATCACGCAGTTGTGGTGCACGGTGGACAGCACCGGCGTTTCACCGAAGTAGCGTCCCAGCCACTGGCCGATGCGGGCATCGGTGGCCCATTGCGCGAACAAGGGATCGCGGGCGTAGGCGCTCAGCAGGCGGCGCACGGTCTGCCCGCCTTCGGCGGCGCGCGACTCGGGCGCGCCGGGATAGCGCAGGTCGGCTTCGTATTCGATGGGCGCGATGTGTTCGCGCAAATGGCGTTCGGCGACGGCGCGCAGCGCCGCCACCTGTTCCGGGCTGGCGAACTGGCGCGCCACCACGAAGCCCTGCTCGCGCAGGACGGCTATCTGATCATCAGGCAACAACATGGCATTCAGGTTGCAGGGGGTTGGGCGGGAGGATTGATGCGGGCGGCATCGCGTTCCTGTACCTCATGGTGCACCCATTCGCGCCACACCGCCACCAGCAGGGCCATCAGCACGGGACCTACGAACAGCCCGACGATGCCCATGGTTTTCACGCCACCCACCAAGCCGAAGAAGGTCGGCAGGAAAGGCAGCTTGACCGGCCCGCCCACCAGCCGCGGGCGCAAGGTCTTGTCGACGATGAAGAGTTCCACGCTGCCCCAGACCATCAGGGCGATGCCCGCCACCAAGTGGCCCGAGCCCACCAGATACAGCGACACCAAGGTGAACGACAGCGGCGCGCCGCCGGGTATCAGCGCCATGAAGCCCGTGACCACGCCCAGCAGCACCGGCGACGGCACGCCCGCCACCCAGTAGGCGATGCCCAGCACCAGGCCTTCGCCCAAGGCAATCAGGCCCATGCCGGTGACGGTGGAGTTGATGGTGGCCGGCACCACGCGCGAAAAACGCTGCCAGCGCGCAGGCAGGATACGTTCGCCCAGCACGTCCAGCTGGGCCACCATGCGGATGCCGTCCTTGTAGACGAAGAACAGCGTGATCAGCATGAACAGCACGGTCAGCAGCAGCTGGAACACATTGCCCGTGGCCGCCAGCACCATGCGGTAGATATTGCCCAGATGCTCGCCGCTGACGGCCTCGACCAGGGCGCCCAGCGCATGCGGCTGGCCGATGTAGGCTTCCCAGTACTGGCCCAGGCGCTCGCCCACTACCGGCATGGAGGTGATCCAGTTGGGCACGTCCACGCCATGACGGTTGGCCGCGATGGCCCAGGCGAAGAAGGTGCTGGCTTCCTTGATGGCGTAGGACAGCGCCAGCGACATCGGCACGATCAGCACCACGATCACCACCAGCAGCGCCAGCGAGGCGGCCAGCGCGGTGCGGCCGCCACAGCGGGCGACCAGGCGTTGATACAGGGGCCAGCTGGCCAGGCCGATGATGAGTGCGGCGAGCGCGGGGACCAGGAAACCGCTAAGGAAGTACACCCCCGCCAGCAGCACGAGCAACAAAAGCCAACGGGCGATCAGGTAAGCGGGTAGTACAGGCTGCATGGAGCGGATCGACAGTAAGGGCGTTGTAGGCTTTGACTGTCGGACTATACAGACGTTTCATGCAAATCGAGGGACACAAGGCCTGTATTTACTACGGGGTTTCCCGTGTCGCCCTGGGCGGAGGGCGGATCCGCCCTCCGTGCCAGACGCTTACAGGGCGTATTCGGCAGCCTCTTCGCGCGCGCTGCGGCGGCGCGGCGGCAGGTATTCCTCCAGCGCCGGCCTGGGCGCGGTGGACGCCAGGGTGTTCGCCTGGCTGACCTGGCGCGCGTAGACGCCGCAGCTGGCGGCAGCCGGATCGGTCTCGTCGCGGCCGCTCAAGAGCGGGCAGCTGGCGAACAATTCGGCGGTCCAGTCGGCAAAGGCGCGCACCTTGGGCGACAACTGGCGGCTTTGCGGGTACAGCACCGAGATCGCCGTGGGGCTGGGCTTCCACTGCGGCAGCACTTCGATGAGCTCGCCCGTTTGCAGGTGCGGCAGGGCCATATAGCGGGCGGTCTGGATCAGGCCAAAGCCCTTCAGCCCGCAATCCAGGTAGGCGCCGGCCTCGTTCACCGACACCACGCCCTTCATTTCCACTTCCTGGTGCTTGCCGTCGACCCTGAAGTCCCAGGCGCAATTGCGGCCGGTACGGCTGGAAAAATAGTGCACGGCGTGATGGTCGCGCAGCTCGTCGATGGTCTGCGGCAGGCCGTGGCGCGCCACATAGGTGGGGGATGCGCAGGTCACGGTCTGCAGCGTGCCGATACGGCGCGCGACCAGGCTGGAATCTTCCAGGTCGCCGGCGCGGATCACGCAATCCACGGCCTCCTGCACCATGTCGACCGGACGGTCGCCCAAGCCCAGCACCAGCTCCACGTCAGGGTATTTGTCGTGGAAATCACACAATGAGGGAATCAGGATCAGCCGTCCGATGCAGGTCGGCACGTCGATGCGCAGCCTGCCCTTCAGACGCAGGGCCGCTTCCTGGAAGCAGGCCTCGGTTTCCTCGACGTCCGCCAGGATGCGCACGCAGTGCTGGTAATAGCCGGCGCCGTCGGGCGTCAGGCCGATACGGCGCGTGGTTCGGTTGAGCAGACGCACGCCCAAAAGGCGTTCGAGGTTCTGGATGATGGTGGTGACGGTGGTGCGCGGCAGCGAGAGGCTGTCGGCCGCCCGCGTGAAGCTGTTGGCGTCGACGACGCGCACAAACACCTGCATAGCCTGAAAACGGTCCATGGCGACGGTGTCCTTTTGGGAAATAGTCGGTGTGGACGGAGCATAACCCGTTTTCGGCGTTGATTAGTCGACCTTGACGACTAGTGTTGCCGAAACATACGGGTTTATCCGCCCCCCTAAACCGCTCAGAATGCAAACCATCTTGAAGTGCCCTTGCCGCCAGGCGCCGTCAAAGGGCATGCCTACCCTCAGATTCCGGTAACCGCAAAGACCCGCCCAACCAGGCGCCTTTGCCTGAAATGCGCAGCCGCATTACATGTTGCATCGCAGCATTTTCACCGGATCCTGAGGACAGGCCTGTCCAGACCGCCACAGCCGCCCCCCGCCCCAGGCTCACCCAGGCAAGCGCGCTTTCGCCCCATCATCTCTCAAGGAAACACCATGGTTTCGCGCAATCGTATTGCTGTGCTCGCCGTCTTTGCAGCCGTCATCGCCGCCGGCGGCGGTTACGCCCTGTTCCGTGCTCCCGCCGGCGCCAACGCCGCCCAGGCGCAGACCGCCCCCGCCGCGCCCCCGGTCGAGGTAGCCGAGGTGCTGAACAAGACCATCGTGGATTGGCAGCGCTACTCCGGCCGCCTGGAAGCCATCGACCGCGTCGACATCCGTCCCCTGGTGTCGGGCACCCTCACCGCCGTGCATTTCCAGGACGGCAGCATCGTCAAGAAGGGCGACGTACTCTTCACCATCGATCCGCGCCCCTATGCCGCCGAAGTGGACCGCGCCGCCGCCGCGCTGACCGCCGCGAAGGCCCGCGCCTCGTACACCGCCACCGAACTGGCCCGCGGCCAGCGCCTGCTGACCGATAACGCCATCGCCCGCCGCGATTTCGAGGAAAAGCAGAACGCCGCGCGCGAAGCCGCCGCCAATCTCCAGGGCGCGCAAGCCGCGCTGGACTATGCCAAGCTGAACCTCGGCTACACCCGCATCGAAGCCCCCGTGGCCGGCCGCGTGTCGCGCGCCGAGGTCACCGTGGGCAACGTGGTGGCAGCCGGCGCCGCGTCGGTGCCGCTGACCCGGCTGGTGTCGGTCTCCAAGATGTACGCCTCGTTCGACGTGGACGAGCAGACCTTCCTGCGCTACGTGAACCCCGCGCGCGGCGGCCGCAGCGGCGCCGTGCCGGTGGAACTCGGCCTGGCCAACGAGGAAGGCTATTCGCGCACCGGCGTCGTGCAGTCCGTGGACAACCGCCTGGACACCACCTCCGGCACGATCCGCGTACGGGCCGAATTCGACAACGCCGACGGCATGCTGCTGCCCGGCCTGTATGCCCGCGTCCGCCTGGGCGGCAGCGACCCGCGCCAGGCCGTGCTGATCGACGAAAAAGCCATCGGCACCGACCAGGACAAGCGCTACGTGCTGGTGCTGGACGACAAGAACCACGCCGTCTACCGCCAGATCAAGCTGGGCGCCAACCAGGAAGGCCTGCGCGTGGTCGATTCGGGCCTTGCCGCCGGCGAACGCATCGTCGTCAACGGTCTGCAGCGCATCCGTCCCGGCGATGCCGTGACCCCCACCGTCGTCCCCATGGTTGCGGCCCAACGCAACCCGGTCAAGACCGCCTCGGCCACGCTGAACTGAGCCGGCGCGTCTAACGAGAACGTTCATGAATATCTCGAAATTCTTCATCGACCGGCCGATCTTCGCCGGCGTGCTGTCGGTCCTGGTGCTGCTGGCAGGCCTTCTGGCCATGTTCCAGCTGCCCATCTCCGAATACCCGGAAGTGGTGCCGCCGTCCGTGGTCGTGCGCGCGCAGTACCCGGGCGCCAACCCCAAGGTCATCGCCGAAACCGTGGCCTCGCCGCTGGAGGAATCCATCAACGGCGTCGAGGACATGCTGTACATGCAGTCGCAAGCCAATAGCGACGGCAACCTGACGCTGACGGTGAACTTCAAGCTGGGCGTGGATCCGGACAAGGCCCAGCAGCTGGTGCAGAACCGCGTGTCGCAGGCGCTGCCGCGCCTGCCGCCGGACGTGCAGCGCCTGGGCGTGACCACGGCCAAGAGCTCGCCCACGCTGACGCTGGTGGTGCACCTGATCTCGCCCAATGACCGCTACGACATCACCTATCTGCGCAACTACGCCATCCTGAACGTCAAGGACCGGCTGGCCCGCATCACGGGCGTGGGCGAAGTGACGGTGTGGGGCTCGGGCAACTATTCCATGCGCGTCTGGCTGGACCCGCAAAAGGTCGCCCAGCGCGGCCTGACCGCCACCGAGGTCGTCAACGCCATCCGCGAGCAGAACGTGCAGGTCGCCGCCGGCGTCATCGGCGCGTCCCCGACGCTGGGCGACGTGCCGCTGCAGCTGAACGTCAATGCGCGCGGCCGCCTGCAAAGCGAAGAGGAATTCCGCGACATCATCCTGAAGACCTCGCCCGACGGCGCCGTGACCTATCTGTCGGACGTGGCCCGCGTGGAACTGGACGCGCAGGAATACGGCTTGCGCTCGCTGCTGGACAACAAGCAGGCCGTCGGCATGGGCATCATGCAGTCGCCCGGCGCCAACGCGCTGGACGTGTCCAGCCAGGTGCGCGCCGCCATGGCCGAACTGGAGCAGGACTTCCCGCCCGGCGTGGAATACCGCATCGAATACGACCCCACGCAATTCGTGCGCGCCAGCATCGAAGCCGTGGTGACCACGCTGCTGGAAGCAATCGCTCTGGTGGTGTTGGTGGTGATCCTGTTCCTGCAGACCTGGCGCGCGTCGATCATCCCGCTGCTGGCGGTGCCGGTGTCCATCGTGGGTACCTTCGCGCTGCTGCTGATGTTCGGCTATTCCATCAACGCGCTCTCGCTGTTCGGCATGGTGCTGGCCATCGGCATCGTGGTGGACGACGCCATCGTGGTGGTGGAAAACGTGGAGCGCAACATCGCGGCGGGCTTGAGTCCGCGCGACGCGACCTACCGCGCCATGCGCGAAGTCAGCGGCCCCATCATCGCCATCGCGCTGACCCTGTGCGCGGTGTTCGTGCCGCTGGCCTTCATGACGGGCCTGACCGGCCAGTTCTACAAGCAGTTCGCCATGACCATCGCCATCTCGACGGTGATCTCGGCCTTCAACTCGCTGACCCTGTCGCCCGCGCTGTCGGCCATCCTGCTCAAGAGCCATCACGACAAGCCTGACTGGCTGACCCGTGGCATGAACCGCGTCTTCGGCCGCTTCTTCAACTGGTTCAACAATATGTTCGGCCGCGCGTCCGAGTCCTACGGCACGGGCGTGGCCAGCGTGATCCGCCGCAAGGCCGGCGCCATGGGCGTGTACGCCGTGCTGGTGGCCGCCACCATCGGCGTCTCCTACCTGGTGCCTGGCGGCTTCGTGCCCGCGCAGGACAAGCAGTACCTGATCGCCTTCACGCAGCTGCCCAACGGCGCCTCGCTGGACCGCACCGAAGCGGTGATCCGCCGCATGAGCGACATCGCCCTGAAGGAACCCGGCGTGCAGAGCACCATCGCCTTCCCCGGCCTGTCGATCAACGGCTTCACCAACAGCTCCAGCGCCGGCATCGTGTTCGTCACGCTCAAGCCTTTCAAGGAACGCAAAGGCGCGGCGCTGTCGGGCGACGCCATCGCGGGCTCGCTCAACCAGAAGTTCGCGGCCATCCAGGACTCGTTCATCGCCGTGTTCCCGCCCCCGCCCGTGATGGGCCTGGGCACGCTGGGCGGTTTCAAGTTCCAGATCGAGGACCGTGGCGCCGCCGGCTACGCCGAACTGGACAAGGCCAAGCAAGCCTTCCTGGAAAAGGCGCGCCAGACGCCGGAGCTGGGCCCCGCCTTCTCCAGCTACGAGATCAACGTGCCGCAGCTGGACGTGGACCTGGACCGCGTCAAGGCCAAGCAGCTGGGCGTGCCGGTGACGGAAGTGTTCGACACCATGCAGATCTACCTGGGCTCGATGTACGTCAACGACTTCAACCGTTTCGGCCGCGTCTTCCAGGTGCGGGCGCAAGCCGACGCGCAATTCCGCGCGCACGCCGACGACATCCTGCAACTGAAAACCCGCAACGCCGCCGGCGAAATGGTGCCGCTGTCCTCGCTGGTCACGGTCAACCAGACCTTCGGTCCGGAAATGGTGGTGCGCTACAACGGCTACACCGCCGCCGACATCAACGGCGGTCCGGCGCCCGGCTATTCGTCCGACCAGGCCCAGGCCGCGGCCGAGCGCGTGGCCGCCGAGACCCTGCCGCGCGGCATGAAGATGGAATGGACCGACCTGACCTACCAGCAGATCCTGGCGGGCAACGCCGGCCTGTGGGTGTTCCCGATCAGCGTGCTGCTGGTGTTCCTGGTGCTGGCCGCCCTGTACGAAAGCCTGACCCTGCCGCTGGCCGTGATCCTGATCGTGCCGATGAGCATCCTGGCCGCGTTGACGGGCGTCTACCTGACCGGCAACGACAACAACATCTTCACGCAGATCGGCTTGATGGTGCTGGTGGGGCTGTCGGCGAAGAACGCGATCCTGATCGTGGAATTCGCCCGCGAACTGGAAATGAACGGCCGCAGCCCGCTGGAAGCCGCCATCGAGGCCAGCCGCCTGCGCCTGCGCCCCATCCTGATGACGTCCATCGCGTTCATCATGGGCGTGGTACCGCTGGTGCTGTCCTCGGGCGCAGGCTCTGAAATGCGCCAGGCCATGGGTATCGCCGTGTTCTTCGGCATGCTGGGCGTGACCCTGTTCGGCCTGTTCCTGACCCCGGTGTTCTACGTGCTGCTGCGCACGCTGGGCGGCAAGAAGCTGCACTCCGCCGCGCAGCACGAAGCCCCGGTCTGCGTGCCGCACCTGGACCCGAACGCACCGCCCTCCACGCAGCACCAGACCTGAGCCGGCAGACCAGAAGAAGCATAGTCAGCGCCTCCCGCCCCCGCGGCGGGAGGCGCCCACAAGAGAATAGTCATCATGATCAAAAGACTGACCCGCGGTTCCGCCCTGCTTGCCGTCCTGCTCGTGCTAGCCGGCTGCGCGGTGGGCCCGACCTACGAACGGCCCTCGGCCGCGGTGCCCGCGGCCTTCAAGGAAGCCGCCCTGCCCGCCTCCGAAGCCGGCACCTGGAAGACCGCCGAGCCGTCGGAAGACGCGCTGCGCGGCGCCTGGTGGAAGGTATTCGGCGACGAAGGCCTGAACCAGTTGCAGGAAGAAGCCCAGCAGGCCAACCAGAACCTGCAGGCCGCCGCCGCCCGCCTGACCCAGTCGCGCGCGCTGCAACGCGAAGCCCGCGCCGGCTTCTTCCCCAACCTGGACGCCGCCTTCGGCCCCAACCGCCAGCGCCCCTCGGCCGTGTCGCAAGGCTTGCCGGACGGCACCTCGACCAGCCCGGTCACCACCTGGCGGGCACAAGGCGCCGTGTCCTACGAAGCCGACCTGTTCGGCCGCGTCGCCTCCACCTACGACGCCGCCAGCGCCGACGCCCAGCAAAGCGAAGCGCTCTACCGCTCCGTGCTGCTGGCCCTGCAGGCCGACGTCGCCACCACCTACTTCCTGGTGCGCGAACAGGACGCCGAATCGCAGCTCTACCGCCAGACGGTCAAGCTGCGCACCGACACCCTGCAACTGATCCAGCGCCGCTACGACGCCGGCGACATCAGCGAACTCGACCTGGCCCGCGCCAAGGCCGAACTCGCCAGCGCACAATCTGAAGCCCTGGGCATCGACCGCCGCCGCGCCGCCTCCGAACACGCCCTGGCCGTGCTGCTGGGCCGCGCCCCCGCGGACTTCGCCATGCCCCCGCAGCCGATCCAGAAGGTCGCGCTATCGATCCCGGCCGGCCTGCCGTCCACCCTGCTGGAACGCCGCCCCGACATCGCCGCCGCCGAACGCGCCATGGCCGCCGCCAACGCCCGCGTGGGCGCGGCCAAGTCCGCCTTCTTCCCGCGCCTGGACATCACCGGCGCCTTCGGCTACGAGTCCTCGGACCTGGGCAACCTGTTCCAGTGGTCCAGCCGCACCTTCCTGCTAGGCCCGCTGGTCGGCGCCGCGCTCTCCATGCCCATCTTCGACGGCGGCCGCCGCCAGGCCGGCCTGGACCGCGCCCGCGCCGTCTACGAAGAGGACGTCGCCGTCTACCGCCAGACCGTGCTGAACGCGTTCCGCGAAGTGGAAGACAACCTGGCCAACCTGCGCATCCTGGCCGACCAGACCAAAGCGCAAGACGCCGCCGTCGACGCCGCCGCCCGCGCCGCAAAACTCTCGCACACGCAATACCGCGAAGGCTCCATCAGCTTCCTCGACGTGATCGAAGCCGACCGCAGCGTGCTGCTGCAACAGCGCGTCTCGGTACAACTGAACGGCGAGCAAGCCCGCTCCGCCGTAGGCCTGATCCGCGCCATCGGCGGCGGCTGGGAGAACCCGGTGCCGCCGGAGACGGTGGCGGCCAAGTAAAGAGCAAGGCCCGCAAGGGCAAGGGCAAAACAAAAGCGACGGCAACGGCAACCGCAGACAACCACAACCGCGAAAGCAAGCCAAAGCGTATGCCCCAAAAGGCCGCCCGCGCGGCCTTTTGGGGCGGGCCCCGCAAGACACGCCAACACCCACTATCCTTGGCCAGAACGCCAAGCACACTGACCGGCCCAGCACCCGTGAAGATTCAACCAGCAGAGCCTGTCGCGTCGGTGGCCTGCGGGGCGCGGGGCGTCGATAAGCCCAACGGAATCCGAAGGAGCCGCCGCAGGCGGTGACGAGGATGAGGCAGGGGCAGTCCGGAGCGAACGCTCCGGACCGCAATCGTTGCCCCGCGCCCCGCAGGCCGCCGACGCGACAGGCGTCATAAGAACTCGACAGGCGTCATAAGAACTCGACAGGCGTCACAAGAACTCGACAGGCGCCATAGAAACGCAACAGGCGCCACAAGAACGCAACGAACGCTTCAAGAGCCCACACGCCCCCACAACCCCCTCACCCCCCACGCTCCATATACCGACGAGCCATCTGATACCCAGCAAACACATAAAACCCATTGCTATTAAGCACCAGCCAAGCCCCCAACCCCGCCAGCAAAGCCACCACAGGCCCGACAGCCCGCACATCCCCCTGCGTCCAGGCAATCACCCCCAGAAACCCAACAGCGATCAACCCCAAGGCCAGCCGCTTCAGCACCACCAGCCCGAACGCGTGCCCGCCCATGAACGCCACCACGCCGATAGCCAACGCCAAAGCCGTCGCCGCGCAAACCAGCACCAGCGCAAACGCCGCCAGCGCCGGCCCAGCCACGCGCAGCAACAGACTCAGCACGCCTATCCCCACGCCCAACCCGCCCGTCATCACCAGCACCGCCAACACCAGCGGCGACCACATCCCCGGCGGCGCGCGACGCGCATCCATATCCGCCACGAAGCGATGCATCGCCGCCGATATGGCTGGCCCGTCCTGCTGCGGCAACGCCGCCTCCAGCTTGCGGCACTGCGCGATCAACGCATTCAGCCCCGCTCGCGGCGCGTCCATCAAGACCTCGCCGCGCCAGGCGCATGTTCCGCCACCGTGTTCCGCAACGCCGCCATCGCCTCCTCCACCGCAATCGGCCTGAACGCGTCCTCGCGCCAGTACATCGCCACCGACCCGAAACCCGACAGCCGCACCGGAATGATCCGCATCGCCCGCATCTGCGAAAACCGCAGCGCCGCCCGATGCGAAGCCACGCCGATCATGTCGCTGTTGTTGATCAGCGTGAGATTGATGGTCACCGAATTGGATTCGACATGGTCTGGCGGCGGCGCCTGCCCCGCCGCAGCCAGCGCCGCGTCCACCGCGTTGCGGATAGGCGTGCCCTTGGGCCACAGGATCCAGCGGTAGGACAGGAGATCCGGCCAGGACGGCTGCTCGATCGCGAATAGAGGATGGCGCGGCCGCGCCACCAGGTGTATGGGTTCCAGGTACAAGGCCTCGAACCGGATGGCCGGGTCGTGATGCTCAGGCGCGGAACGCCCCACCACAATGTCCAGGTCGCCCTGCGCCAACTGCGCCAGCAGCAGATCGGTCGTACCCTCCACCAGTTTCACCCGCGCCTGCGGCATGCGTTCCAGCAGCTTCATCACCGCCAGCGGCACCGTGTCCGACGCCGACGCGCCCGATGCGCCTATCACCACCCGGCCGCCGCCGCCCTCGCGCAGCGCCGCCATGTCCGCGCTGGCGCGGTCCAGCTGCGCTTCCACCCGCTGGGCATGCGTGATCAGCACGTCGCCATGCGGCGTGGGCCGCAAGCCGCGCGCGTGCCGTTCGAACAGCGGCAGCCCGATATCGTCTTCCAGATCCTTCAGCCACTTGGACAAACCCGGCTGCGTCGTGTTGAGCATCGCAGCCGAATGGCTGATGTTGCGGGTCTGGGCCAGGCTCAGCAGCATTTTCAGATTGCGCAGGCGCAATCGGTGGGTCCAGTCCATGCAGGCCCTCGTCTCGTCTATGTATATTCTTATTGATATGGATAATAAGATAATTTCATTTCAAAACACATAGCTCCTTACGCATAATCGTCTCCACATCAGGACCAGCCGCGAACCTAGCGGCGGCCACGCGAAGCCGGCGCCAGCCGGACATTCCGGAGACAAGCATGCCCGACGGCCACACCCCCGGCGCCGACCGCGCCGCCTATTACGCACGCATCGCCAGAAAGCACATGGCCCCCCTCTGGGAGTCGTTGCACAACCTGGTGCCGCGCGAGCCCGCGCCGCGTTGCGTCCCCGCCATCTGGAAGTACGAGGACGTGCGCGACGACGTCATGGCGTCCGGCTCGTTGATCACGGCGGAAGAAGCCGTGCGGCGCGTGCTCATCCTGGAGAATCCCGGCCTGCCCGGCCAGGCCAGCATCACCCAGAGCCTGTATGCCGGCCTGCAGCTGATCCTGCCTGGCGAGATCGCACCCAGCCACCGCCACACGCAGTCAGCGCTGCGCTTCATCGTCGAAGGCCGCGGCGCCTATACCGCGGTCAACGGCGAGCGCACCACCATGCACCCCGGCGACTTCATCATCACGCCGTCCTGGACCTGGCATGACCATGGCAACGCCGAGACCGCCGAAGGCGGCGAACCCGTCGTGTGGCTGGACGGCCTGGACATCCCGCTGCTGCGTTTCCTGGATGCGGGCTTCGCCGAAAACTATCCCTCGGCCACGCAGCCCGTGACCCGCCCCGAGGGCGACAGCATGGCGCGCTACGGCCACAACATGGCGCCCGTGCGCCATCAGACCGCCAGCGGCACCTCGCCCATCTTCAACTACCCCTACGAGCGCAGCCGCGAAGCGCTGGACCAGCTCTACCGCCATGGCGAACTGGACCCCTGGGACGGCGTGAAGCTGCGCTACCTGAATCCGGCCACCGGCGGCTATCCCATGCCGACCATGGCGACCTTCATGCAATTCCTGCCGGCCGGCTTCCAGGGCAAGACGTACCGCAGCACCGACTCCACCGTCTACAGCGTGGTCGAGGGCCGCGGCACCGCCCGCATCGGCGACCAGGAATTCCATTTCGGCCCACGCGACGTCTTCGTTGCCCCATCCTGGCAGCCCGTGCAGCTGGCCGCGCTGGACGACGCCACCCTGTTCAGCTATTCCGACCGCCCGGTGCAGGACGCGCTGGGCGTGTGGCGCGAAGCGCGCGTCGGCTGAAGCCGGCGCTCTCCTTCTTCTTCCGTTTCAGGCCGGGGCCATGCCAGGCTCCGCCCCGCATTCATCAAAGGTGACCCATGTCTTTCGTCTTCGATCCCGCCGCCCCCGTCGCCGTGCCTGTCGCTGGCAGCCAGGACAGCTTCCCCGTGCGCCGCGTCTATTGCGTCGGCCGCAACTATGCCGCCCACGCCCGCGAAATGGGCTTCGACCCGGACCGCGAACCGCCGTTCTTCTTCTGCAAGCCGGCCGATGCCGTGGTGCCGGTGGCCGAAGGCAGCACGCTGTCGCTGCCCTATCCTTCCGAGACCGCCAATCTGCACTATGAGATCGAACTGGTCGCCGCCATCGGCAAGGGCGGCGCCAACATCCCCGTTGAACAAGCGCTGCAACACGTATGGGGCTATGCCGTGGGCCTGGACATGACCCGTCGCGACCTGCAGATGAAGATGCGCGAAGCCGGCAGGCCCTGGGAACTGGGCAAGGCCTTTGACCTGAGCGCCCCCATCGGACCCTTGTATCCCGCCGCTACGGTCAATGGCATCGACCAGGCCGCCATCTGGTTGCAGGTCAATGGCACCGACAAGCAGCGTAGCGACATCGGCAAGCTGATCTGGTCCGTCGCCGAGACCGTCGCCTACCTGTCCAAGTACTTCCGCCTGGAAGCCGGCGACCTGATCTACACCGGCACGCCCGAAGGCGTGGGTCCGGTGGTGCGCGGCGACAAGATGGTCGGCGGCGTGGACGGCCTGGGCACGCTCAGCGTGCAGATGGTGTGAACCTGCCAGGAAACCGCATGCAACTGCACAGCTTTTTCAACAGCTCCACCTCCTACCGCGTGCGCATCGCGCTGGCGCTCAAGGGCCTGCCCTACGAGTACCTGCCCGTGAACCTGCGCAAGCAGGAACAGCGCGCCCCGGACTATGTGGCGAAGAACCCTTCCGCGGGCGTGCCCCTGCTGATCGACGGCGACACCCAACTGTCGCAGTCGCTGGCCATCATCGACTACCTGGACGCCACCCATCCGGAACCGCGCCTGATCCCGGCCGGCACGCTGGAGCGCGCCCGCGTGCTGGAGCTGTCCGACGCCATTTCCTGCGATATCCATCCAGTCAACAACATGCGCATCCTGCGCTATCTGCAGGACGTGCTGGGCGCCAGCGAGGAACAGAAGAACGCCTGGTACCACCACTGGATACGCGAAGGCATGACGGCCGTGGAAGCGCTGTTGGTGCGCCACGGCCACGGCGCCTACTGCTACGGCGACGCGCCCACGCTGGCGGACTGCTGCCTGGTGCCGCAGGTGGCGAATGCCCAGCGCATGGGCTGCGATCTGTCTGCCTACCCACGCGCACTCCGCGTGTACGAACACTGCAATGCGCAGCCCGCCTTCCAGCAGGCCGCTCCCACCCAGCAACCGGACTACGCCAAGTGAGCCACCAGGAACCCGACACCCAGGGCGCGCCGCTGCGCGAATACACCGATCCGTCCTACCGCCCCCTATGCGCCAACCTGGCGGACGTGCGCGCCAACATCGACCGGCTGGACGACGAGATCGTGCGCCTGATCGCCGAACGCGCCATGTACGTAAAGGACGCCGCGCGCTTCAAGCGCGACGCCTTCCAGGTGAGCGCCCCCGCCCGCCAGGCGCAGGTCTTCGAAAAATCGCGGCTGCTGGCCGAGCGCCACAACCAGGGCTTCGCCAACCTGGACCAGGTGGTGGACGCCACCTACCGCGCCATGGTCGCGGCCTTCATCGCCAACGAACAAAACTACTTCAACACCATGAAGGATGTCGGAGACACCCATGCATAAGCCCTGCGCGCGCCGTATCGCTGTCCATGCACTGATCCTGGGACTGGCCGCTCTGACGCCGCTCGCAGCCGCGCAAGCCCAGGCCTGGCCGGCCCAGCCGCTCAAGGCCATCGTGCCCTTCGGCCCTGGCTCCAGCCCCGACCAGGTGGCGCGCATCGTCGGCGAAAAGGCCGGCGCCATCCTGGGCCAGACCATCGTCATCGAGAACAAGCCGGGCGCCAGCGGCAATATCGGCACCTATGCCATCGCCAATGCCAAGCCCGACGGCTACACCTTCGGCGTGTCCATCACCGGCCCGCTGGTCAACAACACGTTGCTGTTCGACAAGCTGCCCTATGCGCCCGCGACCGACCTGTCGCCGCTGACGCTGGCCGTGCACCAGCCCAACGTGCTGGTCGTGCCCGCTTCCGCCGGCATAGCCAACATCGGCCAATTGCTGGACGCGCTGAAGAAGAACTCGGACAAGTACAACTTCCCGTCCACCGGCGCCGGCACGGTGTCGCACCTGGCCGTGGAACTGATGCTGCAGCAGACCGGCGCGCGCGCCACCCACGTGCCCTATCCCTCGTCGCCCGCCGCCCTGACCTCGCTGCTGTCCGGCGACACGCAGTTCGCCGCGCTGCCGCCCATCGCCGTCATGCCCATGGTCAAGGACGGACGCCTGAAGGCGCTGGCCGTCACCTCGTCCAAGCGCTCCGCGTTGCTGCCCGAGATCCCGACGCTGGCCGAAGTCGGCGTGCAAGGCATCGAAGGCTCGGCGTGGATCGGCTTCGTGATCTCGTCCAAGGTCCCGGCCGACATCCAGAAGAAGCTGTCCGATGCGCTGATCCAGGCCATCCGCGACCCCGAGGTCACCAAGCGCCTGCAAGCGCAGTTCATGGATCCCGCCGCCACCACGCCCGCCGAGTTCCGCGCCTACATGGACGACGAGCTCAAGCGCTGGGAGCCGCTGATCAAGAAGCTGGGCATCAAGGGCCAGTAACCCACAGCCCGCCTCGCGGCGCAATCCAAGCAAGGAGAACATCGGATGCTCATCACCGAACCCGCCCGCCAGGTCCCGCTCTATGGCGAGTATGACGTCGTCGTGCTCGGCGGCGGCCCCGCCGGCCTGTTGGCCGCCGCCAGCGCCGCGCGCAACGGCGCCAGCGTATTGCTGGTGGAACGCTACGGCTTCCTGGGAGGGATGGGCACGGCGGCCGGCGTATCCAACTTCTGCGGCTTGCACGCGAACATCCGCGGCAACATCCGGCAAGTCGTCCACGGCATGACGGACGAATTGCTGGACCGCATGCGCGCCCTGGACGGGCTGAACGATCCGCATCTGATCCTGGGCAAGATCCACGCCCAGGCCTACGACATCTCGGCTTTCAAGTGCGCCGCCGACGGACTGGTCCAGGCCAGCGGCGCCCAGGTACTGTTCCATGCCCTGGCTACCGGCGTCGCAAGCGGCGCGGGCGGCAGCGTCGACGCGCTGTTCCTGGAAACCAAATCCGGCCGCTGCGCGGTGCGCGCCCGGATCTTCATCGATTGCTCGGGCGACGCCGACATCGCGCAGTGGGGCGGCCTGCCCTTCGAGAAGGGCGACGAGCACGGCGGCATGCTCTATCCCACGCTGATGTTCAAGGTCGGCAACGTCGACGGCGCCCGCGCCCAGGAAGCCTGGAAGACCATCCCGCAGCTGATGGACCAGGCCGCGGCCAGCGGCGAATTCACCTTCCCGCGCCGCGGCGCCATCGTGCGCCCGCAAAAGCACGACTACGAATGGCGGGTCAACGTGACCCAGCTGGCCAACGCCGACGGCAGCGCGGCCGACGGCACCGACGCCAATTCCCTGTCCGCCGGCGAACTCGAAGGCCGCCGACAGATCGTGCAGTACCTGGCCTTCCTGCGCGCCAAGGTGCCGGGCTTCGAGCACGCCTACGTGCTGGATATCGCGCCGCAGCTGGGCATCCGCGAAACCCGTCGCATTGTGGGCGAGGCCGTCCTCAGCAAGGACGACGTGCTGGGCTGTGCCGACTTTCCGGATAGCATCGGCGTCAACGGCTGGCCACTGGAAATGCACACGGCCGGCGACGTGCAATGGCTCTGGCCGCCGATCCCTGAATCGCGCGGCTACAACCAGCTGCCATTCCGCATGATGGTGCCGAAGCGCGCTCCGGGCGTGGCCGGCAACGTGCTGGTGGCCGGACGCTGCGCTTCCATGACGCATGAAGGCCAGTCGGCCGCGCGCGTCAGCGGCAGCTGCTTCGTCATGGGCGAGGCGGCGGGCACGGCGGCCGCGATGGCGCTGCGCGCCGGCATCGCGCCGGGCGACGTGCCTATCCCCGCCTTGCAGGCGCAACTGGTGAAGCAAGGCGTGTTCCTGGGCGGCCAGGACTGAATGGCGCGGAGGCCACACATGAACGCAACGCAGACAGGAAAATCGGTGATCGTGGTGGGAGGCGGCATAGGCGGCCTGGCCGCCGCACTTGCGCTGACCCGGCAAGGCATCGCGGTGCAGCTGCTGGAACAGGCTGCCCACATAGGCGAGATCGGCGCCGGCATCCAGCTCGGCCCCAATGCCTTCGCGGCATTGGACGCCCTGGGCGTGGGCCAGACCGCGCGCAGCCGCTCCGTGTTCACCGACCACATCATCATGATGGACGCGGTGGACGCCAAGGAGGTGGTGCGCATCGATACCGGCGAGGCTTTCCGCGAGCGCTTCGGCGGCCCCTATGCCGTGATCCATCGCGCCGACATCCACCTGTCCATCCTGGAGGCCGTGCAGCAGAATCCGCTGATCAGCTTTCGCACCTCTACCCAGATCGCCTCCATGTCGCAGGACGACAAGGGCGTGGAAGTGGTCGACACGCAGGGCAACCGCTACCGCGCCGACGCGGTGGTGGGCGCGGACGGTGTGAAATCCGTGATCCGCGAACGCATGGTGGGCGACCCCGCGCGCGTGACCGGCCACGTGGTCTACCGCGCCGTGGTCGAACGCGAGAACATGCCCGAGGAACTGCGCATCAACGCCCCCGTGCTGTGGGCCGGCCCGCACTGCCATCTGGTGCACTACCCCTTGCGCGGCGGCCAGCAATACAACCTGGTGGTGACCTTCCATAGCCGCGAACAGGAAGAATGGGGCGTGCGCGAGGGCAGCAAGGAAGAGGTGCTGTCCTACTTCCAGGGCATCCACCCGCGTCCGCACCAGATGCTGGACCGCCCCACGTCCTGGAAGCGCTGGGCCACCGCCGACCGCGAGCCCGTGGAGCACTGGGGTCAGGGCCGGGTCACCATCCTGGGTGACGCCGCGCATCCCATGACGCAGTACATGGCCCAGGGCGCCTGCATGGCGCTGGAAGACGCGGTGACGCTGGGCGAGGCCGTGAAGCATTGCGGGCACGACCTGGAGGCCGCATTCCGCCTGTACGAATCCGTCCGCATCCCGCGCAGCGCGCGCGTAGTGTGGTCCACGCGGGAGATGGGCAGGCTGTATCACGCGCGGGGCGTCGAACGCACCGTGCGCAACATGCTGTGGACCGGCCGCAGCCAGTCCCAGTTCTACGACGCGTTGCAGTGGCTGTACGGCTGGAAGGTGGAAAACTGCCTCGCGGGGCAATCCTCTCAATAGAAAAAATGCAGGCACCCAAGGAGACAACCATGAGAAAAACCGCAATCCGCGGCAGCGCCGCCCTCGTGCTTGCGCTGACCGCGTTCGCAGCCGGCGCGCAGCAGAAGCCGGTGGACATCGGCTTCATCGGCACCCTGTCCACGCCCGCCGGCTACATCGGCGAAGACGAGCGCGACGCCTTCATGCTGGCCGTAAAGGAAGGCGGCGGCAAGCTGGGCGGCGTGCCAGTCAATGTGCGCGTGGAGGACGACGCGCTCAAACCCGCCAACGCCAAGCAGATCGCCGACAAGATGGTGCAGGGCGGCGTGCGGCTGTTCACCGGCATCAACTTCTCCAACGTCATGGCGGCCGTCGGCCCGACCGTGCTGAACGCAGGCGCCTTCTACGTCAGCCTGAACGCAGGCCCCTCCAACTACGCCGGCAAGGCCTGCAACCCGAACTACTTCTCGGTGGCGTTCCAGAACGACTCCTACGCCGACACCGCTGGCCTGGCGGCCAATGAGCTGGGCGCCAAGCGCGTCGTCATCATGGCGCCCAACTACCAGGCCGGACGCGATGCCGTCGCCGGCTTCAAGCGCACCTACAAGGGCGAGATCGCCGACGAGATCTACACCAAGCTGGAGCAGGCCGACTTTTCGGTGGAGCTGGCGCGCATCCGCTCGCTCAATCCCGACGCCATCTTCCAGTTCCATCCGGGCGGCGCCGGCATCAATCTGACCAAGCAATTCGCCAACTCAGGCCTGGCCGACAAGATCCGCATGATCACGCCCATCTATTCGATGGATGACCGCATGCTGGCCGCGACCGGCAACGCAGGCAAAGGCTTCTACCTGAGCTCGCTGTGGAGCGCGGACCTGGACAATCCGCAAAGCAAGCACTTCGTCGACGCCTTCACCAAAGCCTATAACCGCGCGCCCACCGCCTATGCGGCGCAGGCCTACGACACCGCCAACCTGATCGGCTCGGCGCTGAAAGCCGTGAATGGCGACATCACTGGCCGCGCCGACGACTTCCGCAACGCGCTGCGCCGCGCCGACTTCCCCAGCGTGCGCGGCAAGTTCAAGTTCGGCCCCAACCAGCACCCGATCCAGGACTGGTACCTGCTGCACATCGAAGCCGGCCCCGACGGCAAGCTGGTCTACAAGAACCTGAAGGTCATCGCCCGCGACCACACCGACGTGCACGCCGTCGACTGCAAGATGTAAGTCCGCGCCGCGCCGGGCGGATTGCGCGCAGTCCGCCGGCTGCCGGCTCACTCCACAAGGAGTCCCCATGCTGATGTTCCTGGAGCAGGTCCTCAACGGCCTGCAGTACAGCGCTTTGCTGTTCCTGTTGTCGGCCGGCCTGACGCTGGTGTTCGGCATCATGAACGTCATCAACCTGACGCACGGCTCGTTCTACATGGTCGGCGCGTTCTGCGCCGCCAGCGCGGCCGCCGCTACCGGGTCCTTCGCTGCCGCGTTGCTGGCGGCGTTGGCTGGCGCGGCGCTTTATGGCCTGGTGGTGGAACTGCTGGTGATCCGCCACCTGTACCGCCGCGACCACCTGGACCAGGTGCTGGCCACGCTGGGCCTGACATTGTTCACGAATGAGATGGTCACGGTGCTGTTCGGCCGCAGCCCGCCCTTCATGGACATCCCGCCGTTCCTGTCGGGTTCCGTGGAGATCCTGCCAGGCCTGAACTATCCCCTGATGCGGCTGGCCTTCATCGGCGCCGGCGTGCTGGTGGCGTTGGGGCTGTGGCTGCTGATCTCCCGCACGCGCGTCGGCATGCTGGTGCGCGCCGGCGCCGACGACGGCGAAATGGTCGACGCGCTGGGCGTGAACATCCAGCGTCTGTTCACCTTGATCTTCACGCTGGGCGCCCTGCTCTGCGGCTTTGCGGGCGTGATGGCGGCGCCGCTGCTGGCGGTTGAAATCGGCATGGGCGAACGCATCCTCATCACCACCTTCGTGGTCATCGTGGTGGGCGGCGTGGGATCGGTGCGCGGCGCGCTGGTCGGTTCGCTGATGATAGGCATGACCGATGCGCTGGGCCGCGCCTACATTCCGTTCTGGATGTCGCGGCTGCTGCCGCCCGAGCTGTCGGATTCGGCAAGTTCCAGCCTGGTCTCGGCCAGCATCTACATCCTGATGGCCATCGTGCTGCTGTTCAAGCCGCGCGGCCTGGTGCCGGCGCAGCGATAGGAACGATATCCATGACCAGAAAAATCATCGTCAACACGATCGGGCTGCTGCTGTTCGTCCTGGTGCCGGCCATCGCCTCGGCCACGGGCGAGAGCTTCCTGATCAACCTGATGACCCGCTTCCTCATCTACGCCATCGCCGCCATCAGCCTGGACCTGATCCTGGGCTACGGCGCCATGGTCAGCTTCGGCCATGCGGCCTTCTTCGGACTGGGCGGCTACGTCATAGGCATCGCGGGCTTTCACCTGGCCCAGGGCGACACGCTGTTCGGCTGGAGCGGCAGCAACGCCGCGCTGGTGATGTGGCCCCTGGCTGTCGCCAGCGCCGCGCTGGCGGGCCTGGTAGTCGGCTTCCTGTCGCTGCGCACCTCGGGCGTGCAGTTCATCATGATCACGCTGGCCTTCGGGCAGATGCTGTACTTCATCCTGGTCGGCCTGATGGTCTATGGCGGCGACGACGGCCTGTCCATCGACGCGCGCAATACCCTGCCCGGCCTGGACATGAACAGTCCCACCACTTTCTACTACGTCTGCCTGGCGCTCATGACAGCCTGGGTGCTGGCATGCCGCCGCATCGTCAACTCGCCCTTCGGCATGGCGCTGCAGAGCATCAAGCAGAACCCGCGGCGCAGCATCGGGTTGGGCCTCGCGCCGCTGCGCTACCGACTCACCGCCTTCGTGCTGTCGGCCGCGGGTACCGGCCTGGCGGGTGCGCTGTGGGCCAACTACGCCCTCTTCGTCAGCCCCGATATGTCGGCCTGGCAGAAGTCCGGCGAACTCATGGCCATGGTGATCCTGGGCGGCATGGGCTCGATCTTCGGCCCTGTGCTGGGCGTGGCCGTGTACCTGGGCCTGGAACAGGTCGCCACCGCCTGGACCGAACACTGGATGCTGATCCTGGGCCCCGTGCTGGTGCTGGTGGTGCTGTTCGGCAAGCGCGGCGTCTATGGCTGGCTGGTGGGAGGCAAGCATCATGACTGATCACCCCAAGCTGGAAATCCGCGAGCTGCAGAAATCCTTCGGCGCCGTACGCGCGACGCAGGGCGTCAATCTGCAGGTCCGCCCCGGCGAACTGCACGCGCTCATCGGCCCCAACGGCGCGGGCAAGACCACGCTGCTGTCGCAGATCAGCGGCGAAATCCTGCCCGACGCGGGCGCCATCCTGCTGGACGGCCACGACATCACCCGCATGCCCGCCCACAAGCGGCCCGCGGCCGGGCTGGCGCGCTCGTTCCAGATCAGCCAGCTCTATCCCGCCTTCACCGCCGAGGACAATGTCGCCATGGCAGTGCAGGCGCACAGCCCAGGCGGCTTCAATCTGTGGAAAAACGCCCGCCGCCAGCCCCAGCTGCGGCAGCCCGCCAGAGAGGCGCTGGAACGCGTCGGCCTGGGCGGTCGCGCCAACGTGCGGGTATCGGAACTGGCGCACGGCGAAAAGCGCCAGCTGGAACTGGCGATGGCGCTATCGCTCGATGCCTCGTTGCTGTTGCTGGACGAACCCATGGCCGGCATGGGCGCCGAAGAATCGCAACGCATGACCGCGCTGCTGCAAGAGCTGAAAGGACGCTACGCCATCCTGCTGGTCGAACACGACATGGACGCCGTCTTCGCCCTGGCCGACCGCATCACCGTGCTGGTCTACGGCAAAACGATCTTCACTGGCACGCCCGACGAGGTGCGCCATCACCCCGACGTACGCGCCGCCTATCTGGGCGAGGAGGACTGATGCTGCAAGTCAAACAACTGCAGGGCGGCTACGGCGCCAGCAAAGTGCTGTTCGGTGTGGACCTGGACATCGCCACACGGCAGGTCGTATCCCTGATCGGGCGCAACGGCATGGGCAAGACCACTACCGTGAAAACCATCATGGGCATGCTGGCCACACAGGGCGGCAGCATCCTGCTCGACGGCCAGCCCATAGAAGGCCACGCCCCGCACCGCATCGCCCAATTGGGCATAGGCCTGGTACCCGAGGGCCGCCGCGTCTTTGGCTCGCTGTCGGTGGAAGAAAACCTGATCGCCACCGCCCGCAACACCCGCGCCGGCTGGCACGTCGGCCGTGTCTTCGACCTGTTCCCCCGCCTGAAGGAACGCCGCGCCCAATCCGCCCGCACCCTGTCCGGCGGCGAACAGCAAATGCTGGCCGTCGGCCGCGCCCTGCTCATCAACCCGCGCCTGCTCATCCTGGACGAAGCCACCGAGGGCCTCGCGCCGCTCATCCGTCAGGAAATCTGGAACTGCCTGCGCCGCCTGAAGGAAGAAGGCCAGACCATCCTGGTGATAGACAAGAACCTGAAGGAAATGGCCACGCTCGTCGACCGCCACCACGTCCTCGAAAAAGGCCGCGTCGTCTGGCAAGGCAGCCCCGCGGAACTCGCCGCGCAGCCGGAACTGGCGCAGCGCTACCTGGGCGTCTAGGGCGTCTGGTCGGACGATTCGCAGAAGCTCAACCGATTCCCGAACGGGTCGATGACCGCCATCACCCGCCCCCACGGCATCTCTTCCACGCCGGGCCGCATATAGCCATAGCCCTTGGCGTTCACCTCGGCATGAAACTCATCCACGCCCCGCATCCGCACGAACACCGCGGACCCGGGCGTGGCATCGCCGTGGTGTTCGCTCAGGTGCAGCGTCAGGTCACCGCGATGCACTTGCGCATACAGCGGCATGCCCGGCTCGAAGCGATGCTCCCAATCCCACTCGAACCCCAGGAAATCCAGATAGAACTCGCGCGCCTTCTCCACGGAGAAAATGCGCAGGATGGGAATGGCGGCTTGTAGATGCATGACGGCCCTCGGCGATAGGTGGAGGACCATCAGCATAGCAACATCACGACGCAAGACATCGCGTAAGCCCCAAAAGGCCGCCCGCGCGGCCGGCCTGGGGCGGGCCCCGCAAGACCCGCCATCACCAAACAATGACGGCAAGAACCCTAAGCACGCCGGCCGCCCCAGCGGACGTCATGATCCAAACACCAGAGCCCGTCGCGTCGGCGGCCCGCGGTGTGCGGGGCGTCGATAAGCCCGAGGGAATCTGAAGGAACCGCCGCAGGCGGTGACGAAGATGACGAAGGGGAAGTCCGGAGCGAACGCTCCGGACCGCAATCGCAGCCCCGCACACCGCGGGCCGCCGACGCGACGGGCGTCTCAAGAACTCAATACTGCAAGCAACTCAAGACGCCCATCAAAACAGACAAGGAAACTCAATTCAAACTAGCACCCGAGATCTTCACAATCTCCTGATACTTCGCCTTCTCGCCCTTCACAAATTCAGCAAACGCCTCAGGCGTCATCGGCGCAGCCTCAGACCCCATCGTCAGCAAGCGCTGCTTCACATCCGCCTGCTGCATCGCATCCGCATAAGCCTTGTTCAGCTTAGCCACCACCGGCGCCGGCGTGCCGCCCGTCGTGAACACCCCGAACCAGGTCCCCAGGTCAAAACCCTTGATCCCCGACTCTTCCACCGTAGGCACATCCGCCAGCAGCGACGAACGCTTGGCAGTCGTCACGGCCAACGCCTTCACCTTGCCGTCCTTGATCAAGGGAGCCGAAGCCGCCAGGTTGTCGAACATGAAATCCGACTGCCCCGACAGCAGCGCCAATTGCGCAGGCGCCGCGCCCTGGTAAGGAATGTGCTCGACATTGATCCCCGCGCGCGCCTTCAACAGCTCGCCCGACAGATGGCCCGCGCTGCCGTTACCGCCCGAACCGTAATTCAGCTTGCCCGGATTCTTCTTCGCGTAGTCGATCAAATCGGCCAGCTTCTCGATCTTGTTCTTCTCGGCGAACTCGACGTTCATCACCAGCACATTGGGCACCGAAGCCACGATGGTCACCGGCGCGAAATCCTTCACCGGGTCATACGGCAGATTGGCGAACAACCAGGGATTGATGGCGTGGGTCGCGACCGCGCCCATCACCAGCGTGTAGCCGTCGGCCGGCGCCTTGGCCACCAGATCGGCGCCGATATTGCCGCCCGCGCCCGAACGGTTCTCCACGATGACCGGTTGCCCCAGGGAACCGCGCACCTTCTCGGCCAGCATGCGGGCCATGGTGTCTAGCGGACCGCCAGGCGGATAAGGCACGACGAAGCGCAGCGGCTTGGTCGGGAAATCGGTGGCCTGGGCCAGCGCCGGGGCGCCGAAAGGCAGGGTGGCGGCCAGCGCCACGGCGCCTTGCAACAGGGCGCGGCGCACAGCGCTGCGGGGGGTCTGCGTCATGATTTGTTCTCCTCGCTTCGGATTGATCGCGGTCCGTAGCATACCGCAGCCGGGCAAGTAAGTAACAAGGCGCTACCACCCACTAGCCGGCAGGCGGCACCGCGTCCCAGTCCGGGCGCCGCCTGGCCTTTGCCGCCGCAACGCCCTCGACCGCCTCGGTACGCAATTGCCTGGCGAAGTGCTGCGACGCCGAGTCCAGATAGGCGCCCAGTTCCTCTTCGTGCCAGCGCTGCTGGCCGAACAGGCCCCGCAGCATGCGCTTGGTCTGGCCGGCGGCGCGCGGAGCGGCGTCCACGCAACGCCGCAGCACCTGCGCGATGCCTTCGTCCCAGCTCTGCCCGGCGTCGAACACATAGTCCAGCAAGCCGATCGAACGCGCCGCATCGGCGTCTATGCGGTCCCCGGTCAACATCATCCTGCGGGCCGCCTGCAGGCCGACGCGGGCTGCAACGAAAGGCAGGATCTGCGCCGGCACCAGGCCGATCGATACTTCCGGAAAGCCGAAACGCGCATCGCGCATGCCGACCGCCAGGTCGGCGGCGCAGACCAGGCCGGCGCCGCCTCCCATGGCGGCTCCCTGCGCCAGGGCCACGGTGATTTTGGAACTGCCCGCGAACCGCTCCAGGAAACGCCCGTAACGGCGATTGCCTGCGGCGATCGGGTCCCGGCCATCAGCGTCGGGGCTGGCCGCGATCCGATCCGCGATATTGCCCAGGTTGCCCCCGGCACTGAATGCCGGGCCTGCGGCGCTAACCGCCACGACCCTGACCGCCGAGTCGTCTTCGGCCTGACTCAACGCGTCCTCCAGCCGTTCGACCATTTCGGCCCCCAGCGGATTGCGGGCCTCGGGCCGATTGAGAACCATGTGGAAAATGGCCCCGTCCCGCCGGGTCAACAGCGGCGAGCCAGCCGCTACGCCAGATTGCGCCAGATTCATGTTTGCCGCTCCTTCAATACGTCGCGACGGCCGGAGCCGCCGCCTGTTGAATGATTCCGTCCTGCGCCAGGGCCGCGATATCCGCGGCCGAGTATTCCAGCTCCCGCAGCACCGCGTGCGTATCCTCGCCCACCGCCGGCACGCGATCATCGGCCGCGCCAACGCCCGGACGCACACCCGGCAGGCCGACAAATGGCACGCCGCCCAGTCCCGGCTGGCAAAGCGTCTGGACCAGGCCCAGATGGCGCACCTGTTCATCGTCCTGGAACTGGTCGTAGTCCTTGACCTCGCCATACAGAATGTCGTTTTCGCGGAAGCTTTGCGTCCAGTGGGCGGTAGAACGCAGGCGCAAGGCCTGCGCCACGCCGGCGTTTATCTCGTCCCCCACCTGAATGCGGTGCTGCGGCGTGTCCATGCGCGGGTCCTTCAGCCAATCATCCCGCCCGATCACCCGGCAAATCGCGGCGAACATCGCGTTGTTCATCGCAAACACCAGCACATAGCCGTCTGCCGTACTGAAAATCCCTTGCGGATATGTCACGCTGGTGACCGGCTCCCCGCCACGCAAGGCATGGTCGATCAATGAACTGTTCTGCAATGCCGCCATGGTCGCCAGCAGACTGACGTCGATATGCGTCCCCCCCTGCCCACGCTCTCGCGCGAACAGGGCGCCGCCGATCGCATTGGCGGTATAGACGCCGCAGGACAGATCGCCGACAAATGGCTTGACCCGTTGAGGCAGCCCCGCGCCGTCGCAATTCGCGGTGGTCAGCCCCGTGAGCGCCTGTACGACGGAATCCGTGCCGGGACGATCGACGTAAGGACCGGATAGGCCGAAGCCCGAGATCGACGCGTAGATCAGCCGCGGATTGATGTCGCGCAGCGTCGCGTAGCCCACGCCCAGGCGATCCGCCACGCCGGGACGGAAGCTCTGCACCACCACGTCGGCGCGCGCCGCCAGCCGGTGCAGCACATCCCGCCCAGCGTCGGTCTGCGCGTCCAGGGCAACACTGCGCTTGCCGCGGTTGAAAGCCAGCGCGATGGCGCTGAAGCCTGCGCGCGGCACGCCCATGCTGCGCCCCCAGTCGCCATGGAATGGCTCGACCTTCGTCACTCGCGCGCCCATCTGGCCCAGTATCTGCGCGCAATAAGGCCCCGCGATGCCCTGCGACAGATCGAGCACGCGCAGGCCTTCATACACTTTGTGCAATGGGTTCTGATCGATGACGGAATTCACGACAATCTCCATGGACTTGGGGAAAGGTTGGACTTGTGCCCGGCACCCGCACGCCCGGATAATCGCCGGAGTACGCTGGCACACAAGGAAACTTCATGGTGGTGCGCGATCTGGACATAGGCTTGCTCAGGACCTTTCTTGCGGTGGCCGACCGCGAGAACTTCGCGGGCGCGGCCGATCAGGTCTTCCGCACCCAGGCCGCGGTCTCGCAACAGATGCAGCGGCTCGAGCGGCTGCTGGACTGCAAATTGCTGGTGCGGGTAGGGCGGCACAAGCGCCTCACCGAAGAGGGCGTGCGCCTGCGCGAGTACGCGCGCCGCATGTTGGCGCTCAATGACGAAACCTGCCGCGCCATGAATCAAAGCGTCTTCGCGGCCCCCACCCGCATCGGCGTCTGCGCGGATGCCGTCGATACCATCCTGCCCGATTATCTGGCGCTGTGTGCGCGTACCTATCCCGGCATGCGTATCGAGATTCAGGTCAATCGCAGCCGCTGGCTGGCTTCGGCGCTGCGGCGCGGCGACATCGACCTGCTGCTCGAACTCGAACAGTTCGACGAGTTCCCCCGCATCACGTTCCGAACCTCGCCTGTGGTGTGGATATCCGGCACACATTTTCATCATCAACAGAATCACCCCTTGCCTCTGGTGCTGGTGGACTCGCCCTGCGTCTTCCGGCGCATGGCGCTGAATCGCCTTGAGCAGGAAAATCGCCCTTGGCGCAACGCGTTCCAGACGCCCACGCTGGCCGGCGTGCGCGCCGCCTTGCGGGCCGGCCTGGGCATCACGCCTCGCACCATCGAAATGCTCACGCCCGGCCTCAAGGTCGTCGGCGAAGAACTTGGCCTGCCCGTGCTGCCCTCCGCCAGCTACCATCTCTACATGCGCGCCGGCGACTGCCCGGATGGCGCCCGCAAGCTCAGCGAACTCTTCATCCCGCCCTGATCGCCGCTTGCCTGCATACGCTATGGCTGCCGCATACCCGCCGCCACGATCACCTTGCCCCATTCCACCGTGTCGCGACGCTGGATCGCGCGCAGGATCTCGGGTGAGCCGGGCTGCGGCAACAAACCCCGGTCCGTGAGGAACTGCCGTCCCTCCGGATTGTCGAGCGCCCCGTTGATCCATTCCGCCAGCCGCCTGGCAACCTCCGGCGGCGTAGAGGCCGCAGCCCAGATCGCAATCCACGACGACACGTCAAAGCCGGCGTAGCCAAGTTCCGCCACGGTCGGCACATCCGAGAAGGCGGGCACCCGCGCGGCGGTGGACACCGCCAGGGCGCGGATCTTGCCGGCGCGCATCTGCGGCGACGCGGTCACCGCATCACAGAAATAAAAGTCGTACTGGCCGCCCAACAGATCCGTCATGGCTTGCGTGCTGGCGCGATACGGAATGTTCACCGCCTTGATGCCGGACATCGCGCGAAAGCGCTCGCCCGCGATGCGTCCGCCCACGTTCGCGCTGGCGAAGCTCAGGCTCGATTGGGCGTCGCGCGCGGCGGCGACGAACGCCTGCAGGGTTTCGGCTCGCACCCGCTGCGGATTGACCACCAGGAAGTACGGCGCGGTCGCCAGCGTCGTGAGCGGAGTGAAGTCACGTTCCGGATCGTAGGACAGCGACTTGTAGATGCTGGCGTTGGCCGCATGCGTGGACGGTCCGGACACCAGCAGGTTGTAGCCGTCGCCGGATTGCCGCAGCACGTACTCGGCTGCAATATTGCCGTCGGCGCCCGGGCGGTTTTCGATGATGATCGGGCTCCCTACCTTGTCCCGGATCCGGTCCGCCACATAGCGGATGATGGTGTCGGTCGCGCCGCCCGCGCCATACGCCGCGGTCATGTGGACGGTCTTGTCCAGCGGTTGCGCGCGGCCCGCGCCGCACACCGCCAGCAAAGCGCCGGCCCCGGCCAATTGCATGAATGCCCTGCGGGTCTGTTCCATTTGTAGTCTCCTCCCATCCTTTCACTCCCGCTATCGCAGGATTTCGCCGGGACAAGGAATTTCCAGGTCCAGCAGCATCTGGGCGTACGACTTGCCCAAGGGGTCCGAGCGCAGGCTGGACGAACCTCCACCGCCCAGCGCGCGCCGCAGCACGAAATTGACTGCCCCCGTTCCCGGCAGCTCGAAACGCAGCACCTCGCCCTGCACCAGATGGCTGAAATACTCGCGCACCCGCTCGGGGGTCAGCTCGCGCAACAACACCGGCCAGTAAGTCTCGGAACGCGCGATCACGCCTATGTTCGAATCGTCCCCCTTGTCGCCGCTGCGGGCGTAGGCCAGCCTCGCCAACGGCACCCGCAAGACGCCCTCCGGGCTTGCGACGGCAGCGGGTACAGGGTGGGAAAGGCCAGGCTGCGGGAATGGGCCGTCCTCGCCGTTCTCGGGCACGGCGACCTCGGCATTGACGTCGCCGCAATGAAGCCAGATCGGCACGCACTGCTTGGCGATATAGAACGATCCCGTCTTGATGATGGCCTGGATATCGGAACGGCCGCCGAAGTGGCTGCGCGTGCCCGGCCCCATCGACGTTCCGGCCGAAGCAGACTCCTTCTGCAGGAACTCCAGACCCTTGCGTTCGGCGTGCGCGGCAGCGATGCGCAGAATCACCTCGCGGCTGTCGCTCGCGCGCGCATTGCCGCCATACATGGCCTCGGCCCCGAGCAGCTCAACCACGGTGGAGGCGTAATCGGGCAAGCCGTGCAACGCCAGCAGTTTGCGCGTGCGCCGCAGCAATTCCTCCGCGGTGCGCAAGGCCTTTGCGCGCGCCCGCGGCCCCCGGATCGCCATCATGATGCCGATCTGATAGCCGGCGTGTCCGGTGGCAGTGATTTTGTAGCGCGTGGACGGCGCGCGTCCGCGTGCGCCCTCCACGCGCACCCGGTCCGGTCCCGTCTCGCGGATGGACACCTGCCGCAAGTCGCAGACCACGTCTGGAAGCTCGTACGCCGCGGGATCGCCGATCTCGTACAGCAGCTGTTCGGCCACCGTGGCACGGCTGACCAGGCCTCCGGTCGCCGGCGGCTTGGTCAGGTCGAACCCGCCCCCCGAATCCAGCGCCACGATCGGATAGCCTATGTTCGCCCAATCCGGCACCGACTCCCAGTCCGTGAAGAGGCCGCCGGTCGCCTGCGGACCGCATTCGATCAGGTGGCCGGCCAGGCTGGCCTGTGCCAGGCGGTCATAGTCCGAGTAGGTCCAATCGAACTCATGTATCGCTATGCCGAGCACGCTGGCGCTGTCCACCGCGCGCCCCGTAATCACGATATCGGCGTCCTGCGCCAGCGCCTGAACGATGGGATAGGCGCCGAGATAGGCATTGGCCGACAACAGCGGCCCGAAGCCGTCCAGACCAGGCAGGGGCCGGCCCTGGGCGTCGGTGAACTCCGCCTGCAACTCGGCCACGTCGTCGCCAGTGACCACGGCGATGCGCGGCGCCAGGCCCTGTTCGCGGGCGAAAGCCAGGATGGCGTCGCGGCAAGCCTGCGGGTTCAAGCCGCCGGCATTCGACACCAGCCGCACGCCGCGCGCCAGCAAGGTCTGCAAATGCGGGCGCAGTACGCTGACGAAGTCGGTGGCGTAGCCCAGCTCTGGACTGCGCATGCGTGCCCGTTGCAGGATCGACATCGTCGTTTCCGCCAGATAATCGAAAACGATGTAATCCAGCTTGCCGGCCGTCAGCAGCTGCGGAATCGCGATCTGGGAATCCCCCCAGAATCCCGATGCGCATCCGATATGCACGGGCTCCTTGCGCCGCCGCGTCCGGCTCTCGCTGTCGTTCGCGCTCATGGCTGCACCTCCATCAATGCCTGTCCAGTACTGACCTGATCTCCGGCAGCGACCGCAAGCTTTGCCACCACGCCCGCGCCGCCTGCCGCGATAGACATTTCCATCTTCATGGACTCCAGCACCAGTACCGTTTGCTGCGCCGTCACGCTGTCTCCGTCACGGACGTCGACACTGATCACCCTGCCGCTCATCGGCGCGCGCAACAGCCGGACGTGCCCGTCCCTCTGGCCCTCGCGGTCGGCAAAGCGCGTGGCGCGCACGAAGCGCCAAACGCTGGCGCCGTCCTGCACCCACACGGCGGCCGCCGCATCCTTGGCCACCCGCAGGCTCCGCCGCAGGCCGTCCAGGACCAACGCCATTTCGCCGTCGTGGCGATGCAAAGCGTCAATCCTGATCTCTCTGCATTCGCCCTCGGCAACATGCCCTTCCCAAGCCCGGACCGACAGGCCGCCATCCGCCTGTTGCACAATGTGCAGCAACCGCGAGTTGCCGTCCGAGGTATCGTCCAAGGCCACGTCACCGGCCGCGGCCAGGCCCGGCCGGGCACCTCCCGCGGGCCAATCCGCCAGTGCGAGCGCCGCGGCGGCCAACGCATGCGCCGAAGGCTCCGCCCGCCAATACGCCGACGCCATGTCCTGGCCGCCCACGAAGGTCGTCGCCACGCCGCCGTCGCGAAAATCCGGATGGTTGATCGCCCGCGCCAGGAAATGCAGGTTCGAACGGACCCCTAGCAAGCCCCCGGCTTCGCAGGCCCGCGTCAGCTTACCGATGCACTCGTCCCGCGTTGCGCCCCACACCAGGTACTTGGCCAACATGGAGTCGTAGTACGGCGTGACCTCCAGACCGTCCTCGAGCGCGGTGTCGACGCGCAGGCCGGGGGGCTCGATCCACCTGAGCACCGAACCGACCTGCGGCATGAAGCCGGCGGCCGGATCCTCCGCGCAGACCCTCAACTCCATCGCATGGCCGTGGCTGCGCACATCCTCCTGCCGGAAATCCAGCATTTCGCCCTGCGCCACCCTCAGTTGCCACTGCACCAGATCGATGCCAGTAACCAGCTCGGTCACGCCGTGCTCGACCTGCAGCCGGGTATTCATTTCCATGAAGTAGAAATTGCCCTGTTCGTCCAGCAGGAACTCCAGCGTGCCTGCGCCGACGTAGCCGATCGCCTGGCAGGCACGCACCGCCACGGCGCCCATGCGTGCGCGCAGCGCCGGCGACACCGCGGGCGATGGGCTTTCCTCGACCAGCTTCTGATAGCGCCGTTGCAGCGAACAGTCGCGCTCGCCCAGATGCACGACGCTGCCGTGTTCATCGCACAGCACCTGGATCTCGACGTGGCGCGCCGCCTGAATCGCCTTTTCGAGGATCAGTTCATCCGAGCCGAAGGCGCCCAGCGCTTCCGAGCGAGCCAGCGGCAGCGCTTGCGCCAGATCGGTGTCGTCCTGCGCCAGGCGCATGCCGCGCCCGCCCCCGCCGGCCGCGGCCTTCAGCAAGACCGGGTAGCCTATGGCGCGCGCCCGCGCCGACAGTTCACGGTCATCCGCGATGCCTTGCGCACCCGGCACCGTCGGCACGTCGGCGTGCCGCAGCGCTTCCTTGGCGCGAGCCTTGTTGCCCATCAAGGCGATCATCTCGGCCGACGGCCCTACGAAAGTCAGCCCTGCTTGCGTCACCGCGCGGGCAAAGTCGGCGTTCTCTGAAAGAAACCCGTAACCGGGATGCACCGCCTGCGCGCCGCTGGCGGCGCAGGCGCGCAGAATGGCGTCCACATTGCGATAGCTCGCCTGAGCCGGCGCCGCGCCTATGTGCACCGCCATGTCGGCTTCACGCACATGGCGTGATTCCGCGTCGGCATCCGAGTACACCGCGACCGTGCGCAGGCCCAAGGCGCGCGCCGCGCGGATCACTCGCAACGCGATCTCGCCGCGGTTGGCCACCAGCAAGGTATCGAATCTCATCATGTCCACCTTTGCGGCGTCACGCCGCGCGTGCGGGCAAGATGCCCATGTGCTTGCAGATGATGGTGAGCATGATCTCGTCAGCGCCGCCGCCGATGGAAATCAGGCGCAGGTCGCGCCAGGCGCGCGACACTGCGTTTTCCCAGGTAAAGCCCATGCCTCCCCAGTACTGCAGGCACGAATCCGTGACCTCGCGGCACAGGCGCCCCGCCTTGAGTTTGGCCATTGATGCCAGCTCCGTCATGTCGCCGCCGTCCATATGCACGCGGGCCGCGCGATAGACCATGGCGCGCAGCATCTCGACTTCCGTCTTCAGCTCCGCCAGCCGGAAATGCACCGCCTGGTTGTCCAGCAGCGGTTTACCGAAGACCAGGCGCTGGCGCGTGTAGTCGATGGTGTCGTTGATCACATCGCCCAGGGCCGTGACGCGCCGGGTCGCGCCGCTGAGGCGCTCTTCCTGGAATTGGCGCATCTGGTAGGTAAAGCCCATGCCTTCCTCCCCGATGCGGTAGCGCTGCGGCACGCGCACTTCATCGAAGAAAACCTGCGCGGTGTCCGAGGACCACATGCCCACTTTCTTGATCTTGTTCATCGTGACGCCAGGCACCGGCTTGCCGTTTTCCTGCTTCAGCGGAAGACAGATCAGCGACTTGTTGCGGTGCGGCTTGTCGTCGCTGGTGTTGGCCAGCAAACACATCCAGTCGGCCTGGGTAGCATTGGTTATCCACATCTTGGAACCACTGATCACGTAGTCGTCGCCATCCTTGCGGGCGGTCGTCTTCAGCGAAGCCACGTCCGACCCTGCCCCGGTTTCGGATACGCCCAGGCAGGCCACGTAATCCCCGGCGATGGAGGGCCGCAGGAACTGTTCACGCACGGCGTCGTTGCCGAAGCGCGCCAGGGCCGGCGTGGCCATGTCGGTCTGCACCGCGATGGCCATGCCCACGCCGCCGGCACGCACCGAGCCGATAGCCTCGCAGAACGCGATTTCATAGGAATAATCCAGCCCCATGCCGCCGAACTCCGTGGGCTTGTTCACTCCCAGAAAGCCCGCCCGGCCCAGCTTCTTGAAGACCTCATGGGCAGGGAATATCTGCTCTTCCTCCCATTGATCCAGGTAGGGATTGATCTCCCGCCCGATCAACTGGCGTACGCCATCCTGCAGCGCGATGTGCTCATGGGTAAACATGGAATCTCCTCGTTAGAATCTTGCGACGCCGAACTGGATCGGATGAAGGTCGCGTTTTGCCGACCGCGTGCATGCGGCCAGCGCTACTTCCAGCACTTCCCGGGTGGTGCGCGGGTCTATCACGCCGTCATCCAGCAGCAGGCTGCTGGTATGCACGGCGGAAGACTGCAACTCGAATGTCCGCACGATTTCCTGGCTTTCCGCCTCCAGGCCGGCGTGATCTGGTTCGGTACCCGCCCGCCTGGCGCTGTTTTCCGCAACGCGCCGCATGGTCATGGCGGCCTGCTCGCCCCCCATCACGGCGGTCCTGGCGTTCGGCCATGAAAACAGGAAGTCCGGCTTGAACGCGCGGCCGCACATGCCGTAGTTGCCGGCGCCGAAGGACGCGCCGCACAGGATGGTCAGGCGCGGCACGTCAGCGTTGGACAGCGCCTGGATGAGCTTGGCGCCATGCTTGATCATCCCGGCCTCCTCGTGCGCCCGGCCCACCACGAAGCCCGTGATGTTTTGCAGGAACACGATGGGCCGCCCCAGTTGCGAACAGAGCTGGATGAACTGCGCGGCCTTGGTCGAGCCTGCGGTATCGAGAGGGCCATTGTTGGTGAGCAAGCCTATTGGCGTGCCGCACAGCGCCGCATAGCCGCAAACCGTGGCCACGCCGTAGTCACGCTTGAATTCGTGGAACTCGGATCCATCGACCAGCCGCGCAATGACCTCCCGCATGTCCACCGGCATCCGGTAGTCGGCTGGCATGATGCCCAGCAGATCCTGGATGTCGTGCAGCGGCGGCGCGCCGGCTTCCGTGCTTTCTCGCTCGGCCCAACCGAAGGCGCTCACGATGTCGCGCACCTGCAGGATGGCCTCGCGGTCGTTTTCGGCAACGTAATCGGCAAGCCCCGATACCGCCGCATGCATCGCCGCCCCGCCCAGTTCCTCTTCGGTCGCGATCTCTCCCGTGGCGGCTTGCAACAGGGCCGGACCGGCAAGGAAGGCATGCGCCTGATTGCGCACCATCACGACGTAGTCGGAAAGACCCGGCAGATACGCCCCGCCCGCGGTGGACGATCCATGCACCAGGGAGACCACTGGGATTCCCGCCGCGGATAGTTTCGCCAGGTTGTAGAACATGCCGCCGCCATGGACGAAGCGTTCCGCCCGGTACTTTTTCAGATTCCCGCCCGCGCTCTCCACCAGCTGGATGAAAGGCAGGCGATTGGCCAGCGCGATCTCCTGGCAGCGCATGACCTTCTGGGCCGTCATGGCCTGCATGGCGCCCGCGCTGATGCCGGCGTCATTGATAACGATCATGCAGCGCACGCCGCACACTACCCCCACGCCCGCGATGATGGCGGCGCCGGGCACGCTGGTGGCGGGATCCGGATCCTCGATGCCGCAATAGCCGGCCAGCTTCATCAATTCCAGGAACGGGCTGCCAGGGTCGATCAACGCCGCCAGGCGCTCCCGCGGCAGCAGCTTGCCGCGCTTGCGGAATGCGGGCGCCGCCTGGGCCGACCGGTCCGCCGCCCGCTGCTCCAGCTGCGCCAACTCCGAAAGCAGCGCCAGCATCTGTTCGCGGTTGCGCTGATAGGCGGGAGATTGCCTGTCGAGGCGGGATTCCAGATCGGCCATGGTTGCGAGCGCCTTATGTCGGGTTCCGGGGAGCGTCCGGCAAACCCGACGCGTGAACCTATGATGGGGTACCCGACGCGCCCGCACAATCAAGAACTCGTCCGCGGACACATTAGAATCATTTAAGTATCGGCGCCCGCGACGGCGCAAAAAAAACCCGCCACATCGGTGGCGGGTTCTCGGAAAATCAAGCGGCAGTCAGTGCAGGATCTGGCTCAGGAACAGCTTGGTCCGCTCGTTCTGCGGATGGTCGAAGAACTCGTCCGGGCTGTTCTGCTCGATGATCTCGCCGCGGTCCATGAAGATGACGCGATTGGCGACCTTGCGCGCGAAGCCCATTTCGTGGGTCACGCAGATCATGGTCATGCCGCTTTCCTGGGCCAGCGTGACCATCACGTCCAGCACTTCCTTGACCATTTCCGGGTCCAGCGCGGAAGTCGGCTCATCGAACAGCATGATCTTGGGGCTCATGCACAGCGAACGCGCGATCGCCACGCGCTGCTGCTGGCCGCCCGACAACTGGCCGGGAAATTTCTTGGCCTGGTCCGGGATGCGCACCCGCTCCAGGTACTTCATGGCCGTGGCCTCGGCTTCGGCGCGCGGCTTCTTCAGCACCCACATGGGGCCCAGCGTCAGGTTCTCCAGCACCGTCAGGTGCGGGAACAGGTTGAAGTGCTGGAACACCATGCCGACGTCCTTGCGGATGGTCTCGATGTGCTTGAGGTCGTTGGTGAGCTCCGTGCCGTCCACGATGATGTGGCCCTTCTGGTGCTCTTCCAGGCGGTTGATGCAGCGGATCATGGTGGACTTGCCCGAGCCCGACGGCCCGCACACCACGATGCGTTCACCCGGCGCGACGTCCAGGTTGATATTGCGCAGCACGTGGAACTGGCCGTACCACTTGTTCACGTCCTGCAATTTGATGATGGCATCAGACATGCCCGTACTCCCGTAAGTATCGCGGTGCGCGCCCGCCCGAGGCGGACGCGCTGCAAAGTTCTAGCGTGCGTGTCCCGTGGCCAGGCGTTTTTCCAGCGCCTGGCTGTACTTGGACATGGAGAAGCAGAAGACGAAGTAGATGAGCGAAATGAACAGGTACGCCTCCACCCCGAATCCGCGCCATGCCGCGTCGGACAAAGCCGCCTTGGCCGCCAGCGTCAGGTCGAAGATGCCGATGATCACCACCAGCGAGGTGTCCTTGAACAGCGCGATGAAGATGCTGACCAGCGGAGGAATGACGATCTTCAGCGCCTGCGGCAGGATGATCTTGCGCATCTGCTGCCAGTAGTTCAGGCCCAGCGAATCCGCGCCCTCGTACTGGCCCTTGGGGATCGCCTGCAGGCCGCCGCGCACGGTTTCGGCGATGTACGCCGCCGCGAACATGATGATCGCGATCTGCGCCCGCAGCAGCTTGTCGATGGAGAAGCCTTCCGGCAGGAACAGCGGCAGCATCACCGAGGACATGAACAGCAGGCTGATCAGCGGCACGCCGCGGATCAGCTCGATGTACACGACGCACAGCGCCTTGATGGCCGGCATCTTGGAGCGCCGGCCCAAGGCCAGCAGCACGCCGATGGGGAAGGCGAAGGCGATGCCGAACGTGGACAAAATCAGCGTCAGCGGCAGGCCGCCCCAGCGTGCATTTTCCACGTAGGACAGGCCGAACACGCCGCCCCACATCAGGAGCGCCACGGCCGTCAGGCCCACGGTCCAGATGACAGCAAGCTTCCAGTTCCAGAAGCGGCGGATGCCGCTGCAGACGATCACCGCCACCAGGATGACGGTTGCGATCAGCGGACGCCATTGCTCGTCGAACGGATAGGTGCCGAACAGGATCAGCCGGTGCTTCTCGATGATGAACGCCCAGCAGGCGCCGCCGGAAGCGCGGCACTCCTGCGCGTTGGTCGCGGAGAAGTTCGCCTTGATGAAGGCCCACTCCACCAGCGCCGGCACCGCCATCAGCAGGAACCAGGCCAGCAACACCGTGATGAGGATGTTCAGCGGCGACGAAAACAGGCGCGACTTGAGCCATGCCCAGAAACCCACATGGGTGCTGGGTGGCGGCAGCCCTTCGGCGGGGATATGCGTAGTGCTGCTCATATCAACGCTCCACCAGCGCGATGCGCTTGTTGTACCAGTTCATGAATATCGAAATCGACAGGCTGACCGTGAGGTAGGCGCCCATGATGATGAGAATGCCTTCGATGGCCTGGCCGGTCTGGTTCAGTGTGGTGTTCACCACCGACACGATGTCGGGGTAGCCGATGGCCACGGCCAGCGAACTGTTCTTGGTCAGGTTCAGGTACTGGCTGGTCATCGGCGGAATGATCACGCGCAGCGCCTGCGGCAGCACCACCAGGCGCAGCACCTGCTTGCGGCGCAGGCCCAGCGAACCGGCGGCTTCCCACTGGCCAGTATTGACCGCCTGGATGCCCGAACGCACCACTTCGGCGATGAAGGCCGAGGTGTAGACCACCAGGCCCGCCATCAAGGCGGCAAACTCCGGCGACAAGGTCAGGCCGCCCGAGAAGTTGAAGCCCTTGAGCACCGGCATGTCCAAGGTCAGCGAGGCCCCGCTGGCCAGCCAGCCGACGATGGGCAGGCCGATGAGCAAACCGATGGCGGCGCGGCCCAGCGGGAACACCCGGCCAGTCGCCTCCTGGCGTTTCTTGCCCCAGTGACCCAGGAAGATGATCGCCACGATGGCCAGGCCCAGACCGCCCAGCATCCAGTCCAGCGAATTGCCTTCCAGCCCCGGCACCTTCAGGCCGCGGTTGGAGATGAACACGCCTGGCAGCGGATTGTGCGCCTGGCGCGGACCCGGCATGTTTTCCGTGATCAGGGCGTACCAGAAGAACAGCTGCAGCAGCAGCGGCACGTTGCGCATCACTTCGACATAGACCGACGTGATCTTGGCCACCAGCCAGTTCTTGGACAGGCGGCCGATGCCGATCAGCGTGCCGAGAATCGTCGCCAGCACGATGCCGATGACGGCCACGCGCAGCGTGTTGAGCAGGCCCACCAGGATGGCGTGGCCGTAGGTGTCGGAGGGGCTGTAGGCGATGGGCGTTTCGCCGATGGCGAAGCCGGCCTCGCGTTGCAGGAAGCCGAAGCCCGTGGCGATATTGCGCACGGACAGGTTGTGCAGCGTGTTTGAAACCAGGAACCACACGGCCCAGGCCACCGCGGCCAGCGCCAGCACCTGGTAGACCACGGAGCGTACGCCGGGATCGTTCCAGTTCAGACGCCGGGGAGGGGCCGATGCAGGCGCGCTTTTATTGGGAGTATTCATGAGTGAATCTACAGAAGTCGGAATACCGGGCGGCGAAGCCGGCGAGGCCGCGCCACCCACTCCTGCCACCCGCCCGAAGGCGGGAGAGGAAAAACGGAGCACCAGGCTCCGTTTTTCCAGGCAGCCGTGTGTTAGCGCACCGGCCAGCCGTACATCAAGCCACCATTCTTGTAGGAAGCGTTCAAACCGCGTTCCAGCTTCATTGCGCTGCTCTTGCCCAGCGTGTTTTCGAAGCTTTCACCGTAGTTGCCCACGTTCTTGATGATGTTGTAGGCCCACTTGTCATCCACGCCCAGGTTCTTGCCCATGCCCGGGGTCACGCCCAGGATGCGCTGGATGTTGGGGTTGGGGCTCTTCGCCATTTCGTCGACGTTGGCCTTGGTGATGCCGTATTCCTCGGCTTCGAGCATGGCGTTGAGCGACCAGCGCACGATGTTGAACCATTGCTCGTCGCCCTGGCGCACCATGGGGCCCAGCGGCTCCTTGGAGAAGTCTTCCGGCAGGATGACGAACTTGTCCGGGTTCTCGAGCGTGGTGCGGGTGGAAGCCAGTTGCGACTTGTCGGTGGTGAAGGCGTCGCAGCGGCCGGCCGAGAAGGCGCGGATGATTTCGTCGTACTTGTCGATCACGACAGGCTTGAATTCGATCTTCTGGCCGCGGAACCAGTCGGCCAGGTTCAGTTCGGTGGTGGTGCCGGGCTGCACGCAGATGGTGGCGCCGTTCAGTTCCTTGGCGCTCTTGACGTTCAGGTCCTTGGAGACCATGACGCCCTGGCTGTCGTAGTAGTTCACGCCCACGCCGATCAGGCCCAGCGTCGTGTCGCGCGTCAGCGTGACGGTGGTGTTGCGGGTGAGGACGTCCACTTCGCCGGATTGCAGGGCGGTGAAGCGCTGCTGCGTGTTCAGCGGAGTGAATTTGACCTTGGTGGCGTCGCCGAACATGGTCGAGGCGATGGCGCGGCACAGGTCGACGTCGATGCCCTTGTATTCGCCCTTGCTGTCAGCGATGGAGAACCCCGGAATGCCCGTCGAAACCCCGCACTGGACAAACCCTTTTTTCTTGACGTTATCGAAGGTTGCGCCCGCATTGGCGGCCGCGGATGCAGCAAACAGGGCGGCGCCGACAGCAGCGAGTTTCAGTACTTTCATCGTGTTCTCCGTGTGGGATAAAGCGAAGTCGCACGCAGGCCGGGTTGGGTCCACGTATGGGGCGGATGGTAGCGTCCGCGCCACTCGCGGCGCATCCGGGAATTCCCTTGAAATATAGGGACACTGGATGAAATGAAACGCTGTTTCCCGACAAAAAAGGGACGCTCTTTGCGCCAGGACAAACGCCGCCAGACGCCTTGCGCGTAAAGATTTATCCGCGCCTCCTCCTGGCGGTTTAGGCCACCTTAGTGTCCCCGAGTTACTATTGCGGCTTCATCTGACAGCCGCCATGATCGAATTCCAGCACGTATTCAAATCATATGGTCGCGGCCGCAATATCCTGGCCGACATCAACTTCCGCGTGAGCGCGGGAGAATTCGTTTTCGTATCCGGGCCGTCCGGCGCCGGCAAGTCCACTTTGCTCAAGCTGATCGGCGGGCTGGAGCCCGCCAGCCGGGGGTCGATCCAGGTCAACGGCCAGCGGCTGGACAAGCTGCCCGCCCGCGCCCGGCCGTACCTGCGCCGCGCCGTGGGCGTCATCTTGCAGGATACGCACCTGCTGTTCGACCGAACCGCGTTCGAAAACGTCATGCTGCCGCTGGCGGTCACGGGCCATGCCTGGAACTCGGCAGCGGCGCGCGCCCGCGCCGCCCTGGACAAGGTGGGGCTGTCCGGCAAGGAAGACCTCAATCCGATCGAGCTGTCCGGCGGCGAGCAGCAGCGCCTGGCGATCGCGCGGGCCATCGTGAACCGGCCCGCCATCCTGATCGCCGACGAGCCCACCGCCAACCTCGACCACGACAACGCGCAGCGCATCATGAATGTGTTCCGCGATTTCAACCGCGTCGGCGTGACCACGCTGATCGCCTCGCACGACCAGGACCTCATGGCGCGCTACGCCACCCGCACCTTGCGCATCGATCCGGGCAAGTTCGCTGATTCCCAGGGCGCCGGAACGGCCCAGCCTGAGACTGGCGCAGGACTAGCAGGCACCGGGCAGCCGGGCGCCGCGCCCGGCCGGGCCTATCCGGGAGAGTCCGCATGAACGCCTGGCTGCGGCAACACCGCTACGCGCTCCTGGTCACCCTGCGCCGCCTGATCAAGCAACCGTTCTCGTCCCTGGCCAACCTGCTGGTCATGGCCCTGGCCCTGGCTTTGCCGCTGCTAGGCAGCGCCATCCTGGTCTCGGTCCAGCCGGTGGCGCGCCAGATGTCGGTCACCCCCGAAGTCACCGTCTTCATGCGCGTGGATGCCCCCTCGGGCGCCGCCGCGGACGTGGCCAAGCGCATCCAGGACGAATACAAGGACGATATCCGCGCCGTGCGCGTGGTGGGCCGCGAGGACGCCCTGGCGGATCTGCGCGCCAACCCGGCGTGGCAGCAGGCGCTGGCCGTGCTGCCGGGCAACCCGCTGCCGGACGCGGTGGTGGTGACGCTGGCCGACGGCGACAACTTGGCCGGCCGGGCCGACAAGCTGGCGGCGTCCTGGAAGCAATGGAACCATGTCGACCTGGTGCAGCTGGACAGCGCCTGGGTGCAGCGCCTGGAGGCCATCCTGCGCTTTGCCCGCATCGGCTTGGGCTTCCTGGCCGCCTGCGTGGCGGTAGTGGTGCTGGCGACCGTCTTCAACACCGTGCGCATGCAGGCGCTTTCGCAACGCGAGGAAATCGGCGTGGCCCGGCTGGTGGGCGCCACGGAATCCTTCGTCCGGCGCCCCTTCCTGTACCTGGGTGCGCTGTCCGGCGCGGTGGCTTCGCTGCTGGCCATAGGCGTGGCGGCGGTCGCGCTGTCGCCGCTGAACGACGCCCTGGTCGGACTGGCCCGCAGTTACGGAGCCGAGTTCGCCTTGCACCTGCCCGGGCCGGCCGTGCTGATCGGCGCGGTGATCGCCTCGGCCGCCCTGGGCGCCCTGTCGGCGCGCTGGTCGGTCACCCGCAGCACGCGCTTCTGACGCGCGGCGCCTAAAGCTCCGTATAAAGCCCCTTCCTCCCCGTGATCCGGGGAACGACTTCCGCCCGCCTGTGTAGGATGCTCGCATGCCTGCCAGCGGGCGGCCGGCTATGGGCCGGGCGGCAAAAACAGGACACATTACTGCGTCGGTTACACAGCCGTTCACCCGCTGGAAGCTTGAGTATGCAAGAATAAAGCGACATTTTCTTACATACTTTGATACATTTCTGTCTCGAGCTGCCAACTTCGTGTCCAAATCGCTGTTCTTGCCCTTAATCGAGTCCCATGGCCGCCCGTCTTGAAGCCCGTGCGACGCGCCACTATTTCGACAGCGCGTTCCAGTGTCAGGCGGTGAAAGTACTGCCCAACGAGTACTACGTCACCAACGAAGACCTGATGATCTCGACCGTCCTGGGGTCTTGCGTCGCCGCCTGTATCCATGACCCGATCACGGGCGTGGGCGGCATGAACCATTTCATGTTGCCGGAAGGCGACATGCAGTCGCCCGCCTCGGCCACCATGCGTTACGGCGCCTTCGCCATGGAAGTGCTGATCAACGAACTGCTGAAGGCCGGCGCAGTGCGCGACCGGCTCGAAGCCAAGGTGTTCGGCGGCGGCGCCGTGCTGTCCGCCATGCAGCAGATGAACATCGGCGAACGCAACGGCCAGTTCGTGCTGAGCTATCTCAAGACCGAAGGCATTCCCGTCAAGGCGCAGGACCTGGGCGACGTGCACGCGCGCCGCATCAACTACTTCCCGCGCGACGGCCGGGTGATGGTCCGCAAGATGGCGCCGCACCACCAGCGCGCCGAGGAAATCATCGCCAAGCGCGAACAGGCGGCCGCCCAGAGCGTGCAGGCCAAGACCGAAAGCCCGCAGCGCGTCGAGCGCTTCACCCGGCCCGGCGTGGAGCGTTTCGACCGCCCGGCCCGGCCCGGCGTCGAACGCTTCGACCGTCCAGTCCGCCCCGGCGTGGAACGCTTCGACACCGCGCTGACGCGCCGGCGCCGCGCCGAGACCGCCGGCGACTGAACTGCGCCGACGCGCATTGCGCCGCATGCGCCCCTACAATCGGCGCATGTCCACCGTCCGCCTGTTCTTCGCCCTGTGGCCTGCCCCCTCGCTGGCCGCCCAGCTCGCGGCCTGGGCAGAGCAGGCTCGGCCCGGTTGCGGCGGACGCGCCATGCGCACGGAAACCCTGCACCTGACCCTGGCGTTCCTGGGACCCGTGGACGCGGCGCTCGCCGACGAGCTGGCGGCAGCCACGCCCGAACGGCGTCTCGCGCCCGAGGACATGACCCTGGACCGCTACGGCGTCTTCGGCCGCCAGCGCATCCTCTGGGCCGGCCCTGGCGACACGCCCGCGGGCCTGCAGGCTGCCCACGATGAACTCTGGTCTTGGCTGTCGGGCTTCGGCCTGGTCGCGCCGCCCCAGCCCTTCCGCCCGCACGTCACCCTGCTGCGCAACATCGAACACGTCAGCCCGCCCGCCGAAACGCCCGCTCCCCTGCCCTGGCGCTACGACCGCATGGTGCTGGTGGCATCGGAATCGCAATCGGGCGGCAGCCGCTACCGCATCGTGGCGCAGTCGCGGCCGCAGAACGCCTGAGGCCCCCTCTGGCACAATCAGCCGGTTGCCACCCCCCGGGATCGCCATGATCATCCTGCTGGACCAAGACGGCGTGCTCGCCGATTTCGAACACGCCTTCATCGACGCCTGGCGCGCGCGCCATCCGGACATCCCGCCCGTGGCGTTCGAGAACCGCAAGTCCTTCTACATCCGCCAGGATTACGCCCCCGAGCTGCGCAGCATGGCCGAAGCCATCTACACGGCGCCCGGCTTCATCCGCGACCTGCCGCCGGTACCCGGCGCGCTGGACGCCGTGAAGGAACTGCTGGCGCTGGGCATGGACGTGCGCATCTGCTCCTCGCCCCTGTCACAGTTCGAGAACTGCGTGGCGGAAAAATACCTGTGGGTGGAAAAGCACCTGGGACGCGACGCCACCAACCGGCTGATCCTGACCAAGGACAAGACCCTGGTGCATGGCCATCTGCTGATCGACGACAAGCCGCTGATCGAAGGCGCGGTGAAGCCTCGCTGGAAGCACATCCTGTTCGACGCCCCCTACAACCGCGAGGTGTCGGACCGCCCCCGCATCACCTGGCAGAACTGGCGCAACGTGCTGGCCGGAGAGCTATATACGGCAGATGAGTGAGTCCTGTTCAGCTGCCGTAATTTGGGACTATTCTGTGTTGCTGTACCCCCTACCCTGGAGGAGCCTGCACCATGAATCTGCACCGCCTGCTGAAGCAGCGAGAAGCCGACCACAAGCCTTTGCGTGTTGCATTGCTGGGCGCCGGAAAGTTCGGCGCGATGTTCATGAGCCAGGCCCCGCGCACGCCGGGGATGCGGCTGGTTGCCGTGGCCGATCTGGCGCCCGACCGCGCCCGCGCGGCGCTCACCAGGGTGGGTTGGCCGGCCAGCGCACTTAACGCCAGCAGCACCAATGACGCGCTGAAGAACGGCAAGGTCTATTTCAGCGACGATCCTCACGCCGTGATCGCCAGCCCCGACGTCGATATCGTCATCGACGCCACCGGCCAGGCCGCCGCCGGCATCAGCCACGTGCTGGCCTGCTGCGAATACGGCAAGCACATCATCATGGTCAACGTCGAGGCCGACGCGCTCGCCGGCCCGTTGCTGGCGCGGCGCGCGCGCGAAGCCGGCATCGTCTATTCGCTGGCCTACGGCGACCAGCCGGCCCTGATCTGCGAAATGGTGGACTGGGCCCGCGCCAGCGGCTTCGAGGTCATGGCCGCGGGCAAGGGCACCAAGTACCTGCCCGAGTTCCATACTTCGACGCCGGACACCGTCTGGCCCTATTACGGCTTCACCGCCGAAATGGTCGCGGCCGGCGACTTCAACGCGCAGATGTTCAACAGCTTCCTGGACGGCACCAAGAGCGCCATCGAGATGGCTGCGGTCTCCAACGCCACCGGGCTGCTGCCCTCGCCTTCCGGCCTGCACTTTCCGCCCTGCGGCGTGGACGACCTGGCGCGCGTGCTGCGTCCGCGCGAAAACGGCGGCATCCTGCACCACCGCGGGCAGGTCGAGGTGATTTCCTCGCTGGAACGCGATGGCCGCCCGGTGTTCCGCGACCTGCGCTGGGGCGTGTACGTGACCCTGGCCGCCGACAGCGACTACGTGCGCCGCTGCTTCAAGGAATATGGACTGGTCACCGACCCCAGCGGCAACTACACCGCCATGTACAAGCCGTACCACCTGATAGGCCTGGAGCTGGGCATCAGCGTGGCCAGCGTGGGCTTGCGGCGCGAACCCACCGGCGCGCCCGCCGGCTGGCACGGCGACGTCGTCGCCACCGCCAAGCGCGACCTGCCGGCCGGCCAGATCCTGGACGGCGAAGGCGGCTACACGGTATACGGCCGGCTGATGCCGGCGCGCGATTCGGTGGATGAGGGCTATCTGCCGCTGGGTTTGTCGCATCAGGTCAAGCTGAAGAACCCGGTGCGACAATCGCAGGCGATCCGCTGGAGCGACGTGGAGTACGACAATAGCTCCACGGCGGTGCAGTTCCGCCGCGAAATGGAGCAGACCTTCGCCTAGGGTGCGCCCGCGCGGCGGATCGGTCCGCCGCCTTAGACCGGCGCCGGCCGTTCCGCCTGGAACAGGCGCAGGCGATCCGCGGCATTACGCAAATGCCGGTCGGCGGCGCGCCCGGCGGCATCCGGGTCGCCCGCGTCTATGGCCGCAAAGATCGCCTGATGCTCGCTCTGCACCGCAGCCATGCGTTCCGCATACATGCGCGCCGTATTGTTGCGCGCGCTGCGGATGACCCGGCGCACATTGGCTTCCAGGTAATCGTTCAAGGCCACCAGATGCGGGTTGTGGGTGGCCTGCACGATGGCATGGTGGAACTGGTAGTCCTCTTCGTCGCCGAGCTTGTCGTTGAGCAGCGCATATTCCATGCCCACCAGCGCCTGACGCATCTTCTTCAGGTCGGCGTCGGTGCGGCGCTGCGCGGCGTAGCGCGCGGCAGTGACTTCAATGGACAGCATCAGCTCCAGGATGTGTTCCAGCTCCTGGTTGTCGCCCGGCGTGGGCGCGGCGATGCGGAAGGCGTTCTTCTGGAAGTTCGGGTCGACGAACACCCCGCTGCCTTGCTGCGACGTGATCAGGCCTTCGGACTTCAGGCGCGCCAGCGCTTCGCGCACGACGGCGCGGCTGACCGAATAGGTTTCGGTCAGCTGCTTTTCCGTGGGCAGGCGATCGCCGGGCGCGAGCACGCCCTGGCGTATCTGCTCCGCCAGCGCATCGCCCAGCGCCGCCGAAAGCGAACTCTTGGGCGCGGCGCGCGGCGGATCCTGTTCTTGGTTGGGCTGCATGGTCGAATGGTGGAAACTTGCGGGCGGCGCTCAAGCGCGCCGCCTCTTGTTTATGGGAATGCCTGGCAGGCCGGCCACGGCATGGACGGCCGCGCCATCCTGGGACTTTACGCGATATAGATGCCGCCGTTGACCTGCATGACCTCGCCCGTGACGAAGCCGGCCAGCGGCGAGCACAGGAAAGCGATGGAACCCGCGATTTCCTCGGCCGTGCCGTAGCGGCGCAGCGGCGTGCTTTCGAGCAACTGCGCGCCCTTCTGCCCGATCAGGTCCTGGGTCATGGAGGTGGCGATGATGCCCGGCGCCACCGCGTTCACGCGGATCTGCGGCGCCAGTTCCAGGGCCAGGCTGCGCGTGAAGCTCTGCACCGCGCCCTTGGAGGCCGAGTAGGCCGCATGCGCATAGCTGCCGCGCTGGGCCGCCAACGAGGTCAGCAGCACGATGGAGCCGTCATGGCGCAAGTGACGCTGGGCGGCGCGGCACACATAGAAGGTGCCGTCCAGGTTCACGCGCATCAGCGTGCGCCAGGCCTCGTCGCTGGTGTCCTTGACCAGTTGCTCCGGGTAGATGCCGGCGCAGTGCACCAGGTGATCCAGCCCGCCGAAATGCTTGGCGGCAGCTTCAAACACACGTTCGCAATCGGCAGACGCCGACACGTCCAGCGCACGCGTGTAGACGCGCTGGCCACTGGGGTCCAGTTCGGCCGCGACCTCTTCCAGGCGCGCATTGTCGATGTCGGTCAGCACCAGCCGGGCGCCATGCGCCGCCATCAGCCGCGCCGTCGCCAGACCGATGCCATTGCCTGCGCCGGTGATGGCGGCAACCTTTCCTTCGAACGAAATCATTCTGTCTCCTGAAGCGCTCTCGTATGCGGGCTGAACGCCTTTCCGGCGGCCGCTGGAGTTCCGATTGAACTCCCGAAACGGCCGCTTGACACGGGAAAAACGCTTGCCCTATGATTTATCGGACAACTTAATAAAGTTGCCTGACAACTTATTCCGAAAGCGTAAAGCAACTGACGCTTTCAGGCAAGAGAGTCGGCAACGACACGGCGGCAAGCCGCCGCCCAGGCAGGGGACAATCAGGTGGAAATCACCGGCAGCACTACCGTTTTCGCGATAGCGGCGGACCCGATCGCGCACGTCAAGACGCCCCAGCGGCTCAATGCCCTGTTGCGCGAGCGCGGCGTGGACGCGGTCATGGTGCCGTTCCACGTGGCTCCCGACGCCCTGCCCGGCCTGTTCGCCGGTATCCGCGGCCTGGCCAACCTGGGCGGCATCGTGGTGACGGTGCCCCACAAGGAGAACGCCGCCGCCCTGTGCGACGCGCTGACGCCGTCCGCCCAATTGAGCGGCGCGGTCAACGCGGTGCGCCTGCGCGACGGCGTGCTCACCGGCGGCAACTTCGACGGGCTGGGCTTCGTTGCCGGCCTGCGCAGCCAGGGCCACGATCCGGCCGGCCGCCATGTCTACCTGGCCGGCCTGGGCGGCGCGGGCAAGGCCATCGCCTGCGCCATCGCCGACGCCTGTCCCGCCAGCCTGCGCCTGTACAACCGCAGCGCCGACAAGGCGGTCTCCTTTGCCGCCCATCTCGCCCGCCAATACCCCGGTCTGGCCATCAGCGTGGCCAGTGCCGCGCCCGAAGCCTGCGACATCGCCATCAACGCGACCTCGCTGGGCCTGCATGACACCGATCCCCTGCCCTTCCAGCTGGACGCGCTTGCCGCCGGCACTGTCGTCGCCGACGCCGTGATGAGCCGCGTCGACACGCCCCTGCTGCGCGCCGCCGCCGCGCGCGGCTGCCGCACGCATCCAGGCCTGTACATGCTGGAAGGACAGATCGCCGAAATTGCCCGCTTCCTGGGCATAGAAGAGGCGCGCCTGTCCGCCAGCGCGCGTGCTTGATCCACAAATTCACCACACTCCCGTCCCACGGAGGAGACACGCATGAAATTGGCTTTCACCACCGGCCTGCTGTGCCTGGCCGGCATCGCCGCATCGGCCCAGGCCGCACCCGTCAAGATCGGCCTGATCGAAACGCTGTCCGGTCCGCAGGCTTCGACCGGCCTGATGTTCCGCGCCGCAGTCAAATATGAACTGGACCGCATCAATGCCGCCGGCGGCTGGAACGGCCAGCCGCTGGAGCTGGTCGAGTTCGACAACCAGGGCGGCCCGGTGGGCGCGTCCGACCGCTTCCGCGCGGCAGCGGCCGAAGGCGTGCAGATCCTGGTGCAAGGTTCGTCGTCGGCCATTTCCGGCCAGTTGACCGAGGACGTGCGCAAGCACAACCTGCGCAACCCCGGCAAGGAGGTCGTGTTCCTGAACGTGGGCGGAGAAGCGCTGGAACTGACCGGCCAGAAGTGCCACTTCTATCATTTCCGCTTCACCACCAATGCCGACCTGCGCGTGAAGGCGCTAGCTTCCGTCATGTCGGCCGACGGCACGCTGGGCAAGCGCGTGTATGCCATCAACCAGAACTACTCCTGGGGCCAGGACATGGAAGGCGCGACCGAGCGCTTCGCCCAGCAGTACGGCTATGAAGTGGTCGGCAAGACGCTGCACGAAGTCAACAAGATCCAGGACTTCGCGCCGTACGTCGCGCGCATCCGCTCGTCCAACCCTGACACCGTCATCACCGGCAACTGGTCCAACGACCTGCTGCTGTTGATGAAGGCCACGCAGGCCGCAGGCCTGAAGGTCCGCTTCGCCACCGTGTTCCTGGACCAGGTGGGCAACCTGGCCAACGCCGGCGAGGTCGCGCTGGGCCACTACATCGCCCACCCCTACAACATCGAAGCCGCAGGCGAGGAAGGCGCCAAGTTCGCCGAGGACTACAAGGCCAAGACCGGCCACTACCCCAGCTACACCGAGCCGCAGACCGTGATCGGCATCCGCTTCCTGGGCGAGGCGCTCAAGCAGGTGAAGCCGCAAGACGGCAAGCTGTCCGTGCCGCAACTGGCCGGCGCGCTGGAGAAGGTCACCTACACCTCGTCGCTGGGCACCTACACGATGCGCGCCGAAGACCACCAGGTGCAGCTGCCCATGGTGGTGTCCAAGGTCGGCAAGAACGCCAAGTACAAGGCCGACGGCACCGACATGGGCTTCGAGCCGGTCAAGGTGCTGGCCGCGGCCGAGGTGTCGGCGCCGGCGCAGGCAACCTGCAAGATGCAGCGGCCGAACTGATGGGCCGCAAGCGCGTCCGACGCCAGCTTGCGCATGGCGCTCCGGACGCGCTTCCTCATCAGCCTTCGTCGCAGATCAATAAGCGCACCCCCGGCGCGGGCCGGAAAAACCTCGGTGCGCACTCGCTCGCAAGACGTCCGTCGTCTTAGCGCAAGAATCCTGGAGCGGACATGGAATACTTTACCGTCTCGCTGTTGAACGGCGTGATTTACGGCCTGCTGCTATTCATGGTGTCGGCAGGCCTGACACTGATTTTCGGCATGATGGGCGTGCTCAACTTCGCGCACGCCTCGTTCTACATGATAGGCGCGTATGCCGCCTACACCCTGACGCCCGCCACCGGCTTCTGGGCCGCGCTGGTCCTGGCCACCGTCATCGCCGGCGTGCTCGGCATGGGCGTGGAGCGCTACTTCCTGCGCCGCGTCCACAAGTTCGGCCACGCGCAGGAACTGCTGGTGACCTTTGGCCTGGCCTTCATCGTGGCCGAGCTGATCAAGCTGTTCTACGGCGACTTTCCGGTCGACTACCGCGTGCCGCAGTTCCTCAATTTCGCGGCCTTCCGCGTGTTCGACGCGGACTATCCGTTCTACCGCCTGCTGATGGGCGGCGTGTCGCTGGCGATGTTCGCCGTGATCTATCTGCTGCTGTCGCGCACCCGCGTGGGCATCGTGGTGCGCTCGGCCATCTACCGTCCGCGCATGGCTGAAGCGCTGGGCCATAACGTGCCGCTGGTATTCATGAGCGTGTTCGGCGTGGGCGCAGCCATGGCCGGCCTGGCCGGCGCGGTGGCCGGCGCCTTCTACACCACCAATCCGAACATGGCGCTGGAATTGGGCGTGCTGGTGTTCGTGGTGGTGGTAGTGGGCGGCCTGGGCTCGCTCGAAGGCGCGATGATCGCCTCGCTGCTGATCGGCCTGATCAGTTCCTTCTCGGTGGGCATCGACGCCAGCCTGGCGTCCTTGTTCGGTCTGTTCGGAGCCGGCGAATGGGCCGAGAGCGTGGGCGGCCTGATGACCGTCAAGGTCTCGAGCCTGGCGGCCACCCTGCCCTTCCTGCTGATGCTGGTGGTGTTGCTGGTCAAGCCCTCGGGCCTGAAGGGAGAGCAGGCATGAGCCAGACCCGCCGCGCTTCCACAATCTTCCTCCTGGCCTTGTGCGTGGCCGCGCTCTGCGCGCTGCCCTGGCTGCTGCCCCCGGGCCAACTGGTGGCGGCGGTGCAGATGCTGATCGCCGCGCTGTTCGCCTGCGCCTTCAATCTGCTGGCCGGCCAGGGCGGCATGCTGTCCTTCGGCCACGCCGCCTACTTCGGCGTGGGCACCTTCGCCACCATCCACGCCATGAACGCGCTGGGCGGTGCGGGACTCCTGCCCACGCCCTTGATGCCGTTGGCTGGAGGCGTGGCGGGCCTGCTGTTCGGCCTGGTAGCGGGCTGGTTCGCCACCATGCGCGCCGGCGTGTACTTCGCCATGATCACGCTGGCGCTGGCGGAACTGCTGCACGCGTTGGCGCCGCACCTCAAGGGCGTGTTCGGCGGCGAGGCGGGCGTATCCGCCATGCGCATGCCGGCCTGGGGCTTTACTTTCGGTTCGGACATCGAGGTCTATTTCCTGGTGCTGGCCTGGGTGCTGGTGTCGCTGGCGGCGCTGTATGGCCTGACGCGCACGCCGCTGGGCCGCTTGACGCTGGGCCTGCGTGAAAACGCCAACCGCCTGCGCTATCTGGGCTATCGCCCGCATACGCTGAAGACGCTGGTGTTCGCGCTGTCGGCCATGTTCGCCGGCATTGCCGGGGGCTTGCAGGCGCTGAACATCGAGGCCGGCAACTATGTGCTGTTCGACGTCAAGCTGTCCACCGACGCGGTGCTGTTCGCCTACATCGGCGGCGTCAACGCCTTCCTCGGTCCGGTGCTGGGCGCCTCCATCCTGACCTTCCTGTCGCAGACGCTGGCCGATATCACCCGCTCCTGGCTGCTGTACCAGGGCATCCTGTTCGTGCTGGTGATGCTGTTCGTGCCGGACGGCCTGGTCGGCCTGGTGCAGGGCGCCACCCGCTCGCTGCGCGAGCGCGGCCTGGGCAACTGGCTGCCGCGCGCGGCGGTCTCGGTGGCGGGCGGCCTGCTGCTGACTTGCGCCACGGTTTTCACGGTGGAACTGCTGCAACGCATGTTCGCCCGCGACTACCGCTCGCTGTTGGCAATGAACCCCGAGGCCGGCTGGCCCGACATTCCGCTGTTCGGCCACGACTGGGCGCCGCTGGCGCCATCGACCTGGCTGATTCCGCTGGCGCTGTTCGCCGTGGGCCTGGCCGCCTGCCGCTGGGCGCTGGCCCTGTGGCGCGACGACGAACAAGCCGCTCCCGCGCTGGAGGCCGCACAATGAGCCACGAGATCCTGACCCTGACCGACGTGCGCAAGTCCTTTGGCGACGCACAGATCATCCGCGGCGTGAACCTGAAGATCGAGGCCGGCGAGCGCCATGCCGTCATCGGCCCGAACGGCGCCGGCAAGTCCACCCTGTTCCACCTGATGTCGGGCTCGTTCGCGCCAACGTCGGGCGACATCAGCCTGCGCGCGCGCTCCATCGGCGGCCTGCCGCCGGAACGCATCAACCGCCTGGGACTGGCGCGCTCGTTCCAGATCACCAACGTGTTCCCGCGCCTGTCGGTGCGCGAGAACCTGCGGCTGGCGGTGCTGCGCATGCATGGGCTGGTCTACAACTTCTGGCGTCCCATCGCCCGCAACCGCGCCGTCAACGAAGACGTGGACCGCCTGCTGGAAAAAGTGCGCCTGACCGCCAAGCAGGACACCGCCGCCGGCGACCTGAACTATTCGGAGCAACGCTCGCTGGAAATCGGCATGACGCTGGCCTCGCGCCCCAAGGTCATCCTGCTGGACGAGCCCATGGCGGGCATGTCCCAGCACGAGGTGGACTACACGGTCGAACTCATCAAGGACGTGACCCGCGATTGCACGCTGCTGATCGTGGAGCATGACATGCAGGTGGTGTTCTCGCTGGCCGACCGCATCAGCGTGCTGGTCTACGGCGAAATCCTCGCCACCGGCACGCCGGCCGACATCCGCGGCGACGCCCGCGTGCGCGAAGCCTACCTGGGAGATGAAACGGTATGACGACGCAATCCCCCTTGCTGAGCCTGCAAGGCGTGCACGCCCACTACGGCAAGAGCCACATCCTGCACGGCATCGACCTGACCGTGGGCCGCGGCGAAGTCGTGAGCCTGCTGGGCCGCAACGGCGCCGGCCGCTCCACCACCATGAAGAGCATCATGGGCCTGGTGGACGTGACCGGCGGCAGCATCGCCATCGAAGGCCGCGACATCACCAACAAGCGCCCCTTCGAGATCGCCCGCGCCGGGCTGGGCTTCGTGCCGGAAGAACGCGAGGTGTTCGCCAACCTGACCGTGGACGAAAACCTGCGCATGGGCGAGCAGCCCAAGCGCGAGGACGCGCCCTACTGGTCGACCGGGCAGATGTTCGACTACTTCCCGCGCCTGAAAGAACGCCGCGGCACCAAGGCCGGCAACCTGTCCGGCGGCGAACAGCAGATGCTGACCATGTGCCGTTCGCTCTTGGGCAATCCCAAGGTCATGCTGATCGACGAGCCCACCGAAGGGCTGGCGCCGAAGATCGTGGAAGTGATCGCCGACGTGATCCGCGACATCCACAAGCGCGGCGTGTCCGTGGTGCTGGTGGAACAGAAGCTGACCATCGCGCTGAAGGTCTCCACCCGCGTCAGCGTGATGGGCCACGGCCGCATCGTTTTCGAAGGACCTCCCGCGCAGCTGCATGAGCGCCAGGACGTGGTCCAGGAATGGCTGGCGGTCTGAGCGCCGGCAAATACATCGCTAAGAGGCAAACATCTTGGACCAAACTCCCGAAGTCATCCATCCCGACCTGCGCGGCCAGAGCGTCGTCATCACCGGCGGCGCCAAGGGCATAGGCCTGGCCACGGCGCAAGCCTTCGTGCGCCAGGGCGCGCGCGTGGCGCTGCTGGACATGGACGCCGCGGCGCTGGATGAAGCCGTCGCCGGCCTGGCCGCGCTGGGCGGCGAGGCGCTGGCCGTGCAAGCCTCGGTCACCGATGCTGACGCCGTCGAGCAGGCTTTCGCACAGATCGAACAGGCCTGGGGCCGCATCGACGTGCTGGTCAATAACGCGGGCGTCTCGGCCAACAAGCCCACGCTGGAAGTCACCGTGGACGAATGGCGCCGCGCCGTGGACATCAACCTGACCGGCGTGTTCCTGTGCGCCCAGGCCGCCGGCCGCCGCATGGTGCCCGCCGGCGTCGGCACCATCATCAACCTGGCCTCGATGTACGGCGTGGTGGCGGCGCCCGACCGCGCCGCCTACTGCGCCACCAAGGGCGCGGTGGTGCTGTTGACCGAGACCCTGGCCGTGGAATGGGGCCCCATGGGCGTACGCGTCAACGCGTTGGCGCCGGGCTACGTGGAAACGGACCTGGTGCGCGACCTGGCCGCCCGCGGCCGCCTGGACCCCGAACGCCTCAAGCAGCGCACGCCGCTGCGGCGCCTGGCGCAACCGGCCGAAATGGCCGACCTGGCGGTGTTCCTGGCCTCGCGCCAGGCCGGCTACATCAACGGACACACCCTGGTGGCCGACGGCGGCTGGAGCCGCTACAGCTACCTCTAATCGCAAGACACATACACATCTCTGGAGATTCATTCATGGCCACCCACCAACCGCTCGAGCCCCAGGCGCCCTGGCGGCAACTGACGGTAGACGCCAAGGACTGGCAACAGGCGGATCCCGCCCTGCTCGGCACCATGCTTACCCAGCTGCACTGGATCCGCGCCTTTGAAGAGGCCGTGCTGGACCTGGCCGCCGAAGGCCTGGTGCATGGCCCGGCGCATTCGTCGGTGGGCCAGGAAGGCGGCGCGGTCGGCTCGGTGCTGGCGCTGGGCGCCGGCGACCAGATCAACGGTTCGCACCGCGGTCATCACCAATTCCTGGCCAAGGCGCTGCAGCATGTCGCGCCGCTGGGCCTGGACCCGCGCAATCCGCTCACGCCCGCCATCGACGAGGTCCTGCAGAAGACGCTGGCCGAGATCATGGGCCTGGCCCAGGGCTATTGCCACGGCCGCGGCGGCAGCATGCACCTGCGCTGGCTCGAAGCCGGCGCGCTGGGCACCAACGCCATCGTCGGCGGCGGCGTGCCGCTGGCCGCCGGCGCGGGCTGGGCGCACAAGCACGCCGGCACCGACCGCGTCGCCGTGACCTATTTCGGCGACGGCGCGGTGAACATCGGCTCGGTGCTGGAAACCATGAACCTGACCGCGGCCTGGAAGACGCCGCTGTGCTTCTTCATCGAGAACAACCGCTACGCCGTGTCCACCACGGTGGAAGAGTCCACCGCCGAACCGCGCCTGTCGGCGCGCGGCCTGGCCTTCAACATCCCCTCGTGGAAGGTGGACGGCATGGATCCGCTGGCGGTCCACCTGACCATGTCCGAAGCCGTGGCGCACATGCGCGCCGGCAACGGTCCGACCATCGTCGAGGTGGACGTCTACCGTTTCTTCCACCAGAACGGCCCCTTCCCCGGCAGCGCCTTCGGCTACCGCAGCAAGGATGAAGAATCGCAATGGCGCCGCCGCGATCCGCTGGACAAGATCGCCACGGAGATGATCGGCCGCAAGCTGATCACGCAAGCCGAAGTGGACGCCCTGCGCCAGCGCTGCAAGGACGTGATGAAGGACGTGTCCGGCCGCCTGACCGAAGCCGCCGATGGCGGCAAGCGCCGCGTGCGCGCCGACCTCTGGCCCAGTCCCGACTTCCGCGACGTGGGCCTGCGCAGCGACGGCTCGGAACTGGCCGGCCTGCGCTACCAGGAAGCCGCCGACCACGCCGGCCAGTCCGCCGAGCGCAAGTTCGTGGACGCGGTGGCCGACGTGCTGGACCGCCGCATGGAAACCGACGCCGGCGTGGTGGTGCTGGGCGAAGACGTGCACCGCCTGAAGGGCGGCACCAACGGCGCCACCCGCGGCCTGAAGGACAAATATCCCGACCGCGTGCTGGGCACCCCCATTTCCGAGAACGCCTTCGCCGGCCTGGGCGGCGGCCTGGCCATGGACGGCCGCTACCGGCCGATTGTGGAATTCATGTATCCCGACTTCATGTGGGTCGCGGCCGACCAGATCTTCAACCAGATCGGCAAGGCCCGCCATATGTTCGGCGGCGACATCGACGTGCCCTTCGTGCTGCGCACCAAGGTCGCGATGGGCACGGGCTACGGCTCGCAGCACTCGATGGACCCCGCCGGCATTTTCGCCACCGCGCCCGGCTGGCGCGTGGTCGCGCCGTCCACGCCCTACGAATACGTGGGCCTGATGAACACCGCGCTGGCCTCCAAGGACCCGGTGCTGGTGATCGAGCACGTGGACCTGTACGCCTCCTCGGGCGAAGTGCCCACGGACGACCTGGACTACGCCATTCCGTTCGGCAAGGCTCGCGTGCGCCGCGCGGGCGGCAAGGTCACCATCCTGACCTACCTGTCCATGGTCAGCCGCGCGCTCAAGGCCGCCGAAGCGGCGGGTGTGGACGCCGAGGTCATCGACCTGCGCACGCTGGACCGCGCCAGCCTGGACTGGGACACCATCGGCGCCAGCATCATGAAGACCAACAACGTGCTGATCGTGGAGCAAGGCGCGCGCGGCACGTCCTACGGCGCCATGCTGTCCGACGAGATCCAGCGCCGCTACTTCGACTGGCTGGATCAGCCGGTCAAGCGCGTGACCGGCGGCGAGGCCTCGCCCAGCATCTCCAAGGTGCTGGAGCGCGCGGCCTTCGCCGATACCGAGGAAGTGATGGCCGGCCTGGCCGACGTGCTGGCCGACATGGGAGAACAGGCATGAGCACAGCCCTGCACATGACCGTGCCGATGGAAGTCGGCATCTGCTGCGCCGACCTGGACGCGCTGCTGGCCTTCTACACCGAGGTGGTGGGCCTGAAACTCGTCAACCGCGTCAGCGTGCCGGCCGACAAGGCCCAGGCCACCGGTCTGACACGCCACGGCTATGACGTGGCGCGGCTGCAGACCAGCTATGGCGAACGCATCAAGCTGTTGCAGCCCGCCGCCGCGCCCGAGGCCGCCGCGCGCGGCGCGGCCATCCTGGACCGCCAGGGCGCCACTTACCTGACCTTCATCGTGCGCGACCTGCCCGGCGTGGTGCGCGGACTGGAAGCGAAGGGCGTGGTGTTCGACAGCAAGCCGGCGCCGATGGAAGTGCGCCCCGGCACCTGGCTGGCGTTCTTCCGCGACCCCGAAGGCAATGTGCTGGAACTGGTCGAATACGACGATCCCGCCACCTACCGGCCCGACCTGGCCGGCGCCGCAGAATAGGACGAACAACGTGGCACACCTTATCAAGCTCCCCTCCGTTGCGGCCGACACCTCGGGCGGCACGCTGCACCAGTGGCTCAAGAAAGAAGGCGACACCGTCGCCGTGGGCGAGGCGCTGGCGGAAATCGAAACCGAGAAGGCCATCGTCGAAATCAATGCCGAGCAGGCCGGCGTGCTGGGCCGCATCGTGGTCCAGGCTGGCGCGGCCTCGGTGCCGGTCAACACCGTGATCGGCGTGCTGCTGGTCCAGGGCGAAGACGCTACGGCTATCGACCGCGCGCTGGCCGAAGCCGGCGCCGCGCAGCCCACGGCAGCACCTGCGGCTGCGGTTGCTGGCAGCGCTGGCCCGGCCCCTGTCGCCGCCCCGGCTTTGGCATCGGCCAGCAACGCTGCCACCTCGGCTTCTGCGAGCGCCGCAGCCGCGCCTCAGGCACCCGCTGCCGCAGGCACCGCAGCTGTTCCTGGCGGACGCTTGTTCGCCAGCCCGCTGGCACGGCGCCTGGCCGCGCAATGGCATGTGGACCTGCTGGGTGTGACCGGCACCGGCCCGCACGGTCGCATCGTGCGCCGCGACGTGGAAGCGGCACGAGACCGGGCTCCGGCCGCCGCAACCGCGCCGCTGGCCGGCCGTCCAGCCGCACGCCGCGTCCCGCACACTGGCATGCGCCGCGCCATCGCCCGCCGCCTCACGGAAAGCAAGCAGAACGTGCCGCACTTCTACCTGACGGTGGATTGCAGGATGGACGCGCTGCTGGCCCTGCGCGCGCAAGCCAATCAAGGCGGCACGGTAAAACTGTCGGTCAATGACTTCATCGTGCGCGCGGCGGCGCTGGCCCTGCGCGAAGTGCCGGAGGTGAACGCCAGCTGGCATGAAGATGCCGTCGAGTACCACGCCGGCGCCGACATCTCGGTGGCGGTGGCGACCGATGGCGGCCTGGTCACGCCCATCGTGCGCGACGCGGACCTGAAGTCCTTGTCCGCCATCGCGGGTGAAATCGTCGAGCTGGCCGGCCGCGCCAAGATCAACCGTCTGAAACCCGAGGAATTCACCGGCGGCTCGCTGACCGTGAGCAACCTGGGCATGTACGGCATCAGCCAGTTCGCTGCCATCATCAATCCGCCGCAGGCCGCCATCCTGGCGGTGGGCACGGCCGAGAAGCGCCCGGTGGTGGACAGCGAAGGCCAACTGGCCGTCGCCACCGTCATGACGGTGACCTTGTCGGCAGACCACCGCGTGGTGGACGGCGCGGTGGGCGCGCGCTGGCTGGCCGCCTTCCGCACGCTGATCGAAAACCCCGTGCGCATCCTGTTGTGAGCCCCGCCATGACCAAGACTACCTTTGATCTCGTCGTGGTGGGCGGTGGCCCCGGCGGCTACGTCGCCGCCATCCGCACGGCCCAGCTGGGCATGTCGGTCGCGCTGGTGGAACGCGCCGAACTGGGCGGCATCTGCCTGAACTGGGGCTGCATCCCCACCAAGGCGCTGCTGCATAGCGCCACCGTGCTGCGCGCCTGCCGCGAGGCCGCGCACTACGGCGTGGCGGGTGCGGGCGAAGCGCGCCCGGACCTGGCCGCCATGGTGGCGCGTTCGCGCAAGGTGGCGGGCCGCCTGGGCCAGGGCGTCTCGCACCTGATGAAGAAGAACGGCGTGACCGTGTTCGCCGCCAGCGCCAAGCTGGCGGGCGGCGGCCGCCTGGCGCTGGACAACGGCAACACGTTGTCGGCCAAGCACATCATCCTGGCCACGGGCGCGCGCGCCCGCGAACTGCCGGCGCTGCCCCTGGGCGAGCGCATCTGGGCCTACCGCCAGGCGCTGGTCCCGGCCGAGATCCCGAAGTCGCTGCTGGTGGTGGGCGCGGGCGCCATCGGCGCGGAATTCGCCAGCTTCTACCGCGCCGTGGGCGCGGAGGTCACGCTGATCGACATGACTGCGGAGATCCTGCCGCAGGAAGACGCGGAAATCTCGGCGCTGGCTCGCAAGGCTTTCGAGAAGCAAGGCATACGCGTGCTGACGCAGTGCGCCGTGACTTCGTCCTCGTTGACCGCGACCGGCGTGAAAGTGGCGCTGGACCAGCAAGGCAAGCGCAGCGAACTGGAAGTGGACCGCGTCATCGTCGCCGCCGGCATCGTCGGCAACGTCGAGAACCTGGGCCTGGAGCAGACCCGCGTCAAAATCGAGAAGACCCATATCGTGACCGACGGCCTGTGCCGCACGAGCGAGCCCGGCGTCTACGCCATCGGCGACGTGGCCGGCGCGCCGTGGCTTGCGCACAAGGCCAGCCACGAGGCCGTGCTGTGCGTGGAAGCCATCGCCGGCAAACCCGCGCATCCCATTGATCCGCTGCGCATTCCGGCCTGCACCTATTCCTATCCGCAGGTCGCCAGCATCGGCATGAGCGAAGCCCGCGCCCGCGAACACGCCGCCAAGACCGGCGGTGAAATCCGCGTGGGCAAGTTCACCTTCGCCGGCAACGGCAAGGCGATCGCCATGGGCGAGGACCAGGGGCTGGTGAAGACGGTGTTCGACGCCAAGAGCGGCGAACTGCTGGGCGCGCACATCATCCACCCCGAAGCGTCCGAGCTGATCACGGGTTACGGCGTGGCGGCATCGCTGGAAGCTACCGAGGAAGACTTGATGCACACCGTGTTCGCGCACCCGACGCTATCGGAAACGCTGCACGAATCAGTGCTATCGGCGTTTGGCCGCGCCTTGCACGCCTAGGACCTGCCTGCCCCGGGGCCTGCTTGCGCAGGTCGCAGGCGGAAACCGCCACGCGGCGCGGACTCAGATCCGCGCCGCCAGGAAGTCCAGGAAGCAGGCAATGCGGCGCGACAGCTGCGTGTTGCGGTAATACACCGCGTGCATGGGCTGCAGGTAGTCCGTGTGCGCGGCCTCCATCAGCTTCACCAGCCTGCCGGCCTTGACGTCCTCGCGCACCACGAAGTCGGAAAGGCAGGCGATGCCCACGCCGCGCACCGCCAGCTGCCGCTGCGTTTCGCCGCTGGAAGTCGCCAGCGTCGGCATCGCCAGATAGCTGGATCCGCCGGCGTGGCGCAAGGGCCAGACGTTCAGGCTTTCGGGCTGGGTGAAGCCCAGCACCTCATGCGCCGCCAGATCCTCCACCGTCTCCGGCGCGCCGCGCCGGGCTACGTAGTCCGGACTGGCCATCACCCAGCGCGGCGACGGCCGCAGCGGGCGCGCGTGCAGGGTGGAGTCCGTCAGCGGCCCCATGCGCAGCGCCACGTCGGTGCGATGTTCCATGAGGTCGACGATGCGGTCGTTGCTGGTGAGTTCGAGCGTGATCGCCGGATACTCGCGCCGGAACTCCGCCACCAGCGGCACCACGCAATGCAGCATGACCGGCACCGACGCATCCACCCGCAAGCGGCCCGCGGGGCGCTGATGCACCATGCGCATGCAGTCCTCGGCTTCGTCCAGCGACGCGACGATGTGCCTGGCCTTGGGGAGAAAATGCTTGCCCTCTTCGGTCAAGTCCATGCGCCGGGTGGTGCGGTTGAGCAGCGTAACGCCGAGTTCTTCCTCCAGACGCGACAGGCCCCGGCTGACGCCCGAGGCAGTGTGGCCCAGCAGTTCTGCGGCGGCGCTGAGGGATCCCGCGTCCACTACGCCCAGGAAGAGCCGCAGCGCGTCTGAGTTCAGGGACATGGCTGGCTCCTTGGTTTGTGGATCGATTGTATAGAGGGCAACAGCCCTGAATGAAGCGAAAAAAAAGCGGCGCCTGAAAGCGCCGCCCTTCTCATGCATCAGCAAGCGAGAATCAGCGCTTGCCCTTCTGCTTCAGCTGCGACAAATCCCGCACCGCGCCGCGATCCGCCGACGTCGCCAGGGCCGCATAGGCCTGCAGCGCCTGCGACACGACACGTTCGCGTCCCACCGGCTCCCAGCCATCAGCACGAGCATCCATCGCCGCGCGGCGGCGCGCCAGTTCCTCGTCCGACACCGCCAGATGCATCTTGCGGTTCGGGATATCGATCTCGATCACGTCGCCCTCTTCCACCAGGCCGATCGTGCCGCCTTCCGCCGCTTCCGGCGAAGCGTGGCCGATCACCAGGCCCGACGAACCGCCCGAGAAGCGGCCATCGGTGAACAGGGCGCAGGTCTTGCCCAGGCCCTTGGACTTCAGGTACGACGTGGGGTACAGCATTTCCTGCATGCCCGGGCCGCCCTTCGGGCCTTCGTAGCGGATCACCACCACGTCGCCCGCGACGATCTTGTCGCCCAGAATGCCTTCCACGGCGTCGTCCTGGCTTTCGAAGACGCGCGCGCGGCCGGTGAAGACCCATTGCGACTCGTCCACGCCGGCCGTCTTCACGATGCAGCCCTTCTCAGCCAGGTTGCCGTACAGCACGGCCAGGCCGCCGTCCTTGGAATAGGCGCTTTCCTTGCTGCGGATGCAGCCGGTCTTGCGGTCGGTGTCCAGCGTCAGGAAGGTTGCGTCCTGGCTGAAGGCCACCGTGGTCGGGATGCCGCCAGGCGCCGCGCGGTAGAACTTTTGCGCTTCCTCTCCGGCGCCGCCGGCCACGTCCCATTGCTTGATCGCATTGCCCAGCGTGCCGCTGTGCACGTTGCCGCAGGACAGGTCCAGCAGGTCCGCGCGCGCCAGTTCACCCAGGATGCCCAGGATGCCGCCGGCGCGATGCACGTCTTCGATGTGGTACTTGTCGGTGGCGGGCGCCGCCTTGCACAGGCACGGCACCTTGCGCGAAATGCGGTCGATGTCGGCCATGGTGAAATCCACGCCGGCTTCCTGCGCCGCGGCCAACAGGTGCAACACCGTGTTGGTCGAACCGCCCATGGCCACGTCCAGCGCCATGGCGTTCTGGAACGCGCTCTTGGTGGCGATGCTGCGCGGCAGGACCGACTCGTCCTCTTCCTGGTAATAGCGGCGGCACAGATCCACCACCAGGCGGCCGGCCTGCTCGAACAAGCCCTTGCGCCAGGCGTGCGTGGCGACGATGGTGCCGTTGCCCGGCAGGGCCAGGCCGATGGCTTCGGTCAGACAGTTCATCGAGTTGGCGGTGAACATGCCGGAACAGGAGCCGCAGGTCGGGCAGGCGCTGCGTTCGACTTCAGCCACTTCGGCATCCGACACCTTGGGGTCGGCGGCCTTGATCATGGCGTCGATCAGGTCGATCTTGGCGATGACCTTGCCGTCGGTGGGCGACTTGACCTTGCCCGCTTCCATCGGGCCGCCCGACACGAACACCACCGGGATGTTCAGGCGCATGGCGGCCATCAGCATCCCCGGGGTGATCTTGTCGCAGTTCGAGATGCAGACCATGGCGTCGGCGCAATGCGCGTTGACCATGTATTCGACCGAGTCGGCGATCAGTTCGCGCGAGGGTAGCGAATACAGCATGCCGCCGTGGCCCATGGCGATGCCGTCGTCCACGGCGATGGTGTTGAATTCCTTGGCGACGCCGCCCGCGGCTTCGATTTCCTTGGCGACCAGCGCCCCCAGGTCGCGCAGGTGCACGTGGCCCGGCACGAACTGCGTGAACGAGTTCACTACCGCGATGATCGGCTTGCCGAAGTCGTCGTCCTTCATGCCTGTGGCGCGCCACAGGGCGCGGGCGCCGGCCATATTGCGGCCGTGGGTCGATGTGCGGGAGCGGTAGTGCGGCATGGTTTGTCTCTGGCTGTAGCTGTTAGCGTAGGCGGCAAAACGTTAAATAATACGCTGGTTCCGGACCCGTCCGTCCGCCGGCCGCGCCCGGGACGCCGCAGCGGCCATCAGGCGGACGCCATGCCGCGGGCCGCGAAGACGCTGGGCGGCTCGCCCACGGCCTTGCGGAACATGGCTGCGAAGGCGCTGGGGCTTTCGTAACCCAGGTCCAGCGCCACCTCCAGCACGCGCTCGCCGCGCGCCAGCCGCTCCATCGCCGCCAAGAGCCGCGCCTGCTGGCGCCAGCGGCCGAAGGTCATGCCGGTGTGCCGCAGGAACAGGCGGTGCACGGTCTTCGGGTCCACCCCCAGCGCGCGCGCCCAGTCGGCCGCGCCGTCCTGGCGTTCCGGGTGGCGCACGATGGCGCGGCAGATGCGGGCCAGGCGGGGCTCGGATGGCTGCGGCAGATGCAGCGGCAGCACCGGCTCCTGGCGCAGTTCATCCAGCAGCAACATCATCAGCCGGCCGTCGCGCGTGTCGGGCGCCCAGTCCAGCGGCACTTCGGCCGCCGCCACCATCAGCTCCCGCAGCAAGGGAGAAATCGACAGCACGCAACATTCCGCCGGCAGATGGGCGGCCGCGCCCGGCTCCACGAAGACCGTGCGCATGCGCGGCTCGCCGCTCATGCGCAGGCCGTGCGAGACCCAGGCCGGCACCCAGACGCCGCGCGTGGGCGGCACCACCCAGATGCCGGCGTCGGTATCCACCACCATCACGCCGGAGATCGCATAAAGCAGCTGGGCGCGGCGGTGACGGTGGCGGCGGACGCGGTGGCCATCTTCGTAGTCCACCGCCAGCCCGGCCACGGGCCGGCGCGAGGATTCATAGGGAAACAGGTCCAGGTCCGCGGGCTTGTACGGTGTGCGTGCGCGGGACGTGGGGTCAGGCTTGTCCATTTTGCGACGATTGCGATTGAAATGGCGTGGGATGGTCTGGCCAGTGTACCCAGGCCCCGGGGTTCAGCCACGCAATGCCAGCAATGATTCCTGCAAGTGCCGCAGGCCCCGGCTGAGGGGCTTGTCCCGCCGCAGCACGATGGCCAGGCTGCGCGACAGCCGTGGCGCAAGCGACCGCACTGCCAGCGCCTGGCGCCGGCCCGCGCCCGACACCGCCAGCCTGGGCAGGATCGCGCAGCCCAGGCCGGCGGCCACGATCTCCTTCATGGCCTCGGTGCTGCCCAGCTCCATCACGGGCTTGGCGGCCACGCCGGCTTCCTCGAACCAGTCGTCCACCAGACGGCGGGTGCGCGCGCCGGGCTCGAACAGCACCAGCGGCAGCTGCGCCAGCGCCTGCGGCGTGGCGGCGGCGGGAATGGCGGCCGCATCGCGGGCGGGAAAGATCGCCACGAACTCGTCCTCCAGCACCGGCGTAACCTGGAACATGCGTCCCGGCGCGGGCAAGGTGACCAGGCCGATGTCCAGCGTGTTGTTCTCCAGCCCGCGCAGCATGTCGGCCGTGTTGCCGGTGCTCGCCACGATGTCCAAGGCGGGAAAGCGGCGCCGCAGGTCAGCCAGGATAGGCGGCAGCAGATAGGTGCAGGCGGTGGCGCCGGTGCCCAGGCGCACCCGGCCGGACACCTGGGACGCATGCGCGGTCATGGCAAGTTCCGCCTGCGCCAGCGCGGCGTCGATGACCCGCACGTGCTCCAGCAGTTCCAGCCCGGCCGCGGTCGGGCCGGCGCGGCGGCCGATGCGTTCCACCAATTTCAGGCCGAAGCGCCGCTCCAGCTGACGGATCTGCAGGCTGACGGCGGGCTGGGTCACGCCGCCCCGCTCCGCGGCGGCGGAAAAACTGCCCAGTTCGATCACCAGCGCAAAAGTGCGCAGATGGTCCAGGTTGAGGCCGCGCATCGCTCTATCCAAAGTTTTACTTATGAAAATCATAATAGACCAAAGCTTTATTAATAAATAAGCTTGCGCGACACTGGCGGCTTGTTTCTTCACTCCCATTGCCACGGCCCGCTCATGTCGTCCCCCGCCCCCACCATCCTCATCCGCGACAGCGCGGAAGCCGATCTTCCCGCCATCAAGACCATCTACGCGCACCATGTGCAGCACGGCGCGGCCTCGTTCGAATTGGATCCGCCGTCCATCCAGGACATGCGCCAGCGCCGCGCCGCCGTGCTGGAAAAGGAAATGCCGTATCTGGTCGCAGAGATCAACGGCGAGGTGGTGGGCTACGCCTACGTCACCCCGTACCGCCCGCGCCCGGCCTACCGGCACACGGTGGAGGACTCGGTGTACGTGAAGGCGGGCCGCTCCGGCCTGGGCATAGGCGGCAAGCTGCTGGCCACACTGATCGAACGCTGCACCGCCGCCGGCTGGCGCCAGATGCTGGCCGTGGTGGGCGACAGCCGCAACGCCGCTTCCCTGGCGCTGCACGCCAGCCAGGGCTTCCATCCCGCCGGCACCTTGCGCTCGGTGGGACACAAGCATGGCGAATGGCGCGATACCGTGCTGATGCAGCGCGCGCTGGGCGAAGGCGACGCCACGCCGCCGCAACGGCCGTGATCGCGCCGCGCGCCATCGTCTGCCTGGGGCTGACGCAACTGGTCGGCTGGGGCGTGATGTATTACCTGATCGGCGCCCTGGGGCCGGCCATCGCCGCCGACCTGGGCTGGAACGCCGCCACGGTCTACGGCGGTTTTTCAGCGGCCATCGTAGTGATGGCCATGGTGTCGCCGCTGGCCGGCGCGGCCGTGGACCGCTGGGGCGGCCACCGCGTCATGCCCGTGGGCGCGGTGCTGGGCGCGCTGGGCTGCGCGGGCCTGTCGATAGCGCACGGCATCCCTCTGTACTTCCTGGCCTGGGCCGTACTGGGCGTGGGCATGCGGCTATGCCTGTACGACGCGGCTTTCGCCTCGCTGGCGCGCGCGGCCGGCCCCTCGGCACGCCGACCCATGTCGCAGATCACGCTGTTCGGCGGGCTCGCGTCCACGGTGATGTGGCCGGTGGGCCATGCGCTGTCAGGCTGGCTGGGCTGGCGCGGCGCGGTGCTGGCCTATGCCGGCCTGGCGCTGGCCACGGTGCCGCTGTACCTGGCGCTGCCGCGCGAACGCTACACCGCAGCAGCAGGCGGCAAGGACCCGATTTCCGCCGGCCTCACGCGCAACGCCGCCGAGCGCCGGCTGGCGGGCGCACTGTACGCCTTGATCGCGATGCTGACCAACTTCCTGGCAGCGGGCAATGCGGCCCATCTGATTTCGCTGTTGTCGGGCCTGGGCCTGGCCGCGGCCGCCGCGGTCAGCGTGGCGGCGCTGTGGGGCGTCGGCCAGTTCGCGGCGCGCCTGGCCGACGTGGCGCTGGGCTCGCGCCTGCATCCGCTGACGCTGACGCTGGCGGTGTGCGCGATCTTGCCGCTTTGCTTCCTGCTTGCGCTGCTGTCCGGTGGCAACCTCTACGCCACCGCTGCCTATGCGCTGCTTTATGGCGCCTGCAACGGCCTATTGACCATTACCCGCGGCACCTTGCCGCTGGCGCTGTTCGACTTCCGCAGCTATGGCACGCTGGTCGGCTCGCTGCTGATCCCCAGCTTCCTGCTCACCGCCGCCTCGCCGGTGGCCTATGCCTACATCGTGGACAGCCACGGCGCGCGCGGCGCGATGACGCTGTCGTTGGGACTGGCTGCGGCGATCTGCGCGGCGGCGTTCGCGTTGCGGTGGAAGTTCATACAAAGGACGCGCGCGGCATTCGCCTGAAACGCCGGCCGCGCAATCCGCTCCCGGTATCCGCCGCGCCACGGCGCGCGGTGCCCGGAGCCGCCGAGTCCTAGCCTTCGGCGGCGGAAGCCACCACCCATTTTTCCCAGCCGATTTTCCTGAGCTTGCAGGCGGGGCATTCGCCGCAGCCATAGCCCCAGTCATGGCGCGCGCCGCGTTCGCCCAGGTAGCAGGTATGGCTTTCCTCGACGATGGTTTCCACCAGCGCGTCGCCGCCCAATTGATGCGCCAGCGCCCAGGTTTCGGACTTGTCGATCCACATCAGCGGCGTCTCGATCGTGACCCTGGACCCCAGGCCCAGGCCCAGCGCCACCTGCTGCGCCTTGATAGTGTCGTCGCGGCAATCGGGATAGCCGGAGAAATCGGTTTCGCACATGCCGCCCACCAGCACGTCCAACTGGCGGCGATAGCCCAGCGCGGCGGCCAAAGTCAGGAACAGCAGGTTGCGGCCGGGCACGAAGGTGTTGGGCAGGCCGTTGGCCTGCATCTCGATGGCGCGGTCGCTGGTCATGGCGGTGTCGCCCACCTGGCCCAGCACCTTCAGGTCCAGCAGATGGTCCTCGCCCAGGCGCGGCGCCCAGTCGGGAAAGTTGTTGCGGATGTCGCGCAGCACATTCAGGCGCGCGCTCAATTCGATGTGGTGCCGCTGGCCATAATCGAACGCCACGGTTTCCACATGGGCATAGCGCTCCAGCGCCCAGGCCAGGCAGGTGGTGGAATCCTGGCCGCCCGAAAACAGCACGAGCGCGCGACGTTGATGATTTTGCATAAAAGGGGGCTTCTGGAAAGACGAAGGGACGGCAGGCTTGTACGGACAGGGAACAGCCAGCCTTTAGTGTAAACATGCTGCTGGCGGACTTTAAAGCGCCCCGGGCGGTCGCCGTTAAAAGTCTGCGTAAAATCTTCCTGATTCTTTTTTCCGGTTTTCCTGCAACGCCCCTTCTTTCCCGCCTCTTCCCCTCTCTCAGCAGCCTCGACGGATCCCCGCCAGATGAATGCCATGCGCCCGCAGTCCGATTCAGCAGAACCCTTGCGTCACGATATCCGGCTGTTAGGCCGATTACTGGGCACCGTCATCGAAGAATGCGAGGGCAAACGCGTTTTCGACACCATCGAAACCCTGCGCCGCACGGCTGTGAAGTTCCGCCGCGAAGGCAACGACGCCGACGGCAAACTGCTGGAACAACGCGTCAAGCGCCTGCAAGGCAGCGACCCCAACTCGGTGGCGCGCGCCTTCAGCTACTTCCTGCATCTTTCCAATATCGCCGAAGACCGCGACCAGAACCGCCGTCAGCGCGCCCGCGCCATCGCCAGCGACGCGCCGGAGCGCGGCAGCCTGCGCGAAGCCGTGCAGACCCTGGGCCGCCAGGGCGTAGGCGTGGCGCGCATCCGCCGCCTGCTGGCGGAGGCCTGCGTGATGCCGGTGCTGACCGCGCACCCCACCGAAGTGCAGCGCAAGAGCACGCTGGACGTGCATCGCGAGATCGCCGCCGCGCTGATCCAGCGCGAGGGCACCCTCACCCCGGACGAGCTGGCCGACCTGGACGCCTCCCTGCTGGGCCGCGTGGCCACGCTGTGGCAGACCCGCATGCTGCGCTACACGCGCTTGACGGTCGCCGACGAAATCGAGAACGCGCTGTCGTACTACCGCAGCACCTTCCTGCAAGTCATACCCCGCGTATACGGCGACCTGTCCAAGCTGTTGACCCGCGAATCCGCCAAACCGTTCGCCGCACCGCCCGCGCCGCTGGAGCCGTTCCTGCGCATGGGCAGCTGGATCGGCGGCGACCGCGACGGCAACCCCAACGTCGACGCCAGCACCCTCGAACGCGCGCTGCTGCGCCAAGCCACCGTGCTGTTCGAGCACTATCTGCAAGAGGTCCACGCGCTGGGCGCGGAACTGTCCGTCACCACCCTGCTGATCGGCGTCGACGCCGAACTGCTGGCGCTGGCCGAGGCCAGCGGCGACGACTCGCCCCACCGCCGCGACGAACCGTACCGCCGCGCCCTGGTCGGCGTCTACGCCCGCCTGGCCGCCACCGCGCAGCGCCTGACGGGCCAGAACCTGGCGCGGCGCAGCACCGTCGCCGCCAGCGCCTACGAACGGCCGGAAGAACTGTCCGCCGACCTGGCCGTGATCGCCGCCTCGCTGGCCGCCCACCACGGCGCCCCCATCGGCAAGCTGCGCCTGGCAGGACTGCAGCAGGCCGTGGAAGTGTTCGGCTTCCATCTGGCCACGGTGGACCTGCGCCAAAGCTCCGACGTGCACGAGCGCGCGCTGGCCGAACTGTTCGCCCTCGCCGGCACCCAGCGCAACGGCAAGCCGCTGGACTACCTGGCGCTGACCGAAGAGGAACGCGTCGAACTGCTGCGCGCCGAACTGGCGCAGGCGCGTCCGCTGGCCTCGCCCTGGATCGCCTACAGCGAAGACACCACGCGTGAACTCGCGGTGCTGCGCGCCGCCGCCGCCGGCCGCGCGCGCTACGGCAAGCAGGCCGTGCGCCAGACCATCGTGTCGCACACCGAAACGCTGAGCGACCTGCTCGAAGTCATGGTGCTGCAGAAGGAAGCCGGCCTCATCGCCCCCGCCGGCCAGGACATCCAGCCCGAGGACGGCCTGATGGTCGTGCCGCTGTTCGAGACCATCCCCGACTTGGAGCGCGGCGCCGACATCATGGCCGCCTGGCTGGACCTGCCAGAAATCCGCCAGCGCGTGAAGCTGGCGCAGAACGGCGCGCAGGAAGTCATGCTGGGCTATTCGGACAGCAACAAGGACGGCGGCTTCCTCACGTCCAACTGGTCGCTGTACCAGGCCGAACGCGCGCTGGTCGACGTGTTCTCGGCCCGCAACGTGCGCCTGCGCCTGTTCCACGGCCGCGGCGGTTCGGTGGGCCGCGGCGGCGGCTCCAGCTTCGATGCCATCCTGGCGCAGCCTCCAGGCACCGTGGCCGGCCAGATCCGCCTGACCGAGCAGGGCGAAGTCATCCAGAGCAAGTACAAGGACGCCGAGGTCGGCCGCTGGCACCTGGAGCTCCTGGTCGCCGCCGTGCTGGAATCCAGTCTGGCGCCGCGCGCCGAAGCCACCAGCGCCGAAGACGCGCACATGGCCCAGCACGGCCCCGCCATGTCGTTCATGTCGGAGACCGCGCAGCGCACCTACCGCGGCCTGGTCTACGACACTCCGCGCTTCGCCGACTACTTCTTCGCCGCCACGCCCATCAGCGAAATCGCCGGCCTGAACATCGGCTCGCGGCCCGCCTCGCGCAAGAAGGGCCAACACATCGAAGACCTGCGCGCCATCCCCTGGGGCTTTTCCTGGGCGCAATGCCGCCTGATGCTGACCGGCTGGTACGGCATGGGCTCGGCCATCGAGGCCTATCTGGAAACCGGCGCACCCGACGCGCCCCGCTCGCGCCGCGGCCGCCTGGCCCAGCTGCGCGAAATGGCGCGCGACTGGCCCGCGTTCCGCACGCTGCTGTCCAACATGGAAATGGTGCTGGCCAAGTCCGACCTGGCGATTGCCGCGCGCTACGCGCAGCTGGTGCCGCAACGCGGCTTGCGCGAACGCATCTTCGGCGCCATCAGCGCCGAGCACGGCCGCACGCTGGCCATGCTCAAGCTGCTGACCCAGCGCGAATTGCTGGCCGACAACCCCACGCTGCAAGCCTCGCTGCGCGAACGCTTCGCCTACATCGATCCGCTCAACTACCTGCAGATCGACCTGATCCGCCGCCACCGCGCGGCGCAGAAGCATCCAGAAGCCGAGGTCGACAAGCGCGTGCAGCGCGCCATCCACCTGACCATCAACGGGATTGCGGCGGGGCTGCGCAACTCGGGTTAGCGCATTGCTGGCACAATGGCGCGCGGTATAGAATGAGTCCGATTCTCATCTTTAACCCGCGCCATTTTTGCCGCCTCGGGGCGCTGCAGGGGCCCGCATGTCGACCAACCAATCCGCAGCGCAGCAGGGCATCGAAGGCCTGTATGCCGATCATCACAGCTGGCTGAGAAGCTGGCTGCGCCGCAGGCTGGGCAATGCGTTCGACGCGGCGGATCTGGCGCACGATACGTATCTGCGCATCCTGCATACTGGCCGGCTGCCCGAGCCGCACCAGTCCCGCCAACACCTGGCGCAGGTTGCGAACGGCCTGGTGATCGACCTCTACCGCCGCCGCCAGCTCGAGGCCGCCTATCTGGAAACCCTGGCCCACCTGCCGCGGGCGTTTGCGCCATCGGAGGAGGCCCGCGCGCTGGCGGTCCAGGCGCTGGTCGAGATCGACGCCGTGCTGCAAAGCCTGCCGGCCAAGGTTCGCGAAGCACTGCTCTTGCGCAAGCTGGACGGCCTGAGCTACCGCGATATCGCGGCTCGGCTGGGCGTGTCGGTATCGTCGGTGGAAAAGTACGTGGCGTCCGCGCTCGTGGCCTGCTACCTGGCCCAGCACGCGGCTCCTGGCGGCTGACCGCGCATGCCCGTTTCGCCCGCCATTCCGCCGACGCCGCAGGCGCCCAATCGCGCCATCGACCCTTGCATCGTGCAGCAGGCGGCCGAATGGATGGCGCGCCTGTGGTCGGACGACGCAAACCCTGCGGACCAAGCCGCATGCACCCGCTGGCGCGCGCAGCATGCGGACCATGAACTGGCCTGGCAACGGCTGCAGGCGTTCGAAGACAAGCTTGGCAGCGTATCGCCGCAGGCCGCAAGCCACGCCTTGCGGCAGCGGCCGGCCAGCGCCTCACGGCGCCGCGCGATTGGCCTGCTGGGGCTGGGCGCGACGATCGCGGGCATGGGCTATGTCTTGCGCGGCACCGACTCTTGGCAAGCCGCCACGGCCGACTACCGCAGCGGCACAGGGGAAATACGGGCGATCACCCTGCCGGACGGCTCCAGCGTGACGCTGTCGACCGGCACCGCCATCGACCTGAGATTCTCCGAGGACGAACGCCTGGTGGTGCTTCGCGCCGGAGAGATATTGATTGCGACCGCGCCGGATCCCGCCGCCATGCCCCGGCCGTTCCGGGTGCGCAGCCGGCACGGTTCCATCCAGGCGCTGGGAACCCGGTTCTCGGTCAGGGACGATGCCGAAACGTCCCGCGTGGCCGTATTCGAAGGCGCCGTGGAAATCCGTCCCGCCAGCGCGCCGGACCTGGCGGTCCTGCTTCAGGCCGGCCAGGGCTCGCGCTTTTCCGCGATCGGGGCCGCCGCTCCCAGCCCAGCGGCGGAAAGCGCGGCAGCCTGGAGTCGCGGAATACTGGTGGCCGATGCCATGCGCCTGGACGAATTCCTGGCCGAACTGGCGCGCTATCGGCCGGGCCTGCTGCGCTGCGATCCCGACGTTGCGGGCCTGCTCGTCAGCGGCGTCTTTTCCGTGCGTGACACGGACCGGGCGTTGGACAACCTGACGCGGGCTCTTCCGGTGGCCGTGACCTACCGGACGCGATATTGGGTGACGGTGCAGGCCGCTGAATGATGGCCAGCCGGCAGCGGCCGTTACAACTTTTCTCAGGCGGCGATTGCGGATCCGGCCTTCTTGCTCGGGATACAGGGTGAACCCCCTACTTCTCCAGCACGAACCCCAAGGCATCGCCTCATGTCCCGTCATCCGCATTCCACGTCGCGTACCTACGCGTCAATAGTGCCAACGCCGCGCCCCGCAACGCTCCGTCTGATGCGTCTGGCGCTGTCGTTCAGCGCAGCGCTCTGCTTCATCCCGGCCGCCCCCGCCGCCGCGCAGGCGCAGAGCGCCGAGGCCAGGCGCAGCTACGACATTCCCGGCGGCCCGCTGAGCCAGGTGCTCAATGCCTATGCCAGTGCAGCCGGCGTCGAGCTGAGCATGGACGCCACCTTGCTGCATGGCAAGCACAGCAACGGCCTGTCCGGCAGCTATTCGGTGCGCGAAGGCTACGCCGAACTGTTGCGCGGCCAAGGCCTGCAGGCCCTGCGGGAAAGCAACGGCAGCTACACCCTGCGCCGCGCTCCGGCGTCACACCAGGACGCCACCACGCTCGAAGCGGTGACCGTCACCGCGCAGGCTGCGGAAACCGCCACCGGCCCGCTACATGGCTACACCGCCCGGCTCAGCGCGGCCGGCACCCGCACCGACACGCCCATCATCGAGACGCCACAATCCATCTCGGTCGTGGGCGCGGAAGAAATCGACACGCTGAAGTCGCAGAGCATTCAGGATGCGCTGGGCTACGTGGCGGGCGTCAGCCGCGCCGAAGGCATGGACCGCACATCCGACAGCCTGTTCCTGCGAGGCTTCCGCAGCAATCTGGGCAACTATTATCGCGACGGCATGCTGTACACCGTGAACATCTACAACGGACGGCAGGAAGTGTACGGGCTGGAGCGGATCGAGTTCCTCAAGGGCGCATCGTCCGTTCTTTACGGTTCGGCATCTCCAGGCGGCATCATCAATACGGTAAGCAAACGCCCCACCATCGAGCCGCTGCGCGAACTGAACGTGGAAGCGGGCAACTACAGCCGCAAGCAGATATCCGGCGACTTCGGCGGGGCGCTGGACGAGGAAGGCAAATGGTCATACCGCCTGACCGCGCTGCTGCGCGACAGCGATACGTTCATTGACCACGTGCCCGACGACAGGACTTATATCGCGCCTGCAATCACCTGGCAGCCCAGCGCCGCCACCTCGCTGACACTGCTTGCGGAGTACCAGAAGGACCATACCGTCTACGTCTATGGCCTGCCGGCGCAAGGCACGGTGCTCCCCAACGTCAACGGCAAGATTCCCCGCAACCGCTTTACCGGCGAGCCTGGCTTCGACAAATTCAACATGGAGCGCTATTCGATCGGCTATCTGTTCGAACATGCCTTCAACAGCCAGCTGAAACTGCGCAACAGCGCGCGCTACTTCCATGCGGACAGCACCTATCACTCCACCGACATCTGGCAACTCGCGCCCGACCAGCGCTGGACCGCCGACCGAGGGGCAATGCCGCGCTGGGACCGTTCCTCTGCGCTGATCTCCGATACGTCCTTGCAATACGAAGTGGGCAGCGGCATGGTGCGCCACACCTTGCTGGCGGGCATCGATTACTCGCTACCCAAGCACGAAACCGAACGCTATATCCGCAGCAACAACAACATCGACCTCTACGATCCCGTGTATGGCTTGCCGTTGGGCCCCGTCGCGCCCTTCCCCGGATCTTCCTCCATCACCGACATGAAGCGCCTGGGCATCTACCTTCAGGACCAGATCAAGATCGCCGACAAATGGGTGGTCCTGCTGGGCGGGCGCCAGGATTGGGTCACGGTCGACGAACGCAACTTCTTCACCGACGAAAAATATGCGGACGGCGAAAAGAGCAAGGCCTTCACCGGCCGCGCCGGCCTGGTCTACCTGGCCGACAACGGGCTGGCGCCATTCCTGAGCTATAGCGAATCGTTCGAGCCCACCAGCGGCCAGGACCGCCAGGGCAGCCGCTTCCAGCCCACCACCGGCCAGCAATACGAAGCCGGCCTGCGCTACCAGCCTGCGGGCTCGGACACCATGCTCTCGGCGGCGGTCTACCAACTGACCCGCAAGAACATGACCGTGACCGATCCCCTGGACACGTCCTACCAGATACAGGCCGGCGAGGCGCGAACTCGCGGCCTGGAACTGGAAGCGCGCACCCGCATCGGCCGCAATGCCAACCTGATCGCGGCCTACGCCTACACCGACGCGCGCACGCTCAAGGCCAGCCCCTTGCAGCCCGACGAGGAAGGCAGGCGCCTGAATTCGGTCCCCTACAACCAGTTCTCGCTATGGGGCGACTACGGCTTCGGCGACTTCGGCCTGCCGGGCCTGAGAATCGGTGCGGGGATACGCTATGTGGGCAGCACCCGCGGCATGGCGCACGGCATGCCGGTGGAGGTACCGTCCTTCACGCTGTTCGACGCCATGATCAGCTACGCGACGGGGCCGTGGAAGTTCGCGCTGAACGCGTCCAACCTGACCGACAAGACGTATATCGGCAGTTGCACCTACGGCTGCTTCTACGGCGAGCCGCGCCGGGTGATAGGCACCGCCTCCTATCGCTGGTAAGGCAAGAGACCGGCCCACGCTCCCACCAGAGTCCGGGCCGGCCCTCCGTCCACCAGCCGGACACCCAAAATCCCCCATTTGTCCGCCCCCCGCGACTTTTAGTACTATCTCTTTCAGAAATTCTATATACGCACAAATGTTCGTATATAGAACAAAACGATTTTTCTGGCCAGGCGCACAGGAAGGCACTCCGGAAGAGACAGAAAGCATCCTGGTTCCGCACGTGCCGCCCGCAAGCCCGGCGTGTCAGTCAGCACCGAGCGAACCATCATGGATACTCCCCTCAAGAATCTCGCCATCGTCGGCGCAGGCGCCATGGGCAGCGGCATCGCCGCGCTGTTCGCCTCGAAGGGATTGAACGTCGTCCTGATCGACCCGATGGAAGGCGCGCTGGAGCGCGCGCTGCAGACCATAGACCGCCAGCTGAATGTCTACGCTCCCGGCAACGTCCAGGAAGCGATGCAGCGCATTCAAGTCGCGCCCGGGCTGGAAGCGGCCTGCAACAGCGACCTGGTGATCGAGGCCGTGCCGGAAAACCTGGAACTCAAGCGCGGCATCTTCGCCAAGCTGGATTCCCTGTGCCCGGCGCATACCCTCTTCGCCACCAACACCTCCGGCCTGTCCATCAACGCCATCGCCAGCGCGGTGGTGCGCCGCGACCGCTTCGTGGGCACCCATTTCTTCACCCCCGCCGACGTGATTCCGCTGGTGGAAGTGGTGCGCAACGACGGCACTTCTGAAGACACCGTAGCCCGGGTCATGGCCACGTTGCGTCATGCCGGCAAGCGCCCGGTGCTGGTGCGCCAGGACATCCCCGGCTTCATCGCCAACCGCATCCAGCATGCGCTGGCCCGCGAGGCCATCTCGCTGCTGGAGAAAGGCGTGGCCAGCGCGGAAGACATCGACGAAGTGGTCAAGTGGAGCCTGGGCATCCGCCTGGCGCTGTCGGGTCCGCTGGAGCAACGCGACATGAACGGCATCGACGTGCACTACGCGATCGCCAGCTATCTCTACAAAGACCTGGAAAGCCGCACGGAACCCTCCGAGCTCTTGAAGAGCAAGGTCGAAAGCGGCCAGATCGGCGCCAAGAGCGGCCAGGGTTTCTACACCTGGAGCCCCGAGCGCCGCGAACGCGTGCTGCGCGAAAAAAGCGCCGCGCTGGGCGAGCTGGCCGCGTGGCTCAACGGCAAGGCCAGCGGCTCCTGACGGTTCCGCCAGCAAGCATTCACTACATAAGGCGCGGGGCTTCCCGCCACCAGCGCCAGCGGGCCACAAGCCCAACCACACAAAGAAAGCAATCGTCCCACCCGCCCCCGCCGACACCCGGCGCCGGGCGGCGCAAGACGCGAAAAAACAGCCTGACCGGAGTTTGTAGGAAGCATCATGAATAAACTGGCTTCATTCTTTACCGAGCTGATGCGCAAGTATCTGCCCGATCCCTTCGTCTTCGCGATCGCGCTGACCCTGCTCACCGTGCTGCTGGCCATGGGCGTCGAAGGCAAGGGCATCGGCGACATCACCCGCGCCTGGGGCAACGGCTTCTGGAGCCTCTTGGCCTTCACGACCCAGATGGCCGTGATCCTGGCAATGGGCTATGTGCTGGCCACCGCGCCGCTCACCGACCGCCTGCTCAACCGCATCGTCAGCCACGTGCACAAGCCGCATACCGCCATCATCGTGGCGACGCTGGTCGGCGGCATTGGCAGCTACCTGAACTGGGGCTTCGGCCTGGTCATCGGTGGCATCGTCGCCAAGAAGCTGGCGCTCAAGGTCAAGGGCGTGCACTACCCGCTGATCATCGCTGCCGCGTACAGCGGCTTCACCATGTACGGCCTGGGCCTGTCGGCCAGTATTCCCGTGCTGGTGGCGACGCCCAACCACCCCACCGCCAAGCAGATGGGCACCATCCCGCTGTCGGAAACCATTTTCTCGGTGCCCATGCTGATCACCAGCCTGGTCATCATCGTGACGCTGCCGCTGCTCAATGCCTGGCTGCACCCGAAGAAGGGCGAGAAGATCGTTGAAGTGGACCCGGCCATCGATCGCGACGCCAACACGTCCAACGCCGCCGAAGACATGCTGGAAAAGGGCACCATCGCCTCCAAGCTGAACAACAGCCGCATCCTGAGCCTGCTGATTGGCGCGCTGGGCATCGCCTACGTGACCTTCCACTTCATGGACGGCGGCTCGCTGGACCTGAACCTGATCAACTTCATCATCCTGTTCCTGGGCATCATCCTGCTGGGCACGCCGGCCGCCTACGTCGCCAAGCTGACTGAAGGCATCAAGACGATCTCCGGCATCATCCTGCAGTACCCCTTCTACGCCGGCATCATGGCCATCATGGCCGCTTCCGGCCTGGTCACCACGATCTCCCAAGTGTTCGTCGACGTGGCCACGCCCGAATCGCTGCCGTTCTGGGGTCTGATCAGCTCGTTCGTCATCAACTTCTTCGCGCCGTCGGCCGGCGGCCACTGGGTCATCCAGGGTCCGTTCATGATCGACGCCGCCAAGGAAATCGGCAGCGCGCTGAACCAGACCACCATGGCCGTCATGCTGGGCAACGCCTGGAACGACCTGGTGCAGCCTTTCTGGATCCTGCCGGCGCTGGCGTTGTCCAAGCTCAAGCTGCGCGACGTGATGGGCTATACCGTCATCATGATGCTGTGGGTCGGCGTGATCCACATCACCGCCGTCCTCCTTTGGGGCTACCTCACCCACTGACCGGCACGCTTACTCTAGGAACGGAACCGATATGAGCAAACCTACTGCGTATCTCGTGACCGGCGGCAGCGCCGGGATCGGAGCGGCGATCATCCGCATGCTGCTGGATGCGGGACACAAGGTCGTCAACATCGACTACAAGCTGCCCGAAAATCCGCCTGCGGGGCTGGTGTCATATCAGGCTGACCTGACCGACGAAGCGCGCACCCAGGAAGTCGCCCGCGAAGTGACCGAGGCCTACAGCATCGTGGGCCTGGTCAACAACGCTGGCGCCACCCGTCCCGGCACGGCCGACACGGCCACGCTGGCGGACCTGGACTACGTAGTCAATTTGCATCTGCGCACCGCGCTGATCCTGGTGCAGGCCGCGCTGCCCGCCATGCGCGAGGCCGGTTTCGGCCGCATCGTGAACATGTCGTCGCGCGCCGCGCTGGGCAAGCCGGACCGCGTGGTCTATTCGGCCACCAAGGCCGGCCTGGTGGGCCTGACCCGCACGCTGGCCATGGAACTGGGCGGCGACGGCATCACCGTCAACGCCATCGGTCCCGGCCCCATCGCCACTGATCTGTTCACCAAGAGCAATCCTGCTGGCGCGCCGCAGACTGAACGCATCATCAACAGCATCGTGGTCAAGCGCCTGGGCACGCCGGAAGACGTGGCGCGCGCCGCGATGTTCTTCCTGTCTCCGGACAACGGCTTCGTCACCGGCCAGATGCTGTACGTCTGCGGCGGCACGACGCTGGGCGTCGCGCCGATCTGAGGCCAGCCATGCGCACCCCGGCCGCCCTCTTCCCCTCCTTGCCTCGCCTAGCGGCGCAGCAGGGCGTGGTTGATCTGGTCGGCCGCGCGGCGCAGCGGCGGCAGGAAGGCCGCCAGCATTTCCTCGCGCGTGAAGCGATTGGCATGGCCGCTGACGTTCATCGCGGCGATCACGCGGCCGCTGCGGTCCATGATGGGCACGGCCACCGACTGCAGCCCCGGTTCCAGTTCCTGCGCGACGCAGGCGTAGCCGTCGGCGCGCACGCCGGCCAGCACGCGCTTGAGTTCGGCGATGTCCGTGATGGTGTGCGGCGTGTAGGACTGGATCTGGCTCAGCGCCAGCACCCGGTCCAGCTCCTGCTCCGTCAGCCCCGCCAGCAGCACGCGGCCCATCGACGTCACCCAGGCCGGCAGACGGCTGCCCACGGCCAGGTTGATGGTCATGACCTTGTGCGTGGACAGGCGCAGGATGTAGACGATGTCCGCGCCTTCCAGCACCGAAACGGAACACGACTCCCGCGTCTGCTCGGCCACTTCTTCCATGTACGGCAACGCCAAGTTCCACAGCGGCGTGCCGGACAGGTAGGCGTAGCCGAGTTCCAGGATGCGCGGGGTCAGCGCGAACTTGCGGTCGTCGACGGTGACGTAGCCCAGGTGCTCCAGCGTCAGCAGGATGCGGCGCGCGCCGGCGCGAGTCAGCCCGGTCACCGCGGCGACCTCGGACAGCGTCATCTGCGAACGGTCGGGGCCAAAGGCCCGGATCACGGACAAGCCGCGCGCGAAGGACTGCACGTAGCTGTCGCTGGGTTGCTGGGTATCTTGCTCGGCCATCCGTCTACCGCAAAAAGAGTAAATGGGGATGACGCCGCGCCGGCTCGCCTTGACGCCCGGTTCATCCCCATGAAACGATGTTCTTCAGAAGAACGAAAGTTCTAATTAAGAACAAATTATGACACGCCACCTATGAGCAAACATCATGATTTCTAAGCTTGTTGCAAGCGCGGCGGCCGCCCTGGCGGACGTACCCGACGGCGCCACCGTCATGATCGGCGGCTTCGGCACTGCCGGCCAGCCCATGGAACTGATCGACGCCCTGCTCGAGCAGGGCGCCAAGGACCTGGTCATCATCAACAACAACGCCGGCAACGGCACCACCGGCCTGGCCGCCCTGCTGGGCGCCAACCGCGTGCGCAAGATCATCTGTTCATTCCCGCGCCAGGTGGATTCGCAGATCTTCGACGGCCTGTACCGCAGCGGCAAGATCGAGCTGGAACTCGTGCCCCAGGGCAACCTGGCCGAACGCATCCGCGCCGCCGGCGCCGGCATCGGCGCGTTCTTCACGCCCACCGGCTACGGCACGCCGCTGGCCGACGGCAAGGAGATCCGCGAGATCAACGGCCGCCAGTACGTGCTGGAATATCCGCTGCACGCCGACTACGCGCTCATCAAGGCCGAGCGCGGCGACCGCTGGGGCAATCTGGTCTATCGCAAGACCGCCCGCAACTTCGGCCCCATCATGGCGAGCGCCGCGCGCGTAGCCGTGGCGCAGGTGCGCGAAGTGGTTGAACTGGGCGAGCTGGACCCCGAAACCGTCGTGACCCCCGGCATCTTCGTCAAACGCGTCGTGCAGATCGCAGCCACCCCGGCCGCCAAGGAGCAGCAATGAGCACCAAACTGACCCGCGACCAGATCGCCGCCCGCGTGGCGCAGGACATTCCCGAAGGCGCCTACGTGAACCTGGGCATCGGCCTGCCCACGCTCGTCGCCAACCATCTGCCGGCTGACCGCGAAGTCATCCTGCACACCGAAAACGGCATGCTGGGCATGGGCCCTGCCCCCGCCAAGGGCGAAGAAGATTACGACCTGATCAACGCCGGCAAGCAGCCCGTAACGGAACTGCCCGGCTGCTCGTTCTTCCATCACGCCGACTCGTTCGCAATGATGCGCGGCGGCCACCTGGACATCTGCGTGCTGGGCGCCTTCCAGGTGTCGCAACACGGCGACCTGGCCAACTGGCACACCGGCGCGCCCGACGCCATCCCCGCCGTGGGCGGCGCGATGGACCTGGCCATCGGCGCCAAGGACGTCTTCGTGATGATGGAACTGCAGACCCGCGAAGGCCAGAGCAAACTGGTCGAAGCCTGCACCTATCCGCTGACCGGCGTGCGCTGCGTGTCGCGCGTGTACACCGACGTGGCGGTGTTCGACATCCGCGCCGACGGCGTGACCGTCATCGACATGTTCGGCGACACCACCGCCGACGAGCTGCTGCGCCTGACTGGCCTGCCGCTGAAGTTTTCCCGCTGAGTTTTGTGCGCGCTCCGGCAGGGCCGGAGCGGCTTTACAGGAGAGAGTCATCATGTTGTTCATGGTTCAAATGCAGGTCAATCTTCCCGTCGACATGCCCGCCGAGCGCGCCGACAAGCTGAAGGCCGATGAAAAGGCCCTGGCCCAACAATTGCAGCGCGACGGCAAGTGGAAGAACCTGTGGCGCGTGGCCGGCCGCTACGCCAACGTCAGCATCTTCGACGTCGAAAGCAACGATGAACTGCACGCGCTGCTGTCCTCGCTGCCGCTGTTCCCGTACATGGATATCAACGTCACGGCGCTGGCGCGCCACCCCTCGGCGATCTGACAGGAGCAGTCCATGCCCTACATCATCGAAACGTTCGACAAGCCCGGCCACCAGGAAGTGCGCCAGCAGCATCGCGCCGCGCATCTGGAATACCTGGACACGAACAAGCAACTGCTGCTGGCCTGCGGCGCCAAGCTGCAGGACGACGGCAAGGACGCCGGCGGCGGCCTGTACATCGTGGCCCTGGAAACGCGCGAAGCCGCGCAGCAGTTCATCGATGCCGACCCATTCTCCCTGGCCGGCCTGTTCGAGCGCGTGACCATCACGCGCTGGCGCAAGGCCTACCTCGACGGCGTCTGCCATCTGTAATCGCAAGGAATAAACCCACATGTCTTACGCCGATCTCAGCCAGGCACGGCTGTACTACGTCATCGATGGCCCCGCGGATGCGCCGGTGCTGGTGCTCTCCAACTCGCTGGGCACCTGCTCCGACATGTGGGCCCGCCAGATTCCCGAACTGAGCAAGCACTTCCGTGTGCTGCGCTACGACACCCGCGGCCACGGCAAATCGTCCATCCCCGAAGGCGAATACAGCTTCGAGCAGCTGGGCAACGACGTCGCCGAACTGCTGGCGCATCTGAACATCAAGCGCGCGCACTTCTGCGGCCTGTCGATGGGCGGCCCCACCGGCCTGTGGCTGGCGCTGGCGCGTCCCGAGCTGCTGGACAAGCTGATCCTGTGCAACACCGCCGCGCGCATCGGCTCGGCCGAAGGCTGGAGCGCCCGCATCGCCGCGGTCGCCGAACAGACCCTGGAAAAGATGGCGCCCACGCTGGTCGAACGCTGGCTCACCGACAGCTACCGCGCCGCCGAGCCGGGACTGACCCAGGTGCTGATCGACATGCTGCGCCGCACGCCGGACGCCGGCTACTCGGGCAATTGCGCCGCGCTGCGCGACGCCGACTTCCGCGAACAGGTGGCCTCGATCAAGGCGCCCACGCTGGTCATCAGCAGCACGCACGATCTGGCCGCCACGCCGGCCCAAGGCCAAGAGCTGGCCGCAGCCATACCTGGCGCGCGCTACTTTGAAATGAACACCTCCCATATCTCGAACTGGGAGCAACCGGAAGTCTTCACCCGCACGGTCGTCGACTTCCTGAAGGGGTAAACGGCATGCAGCGCTGGAAAAACCGGCCCGAAGGCTCCAACTGGGGCGACTTCGGACCCGACGACCAACTCGGCCGCCTGAACCTCATCACCGAAGAACAGGTCCTGAAAGGTGCGCGCGAAATCCGCGCCGGCAAGACCTTCTGCCTGTCGCTGCCGCTGGACCTGCCCGGCGGCAACGTGCTCAACCCGCGCCGCCATCCGCCGCAGCTGAGCCCCACGCGCCTGGCGGACACGCCGTACCTGAACTTCCCGCTGCGCAACGTCAACCCGGACGCGGTCGACGTGCTGAGCGACGACCAGGTGCTGCTGTCGATGCAGTATTCGACGCAATGGGACGCGCTGGCCCACGTGGGCGCCTTGTTCGACGCCGACGGCGACGGCAAGCCCGAACTGCGCTACTACAACGGCTACCAGGCCGGCGTGGACGTCATCGGTCCGGCCGACGGCGACCATACCGGCTGCGGCTGCAACAGCGGCGGCCCGTCCGCGGCGCTGAAGCTGGGCGTGGAAAACCTGGCCCAGAAAGGCATGCAGGGCCGCGGCGTGCTGGTGGACCTGTTCCGTCACTACGGCGCCGGCCGCACGCTGATCGGCCACGCGGAACTGATGCACGTGCTGAAGGCCGACAACATCAGCGTCGAACCCGGCGACATGCTGGTGCTGCGCACCGGCTATGCCGAAGCGGTGGTCGCCATGAACGGCACGCCCGACGCCGAAACGCTGCACACCTACGGCGCGGCGCTGGACGGCACCGACCAGGCGCTGCTGCAATGGATCACCGACAGCGGCATCGCCGCCATCTGCGCCGACAACTACGCCGTGGAAGCCTATCCCGCGCGCGAGAAAACCGGCCCGCGCGCCATGCTGCCGCTGCACCACCATTGCCTGTTCAAGCTGGGCCTGCCGCTGGCGGAACTCTGGTACCTGAAGGACCTGGCGGACTGGCTGCACGCCAACGGCCGGCATCACTTCATGCTGACCGCGCCGCCCTTGCGCCTGCCGCATGCGATCGGGTCGCCGGTCACGCCGATCGCGACGGTGTGATTGCTGCGAACCGCGCAAGCGCATATCGCGCAAATGAAAAGAGCTCCAGACTTGGAGCTCTTTTTTTAGATGCGGCGATCGTTACTTCATGCCTTCCCAATGCGGGCCAGGCACCACGATATCGAACATCTCCAGCACGCGTGCCACGGTATGGTCCACCATTTCTTCAATGGAAGCGGGCCGGTGGTAGAACGCGGGCAGCGGCGGAAACACGATGCCGCCCATTTCGGTCACGGCGGTCATATTGCGCAGATGCGCCAGGTTGAACGGCGTCTCGCGCACCATCATTACCAGACGCCGGCGTTCCTTGAGGGTGACGTCGGCGGCGCGGGTGATGAGGTTATCCGACAGGCCATGGGCCACGGCCGCCAGCGTACGCATGGAGCATGGCACGATCACCATGCCCGCGGTCTGGAACGCGCCGCTGGCCAGGGTGGCGCCCACGTCGCGCACGCTGTGCACGTGGTCCGCCAGTGCATAGACATCATGGCGGCCGACGTCCAGTTCGTGCTTGATGTTCAGCACGCCGGACGCCGACACCACCAGATGCGTTTCGACATCGTCCACGCCGCGCAATGCCTGCAGCATGCGCACCGCGTACAGGGCGCCCGTGGCGCCCGTGATGCCGATGACCAGTCGCCGCATGGGCTGATCAGGCCGTTGCGCCGGATTGATCCAGCAGCGTCTTCAGTTCGCCGGATTCGTTCATCTCGTTCATGATGTCCGAGCCGCCGATGAACTCGCCAGCCACGTACAGCTGCGGAATCGTGGGCCAGCTGGAGAACTCCTTGATGCCCTGGCGGACTTCGTCGTCTTCCAGCACATTGACGGTGACCAGCTTCTTCACGCCACAGCCCTTCAGGATCTGGATGGCCTTGCCGGAAAAGCCGCATTGCGGGAATTGGGCGGTGCCCTTCATGAACAGCACGACGGGGTGCTGGGTCACGGTTTCGCGGATGAATTCTTGAACGTCGCTCATGGTGGTCTCTTGGACAGGCATAACGGAATACGCCAATTATAGGTACAGCGGGGAAATCCGCCCGGATACCCCGGGCGCCCCACCGGGAATGGGGTCAGGTGGGCAGCCGGCCACCGGAAATACGCTCGATGCCGGCCAGGTCCCGGCGGCTGTGCACGTCCTGGAATCCGGCCGCGGCCAGCTGGTCGCGCACGGCTTGCGCCTGGTCCCAGCCATGCTCCAGCCACAGGGCGCCGCCCCGCTTCAGGTGGCGGCCGGCGCCCTGGACGATGCGAGCCAGGTCTTCCAGCCCGCCCGCACCGTCGGTCAACGCCCCCCGCGGCTCGAAACGCACGTCGCCCTGGTCCAGGTGCGGGTCGTCGCAGGCCACATAGGGCGGATTGGACACGATCAGGTCGAAGCCTTCTCCCGCCGGCACGGCCTGGTACCAACTGCCTTCGACCAGGCGCACGGACGCGGCCAGATCCCAGGCGTTGGCGGCGGCGACCGCCAGCGCGGCCGCGCTAAGGTCGGACGCCATCACCCGCGCGTCGCGGCGCGCCAGGGCAATGGAAATGGCGATCGCACCGCTACCCGTGCCCAGGTCCAGCACTGCGGGCGCGGCCAGGCCGGCCAGGCATTCCAGCGCGGTTTCCACCAGCACCTCGGTATCCGGGCGCGGAATCAGCACGTCCGGGGTCACGCGGAAACGGTGACCCATGAATTCGCGGTGGCCCAGCAGGTAGGCCATGGGCTCCCCGGCCAGGCGCCGCTGGGCCAGGGCTTCGTAGGCGGCGGCGGTCTCGGGCAGCAGAGGGTCGGTATCGTGCGCCAGCAGCCAGGCGCGCGGCTTGGCCAGCACGTGCTCCAGCAGCATGCGCACCTCCAGGCGGGGCAGGCGCGTGTCGAGCAGCAGGCTTTTCAGCTGGGGCGGCGTCATGGCCGGGCTCAGATGTCGTCGCCCAGGGCCGCCAGCTGCTCGGCCTGGTGTTCGGCGATGAGCGCGCCGGTCAGCTCTTCCAGATCGCCTTCCATGATCTGCTGCAGCTTGTACAGCGTCAGGTTGATGCGGTGGTCGGTCACGCGGCCTTGCGGAAAGTTGTAGGTACGGATGCGCTCGGAGCGGTCGCCCGAGCCGATCAGGCTCTTGCGCTCGGCGGCTTCCTTGCTCTGCCGTTCGCGGGTTTCCTTGTCTTTCAAGCGCGCAGCCAGCACCTGCATGGCCTTGTCCTTGTTGCGGTGCTGCGAACGGTCGTCCTGGCATTCCACCACCAGCCCGGTCGGCAAGTGGGTGATGCGCACCGCCGAATCGGTCTTGTTGATGTGCTGCCCGCCCGCGCCGCTGGCGCGGAAGGTGTCGATGCGCAAATCATTGGGGTTGATGACGATTTCCGACATCTCGTCCGCTTCGGCCATGATGGCCACCGTGCACGCGGAGGTATGGATGCGGCCCTGCGCCTCGGTGGCGGGCACGCGCTGCACGCGGTGCGCGCCGGATTCGAACTTCAGGCGGCCATAGGCGCCATCGCCGTCGATGCGCGCGATCACTTCCTTGTAGCCGCCCAGTTCAGAAGCGCTCTCGGACATCAGCTCCACGCGCCAGCCGCGCTGTTCGGCGTAGCGCGTGTACATGCGCAGCAGGTCGCCCGAGAACAGCGCGCTTTCGTCGCCGCCCGTGCCCGCGCGGATTTCCAGGAACAGGCTGCGCCCGTCATTGGGGTCACGCGGCAGCAGCAGCAATTGCAGCGCGGCTTCCAGCTCTTCGAGCTTGGCGCGGCCGGATTTGATCTCGTCCTCGGCCATGGACTTCAGATCCGGGTCGGACAGCATTTCCTGGGCCGCGGCCAGATCATCCTCCGTGCGGGCGAAAGCGGTGAACGCCTCGACCACGGGTTCCAGTTCCGCGCGTTCGCGCGAGAGCTTGCGAAAACGGTCCATGTCGGACGCGGTTTCCGGTTCGGCGAGCAGCGCGTCGACCTCGATGAGGCGGTGACACAGGTGCTCCAGCCGGCTGCGCATGGAAGATTTCATGGGGAATGACCAAAAAGAAAAACGGGAAAGCGGATAGCGGGCGCCCAAAAGACGAACGCCCGCCAGGAGGCGGGACGTGGGGCAGAATCGCTAACGGCGGGAGTCGCGGCCGGGGAACAGGCGCGGCATCCAGGCAAGCAGCTGCTTGCGGTCGTCGCCTTCGCTGCGGTTCAGCGCCGCCAGCGGGCCGTGCAGGTACTTTTGCGTCAGGCCATGGGCCAGCTGCTCGAGCACGGCCTCCGGCGATTCGCCCCGCGCCAGCAGGCGGCGGGCGCGTTCCAGCTCGGCGCTGCGGACGTCTTCGGCGGCCTGGTGCAGGTCGCGGATGACGGGCACCACCTCGCGGGACTGCATCCAGTGCATGAAGCCCTGGACGCGGGTTTCGATGATGGCTTCGGCCTGCACCACGGCCGCGCGGCGCGCGTCCGTGCCGGTCTGCACCAGGCGGCCCAGGTCATCCACCGAATACAGGTAGACGTCGTCCAGGCGGCCGACTTCGGGTTCGATGTCGCGCGGCACGGCCAGGTCGATCATGACCATGGGGCGGTGGCGGCGCAGGCGCGTGGCCCGTTCCACCATCCCCAAACCGAGGATGGGCAGGGAGCTTGCCGTACAGGAAACGATGACGTCGAACTCGGACAGGCGGTCCGTCAGGTCCGACAGCTTCATGGTGCTGGCCGCGAACCGGTTGGCCAGGACCTCGGCGCGTTCGGCCGTGCGATTGGCCACCACCATACTGCGCGGACGCTGCGCGGCGAAGTGCGTGGCGCACAATTCGATCATTTCGCCCGCGCCGATGAACAGCGTGCGGGCCTGGTCCAGATTGCCGAACACGCGCTCGGCCAGGCGCACCGCGGCGGCGGCCATGGACACCGACTGCGCGCCGATGGCGGTCTGCGACCGCACTTCCTTGGCCACCGAGAAGGTGCGCTGGAACATCTGGTGCAGCAAGGTACCCAGCGAGCCGGCTTCGCCGGCGGCGCGCACGGCGTCCTTCATCTGGCCCACGATCTGGGTTTCGCCCAGCACCATGGAATCCAGGCCGCTGGCCACGCGGAAAGCGTGGCGCACGGCGTCGTCCTGGTGATGGCGGTAGAGATGCGGGCGCAGCGTGCCGGCGTCCAGGCGGTTGTAATCCGCCAGCCAGGCAGGCAGTTGATCGGCCACGTGGCCGTCAGCGGCGCAATAGATTTCGGTGCGGTTACAGGTGGACAGGATGGCGGCTTCGCGGACCGAGCCGCCGAAGGCCGAGCGCAGGCCCTCGATTGCAGGCTTCACCAGATCGACGGGCATGGACACCCGCTCGCGGACCGAAACCGGCGCGGACGTGTGATTCAGACCGAAGGCAAGGACAGCTACCGACATGTGGGAAGGATGGCCGGGCCATCCGCGCGTAAGCGTTAAGTACTGCCACTAAGAACGAGGCGCGGCAAGCAGGGGAAATTCAACCTGGAAGCAGCGTCAGACCGCTAATCATTATACCCCCGCGGGTTATCCCCAGGCCATTTCACCCCAGGGCCGCGACCCTGGGTCGCACCTTTCGTGCCATCCGCCCAACAATTTGGCCCAGGATTCATGCGGCGATCCGGCAGGGCAAGGCGATATCCAAGATTTTCTCCCCCGACTGGCGCAAGCCTCAAAAATTGTGTATAGTTGCGGACTTCGTTGGCCTGGTAGCTCAGTCGGTAGAGCAGAGGATTGAAAATCCTTGTGTCGGTGGTTCGATTCCGCCCCAGGCCACCAAAAAGATTCAAGCAACGAGCCCCGCCCCGTATCCACTACGGCGGGGCTTTTTGTTTTGGTCGCCGATATCGGTCCGTCGCCCGGCATTCTGGCGGCAGTCAGAACCCCCTACGCCGCCCGATGCGCGCGGATGAATTCGAGTGCGGCCCGCTTGGACACCACATCCCCATACTTGCTGTCGATATCGAAAAGATTGGCTTCATGCGGATCCGGGTGGCGGTCCCCCACCCCCTCCCGCACCACGATCACGTTCAGGCCATGCTGCACGCCATCCACCGCCGTTGCGCGCACGCAGCCGCTGGTGGAGCATCCCAGCACGATCAGGGTGTCGACCTTGGAAGCCGTCAGCGTACTGGCAAGGCTGGTGCCGAAGAAACTGCTGGCGTACTGCTTGTGCAGGACGATCTCGCCGGGCAAGGGTTCCAAGCCGCCGCAAAACTCGTTGTAGGGCGCGTGTTTGAACAGTTCGAGGATGGGCGACTTGCGATACCAGGCGCCGGCGTCGGCCAGCGTGTGGGATTGGTGCGTGATCGTTGTGTGGATCACCATCATTCCGGCATCCCGCGCCGCGCGCAGGATCTCCGCGCTATGCGCCACCGCGGCCACGACGCCCGCGCCAAACATGGGCGATTCTTCAAGCGTATAGGCTTGCACGAAGTCGATGAGTAGCAATGCCGCCTTGTCGCCAAACCCGACTCGATGCCCCCATACGCCCTTGTAGTTTTCCGCTGCGCTACTCATGCAAAACTCCAAAACGAAAGAATTTGGCGGCGGTCACTCGATCCGGGCGCCGGTCTGCTCGATGATTCCGGACCACGTCTTCAGGTCGGTATCGATCAGCTCGGAGAACTGAGCGGGCGTGGTATTCGCCGCTACCGCCCCCTGGGCCTTCAAGTTGGCTTGAAACGACTTGTCCGCAAGCACGCTCGAGGTTTCCTGGCGCAGCGTGGCGACCACGTCCGCCGGGGTGCCGGCCGGGGCGAACAGGCCATACCACGACATGGCCGCCACGCCCGGCACCGTCTCCGCGATGGTCGGCACGTCCGGCAGCAACGATGAGCGCTCGGACGATGCAACCGCGATCAGGCGCAGCTTGCCGGCATGGACGAACGACATGACGCTGGGCCAGCTGGTGAAAGTCACCGACACCCGGCCGGACACCATGTCCGTGTTGGCGGCGGAGGCGCCCTTGTAGGGAATGTGCATCATGTCGACCCCGGCGGCCCGCTTGAACATTTCGCCCAGCAGATGATCGAGCGTGCCATTGCCCGCGGAGGCCATGTGCAGTTGGCCAGGCTTGCTTTGCGCCAACGAAATCAGGTCCTGCACGGTCTTTACCGGCAGCTCCGGGTTCACGACCAAGACATAAGGCGCTGTCGCCACCAAGCCGATGGGCTCGAAGTCCTTCTTGGGATCGAATGGCACGGACTTGTACACGAACGGGCTGATGGTATAGCTGCTGCCCACGGTCAGCAGCAGGTTGTAGCCGTCCTGGCTGCCGCGCGCCGACACGCCGATACCGATATTGCCGCCCGCACCCGCCCGGTTCTCCACCACGAAGGTCTGATGCAGACGCTCGCCGATTTTTTGGGCAAAAGGCCGGGCGACCGCATCGTTGGCCCCTCCTGGTCCGTGCGGCACGATGACCGTGACGGCCTTCGACGGATAGCCTTGCGCGTGGACGGCGCCAGCATGGGCAAGGCTCAGGGCGAGAATCAGCGCAGAGAAACTCAGTATCTTTTTCATCTTGACCAGTTTGTTCGGGTTGAAATGGAACTTCCATGCCGCGACTGAAACAACCAGGTTCATTGTCCGCTCCCCATTCTTTGTGTTTATCGTCCGCGTCCAGCTGCCTGGAGCGAATCATTTGATGGCAATTCTCGGCATCGAGATCGATATCGTCCAATACGAATTAAGGAATCATCTATAGTGTTTCCAGATAAATTGGACGGGATGCCCAGCCATGGACTTGCGGCAGCTTCGGTACTTTGCGGCGATTGCGGAAGAACAGAGCTTTACCAAAGCGGCCCGGAAGCTGCACATTTCGCAACCTCCGCTCAGCCAGCAACTGAGCAATCTGGAGGACGACCTTGGCGTCCGTCTTTTCATACGCACCAGCAGAAGCGTCCAGCTCAGTGAAGCGGGCAGCGTGCTGCTGCCCCACGTCCGCGCCGTGCTGGATCGCCTGGACGAGGCCAGGCTTCAGGTACAGCGCGTGGCGCAGGGCCTGGAAGGGTGCGTGACGCTGGGCTTGACCGGCTCGCACTTCCTCGGCACCTTGCCCCAGTTCATCCGCGAGTTCCGACAGGAGCGGCCGCAGGTGGACGTGGCCTTGAAGGAAATGCCCCCGTCCGATCAACTGACAGGGCTGCAGGACAGGCGCCTGGATCTATGCCTCTCGCGCGGCATCCCTGATGATCCGACATTCGCCGCCGAGCTGCTGTGGCACGACTCGTCGGTGGTCGTGCTGCCACCGGGCCATCCGCTGTCGCGCCGCAAGCAGCTGCGCCTGCAGGAATTGAAAGACGAAGATTTCGTGTTCTTCCGCCTGGGGTCGTCCATCTTTGCCGACTCGGTGTACCAGGCCTGCCTGTTTTCGCGCTTCGAGCCGCAGATCGTCCAACAGGTCGTGGAAGTGCCCGCCGTGGTCAATCTGGTGGCCGCCGGACTCGGGATCTCCATCGTCCCCGAATCGATTGCACGCCTGCGCGCCGATGCCGTCGCGATCTGCGAACTTGCACATGAAAAAGACATGCCGCAGATTTCGTCCAGCGTCTATCTCATGCGCCGATCCGACGAAGACCGCCAGGTCGTGCTGGGATTTGCCGCCGCGCTCCATCAATGGGCCAGGCAGTCGATACCCGCGCCCCTTTCCCTGGCCCGCCCTTCCGCGATATCGTAAGACGCCCTCCCCGTAGCCCGCCGCATCCATCCACCGGAGCCGCGACATGCGCGCCCAAGCAACAGCAAGAGCAAAAGCGCTTTTCGGTCTGATTGCACTGCTGGCCTGCCTGCTGGGCCCCGCGCACGCGCAGAGCGGCGCGACGACGCCAGCCCGCCCAGTCCCGGCTTCCACGCAGGTCCAGGCGATCCTGGTGGCGGAAATCCCGCTGCGGGCGGACACCGATCACCGCTACGCCGAAAGCGTCATGGAGCGCGTCACCGGCGCCGACCCCACCGACTTGCTGGCGCCGCGCCTGGAATCGATTTCCCGGTCCGTCGACGAAAAGCTTCAGCAGTTCCAGCCGGCCCAATTGCGCAGCCTGCCCATCATGCGGCTGGAAAGCCTGGAGCGGCACTGGATGTTCGACGCGCGCCGTTTCGCGGCCTGGCAGGAGGACATGCGCCAGGCGACCGCGGCCTATGCCGGCGACGCCGCCGAACTGGCGCGCCGCCGGGATGCCTGGCAGTCTCTCAAGACCGCGCCCGGCGCCGCCGACCTGCCGCCGGCCCTGACCGGCCGGATCGACTCCGTCATCGCCCAACTGGTCCGGGCCGAACAAGCGCTGTCCGTGCCGCTGGGCCGCCAGATCGCGCTGGGCCAGCGCGCCAACGCCGTTGAAGAGCGCATCCAGTCCGGGCAGCGCGCGGTGGCCGATGCCATCAACTACATCGACGCCCGCCTGCTTGAACTGGACGCGCCCCCGCTATGGGCGGCTACCTTCACGCCGACCGCGCGCAGCGATGCGATGGCCTATCTACGCTCCGGCCTGGACATGGAACTGCGCTTCGCCCGCCAGTACGCCGCGGCCGACACCGGCAACCAGCTGGCCCTGCATGTGCTGCAAGTCGTGCTGCTGCCGCTGCTGCTCTGGCTGGCCTGGCACAGCCGCCACGCGATCCGGGCCGGTGAAATGAGCCAGACGGCCGCAAGGGTGCTGGGACGCCCGCTGTCCGCCTGGCTGCTGCTGGCCATGATGGGAGTGCAGCTGCTGGAGTCGGATGCGCCGCTGATCGTGCTGCAGATCGCGCTGCTGCTGGCGGTAGTGCCCGTGCTGCGCCTGCTGCCGCCGACCGCGCGCGAGCAACTGGATCTGTGGCCCTACGCCATCACCGGCCTGTATCTGGCGGAGCGGCTGGGCATTTTCTTCCTGGCCAGCGAAACGTTGTACCGGCTGCACAACCTCGCCATTACCCTGCTGGCCCTGGCAACGGCGCTTTGGCTGCATGCCCGCGCCCAGCGCCGCGGCAACGCCCAGGCGCCCAGCCGGCTGCACAAGACCGTGCGCGCAGGCGCCTGGGTCGCCGTGGCGTTGCTGGCCATTGCCGGCGTCTCCAACCTGATCGGCAACCTGTCGATGGCCGAGATGCTGACCAGCGCCGTCATCAGCAGCGGCTACTTCGGCCTGATGCTCTACGCCGGAGTCACCATCATCGTCACCCTGCTGCAGCTGCTGCTGGCCCGGCCCGGCGTGTCGCGCTTCCGCATCGCGCGCGAGCACGCCCCGCCCCTGGTGCAACTGCTGATCCGCCTGGTGATGGCCAGCGCCGTCGTGGGCTGGACCCTCTACACGATGGACCGCTTCCGCATTCTGCGCGGCACCTATGCCGTCACGACGAAAGTACTGTCGTACACGCTGGCGCTCGGGGACATCACCATCAGTCTGGGCAACATTCTGGTGTTCGCGATCTCCGTGGTGATCGCGTTCTGGGCCGCGCGGGCGATCCGCCTGGTGCTGCATGACGAAGTGCTGGCCCGCATGCCGCTGCCGCGCGGCGTGGGCAACAGCATCGCCTCGCTGACCTACTACTCGGTGCTGCTGCTGGGCCTGGCGGTGGCGCTGTCGGCCGCCGGGGTCAGGACCAGCCAACTGGCCCTGGTGCTCGGCGCCCTGGGCGTGGGCATAGGCTTCGGCCTGCAGAACGTGGTCAACAACTTCGTGTCCGGCCTGATCCTGATGTTCGAACGCCCGATCCAGCCGGGCGACGTGGTGGAAATCGGCGAGACCTCCGGACAGGTGCGCGAGATCGGCATGCGCGCAACCCGCATCAGGACCTTCGAAGGGGCCGACGTGGTGGTCCCGAACGGCACCCTGCTTTCGGAAAAACTGACCAACTGGACCATGCTGGACCGCAACCGCCGCATCGAAATCAACCTGGGCCTGGCCTACGGCACCGACCCCGCGCAGGCCATCGAACTGCTGGGCTCGGTGGCGCGTGGCACCCTGGGCGTCTCCACCCAGCCGGCGCCCATCGCGCTCTTCATGGGCTTCGGCGCCAGCACCCTGGATTTCAGCATCCGCGCCTGGACGCCGGACTTCGACCAGTGGATGTCCATCCGCAGCGACATGTTGTCGCGGATGTACGAGGCGCTGACGCAGGCCGGCATCGGGATACCCTATCCGCAGACCGACCTGCACCTGCGCAGCATCTCTCCGGAAGCTGGCGCCGTCCTCGCGCAAGCCCGCCGCGCCGCGCCGGATGGCGGGCCGCCTCCCACATGACGCGGATATTGTGTATAGTGGCGGACTTTCGCGTTGGCCTGGTAGCTCAGTCGGTAGAGCAGAGGATTGAAAATCCTTGTGTCGGTGGTTCGATTCCGCCCCAGGCCACCAATGAATTCAAGCAGCTGGCCCCGCCTTTGGCGGGGCTTTTTGCTTTGGTGCGCGGCGGCGTTTGTCGGATAGCATAGTCACGCCGTGCCACCCCTGACTTCCCCTCCACGCGATGACGCCTGATTCCTCTTCCCCGTCCTCCTCTATCGGCATGGGCCGCGCGGCGCTCGTGCTGTGTCGCGCGCTCTGGCACTATGCCGACGGCGCGCGGCGGCAGCTGATGGGCGCCATCGCGCTGCTGTCGGGCGCGCAGCTGGTCAAGCTGACCCTGCCCTGGCTGGCCTCCCACGCCATCAACGCCTTGCAGCAGAACGACATGTCCACCGCCGGCCTCTGGATCCTGTTCCTGGTCGGCAGCTACATGATGTCCTGGGTGTTCCACGGCCCGGGACGCGTCCTGGAAGGCAACGTAGGCGTGCATGTCCGCCAACGGCAGGCCGACGATCTCTATGCCCGCATCGCGGCCGCCCCGCTGACCTGGCGCGACGGCAGGCATTCCGGCGACCTGCAGCATCGGGTATTGCAATCCAGCCGCGCGCTGTCGGCTTTCGCCCGCAGCATGTACGGCTACCTGCACAGCGCCTTGAACTTCATCGGCCCGCTGGTGGCGCTGACCCTGCTGTCGCCGGTCAGCGGCCTCATCGCCGTGAGCGGTTACCTGATTATCGCCCTCGTCACGTTGCGCTTCGACCTTGCGCTGATGCGGCTGGCCCGTTCCGAAAACGACCAGGAACGCCGCTACGTCGCCGCGCTGCTCGACTTCGTCAGCAATGCCGGCACCGTGATCGGCCTGCGGCTGCAAGCCGCCTCGCGCAAGATCCTGGGCCGCCGCCTGGAGGCGGTCATGCAGCCCTTGCGCCGCGCCCTGTGGATCAACGAAGTGAAGTGGTGCGTGGTCGACCTGGCGGGCATGTGCCTTACCTGGATCCTCGTGGTGGAGTATGTGCTGCGGCACCGCGAGCCCGGGCAAGCCCTGCTGCTGGGCACCATCTTCATGATTTATCAGTACGCCCAGCAGGCCGCGTCCGTGGTCAGCGCCATCGCCTCCAACTTCCAGAGTTTTGCGCGCATGCACACCGACTACAGCAGCGCCGAGCCCATCTGGCAGGCCCCGGGCGAACCCAATGCCGTCGTGCCCGCCGTACAGCCCGACGCGCCGTGGCAGACCCTGGAGTTGCGCGGCGCCACCTGGCGCTACTCGGACGAAGGACGCGGCGGCCTGCACGGCGTCGACCTGGTGCTGCGCCGCGGCTCGCGCGTCGCGCTGATCGGCGCCAGCGGCGGCGGCAAGAGCACGCTGCTGCGCACCCTTGCCGGGCTCTATCCGCCGCAACAGGGCGATCTGCTGCGCGACGGCAAGCCCGTGGACTGGACCGAACTGCGCGCGCTGGCCACGCTGATTCCGCAGGAGGCCGAAGTCTTCGAAGCCAGCGTGCAGGAGAACCTCACCTTCGGCGAACCTGCCGATGCGCAGGCGCTGCAAGCCGCCGTGCATACCGGCGTGTTCGACGAAGTGCTGCAACGCATGCCCGATGGCCTGGCCAGCCCGATGAATGAACGCGGCAGCAATCTGTCCGGCGGGCAACGCCAACGCCTGGCCCTGTCGCGCGGCGCGCTGGCCGCGCAAGGCAGTTCCTTGCTGCTGCTGGACGAACCCACCAGCGCGCTTGACCCGCAAGCGGAGGGTCGGGTGTTCGACCGCATGTACGCCGCCTTCCCGACGGCTTGCATCGTGGCCTCGGTGCACCGCCCTAGCCTGCTCAACCGCTTCGACACCATCGTGGTGATGGAAGCCGGGCGCGTGGTGGATGCGGGGCCGCGCGATGAAGTATTGTCCCGGCATCAACCTTGATAGAAAGCCCCATCAGCCAAGCCCCTGCACTCCGTAGCCATGACTCAGCCGCCCACCTCCCACGCAGCGCAGCGCCAGCCCGGACGCAAGCGGATGAACCTGTTGGCCTATGTCTGCCTGACGATCAGCGTGGTGTTTGTTTTCCTGGGCTCGCAAATGATCCGGGACGGCGCCGAGGCGGGGATTCCCGTCACGCTGTTCTTCGGCGTCTGCGCCGTGACCGCGGTCCTGCAGATATGGCCGCAACTGCTCCAGCGTGAGTCGCGCTCAGCCTCGACGTTGCTGGCACGCTATCCAGGCCCCCTGGTACTCAAGGCCGCGAAAGGCAAGTTGCTGGTGTTCTCGTTCCTGTCCGCGGCCTTCGGTGGCGTGATCCTGTGGATGCTGCTGCACGAAGCACTGCCGCCACTGAAGCAACTGATCCTCTGGCCCGGCGCCGGGTTTTTTCTGCTCGGCGCGGTCATGCTGCTGGTGCGCGCCGCGAAAGACGATACCGCCTTGCGGCTAGGCCGCGATGGCTTCGAAACCCGGCAGGTGTGGAACGGCAGGACAATACGCTGGCAGGACACCAGCGAATTCACCGTGGTCAGCGTCAGCCGCGCGGTGCCCAAGCTCATCGTTTTCGACGATGCCGCGGTCGAACGCGGCGGCACTGCGGGGCTCAACCGCCATATCGTCGGGCGCAATTCCAGCTTGGGTGAAACGTATGGGCTGACCCACGAGACCCTGGCCGACCTGCTCAATGCGTGGCGGACGCGGGCCTTGGAACAGGATGCGATCTTTACGCGGTGGCCTGAGAACGGATGACAGCCGTTCTTCAAAAAGCGGTCTAGAAGGCATGGGCAAGCGTACTGGTTGAAATCGCGCATGCGACGCCCCTGGAACATTACAAAAAAGTAATCAACGCGTAACCTCCCCGCCCCAGTCAGCCCTCCACACTGGAGTCCATGCACTTCCAGACCACAGAAAGGAGCTGACCATGAAGACCCTGACCACCTTGTTCAGTGCGTGCGCGTTGAGCCTGGGAATGACAGGCGCGGTCTACGCGCAGGCCGCCAGCGGCGGACATGACACGCATCATCCGGCCACGGCCGAGCCGGCCTCCAATATGCAAATGGCGCCGGGCGCCGGCATGATGAAGAACATGGAAGCGCACATGCAAGCCATGGGCGGAATGCACCAGCAGATGGCTGCGGCCAAGACGGCCGAAGAGCGCCAGGCCTTGATGGGCGAACACATGAAGTCCATGCCCGCCAATGGCGCCAGCATGCAAGGCTGCCACGAGATGATGGGATCGATGATGAATCCGGCGGGCGATGCGCCCTCGGCGGCGTCCCCGGCGGCCAAGGGCTGAGCGCCACGAGTCATTGCTGGCGGCCGGCGCCGCGGTGGCGCCGGCTGCCAGCTATTGCACTGCGCGCACCCTGCCTGGGCATAATAGGCGCACGAAGGATCACACCGGCACTCGAAAGGGATGGGTATGAATCACTCTCGTCACGGCGACGCGGCATCGAACGAAGGCACGCTCTATGTGTGCCCCATGCACCCGGAGATCCGCCAGGATCGCCCCGGGAACTGCCCCAAGTGCGGCATGACGCTGGAGCCCCTTATCCCGCTGGATGAGGAGGACAACAGCGAACTCAACGACTTCCAGCGCCGCTTCTGGTGGACGCTGCCCCTGACCCTCATCGTGGCCGTGATGGCCATGTTCGGCCATCGCCTGGGTTGGTTCGACATGGCGACCCAGAGCTGGCTGGAGTTGGCGCTGTCGCTGCCGGTCGTGTTCTGGACCGGCTGGCCGTTCTTCGTGCGCGGCTGGCAGTCGCTCGCGCATCGCAGCCCCAATATGTGGACGCTGATCAGCCTGGGCACGGCCGCGGCATTCATCTACAGCGTGGTCGCCACGCTGGCGCCGGACGTGTTCCCGAATTCCTTCGTATCGATGGGGCGCGTGGCGGTGTACTTCGAAGCCGCCGTGGTCATCATTTCGCTGACCATGCTGGGGCAGATCCTGGAGCTGAAAGCGCGTTCGCAGACATCCGCCGCAATCAAGGCCCTGCTCGGGCTGGCGCCCAAGACGGCGCGGCGCATCAACGCCGACGGCAGCGAGGAAGACGTGCCGCTGAACCACGTGCATGTGGGCGACCTGCTGCGCGTGCGTCCCGGCGAGAAGATTCCGGTGGACGGCACCGTCACCGAAGGCCGCAGCGCCGTGGACGAATCCATGCTCACCGGCGAGCCCGTACCCGTCGGCAAGCGCGAAGGCGACAAGCTGATCGGCGCCACGCTCAACACCAGCGGCACCCTGGTAATGCGCTCGGAGAAGGTAGGTTCCGCCACCATGCTGGCGCAGATCGTGCAGATGGTCGCCAACGCCCAACGTTCCAAGGCGCCCATGCAACGCATGGCGGACGTGGTGGCGGGCAAGTTCGTCGCCGCCGTGGTGTTGGTGGCGATCTCCACACTGCTGGTGTGGGGCTTTTTCGGGCCGGAACCCAGTTGGGTGTACGGCCTGATCAACGCCGTCGCCGTGCTCATCATCGCCTGCCCCTGCGCGCTGGGACTGGCTACGCCCATGTCGGTCATGGTGGCCACGGGCCGCGCCGCAGCGCAGGGCGTGCTGTTCCGCGACGCTGGCGCGATCGAGAAGATGCGCGAGGTGGACACGCTGATCGTGGACAAGACCGGCACCCTGACCGAAGGCAAGCCAGCCTTCGACACCGCGATCGCGGCGCCGGGATACACGTCCGACGAAGTGCTGCGCCTGGCGGCCAGCCTGGACCAAGGCAGCGAACATCCGTTGGCCGACGCCATCGTCAGCGCGGCGCGCGCGCAGGGCCTGGCGCTTGCCAAGGCGGAGGACTTCGACTCCGGCAGCGGCATAGGCGTGCGTGGCACGGTGGAAGGCAAGCGCCTGGCGCTGGGCAACACCGCCCTGATGGAACAGGAAGGCGTGCAGGTCGACGCCCTGCGCGCGGACGGCGAACGCCTGCGCGGCGAAGGCGCCAGCATCATGCACCTGGCCGTGGACGGCAAGTTCGCCGGCATCCTGGCAGTCACCGATCCCATCAAGCCCAGCACGCACGAAGCGATCCAGAACCTGCACGACAGCGGCCTGCGCATCGTGATGGCAACGGGCGACGGCCTCACCACCGCCCGCGCCGTCGGCGCCGCGCTGCGCATCGACGAAGTGCATGGCGAGGTCAAGCCGGCCGACAAGCTGGCGCTGGTGGAAAAGCTGCAAAAGGACGGCCACGTGGTGGCGATGGCGGGCGACGGCATCAACGACGCCCCCGCGCTGGCGCGAGCCGACGTAGGCGTAGCCATGGGCACGGGCACCGACGTAGCCATGAACAGCGGCCAGGTGACCCTGGTCAAGGGCGACCTGCGCGGCATCGCCGCCTCGCGCCAGATCTCGATCGACACCGTGCGCAACATGCGGCAGAACTTGATGTTCGCCTTTGTCTACAACGGAATCGGCGTGCCGATAGCGGCGGGCCTGTTGTATCCGTTCACGGGCTGGCTACTGTCGCCGATGATCGCGGCGCTGGCGATGAGTTTGAGTTCGGCTTCGGTGATATTCAATGCGTTGAGGTTGCGATAAGCGCCCGATCTACCCATTCCAGATCGGGTCATCCCTCCAGCCCTGTGGAAAACCCAAATCTGCCGGCGTAATGGCGGCGTGCGTCCGAAACGACTCCAGCAAGCGTACCGGCCATTCGTCACGACTATCAACTGCCTTTGAAATCAATCGCATTACGACCGCAAGGCAGTAATAGCTTTGCGGGTCGTTGAAATGCGCTGCAGCCCGGTTGTACACGGCAGGCCGGAAGACAAAGCGACGATTCCACACCCGCCCATGGTGAGCGCAGATATTGCGCAACAAGGTCAGTGCGTGCAGCCATGACTCGACTAGAGGAACGGTCAGGCCGAATGCTTTCGCTACGACCTTTTTTGGATTGGGGTGCGCACGATCTGCCTTTTGCAGATACTTGTAAAGTTGCGACCATTTGCCAAAAGACAAACACTCCGCCATCAACCAACTGGGCGGCAGCAAGGGCTCTGTGTAGGTCTCGAAGTAATGCTGGGCGAACAAGTCCCTGGAGCGGCGCGTCTCGCGCTCGACAGTTCCAAGAAAGTTGCCGAGTGGAAATGGTTCCGGCCGACTGCCATGCCCCGGCGCATGCCCTAAAACCTGAGCAGGGTGATTCAGATACCAGAACGGCCCATACTGCATGGACATCTGATTACTCATGACGGTCCGCACGGCCACCTCGATCCGTTCGAGCTGGCCAAGAGTGATACGCCGAAGGACGCGATCAAACTCATAGCGGACGATAACGTCTTCGAAACTCACCCCAGGCAGAAACATGCGTCCAGCTGGCGTGGGCGTCATGAGAGACAGCGCATAACCTCGCAGACGAAAATAGCCGACAAAGCTCAACGCACGCTCGGCATCCCCAACGTTAGAAACCGTCAGGCCTTTTCCTCGCCAGCGGGCAAGCAGGTCAGCGTTAGACAGCGGGAGTTTGGCGTACTTCACGACAAATTTCCCGCAGAAATGAGAAACCCGCCCTGGGAGCACTGTGCCTGCGTTCGCGCACGGGCCTGAAGTGTGGCGGGTGTTGTTAAGCGCAGTATACCCAGAGGCCCGCCAATGGCAACGCTTCCTCTTCCGATATAAGACCGATACACAGGCCTTTGCTTCCCCAGTTGCATACGCTTCCCTGACCGTTGCGCGATTCCAGCAATTCTGGCGCCGCATCGACAATGCACACAACAGCGTATGGGACGTTTTCAGCCTATAAGATGCCTCCGCTCAGACGCTTTGTTCCGACAGGTGGGTACATATCAACATTTACCTAGTTTTTGGAGCTCTCACCCAACCGCGCCAGCGTCCTCTCCACCACCCTGTCGCAATCATCCCCATCGAACTCAAACAAGCTCTTTTCCACCACTCCCACATCCCGCGCCAGCGACTCGCGCAGCAAGGCATTGGCGCGGAAGTGGCGGCTGCGGACGGTGGCTTCGGGAATGCCCAGGCAATGCGCCGTTTCCTCGACCGAAAGTTCCTCGACCGAGCGCAACACGAACACGGTGCGGAACGAGACCGGCAAGGCGTCCAGCCGCGCTTCCAGCAAACCTCTGAGTTCGGCGCGAGCGGCGGCGTGGTAGGGGGGATTGAAGTCGTTGATGGTCATCGCATCAACCTCTTTCTCTATGTCGTCGGCGATGGGGAACAGCGCCTCGCGGCGGTTGTGCTTGCGTAGCCGGCCATAGCATTCGTTGAGCAGGAGCCGCGACAGCCAGGTGAACAGCGTCGATTCGCCGCGGAACGCCGCCATGTGCCGGTAGGCCGCCAGGTAGGTTTCCTGCAAGGCGTCCTCGGCATCGGCGTCGTTGCGCAGAGTGGCGCGCGCCAGGCGGTAGAGCCGCCGGTTGTGCCGCCGCATCATCAATTCGAATGCGGTCTGCTCGCCCCCCGCGATGCGATGCGCGAGCGCCAGGTCTTCGTCCTCGGCCGGCGTTGCCGCCAGCGCCGCAAGTGCAGTCATGAGTCTGACCTCCGCCACGCGTCATTGCGCAATCAAGGTGCCCTGCATCGTCGGATGAAACAGGCAGGCATAGGCGTTGCTGCCTGCCTCTTTCACAGTGTAGGTCCAGGATGCGCCGGCGGCGATCACTCCTGAATCGAAGGCCTTGGAAACCGCGGTGGCGGTGTGCGGGACCAGGTCCTTGTTGATCCATGTCACCTTTTCGCCCCGCTTGACGGTCAGCGTGGCGGGCCTGAACTGCATTCCTTCTATGGTCACGACATGCTCGGCCAGTTGGGAGCCAGTGGGGCTTTGCTGGGCGGCCGCGACCCCGCCCGCCAACGCCAGGCTGGCGCATAACGCGGTCAGACCGGCGCGCCCGTGCGCGGAAAGTAAGCGGGTGTCAGCCACCGTTAAGCCTCTTTTGCAGGGATTTGGCATGTTCCAGGTGCGCGATGAACGCCGGCCGCACCTTGATCAGCAGAGCCTTCAATTCCGCATTGTGCGCGCCAGGAATCAGGGTCGTGTCCAGCGCCTGGATCACGGCTTCGTGGTAAGCCACTTCATGGTCCACATATGCCTTGTCGAACGCAGCGCCGCTCATGCCCTTGAGGGCGGCAAGGTTCTTGTCCCCGCCCTGCTGCAGGCTGTCGCTGGTCGCGTTCGGTTCGGGCTTGACCTTGAGCTTCTGCACCAGCTCGCCGGCCGACTTGTTGACCGCGGAATGATCGGTCACCATCAGCGTGGCGAAGTCGCGAACCTCCTTGTTGCCACTCTTGTCCTGCGCCAGCTTGCCGGCGTCGATGTCGACCTGGTTGGCCACCACCACGATGGCCGCTATCTGCGGATCCGTCGGCCCGTTACCGTGGGCAAATACCCCGCAGCTCACCAAGGCCAGCGCATAGAACCATCTTGCTTGAATCGCTTTCATCTCATCCCCCGACGCCATGGATGCAGGCGCGGCCGGAATGGCCAGGAATCTTGCCTGCTTATGGGGTTGGATGTCGCGAAAACGCGCCGCGTTCCGGCGCGGGACAACGAAGGGTTCAGCCCACCGGCACCGCCATGCCGTACTTGGCGCGGTTCAGCACCACCAGCGTGGAAAAGCGCTTGACGTTGGGATTGCCCCAGAAATTGCGCTGGGCGAAGGTTTCGTATTCGGCCATGTCGCGCATGGTGATGGTCAGGACGAAGTCCACCTCGCCCGTCACCGACAGGCACTGCATGATTTCCGGCGCGGACTGCATGGCGCGCTTGAACTGGTCGAGCTTGTCGGCGCGTTCGCTCTCCAGCGTCACCAGCACGACCATCATGATGCCCCGGCCCACGGCAGCAGGGTCGACCACGGAAACGTCGCCCAGCACCACCTTGGACTCGCGCAGCCGCTTCATGCGGCGCAGACAGGACACCGGCGACAGGTTCACGCGCTGCGCGACTTCCTGGCTGGTGCGCTGGTTGTCTTCCTGCATGCTTTGCAGGATCTGGAGGTCGAAATCGTCTAGTTCCATCAGGGTCTCGGAACGGCTGGAAACGGACCGGAAGAGGCCCGCCGATAGATTCTAAGCCCGGCGGCGCCTGAGTCCGGCCCCATTTTGACGGGAAACTTCATTTCCGCACCCCGCGATGCAGGAATTATTCAGCCGGCTTGCTTACACTGGGAGCCCTCTGCCCGCGCCGCGGGTACGTCCGCCCCCCCGTATCATGCCGTCACTCCAGCTTTTCCTGCTGTTCCTCGCCGCCGACGCGGCGCTCAAACTCACGCCCGGCCCCGACATGGCGCTGACCTTGTCCCGGGGCATGACGCAGGGGTTCCGGCCCGCCTTCCACAGTGTCCTGGGCAACGTCGCCGCCGGCTTCATCCAGGTGCCGGCGGTGGTGCTGGGCCTGGCTTCGGTGCTGCAGGCGTTCCCGTCGTTGTTCATGGGCATCAAGGCCGCGGGCGGCGTGTACCTGGGCTACCTGGGCATCAAGGCCATCGTCCGCTGCGCGCGTTCGGCCGACGTGTCGCTGGCAGCCCGCCCCGGAGACGCGCGCGACGCGTTCTGGCAGGGCTTCACGACGAACCTGCTGAACCCCAAGGTGCTGCTGTTCATGATCGCCTTCCTGCCGCAGTTCACCACGCCGGACAACGGGCCGGTGTGGATCCAGATGCTGGTGCTGGGCGTGACGATGAAGGCGCTGAGCCTGCCCTACGGCAGCTGCTTCGCCTATGGCGCCTCGCGCATCCGCGGCTGGGTGGGGCGCAATCCCTGGTTCCTGCGGATGCAGCAGGGCCTGCTCGGCGCCGTCATGCTGGGCCTGGCGCTCTACGTGCTTTATTCCACCGCCGAACACCTGGCGCCCTGAACCGCCCGCCGTCCCGTACGTATCCTGTCTTTCCGCCATTGCCATGACCGCCGCAACCCTGAACACCGGACGCAACGCCTCGTCCTCCACCCTGCTCCCCATCCTGTCGTTGATCGGCGCGATGGCCTCGCTATGCGTCGGCACCTCGTTCGCCAAGTCGCTCTTCCCGATGGTGGGCGCGCAGGGCACGACCGCCTACCGCATCGCCATCGGCGCGCTGATCCTGGTGGCGATCTGGCGTCCGTGGCGCTTTCCGCTGACGCGCCAGGCGGCGGCCAAAATCGCGCTGTATGGCGTGACGCTGGCCTGCATGAACCTGCTGTTCTACATGGCCTTGCGCACGCTGCCGCTGGGCGTGGCCATCGCCATCGAATTCATCGGCCCGCTGACCCTGGCGGTAGCGCTGTCGCGCCGCGCCATCGACTTCGTCTGGATCGGCTGCGCCATCGCCGGCCTGGTGCTGCTGATTCCCACGGGACAATCGGTGCATGACTTGGACCCCGTCGGCATCGCCTTTGCGCTGGGCGCGGCGGTGTGCTGGGCGCTCTACATCATCTTCGGCAAGATGGCGGGCAATGTGCATGGCGGGCAGGCCACCTCGCTCGGGCTGACCGCGGCAACGCTGGTGGCGCTGCCCATAGGCGCGGCGCACGCCGGCGCGGCATTGCTGGATCCGACCCTGATCCTGGCCGGCATCGCCGTGGGCATACTGTCCAGCGCCCTGCCCTATTCGCTGGAAATGGTGGCGCTGCGGCGCCTGCCGCAGAAAACCTTCGGCGTGCTGCTCAGCATGGAGCCCGCCATGGGCGCGCTGGCCGGCGTGATCGTGCTGAATGAGCAGTTGTCACAGACGCAATGGCTGGCCATCTGCGGCATCATCGTGGCTTCCGCCGGCTGCGCGGCCACCGCCCGCCGGCAAAATACCGCCCCCACGCCCGCGCCGGACTGAGCGCGGACGGACGCCGCCGCCGCGGCCCGCGGGCGTTTCAGCCAAATCCCACTTCGCGCTGGGGCGGCGCCAGCGGGTCGAAGTCTTCCCAGTGGTTGTTGCGCCAGCGGCCGTTGGCGTGTTCCACGTCGGCGCCGCCGGCATCGCGCAGGATGCGGCATGCGAGCATTTCGCGTTGCGGGCGCGTGCGCACGGCAACCATCACGCCCGCCTGGCGGATCTCGGCATGGGAATCGGGATTGAAGTGGCCGTGCAGGGTGCTGCCGTGGCCCGTCACCCAGAGCGCGCCGAACAGCGATCCCAGATAGGCGCCGACCCCGGCCGCAGCCAGGATCAGCGGCGTGGAATCGCTTATCTCGGACATCACGAACCCGCCAAACACCGCGAAACCGGCACCCACGCCACCTGCGCCCAGGAAGGCGCCGATATCGGCGCGCCCCGAGTCCGGATCGGAGCGGCGGTCGCCGCCCAAGGGGTAGCGGCCATGCTCGCCGGCCGGATTGACGTAGAAGGTGTTGATGTCCCAGTGGGGAAAGCCGTTGGCGGAAAGGCGTTCGGCCGCGGCGTGCGCCGCTTCGAAGCCCTCGAACCGGGCTGCTACGATCAGAGACATGATGTGCTCCTTGCCCGGGCTGCCGGACAGGATGTACGTGCCTTTATCGTACGCCCGCGTCGCCTCCCCGAGCTTGCCGGTTACACCTTGCCGCGCCTGTTACCACGCGCCTTCAATTGGCCGAGATGTTCTTGCTCCGGATCACTGCGCCCCAGCGCTCGTATTCCTTGCGCGCATAGTCCGCGAAGGCCTGCGGCGTGCTGCCGGTAGGCTCCATGCCCTGCAGCTTCAGTTGCTCGGCCACTTCTGGCGAGCGCAGGGCCTGGGCGATGGCCTGGCTGAGTTTCTCGACCACCGGAGCCGGCGTGCCGGCAGGCGCGACCACGCCCTGCCAGGCGGCGGCCTCGAACGCCGGGCCGCCCGCCTCGGCGAAGGTCGGCACCTGCGGCAATTGCCCGGAACGCTGCGCGGCCGGCACCGCGATGGCACGCAGCTTGCCTGCCTGGATCAGCGGACGCGCGGCGGCCAGATCAGCCATCATCATCGGCACCACGCCAGACGCCACATCCTGCAAGGCGGGCGGCGTGCCCTTGTAGGGTATGGCCGTGGCCCGGCCCTGGATGGTATCCAGGAACAGTTCCATGGCCAGGTGATGCGGGCTGCCCACGCCCAGGGACGCATAGCTGCCCGGCGTGTCTCGCTTGAGGTACGCCGTCACGTCCGCCAGCGTGTGCATCGAGGAATCGGGCGACACCACCAGCACGATGGGCAGCGCCACCAGCGTGGAGACGGGCGTCAGATCCTTCGCCGGATCGTAAGGCAGCTTCTGGTACAGCCAGGGATTCAGCGCCAGCGTGCTCATCCCGGCCGTCAGCAAGGTGTAGCCATCGGGCGCGGCGCGCGCGGTCTCCTGCGCGGCGACGATGGTGGCGGCGCCCGGACGGTTTTCCACCACCACCGGCTGCCCCAACGCGTCGCCCACGTGCTTGGCAACGACGCGAGTGGCGATATCGCTGCCGCCGCCTGCGCTGAACGGCACCAGCCAGCGGATCGGATGATCAGGAAACTCCGCCGCCGCAGCCATGCCCGGAGCGACCGCCACCCCGACCAGCGCCGTCGCCAGCAAGGCGCCCTGCAAAATGCCTTTGAACATGTCGCGCTCTCCTCGCCTGCCTATTTATTTAACATATTAATGATTAATTATCGGACCCGGAACGTCGGCGCACATCACCGGAAAAACCCGGAGTTTCGCCAGGCACGCAAGACTCAGGTACGGGCCGCAGCCAGCCAGCGCAAGCCGGCCGAGGTGCCGGCGGCCGGACGGTATTCGCAGCCGATCCAGCCGCTGTACTGCAGTTCGCGCAGCACGCTGAAGACCCAGCCGTAATCCAGTTCGCCCCGGTCGGGTTCCTGGCGCAGCGGCACGCCGGCGATCTGCAGATGGCCGACCCGCCCCGTGGGCAGGTATTCGCGCAGCTTCATGGTGACGTCGCCTTCGACGATCTGGCAGTGGTAGAGATCCATCTGCACTTTCAGATTGGACGCATTGACCGCCTGCACCACGGCATGCGCCTCATCCTGGCGGTTCAGGAAGTAGCCGGGTATGTCGCGGGTGTTGATGGGTTCGATCAGCACGGTAACGCCGGCCGAGCGCGCCTGGCGCGCAGCCCAGTCCAGGTTCTCGCGATAGCAGTCCAGCATGGCCTCGCGCGAGGTGTCAGGCGCAACCAAGCCCGCCATCACATGGAGGTTCGGGCAGGCCAACGCCGTGGCGTAGGACAGCGCCTGTTCAATCCCCGCCTGAAATTCCGACTGTCGCCCCGGCTGCGCGGCCAGGCCGCGATCGCCGCGGGCAGCAACGCCAGGCGGCGCATTGAAGAGCACCTGCGTCACGCCGGCCGCATCCATGCGCTCGCGCACGAAGGCGGCCGGGGCCTCGTAGGGAAACATGCATTCCACGCCGGCGTATCCGTCCGCCGCGGCGGCCGCATAGCGGTCCAGGAACGCGTGTTCCGTGTACATCATCGAAAGATTGGCGGCGAACTTCAACATGGCGGGCTCCGGACCGGGCGGCATGGCTGGAAATTAGCACATGCGCCCGCCCCGCCATCGCCGCTGCCGCGGCGCGCACCCGATCAGACGCCGAAGTCGGGCGCCGGATGCAAAGTCAGGCGCGGGCCAGCCTTGAGCAACTGGCTCGGGACATCGTGCCCCACCAGCGCGGGCAAGGTCGCCGATGCGCCGAGTATGGCGTCCAGGTCCACGCCAGTGTCGTAGCCCATCAGTTCCAGCATGTGCACCAGTTCTTCCGTGCAGACATTGCCGCTGGCGCCCGGCGCGTACGGGCAGCCACCCAGACCGCCCAACGAGGCGTCGAAGCGGTCGATGCCCGCCTCGATGGCCGTCAGGGTATTGGCCAGCGCCATGCCGCGCGTATTGTGGAAATGCATGGTAGCGGTCAGTCCGGGAAACAGCTTGCGGACCTCGCGGCCGATCTTGCCGACCTGCGTGGGATAGGCCATGCCGGTGGTGTCGCACAGCGTCACACCGTCCACCCCCAGCGCCGCGAAGCGCCCCACCAGTTCGAAGACGTCGAAGGCATTGATGTCGCCTTCCATCGGGCAGCCGAACACGGTGGACAGCGACACGTTGATGGCAACACGGCTGCCGCGCACCGCGTTGACCACGTCGCTCAACTGCTCGAACGACTGCTCCCGCGTCATGCGCAGATTGGCGCGGTTGTGGGTCTCGCTGACGGACATCACCAGGTTGACCTCATCCACCTGACACTCCAGCGCCCGCTGCGCGCCGCGCACATTGGGCACCAGCACCGTGTAGACGACGTCCGGATTGCGCTCGATCTCGTGCATCACGATCTCGGCGTCGCGCAAGGCCGGAATCGCCTTGGGCGAGGTGAAGGACGTCGCCTCGATCTTGGCGAAGCCGCTGGCCGATAGCCGGTTGATGAAGGCGATCTTGTCCTGCGTTTCAATGAACTGCTTTTCGTTTTGGAAGCCGTCGCGCGGCGCGACCTCCTGGATGTACAGCCGCGGGCGGCTGGCGTTGGTGCCGGGGTTGTTCACATTCATGGCCGCACTCCTCAGATGATGCCGCGCGCGCGCCAGTCCTGGCGCTGCGCCTCGACTATGCCCAGGCCGGCCAGCACTTCGTCGGTGTCCTGCCCCAAGGCGGGCGCCGGACTGCGCACCTCGCCGGGGGTTTCCGACAGCTTGGGCACGATGCCCGGCACCTGCACCGGCGTGCCGTCCGGCAGCGCGCCGTCCAGGATCATGCCGCGGGCCCGGTAGTGCGGGTCGGCCGCGATGTCGGCCACGTCATAGATCTTGCCGGCGGGAATCTGTCCATCGTTCAAGCGCTCCAGCACCAAGTCCAGCGGATGCTGGCCGGTCCATTGCGAAATCGCGTCGTCCAGCATGACCACGTGCTTCACGCGCCCGGCGTTGTTCGCCAGTTCCGACGCCTCGGCCAGGTCGGGCCGGCCGATCACGCCCATCAGGCGCTTGAAGATGCTGTCGCCATTGCCGGCGATCAACACGTACTTGTTGTCCTGGCAACGGTAGGCGTTGCTGGGCGCGATGCCCGGCAGGCTGCTGCCCGCTGGCTGGCGGATCTCGCCGAACACCGAGTATTCGGGCAGCAGGCTTTCCATCATGTTGAAGACCGACTCGTACAACGCCACATCGATCATCTGGCCCGTGCCGTTCTGGTCGCGCGCACGCAGCGCCAGCAGGATGCCGATGACGCCGTGCAGCGCCGACAGCGAATCGCCGATCGACACGCCCACGCGCACCGGGGTGCGGTCCGGCTCGCCGCTCAGATGCCGCAGGCCGCCCATGGCCTCGCCGATGGCGCCAAAGCCCGGCAAGTCGCGGTAGGGGCCCGTCTGGCCGTAACCCGACACGCGCAGCATCACCAGACGCGGATTGATGGCACGCAGTTCTTCCCAGCCCAGGCCCCAGCCCTCCATGGTGCCGGGCTTGAAGTTCTCGACCACCACGTCGATGTCCTTGACCAGGGTCCGTATCAGATCCTGCGCCTCGGGCTTGCGCAGGTCCAGGCTGACCGACTTCTTGTTGCGCGACTGCACCTGCCACCAGACGGAGGTGCCGTCATGGATCAGGCGCCAGTTGCGCAGCGGATCGCCCTTGCCGGGCGGTTCGATCTTGATGACCTCGGCGCCGAATTCGCCCAGCATCTTGGCGGCGAACGGTCCGGCGATCAGTTGGCCCAACTCCAGCACTCGGATGCCGCTCAATGGTTTGGATGACATGATTGCCTCGTCAGCTCTTGTGTTTTCCCAGATAGGCCTCGCGCACGCGCTCGCTGGCCAACAACTCCTGGCCCGTGCCCTCCATCACGATGGAGCCCACTTCCAGGACATATGCGCGGTCGGAGATCGCCAGCGCCTGATTGGCCATCTGCTCGACCAGCAGAATCGTCATGCCGCGCTCTTTCAGCGACTTGATGATCTTGAAGATCTCGGCCACGATCAGCGGCGCCAGCCCCAGCGACGGTTCGTCCAGCATCAGGATGCGCGGCTTGCTCATCAGGGCGCGGCAGATGGCCAGCATCTGCTGTTCCCCGCCCGACAGGGTTCCTGCGTACTGCGCGCGGCGCTCTTTCAGGCGCGGGAACATCGCATAGCAGTGTTCGATCTCCGCGGCCAGCTCGGCGGGCGATTCCTTGCGCAGGAACGCGCCCAGCATCAGGTTGTCGTGGACCGTCTGGTCGGGGAACACCTGGCGTCCTTCCGGCACGTGCGCGATGCCCAGCCCCACGCGCTTGTGCGCGCTGATTCCGCCCAGGTCCTGACCGGCGAAAGCAATGTCGCCGGTAGATTTTTCGATGCCCGACAGCGCGCGCATCATGGTGCTCTTGCCCGCGCCGTTGCCGCCGATGATGGTCACGATCTCGTTCGTGTCCACGTGCAGCGACACCTGCTTCAGGGCATTGACGGCGCCATAGCTGACCGCCAGATTCTTGATGTCCAGTAAACGGCTCATTGCTGTCTCCTATGCCGGCGCGCCCAGGTAGGCTTCGATGACCTTCGGATTCTCCTGGATGTGGTTCGGCAGGCCGGAGGCGATCTTCACGCCGTAGTCCAGCACGACGATATGATCGGAAATGGCCATGACCAGGTCCATGTGGTGCTCGATCAGCAGAATGGTCAGGCCCATGTTCTTCAGCTTCACGATCAGGTCCGTGAGCTGGTCGGTTTCCGCGGGGTTAAGGCCGGCGGCGGGCTCGTCCAACAGCAGCAGGTCCGGCATGGCCGCCACCGCACGAGCGATTTCCAGGCGGCGCTGCAGACCATAGGGCAGGCTGTTGGCGGCATCGTCCGCGTAGCGGTCCAGTTCGAAGAACTTGAGGATGGCGTAGGCCTGGCGGCGGATGCGCCGCTCTTCGGCCAGGCTGCCCGGCAGACCCAGCAGATTGGAGAAGAAGCTCGACTTCTGCACCCGGTAGAAGCCCACCATCACGTTCTCCAGAGCGCTCAGCCCGTCGAACAGCTTCAGGTTCTGGAACGTACGGCCGATACCCGAGGCAGCGATCTCGTTGGGCGACAAGCCCACCATCTGCCGGTTCTTGAAGCGGATGCTGCCGGCATCCGGCACCACCAGGCCCGACAACAGGTTCAGGGTGGTGGTCTTCCCGGCGCCATTAGGGCCGATCAGCGACACCACGGAACCCTGTTGCAGCGTGAACGACACCTTGTTGGTCGGCACCACGCCGCCGAAGGCCTTGTACAGATCCTTCACTTCCAGGAAGCCGGACGCCGCGCCGCCGCGATTGGCCGGTGGAGCCGGCGTCCAGTCGGCAGCGCCTGCGTCGGCGGCCAGCGCCTCGCGTTGGCCGCGCTTGGGCAGCACCTTGGCCAACAGGCCCGCCAGTCCTTCCGGCATGGCGTACAGCGCGAACAGCAGGATCAGGCCGTAGGCGAAATGCTGCACTTCCGGCCAGCGCGCCAGCATGGCGTCGATCACCGTCAGCACCACCGCGCCCAGGAACGAGCCTGCCGGCGTGCGGCCGCCGAACAGCACCAGCACCAGGAAGAACACCGACAGGTTGAAGTTGACGAAATCCGAGTTGATGTACTGGTTCTGCTGCGCCACCAGGCCGCCCGCGATGCCGCAGGTGATGGCGCTGATGGCGAAGGCCAGGATCTTGAAGCGGTAGACGCTGATGCCCACGCTCTCGGCCGCAATCTCTGACGTGCGCACGGCGGCGAAGCCGCGGCCGAAACGGCCGTTCAACAACAGCGAGGTCATGGCGTGCAGCGCCAGGCCCAACACCACGACCACCACCACCCACTGGCGGCTGTCCAGCGTGGCGCCGCCGAAGGTCAGGCCGGTAATGCCATAGAAGCCTTCCTGGCCCTTGAATACGTCGGTCCATTCCGACACGATCTTTTCGATCAACAGGCCGAAGGCGATGGTCACCATCGCCAGGCTTGGCCCCTTGACCTTCAGCGCCGGAATCGCAATCACCACGCCGAACACCGCGGACACGACCGCGGCGCAGGCCAGCGCGAGCCAGGGATCGACCTGGTAGTTCACCGTCAGGAGCGCCACTGTGTAGGCGCCCACGCCGAACAGGCCGGCGTGGCCCAGCGACTTCTGGCCGGTCTGGCCGACCAGAATATTGAAGCCCGTGGCAGCGATGTAATAGACCCCGATGTTGAACAGGATCAGCAGATAGAAGTCATTCAAGCCCGAATAGGCGTAGCCGATGGCAAGCGCCGCGATGACCAGGGGAATGAGAATTTTGGAGAGCTTCATACTTTCTCCGCATGCACGCGGCCCAGAATGCCGGCCGGGCGGAAATACAGCACCACGATGATCAGCGCGAACACCGCGATCTCGCGCAGGTTCGAATACCAGAGACCGATCAGCGATTCCAGCAGCCCGATCAGGAAGCCGCCGAAAATGCAGCCCCGCGGATTCTCCAACCCGCCCAGGATCGCGGCCGAAAAGGCCTTGAGCGACAACAGCGTGCCCACGAACACCGAGGCGGTCGCGATCGGCGCAACCATCACGCCCGCGATCGCGGCCAGCGCCGAACTGATCGCGAACACGGCGATCGCCACCGCGTTGGCATTGATGCCCATCAGGCTGGCGGCGGTCTTGCTGAACGCCACCGCGCGCACCGCCTTGCCCATCTTGGTCTTGTGCAAAGCCCAGTCAAACACGATCATCAGCACCAGCGTGGTGCCGAACACCAGGATTTCCTGCGGCCGCACGCCGGTACCCAGGACCGTAATGATGCCCTCGCCCAATGGCGAAGCCACCGCGATGGGCGCCGGGCCCCAGACCAGCAGCGCCAGGTTCTGGATGATGATGCCGAAGCCTATGGTGCTCATCACCCAGGACAGGCCCGCCTCGCCCACGAAGTGGCGGATGGCGGTGATGTAGAGCACGTAGCCCAGCAGGCTCAGTACCAGCATGGCGGCCAGCAGGGCGAACAGGAACGTGCCCCAGGTCACGTCCTCCGGATTCGGAAACCCGATCAGCTTGCCCTGGCTGACCAGCAGGATGGCGCTGATGCCGATCAGTCCCGCCAACGCCAGGAATGCGCCCTGTCCGAAGTTGAAGGTCTTGGTCGTGGTGTACGTGATGCTGAACCCGAACGCGACCAGGGCGTAGACGCTGCCCATGGCCAGCCCGCTCAAGATGGCTTGTAGTATTTGCATGCTGGATGCCCCCCTATTGACGACTCCCCGGCGCGCCTCGGCGCACCGGGGAGAGATCTTTCTCTTTGCCTTGCCTTCTTACAGCTTCAGGTCTTCCGGCTTGATCGCGCGGGTGTACTCATCGTCGACCGTGACCACCTTGCCGTCGATCCAGCGCACCAGGCGGAAATCCTTCACCGACAGCGCTTCGTGGTTCTCCGCGGTGAACGGCTTCTCGTAGGTCTTGATGACACCCTTGGCCTGAGCCAGGTTCTGCAGCGCGGCCTGCACGGCCTCGCCTTCGGTCGACTTGGCTTGTTCCATCGCGGCGGCGATGAGCTTGACCGAGTCATATGCCTGCGCGGCCATGACGTAGGTCGGCACGCGGCCATCGCGCTTCATCAGCGTGTCGTATAGCGCCTTGGACTCGGGCGAGGAGTCTTCGGTGATCGACGCCGTGAAGATCATCTTGCTGGCCAGCTCCGGGCCGGCAATACGCAGGAACGGCGAGCTCAGGTTGGCCCAGGAGGCCAGCGTGGTCGGGAAGTAGCTGATCTTTTCCAGGCTGCGCATGACGTGCGCATTGGAGTCCGCCAGCGCGTAGACGATCAGCGTGTCGGCGCCCGAACTCTTGATCTTGTTCAGCTGCGACGACATGTCCGTGTCCTTGGGACCGAACTTCTCGTTGGCCACGGGCGTGATCTTGTGCAGGGCCAGGATCTCGACCGCATCCTTGGCGCCTTGCTGGCCGTAGCCGGTGGTGTCGGCAATGATGGCGACCTTGCCGTTCTTGCTGGCGCGGGCGGCATAGGCCGCCAGCAGCGCAATCTGGTCGCGGTCGCGCATGGAGACGCGGAACACGTAGTTCGGCGGCGACTTCGCGTAGCGGCCGGTGATGTCGGTGGCAGTGGCCACCGGCGAGATCGTCGGGATCTTCTTCTGCTGCACCAGGTGCAGCCAGGCCAGCATGTTGCCGGAGTTGACGCCGCCCAGCATGGCGTTGACCTTGACGTTGTCGACCAGCTCGTTGGTGTTCTGGATGGCCTTGGGAGGCGCGCCCACATCGTCGCGTTCGACGATGACGACCTTCTTGCCCAGCACGCCGCCGGCCGCGTTCAACTCATCGGCCGCCTGACGCGCGCCGGCCAGCGCGGAAATGCCGAAGTCCGCCGAACCGGTGGCCGACATGTCGCTGTTGAAGCCGATCTTGATGTCGTCGGCCAGCGCGGCGCCGCTGGCGCCCGCAAGCGCCGCCGCCAGCAGCAGGGACTTCATCGTCTTGGGAAAATGCTTGAAGTACATCTTGTCTCCTTCTGGATCACTCTGGTGACCGCTGATTGGCAATTCAGGATTGTTTGATGAGATCGGCGGCCTTGTTGCCGATCATCATGGTGGCCGCGCAGATGTTGGCCGACGGCATGACCGGCATCACCGAAGAATCGATGACGCGCAGATTGGCGATGCCGTGCACCCGCAGCTGGGGGTCGACCACCGCATACTTGTCATCAGCCTGGCCCATGCGGGCCGTGCCGTTGACGTGATAGGACGACACGCCATAGCGGCGCGCGAAGTCCAGCAATTCGGAATCGGATTCGCACAGCGGGCCGGGCAGGACTTCGCTGTCGAAGTACGGCGACAGGGCCTGCGAACGCAGCAATTGGCGCGCCAGCCGGATGCCGCGCACCAGCGTCATCTGGTCGCGCTCGTTCTCCAGGTAATTGGCGAGGATCACGGGATCCTGCAGCGGATCCGCCGAGCGGATGCGCACCTGCCCGCGGCTCTCGGGCCGGTGCTGCCAGACGCCCGCGGTCATGCCGGGGAAATCGTCCAGCATGCCCACATAGCCTTCCTTGTAGCTGGCGGGCGTGAACACGCCTTGCAGGTCGGGCAGTGCCAGGTCCGGCGTGGACTTCCAGAAATAATGCAGCAGCGACGGGCTCAGCGCCATGATGCTGGGACGCTTCATCATCCAGCGACTGATCTGGCCGGCCAGGCTCAGACCCTTGACCAGCTGGTTCATCGTCTGGCTGTTCTTCACGCGCGCCACGACCCGGACCGAGTAGTGGTCACTCAGGTTCTCGCCCACGCCCGGCAGGTCGCGGACCACGTCGATGTTGTGCTGGCGCAGCAATTCCGCCGGACCCAGGCCCGACAGCTGCAGCAGCTTGGGCGTGTTGATCGCGCCGCAGGATACGATCACCTCGCGGCGCGCGCGCACCGCGCGGACCTGTGAGGGATGAGCCGGATGGCAATAGGCCACGCCAGCGGCCTTGCCGCCGTCGAACAGGATGCGCGTCGCCTGCGCATGGGTGCGCACTTCCAGGTTCTTGCGACCCATGGCCGGCTTGAGGAAGCACTTGGCCGTGCTCATGCGCCAGCCACGGTCGATTGTGCGCTGGAAGTAGCCCACGCCGGCCTGATCCGCGCCGTTGTAATCGGGATTGCGCGGAATGCCCTGCTCCACGGCGCCGGCGATGAAGGCCTCGCACAGCGGATGGATCCAGTCTATGTCCGTGACCGGCAGCTCGCCCTTGCGGCCGCGGTAGCGGTCGTCGCCGCCCACGCGCCGCTCCATGGACTTGAAGTACGGCAGCACCTCGTCGTAGGACCAGCCGGTGTTGCCAAGCGCGGCCCAATGATCGAAGTCGGCCGCCTGGCCGCGGTTGTAGACCAGGCCGTTGATGGAGGTCGAACCACCCAGGGTGCGGCCCTGCGGAATCGGCACGCGCCGGCCATTGGTCTGCGCCGTACCCTCGCTGGAAAACTGCCAGGCGTACTTCTTGTTGAATACCGCCTTGATGAAACCAGCAGGAATGTGCAGATAAGGGCTGCGATCCGGCGGGCCGGCCTCCAGCACGCAGACCGTGGAGCCGTCCGCGCTCAGGCGGTTGGCCAGGATGGAACCGGCCGCGCCGGATCCCACGATCACGTAATCGAATTGGTCCGCGTCGCGGAGAGAAGGCTGTGCTTGGCTCATGTCTGGATCCGCGTACGTCAGGGAATCGCGTTGAACGACTTGCCGGCAAGGCAGACGTACTTGATTTCCAGGAACTCCTCGATGCCGTACTTGGAGCCCTCGCGGCCCACGCCCGACTCCTTGATGCCGCCGAAAGGCCCGACCTCGTTGGATACGGCGCCGGTATTCACGCCGACAATGCCGTACTCCAGCCCTTCCATCATGCGCCAGACCCGTTCCAGGTTGGCGGTGTAGAAATACGCCGCCAGACCCGAGGCGCTGTCGTTGGCGCGCGCCAGCACCGCGGCTTCGGATTCGAAGGTGCTGATCCCCACCACCGGGCCGAAGATCTCCTCGTGCGCCAGTTCCATGGCGTCGGTGATGCCGGCAATCAGGGTCGGTTCATACAGCAAGGTTCCCGGCTCGCGCAGCTTGCCGCCCGCCAGGAGGCGCGCGCCGCGCGCGGTGGCGTCGTCCACCAGGCGCGCCACCTTGTCCACGGCGCGCTGGTCGATCAGCGGTCCTTGGGTGACGCCCTCTTCCAGCCCGCTGCCCACCTTCATGCGGCGCATGTCCGCCAGCAGCTTGTCATTGAAGGCGTCGGCGACGCTGGCATGGACGTAGACGCGGTTGGCGCACACGCAGGTCTGGCCGGCGTTGCGGAACTTGGACAGCACCAGGCCTTGCACCGCTTCGTCCAGATCGGCGTCCTCGAACACGATGAAGGGCGCGTTGCCGCCGAGTTCCAACGACAGCTTCTTGATGTTGGAAGCGCTTTGCTGCATCAGCAGGCGACCGGTCTGGGTTGACCCGGTGAAGGTCAGCTTGCGCACCGCCGGGTTCCGCGTCAATTCCGTGCCGATGGGCGCGGGGTCGCCGATGACCACGTTGAGAACGCCGGGCGGTATGCCGGCCTGCTCGCCCAGCCAGGCCAGCGCCAGCGCGGTAAACGGCGTCAGCTCGGACGGTTTGAGCACCACCGTGCAGCCGGCGGCCAGCGCCGGGCTGACCTTGCGCGTGACCAGGGCCGAAGGAAAGTTCCAGGCGATGATGGCGGCGCAAACGCCCACGGGCTGGCGGATGGCCAGCATGCGCTGGTCGCCGCGGGTGTGGGGCAGCACGTCGCCATAGACGCGCTTGGCCTCTTCGGCGAACCATTCGACGAAGGACAGCGCGTAGTTGAGTTCGCCGCGGGCCTCGGCCAGCGGCTTGCCCTGTTCCAGGGTCAGCAGCAGCGCCAGGTCGTCGGCGTGCGCCTCGATCAGCGCATGCCACTTGCGCAGGATGGCGCCACGCTCTTTGCCCGTCTTGGCCCGCCAGGCCGGCAGCGCGTCATCGGCTGCCGCGATGGCGCGGGCGGTCTCGGCCTGACCCAGGTTGGGTACCGTGCCCAGCACGCTAGCATCGAAAGGATTGCGCACCGTGATGGTGGCGCCATTGTCGGCGTCGCACCAGGTGCCGCCGATGTAGGCCTGCTGCCGCAGCAGCTGGCTATTCTGCAGATTCATTTGTCTCGCACTCCATCCATCATGCTCCGCACGGTCCACGCTGGGGGTCGGACGGAATTTTTTGGGGAGGATAGCCCCGGCGCCCGCCTGTGCAACAGCAGTCATTAGCGATGCCGCCATCGTCATCCGCGATGACAAACCCGTGCATGGCTACAATGAGCCATCTCGTCCGCTTTCCCGTCCGTCCCGCCATGCGCCTCGATCCCACCTCCCTCAAGCTATTCATCAGCGTGGTCGAGCAAGGCACCATCGCCGCGGCGGCCGAACACGAGCACATCGCCGCGGCGGCCATCAGCAAGCGGATCAGCGAACTGGAAGAGAACCTCAAGATCCGGCTGCTCATCCGCACCAACAAGGGCATCCGCCCCACGCCGGCCGGCATCGCGCTGTCCACCATGGCGCGGCGCGCCTTGCACGAACTCGATGAAATCTCGGTGCACATGCGCGATTACTCGCGCGGCCTGCGCGGCTTCATCCGGGTGCACGCCAATATTTCCGCGATAACCCAGTTCTTGCCCCAGGACATCAAGCTCTTCCTGAACGACTACCCCAACGTGCAGGTCGATCTGGAAGAGAAAATCACCTCGACCATCATCAAATCGGTCGCCGAGAACGCGGCTGACGTGGGGATTTTCTCGGGTACCGCGCCGGATCACGACGTGGAGATCCGCCCCTACCGCGAAGACACCCTGGCCCTGGTGGTGCCGGCCGATCATCCCCTGCAGGACAGGCCGGGCTTCCGCTTCGCCGAGGCCCTCGAATACGACTTCGTGGGATTGCACCGCGGCAGCGCCATCAATCGCATCCTGTCCAACGCGGCCAGCGACGAAAAGCGCAACATCCAGCTCAAGGTGCAGGTCACCGGCTTCGATGCGCTGTGTTTCATGGTGAACTCGGGGCTGGGCATAGGCGTGCTGCCGCTGGACATCGCACGCCGCTACTCGGTCATGTTCGACATCCGCATCATTCCGCTGACCGAAGCCTGGGCGCGGCGCCAGATCCAGATCTGCGTGCGCTCCTTCGACGCCCTGCCCACAGCCGCCAAGCTCTTCGTCAACCACCTGAGCAAGCGCGAGTCCTGAGTTGACGTCTGAGGGCCACGCCCGGGCATCGATTCCCGGGCGCAAAAAAAACGGAGACGGAATGACCGTCTCCGCCACTGTCACGTGTATTCCAGCCTCAGTACGTCATGCGCACGCCGAGCAGCACACTGCGTCCGGGTAGCGGCGCCACCGTCGAAATGAAGGACGCGTGGTTGTAGGCCAGCTTGTTCAGCAGGTTGGTGCCGCGCAGATAAACCTCATAACCCGTAGCGCCGTACTGGCCGCGATAGGCCACTACCGCATTGACCATGTTGTAGCCGGGTGTGCTCTCCTCGTAGGCGGCGATGTCCTTCTGCGCGAACACGCGCGCGTATTCGACACCGCCCGACCACTGCTGCCACTTCATGTTGGCGCGCACGCCGGCGCGCGCCGCCGGGATGCGCGGCAGGTTTCCATCGCCGCCGGTCAGCTTGCCGCGCACGTAGTCGCCGAACACGGCGGCCGAGAAAACCGGAGTGAACTGGTGGCGCAGTTCGCCTTCCACACCCGTGAACTCCGCATCGCGCTGGGTGTACTCGATCAGGCGGAAGTCCTCGTAGCGGTCCAGCGTGTTGGCGTAGATGTAGTTCTTCACGCGGTTGTGGAACACGCTGGCTGAGAACGTCGTGTCCCCGGCATGCTTACGCAAGGTCAGGTCGATGTTGTGCGATGTCTCGCGGCCCAGATCCGCATTGCCCAGTTCATAGGTGTTGGTGGCCAGGTGCACACCGTCCGCGTACAGTTCCTGCGCGGTAGGCAGGCGCTGCGAACGTGACAGGGACAGGGCCACGGAATACTGCGGCGCGAAGTCCCAGATGGCGGCGGCCGACAAGGAAGTGCCGGACAGACTGCTGCGCGCAGCCCCGCCCGTCGGCGAGATGCGTTGCCAGTCCTGTCGCGCGCCCAGTTCGAAGCGCCAGTCGTTCAGTTGGTACTCCTCCAGCACGAACAAGCCGTATGAGCGCGTCTTGCTGCGCGGCAGGAAAGCCTCTTCGCCATCGGCGCGGAAATCACTGTAGGCGTTCTGCACGCCCACCACACCGCGCCAACCGGCGATGGGCTTGTGCTGCATTTCCACGCGCAGGTCGTAACCCTTGTTCTTGAAGCGCGTACCGACTTCGCCGCCTTCGATCTCGTCGTGCTGGTAGTCGGTCAAGCCGCCGCGCACGCGGATCTTCTCGAAGCCCGCGAACGGATCCTGGTACTCGGCGCGCAGGTCGAGGCGGTTGCTGCGCAGCTTCACGTAGGGCACGCCGCCATGCTCGTGCTCATGGTCGTGATCGTGACCCTCTTCGCCGTGACCATGGTCATGGCCGCCGCAATGCAGATGGGTGCCGTGCGGGTGGCAGCCTTCGTATTCGTGATTGTGTCCCGGCAGGCCGTACTTGCTTTCCAGATGCGTGAACGCCAGGCCGACGTAGCCGCGTGGCGTGATCCAGGACATGCCCACCGTACCCTGCGTCGACTCGCTGTACGAGCCTTCCAGCTTGCCGCCAGGCCAGTCGGGCACGTCATAGTCGCTGGTGCGGCGCTTCAAACCTTCCACGCGCACTGCGAACTGACCTTCACCGGCAGTGATGCCCACCGCCCCCGCGCGTTCCTTGGTGCCGGTGGCGCCGCGCAATTCGGCTTCGGCCTCGATGCCTTTTTCCGGCACTGCCGTCGGGATCTTCTTGTCCACCACATTGACCACGCCACCGATGGCGCCGCCGCCATACAGCAGTGTGGCGGGGCCGCGCAGCACTTCGATGCGCTCTGCCAGCAACGGCTCCACCGTCACCGCATGGTCGGGAGAAATGCTGGACGCGTCCATCACTTCGGAACCGTCGGACAGCACCTTCACGCGCGGCGCCGTCTGTCCGCGAATCACGGGGCGGCTGGCGCCACCGCCGAAGGTGTCGCTATTGACCCCCGGCAGGTTCTTCAACGTGTCGCCCAGGGTGCCGTTGCGCTGTTCGATCAGTTCGTCGCCTTCCAGCACCGAGGCAGGCAGCGTGGTGCTGTTCAGGTCCAGGCCCAGCGGATTGGCGGATACCGTGATCGGCGCCAGGGTCTTGGCGGCTACGCGTTCCGCCGCGGCCTCTTCTGCTTGCGCCGCGGGCGCGGCCAGCATCAGCGCGCAGACCAAGGGTTTCAGCGCGCCCCGGCGGCCCGCCCGCACGGCGATCCGGCCACCGCGCTCCCTTTGCCGCCCCAGTTTCTTGCCATTCATCATCGCCCTCTTTTAAATGTTATAACGTACCAACTAATTGGCGAATGATATAACATTTCGAAAATGACGCAAGGCTGTGAGCTCAATGAAAGCCAGGTCGAGCCCTCATGGCCCTGCCCTGCTTGGGCGCGCGTATCATACGGCGATGGCGTTCCCTCGACTCCCGACTCATCCCACGCTGACCGACACGGTCGCCAAGCGCCTGCTCGCCGAGATCGACGAAGGCCGCGTGCCGCCCGGCGAAAAACTGCCCACCGAAAGCGCGCTGGCGGAACAGTTCGGTGTCAGCCGCACGGTCATCCGCGAAGCGGTGTCACGCCTGCGGCAGGATGGCATCGTGGAGGCGCGGCAAGGTAGCGGCGTGTACGTCACCGGCCACGCCGGCAACCGCGCCCTGCGCATCGACGCCGCCGATCTTTCCTCGCTGGACGCGGTGCTGCATATCGTGGACCTGCGCCGCGCGCTGGAAACCGAGATCGCCGCGCAAGCCGCGGCAGTGCGCAAGAAGCAGGACATGGCCGAGATCGACGCCGCCCTGGCCGCCATTGCGCGGGCCGTTGAAAACGGCGGCGACGGCGTGCAGGAAGACGTGGCCTTCCACCGCAGCATCGCCCGCGCCACCGGCAACCCCTATTTCCTGACGACCCTGGCTTTCGTCAGTCAGTTCCTGGAAGCGGCCACGCGCGTCACGCGCGCCAACGAAGCCCGCCACGCCAGCTTGATGCGGGCGGTGCTGCAGGAACATGTCGCCATCGTCGAAGCGATACGCAGCAAAGATGTGGCCGGCGCACGCGAGGCCGCCCGCATCCACATGGTGAATGCCGCCAGGCGGCTGAGCCAGGCGCACCGCTGAGCTCGGACAGCCGGCGCGGCAGCGCCGCGCATTGCCGCTCTGGACCGACAGGCACAGGTCGAAGCTACGGCAGCCGCCCTAGCCGAACGCCTTGATGAAGAAGTCCCGCGCGCCGAAGTTTCCCGACTTCAGCGCAATGCTGATGTCGCCTTGCGCCGCGAGCGCATGGCCGCAGCACCAAGGCACGCCTGGATCGATCTGCTCGCCGATGGCAATCTGCTGCAACCCCAGCGCCTGCACCACCGCCCCCGAGGTCTCGCCGCCCGCCACGATCAGCTGGCGCACGCCGCGTTCAACCAGCCCGGTCGCGATACGCGCGATGGCATCCTCGATCATGGCGCCCGCGCGCGCGGCGCCCAGGTCGCCCTGCGCCTGCCGGACCTGCTCGGGCTGCGCGGTGGAGTAGATCAGCACGGGGCCGTCGCGCAGGTGCGCATCGGCCCAGGCCAAAGCCTGCACCACGACGTCGTCGCCCGCCGCCAGCCGCAGCGGATCCAGCGCCAGCGCGGGCCGCCCGCTTTCGATGAACGCGGCCACCTGGCCATTGGTAGCCGCCGAGCAACTGCCCGCCACTACCGCCTGCATGCCCGGCACGCGCGGCTGCCCGGCGTGCGCGGAGGCGGGCGTCAAGCCCCAGTTGCGCGGCAGGCCGATAGCCACTCCCGAGCCCGCCGTCACCAGCGGCATGCCGGCAAGCGCTGGCCCCAGGGCCAGCAGGTCATCATTGGACACGGCATCCACAATGGCGATCTCGATCCCCTGAGTCTTCAACTCCTGGATGCAAGCGCGGATCGCCTCGCTGCCACGCGCAACAACGGCATGGTCGATCAGACCGACACGGCGCGTGGTCTGCGCGGACAACACGCGTACCAGGTTCGGATCAGTCATGGGCGTCAGCGGATGATGCTGCATGCCCGATTCGTTCAGCAGCACGTCGCCCGCAAACAGATAGCCCTTGAACACCGTGCGCTTGTTGTCCGGAAAAGCCGGCGTGGCGATGGTGAAATCCGTACCTAGCCGCTGCATCAGCGCATCCGCGACAGGCCCGATATTGCCTGCGGGCGTGCTGTCGAAGGTGGAGCAATACTTGAAGTAGATCTGTTCCGCGCCCTGCGCCCGCAGCCAGTCCAGCGCCGCCAGCGACTGCGCCACGGCCTCGGCCGCCGGCAAGGTGCGGGTCTTGAGCGCAACCACGACGGCATCGGCGCCGCCGCGCAAGGGTTCGCCCGGTATGCCTATGGTCTGCACGGTGCGCATGCCGGCCCGCACCAGGTTGTTGGCCAGGTCGGTGGCGCCGGTGAAGTCGTCCGCGATGCAGCCCAGCTTGATGCTCATTTGGCCTCCGGCAGGGCAATCCCGGGAAATATCTTGATCACCGCGCTGTCGTCCTCGCGGCCGTGGCCGGCGCTGGATGCCTGCATGAACATCTGGTGCGCCGTGGACGCCAGCGGAAGAGGAAAGCGGGTATGCCTGGCGGTGTCCAGCACCAGCCCCAGATCCTTGACAAAGATATCGACCGCAGACAACGGCGTGTAGTCGCCCGCCAACACATGGGCCATGCGGTTTTCGAACATCCAGCTATTGCCCGCGCTGTGCGTGATCACTTCATACAAGGCATCCGCGTCCACGCCTTCGCGCAGGCCCAATGCCATGGCTTCCGCCGCCGCGGCGATGTGCACGCCAGCCAGCAGCTGATTGATGATCTTGACCTTGCTGCCCGCGCCGGCGCGGTCGCCTAATCGGTAAACCTTGCCCGCCATGGATTCCAGCACCGGGCCGCAGGCGTCATAGGCGGCCGCGCGGCCTGCGGTCATCATGGTCATTTCGCCCGAGGCCGCGCGCGCGGCGCCGCCGGAGATGGGCGCATCCAGATACAGGATGCCCTGCGCTTCGAGCCTCGCCTCCAGCGCGATCGACCAGTTGGGATCCACGGTGGAGCACATCACGAACACCGCCCCCGGCCGCAGCGCGGCGGCAAGACCGTCTTCCCCATACAGCACCGCCTCGGTCTGCTGGGCGTTGACGACCACGCTGATGACGATGTCGCAGGCGGCCGCCATGTCGGCCAGCGTGGCGCAGGCCACGCCGCCTTGCGCCGCGAACGCCGCGCTGGCTTCGGACCGGATGTCGTACACATGCACGTCGTGGCCGGCCCGGCGCAAGCTTTGCGCGATGCCCGCGCCCATGGCGCCCAGGCCGATGACGCCGACGCGGCGGGATGGTGTTTGAGGATTGCTCATATCGTTGGCGGTACCGCTACGGTAGGGATGAATTGCGGCCCGCGCTCAACGCGCCAGGTCGTCGGCCATGTAGGCGCGGATGATGGCCGCGAAATCGGCGTCGCCGCGCAGGCCCAGCTTTTCGGCTCGGGCCGTGTCCCAGCGGCCTGGCCAACTGCCCACGATGCGCTCGACGCGGTCGTCGGGCTGCCAGCCGACGCGGCCGGCAACCTCGTCGCCCGCGACCTCGCGCAGCGCCTGCACCATCTCGGCAGCAGTGACCGACACGCCGGGAAGATTGATGGGCGCGCGGCCCTCGACGGCGGCCGCGTCCAGTTCGCAGCCGGCGATCAGCGCCTGGATCGCACCGCGCGGCGACAGCAGCCACAGGCGCGTGTCAGCGCGCACCGGGCATGCCGCCTCCACGCCATTCAGCGGTTCGCGGATGATGCCGCTGGCGAACGAGGAGGCCGCCGCGTTGGGTCGCCCCGGACGCACGCTGATGGTCGGCAGGCGCAGCACGCGCCCGTCCACGTAGCCGCGCCGCGTGTAGTCCGCCAGCAGCAGTTCGGCGATGGCTTTCTGCGTTCCGTAGGACGATTGGGGATTGAGCGCGGTGTCGTCGCGCACGATGTCGGGCAGCGTACCGCCATACACCGCGACCGAACTGGTGAAGATCACCCGCGGCTGGTGGCCCAGGGCGCGGCAGGTCTCCAGCAGCGCGCGCGACGCGTCCAGGTTGATGCGCATGCCCAGGTCAAAATCCGCCTCGGCCTGGCCGCTGACGATGGCGGCCAGATGGAAGATCACGCGCGTGTCCGTGCCGATCGCTTGCCGCAGCACCGCGGGATCGGCGATGTCGCCGACCTGCGCATGAATGCGCGGATCGTCCGGCCCCGGAGCCTGCACCACGTCCAGCAGACCGATCTGAGTGATGGCTTCGGGCTTGCCCCCAACCAGGGTCAGCGTGCCGCGCTCCAACAGCCTGCGGGCTAGGCGCTGCCCCAGGAAGCCGGCGCCGCCGGTGATGAGTATCTTCATGTCGCGGTATGTCCCGTGTGTGTCAGGTAGGGCCGGGCCCAGCCCAGCCCGGCGGAGGTGCCGGCGCGAGGCCGGTACTCGCAGCCGATCCAGCCCGCGTAGCCCAGCGCATCGATCTGCTCGAACAGATAGGGATAGTTCAGTTCGCCCAGATCCGGCTCATGACGGTCCGGCACTCCCGCGATCTGGATGTGGCCAATGCCGGCCATGTCGCGCTTGAGCTTGACCGCGATATCGCCTTCCACGATCTGGCAGTGGTAGATGTCGAACTGCACCTTCAGGTTGTCCGCGCCAACCTCGGCGCAGATGGCTTGCGCCTCGTCCTGGCGGTTGAGGAAGAAGCCCGGGATATCGCGCGTGTTGATCGGTTCTATCAGCACTGTCACGCCGGCCGCCGCAGCGGCGCGTGCGGCCCACGCCAGATTTTCCTGATAGACCGCGCGATGCGCGGCGCGGTCCTGCCCAGGCTGGATCAGTCCGGCCATCAGATGCAGCTTGCGGTTGCCGAGCGCGGCGGCATATTCCAAGGCCTGCTCGACCCCATGCCGGAATTCGCTTTCGCGGCCGGGCAGCGAGGCCGTGCCGCGCTCGCCTGCGGCCCAATCTCCCGGCGGCGCGTTGAACAGCGCCTGGCTCAACCCCTGTGCCTCCAGCCGCGTTTTGAGTTCGGCTGCCGGATACTCGTAGGGAAACAGGAACTCCACTGCCGCGAACCCGTCCCGCGCGGCCGCCTCGAATCGGTCCAGGAAGGGATGCTCGGTGTACATCATGCTGAGATTGGCGGCCAGGCGCGACATTGCAATTTCCAGGTTCAATAGCGCGCGCCGAACACGGCCCGCAGTTCGTCTATCGCCGCTGTGCTCAATGGCGCGGGCCGGGGATCGCTCATCAGCCAAAGACGGGCGGTTTCTTCCAGTTCTTCCAGCGCATAGGAGGCATGGGCTACAGAGCGCTCCCACACCACCGACCCAAGGCGCTCGAACAGCGCCCCGCGCACGTCGCCCGCCACCGCCGCGACCTCGGCTGCAGCTTGCGGATCGCCCGGGCGGCGATAGGGGATCAGCGGAATCCTGCCGACCTTCATGACCTGATAAGGCGTGATGGGCGGCAGCACTTCATCCGGCCGCCATACGCCCGCCAGCGTCAACGCCACCAGATGCGTGGAATGCGTGTGCACGATGCCGCGCGCGCCGGGACTGGCCTGGTAGATGCCGCGATGCAGTTCCAGCGTCTTGGACGGCTTGCTGCCCGACACATGCCTGCCCGCCGCGTCGACCTTGGACAGTTCGGCGGGGTCCAGTCGTCCGAGGCAGGCGTCGGTCGGCGTGATCAGCCAGCCGTCGTCCAGACGCGCGCTGATATTGCCGGCCGCACCCACGGTATAGCCACGGTCATAGAGGCTGGCGCCGACGGCGCAGATCTCGTCGCGGATGCGGGATTCCTCGGTCATGGCCGCCCACCGTCATGGCGACGGGTGGACTCGCATGGCACGGATGCTGCAGGCATGACGTCCTTCCTCCAGAGTTCGAAGTCATAAGGTCATCATACAAATTTATGGCAAAAAGCTGGCTCGGGGTAAACACCGAGTTGCGACCGGGCGCCCGCCCGGCCGCAACTCGGTCAGTCTTTCTGACGGGCGCCCAGCTCGACGCCGGCCAGTTGCTCGGACAGGCGCGCGACGGCGGTGTGATCCTGGCCCTTGCCCAGCGTCTTGCCGGCCGAGGCCCACAGTTCGCGGCAGAGCGACGCGAACGGCGTGGGCGTGCCGGTATCGGTCGCGATGCCCAGCGCGATGCCCAGGTCCTTGACCATCAGGTCCAGGCCGAAGCCGGAATTGAACTGGCGCGACAGCACGAATTGCTTGAACTTCTTCTGGGTCGAATTGTTCATGCCGGTCGACGCATTGAGCACGTCGACGATGACGTTCGGATCCAGGCCAAACTGCTGCCCGATAAGCATGGCCTCGACCCCGATCAGGAAGCCGCCGGCCGACACCAGGTTGTTCAGCGCCTTCATGGCGTGGGCGCTGCCCACCTCACCCACGGGCGTGATCGTCGTGCCCATGCTCGACAGGGCCGGACGCACCCGCTCCAGCGTCGCCGCGGGTCCGCCGTACATGATGGCCAGCTCGCCCGTGCGGGCGCGCGGCACGCCGCCGGAAACCGGCGCGTCGACCATGACGCCCCCGGCGGCAGCCACCGCCTGCGCCAGGCGCTGTGTATGCGCCGGCACGCCGGAACTCATGTCCACGACGACGGCGCCCGGGCGCAAGCCCGCCAGCACGCCCTGCTCGCCGCCCAGCACCTGCTCGACGATCGCGCTGGTGGGCAGCATGGTGAAGATGATGTCGGACTGCGCCGCCAGTTCGGCGCAGGTGGCGGCGGCCTGGCCGCCCACTTCCTGGGCGAACTTCGCGGCCTGGCCCGGCACGGCGTCGAACACCGTGACCGCAAAGCCAGCCTGCACCAGGCGGGCCGCCATGGGCCAGCCCATGCTGCCGATGCCGATCAGGCCCACCCGCTCTTGCGGGGCGCTCATGCCTTGGACTCCTTGAAGGCGCCCTCTTCTTCCAGCACCTGGTTGGCGACCTTGAACGCGTCCAGCCCTGCAGGGATACCGCAGTAAACCGTGGCCTGCAGCAAGATCTCCTTGATCTCCTCGACCGTCACGCCATTGTTCAGCGCGCCCTTGACGTGCAGCTTGATCTCGGCCGGCCGGTTCAGCGCCGTCAGCATCGCCAGGTTGAGCATGCTGCGCGTCTTCTTTTCCAGCCCTGGACGGCCCCAGGTGTAGCCCCAGCACCACTCGGTGGTGATGTTCTGAAAGGCCATCATGAAGTCGTTGGCGCGGGCCAGGGAGCCGTCCACGTATTCAGTGCCCAGCACTTCGCGGCGCAGGTTCAGGCCTTGGTCGAACAGCGCCTGGGTTTCGGATTTGATGTCTGCCATGAGTTCCTCTTTGTGATGGGGTGACGGGCTGCGGATCAAGCTTCCGCCTGATCCATTTTGTCTGATTGTCAGTCAGTTTTCCGGAAATCGTCAATAGTCAGATTGTCAGACAATCTTCTTGACTGCTTAAAATTTGAGCACAATAATGTGCCGCAGAGCGCCGGGCCGGCAGCCTTGCGCCACACCCGAAAAAAGCCAGGAGACAGACATGACAAAACCCCAACAGGCCATGCGCCGCGGGCGCAGGGAATTCGTCGCTGGATTGGGCGCAGCCGCGCTGGCCGCCAGCTTGCCGGGCCGCGCGCTGGCCGCGCCGTCGGAAATCAACGTCGGCGTCATCCTGCCGTTGTCGGGCGCCAACGCCCAATTCGGCATCAACTCGCGGCAGGGGCTGGAACTGGCCGCCGACGAGATCAACGCGGCCGGCGGCATCAAAGCCATGGGTGGGGCCAGGCTCAAGCTGATCATCGCCGACGCCACCTCGCAACCGACCACCGCTGCCACGGTGGCGCAACGCCTGATCACGCAGAACCGCTGCGTGGCGATCATCGGCGCCTACGCCTCGTCGCTGACGCTGGCCATATCGGAAGTGACCGAACGCCGCGGCATCCCATTGCTCACCATGTCGTTCTCCGACGTGCTCACGGAACGCGGTTTCAAGCACATCTTCCAGGTGGTCTCCAAGGGCTCCGTGCTGGGCCGCGCACAGTACGACTATGCGGCGTCGGTCGTGGCGGGCGCCTCGGACATCAACAAGATCGCGCTGCTCTACGAAGACACCGCCTACGGAACCTCGCAGGCGGTCGGCGTGCGCAACGCCGCCAAGGCCGCGGGCACGCAGATTGTGCTGGACGAGGCCTACCCCCTGGGCATCACCGACGTCACGCCCCTGATCAGCAAACTGCGGGGATCGGATGCCCAGATCGTCTTCCCGATCTCCTACCTGAACGACAGCCTGCTGATCATCCGCGTGATGCGGCAGCAGCGCCTGACCGTGCCCATCGTGGGCGGCGCGGCGGGCTATGTCATTCCCGACTTCGCCAAGGCCCTGGGCCAGTATTCCGAGGCCGTGCTGTCGATAGCTCCGGCCAACTACGACCAGGCGCCCGAATACACCGAACGCTACCGCAAGCGCTTCGGGACCTTCATGCCGCACGAGGCGCTGGAGCACGCCGTGTGCGCGGGCGTGCTGGCCCAGGCGCTGGAAGTCGCCGCTTCCGACAAGCCGGAAGCGGTCTCCCAGGCCCTGCGCGCGCAGAAGTACGACCAGGGCTGGGCCGGCGTGATGTCGGGCGGCGGCGTGCATTTCGACGCCAGCGGCCTGAACACCATGGCGCAACCCATCATGGTCCAGTGGCAGAAAGGCGAACTGGTCTCGGTCTGGCCGCAGGCGCTGGCCAAGGGCCGCGTCATCGCGGCCTCCTGAGTCCGCGCGGAGAACGGTCATGCAATTCCTACAGGCATTGGTCGACGGCATTCTGCTGGGCGGGGTCTACGCGGTCATCTCCATCGGGCTCACGCTCGTCTTCGGAGTGGTCTCCATCGTCAACTTCGCCCAGGCGGAATTCCTGATGGTGGGCATGTTCGTGGCGTACTTCGCCTGGAAGCTGCTCGGGCTGGATCCCTTGCTGGGCTCGTTGCTGTCATTCGCGGTGGCCTTCGTGCTGGGCGTGCTGACGCAGAAGTACCTGATCAACCGGGTGCTGAAGGCGCCGGCGGTGGCGCAGATCTTCCTGACGGTGGGCCTGCTCATCGTCATGGAAAACCTGGCGCTGATCCTGTTCGGTTCCGAGTTCCGTTCGGTGCAGACGCCCTACCAGATGACGGCGCTGGCCGTAGGCCCCATCCTGCTCAGCGCGCCCTATCTGCTGGCCTTTGCGGTCGCATCGGTGGCGGGCCTGGCCCTGTGGTGGGTGTTGAAGAAAACCTGGTGGGGCATGGCGGTGCGCGCCACCGCCCAGGATCCCATGGCCGCCCGGTTGTCCGGCATTTCCACGCACCGCGTGCACCAGTTGGCGTTCGGGCTGGGCGTGGGCATGACGGCGTTGGGCGGCGGCATCATCCTGCCCTACCTGACCGCCTCGACCACGGTTGGCGCGCAGTTCAGCGTGCTGATGTTCACCGCGGTGGTGCTGGGAGGACTGGGCAGCGTGATAGGCGCGGTGGTGGGCGGCGTGGCGGTCGGCGTGATCCAGTCGCTGTCTTCGCTGGCACTGCCGATGCAGCTGCAAAACCTGGCGCTGTTCGCCATCTTCATCCTGGTGCTGGCCGTGCGCCCGGAAGGTCTTTTGAAAAGGGCGGGCTGATGGCTCAGAACCGACAAATCCTGTTGTGGGCGCTGCCGCTGGCGGCAGCCCTGATCGCGCCGTGGCTGATGGAAGACCAGGGCTACGGCATCCGCGTCATGACGCTGGTGCTGCTGTTCGCCGCCATGGGCCAATCCTGGAACATCGTAGGCGGACTGGCCAACCAGATCTCGCTGGGACACGCGGCCTTCTTCGGACTGGGCGCCTACACCTCGACCTTGCTGCTGATGCGCTACGGCATCTCGCCGTGGCTGGGCATCATCGCCGCCATGGCCGTCGCCGCGGCCGCGGGCGCGCTGCTCAGCCTGCCGACCATGCGCCTGCGCGGACACTACTTCGCGCTGGCCACGCTGGCCTTTGGCGAAGTGCTGCGTGCCATCGCCAACACCTGGGCCTCCGTAACGGGGGGCCCGGTGGGCGTGTCGATCCCGTTCTCGGAAGGCCTGGCACAGATGCAGTTCAAGTCCAGCATCCCGTACTACTACCTGATGCTGGGAGCCGCGGTAATCACCTCCATCGTGTTCGCGCTGATCAGCCGTTCACGCCTGGGCTACCGCTTGCGCGCGGTCAAGGCCAATCCGCAGGCCGCCGAGGTGATAGGCGTAAACACAGCCAGAACCCGCATCCTCGCGGCCGTCATCTCCGCCGCGCTGATGGGCGCCTGCGGCACGCTGTATGCGCAGTTCATCTACTTCTTCGACCCGGACACGGTCTTCTCGCTGGTCGGGATTTCGGTGCGCGTGGCGCTGATCTGCATTATCGGCGGCGTGGGCACCGTGACCGGTCCGCTGATCGGCGCGCTGGTCATCATCCCGCTGGAAGAAGTATTCAACGATTGGCTGTCGGGGCACACGGCGGGCGCGTCGCAGCTGGCTTTCGGGCTGATCCTCATCGCCATCATCCTGATCGAGCCGCGCGGCCTGTCGGCGCTGTGGACCCGGCTGCGCAACCTGACGCGAGGCCAGCATGCCTGACATCCTCAAGGTCTCCCATGTCCAGCGCCGTTTCGGCGGCCTGAAAGCCGTGGACGACGTGTCGTTCAACGTGGCCCGCGGCGACATCCTGGGCCTCATCGGCCCCAACGGCGCCGGCAAGACCACCCTATTCAACCTGCTCGTCGGGCTGTACCGCGGCAACGGCGGCCGGATCGAACTGGAAGGCCGCGACATCAGCGGCCTGCGGCCCCACCAGATCGCGGGGCTGGGCATGACCAAGACCTTCCAGAACGTGGCGCTGTTCCCCGAAATGACGGTGCTGGACAACGTGCTGGTCGGCGGACTGCTGCGACATGACGTGGGCCGGGCCCGCCGGCTCGCGTTGGACAACCTTGATCGGGTCGACTTGGCCGGCATCGCGCGCAAGCCCGCCGGCGAGCTTTCGTTTCCCGAGCAGGCGCGGGTGGAGCTGGCGCGCGCCCTGTGCACCGATCCCAAGGTGTTCCTGCTGGACGAGGTGATGGCGGCGCTGAACGAATCCGAAATGGACGCCCTGCTGGACCTGATCCGCACCCTGCGCGACGAATCCGGCATCACCTTCATCGTGGTGGAACACCATATGCGCGCCATCATGCGCTTATGCAACCGGATCCTGGTGCTGTCGTTCGGCCAGAAGATCGCCGAGGGCAGCCCGGCGCAGATCGCGGCCGATCCCACGGTGATCGAGGTCTACCTGGGCAAGTCGTTGGAACAGGTGGAGGTCCCGGCATGAGCCTGTTGCAGATCCAGGGGCTGACCGCCGCCTACGACCGCAGTCCGGTGCTGCGCGACATCACGCTGGATGTGCCCGCCGGCGGCTTCATCGCCGTGGTCGGGGCCAACACGGCTGGCAAGAGCACGCTGCTGCGCTGCATCTCCGGCCTGCTGGACAAGGTCGGCGGCAGCGTCAAGTTCGACGGACAGGAAATCCTGCGCCTGGCGCCGCACCGCATTCCCGAACTGGGCATCGCCCACGTGCCGGAAGGCCGTCACGTCTTTCCGGAAATGACGGTCGAGGAAAACCTGTACCTGGGCGGCTACACCCGCCGCCGCGACATGGCGGCAGTCAGGCGCGGCTGCGACAGGATCTACACACTGTTTCCACGGCTGCGGGAACGGCGCCGCCAGCAGGCCGGCACGCTTTCCGGCGGCGAACAGCAGATGGTGGCCTTCGGCCGCGCGCTGATGCTGGAACCCCGGCTGTTGCTGCTGGACGAGCCCAGCCACGGCCTAGCGCCCAAGATCGTCGAGGAGATGCACCAGGCCATGGTCGACATCCACCGCAGCGGCCTGACCATTCTGCTGGTGGAGCAGAACACGCGCCTGGCGCTGTCGGTGGCCGAGTACGCCTACGTGCTGCAGTCGGGCTCCCTGGTGCTGTCCGGTCCCAGCGGCGAACTGCTGGAAGACAGCCGCGTGCGCGCGGCCTACCTCGGACTGTAGCCATGGCCCGCCGACGGGATATATTGCGTCTTTACGTAGACACGGCGGTTCGCCGCGGCGCGGCCATGAGCCCCCGCCGACGCGCGGACTTGCCGCCAGGATAAGCGAGAGACAGCCATGGCCAGCCCGACAGGCGCGGTATTCGAGAAACCCGGCACCCTGCGCACCCGCGTGGAGGAATTCCTGCGCGCGTCCATCATGGACGGACGGATCAAGGGCGGGGAACGCCTGCGCGAACAAGAATTGTGCGATCAGCTCGGCATCAGCCGCAGCACCCTGCGCGAAGCGCTGCGCACGCTCGAAGCCGAACGCTTGATTTCCATCGAACCGCATCGCGGCCCCACCGTCGTGCGCATCACCGAAAAGGCCGCCCGCGACCTCTACGCCCTGCGCGCCCTGCTGGAAGGCTATGCCGCGCATGAATTCGCGCGGCTGGCGAGCGACCCCGACGTCGAGCGACTGCGCAAGGCGGTGGATGCCCTGCACCGCCAGGCCAAGGGCAGCAACAAGTCGGCCCTGCTGGCGGCCAAGCGCGATTTCTACGACGTGCTGCTGAGCGGCTGCGACAACGATCTGGTCAAGGACATGCTGCCGGGCCTGCTGTCGCGCATCAACCTGCTGCGCGCCACTTCGTTCGCGCGCGCTGACCGCCTGCCGGAAAGCATGGCCGAAATCGATCTGATCTTCGAGCGCATCCAGGCTCGGGACCCGCAAGGCGCGCAAAGCGCGGCGCAGAGCCATATCGTGAACGCGCAACGCACCGCGCTCGAAGTGCTCAAGCGCCAGCAACAGGAGACATCCGACAGTGAAGGCGATCGTCCAGAAACTAAAGGCCGGGGCAGCCCTGGCGCAGCAGGATAGCGAATTCATCTTGGCCGCCCGCGGCCTGCCCTGCGCCATCTGGCTGCAAGCAGGCCCCGGACCGGATGAAAAGATAGCGGCCTGGGCCGGCCAGCCCGCCGCCCCCTCGCAATGCATCGTCGTCAGCGCCCCTCCCGAAACCTGGCACAAGCTGCTCAGCGACGCCCCGCCCCCGGGCTACCACTCCTTTACCGCGGCCCGCCGCCAGGCACAGGGCCTGCGCGTCACCGGCGATGCGCTGGCCGTCGCCCAGGCCTTGCACCCGCTCGAACGGCTATTCGAGATCCTGCGCGGCCAACTCGCCGCCGCGCCCGAATTGCTGGACCGCAGCCCGATTACCGGCGCCTACGCCACCCTCGATATCGGCCCGGCCCGGACCTCCCTCTACTATGAAACCAGCGGGCTCGACGCCGGACCGCCGCTGCTGATGCTGCACACGGCGGGCGCGGATTCCCGCCAATACCATGCGCTGATGACCGACCCCGGGCTGCGCCGGCAATGGCGCATGATCGCCTTCGACATGCCCGGGCACGGCCGCAGCATGCCCTTGCCGGGCCAGGCCTGGACCGAAGAGGGCCTGTCCCGCGACGCCTATCTGCAGACCTGTCTCGCGGTGATCCGCCAGCTGGCGGGCGCGCCGGCCGTGCTGCTGGGCTGCTCGATGGGCGCGGCGATGGCGCTGGTGGTCGCCGCGCGCAGCCCCGCCGACGTGGCCGGCGTCGCCGCGCTGGAAGCGCCCTACAAGGCCGCAGGCCGGCGCACGCCGATGCTGTGCCATCCCCAGGTCAACCAGGCTGCGCACAATCCCGCCTACGTGCGCGGCCTGATGGGTCCGGCCGCCACCTTGCAGGCCCGGCGCGATGCGGCCTGGATCTACTCGCAGGGCGGCTTCAATGTCTACGCCAACGATCTCTGGTTCTACAGCGAAGACTTCGACGCCGCGACGCACCTGGCCGGCCTGAACGCCGACGCCTTCGGCATATCGCTGTTGACGGGCGCCTACGACTATTCAGCCAGCCCCGAGGATTCCCGCCGGGTGGCGGCCCTGATCCGCGGCGCGCGCTTTCAGGCCATGCCGGAACTGGGACATTTCCCCATGGTCGAGAACCCCCAACGCCTGCTGGACTATCTGCGGCCCGAGCTGGATCGCCTGCGCACTACCGGAGCCACCGCATGACGCTGCCCCGCTACGAAGTCTATGCCCTGCGCTACGCCACGGTGGCGCGCCGGCGCAGCCAGAACTTCATCACGCCCCCAGACCCGCACGACGGCCCGATGCCGATGGACTATTTCGTCTGGGTCATCCGCCATGGCGCACGCGTCTATCTCGTCGACACCGGATTCAATGAAGAGGCGGCCCGGGCGCGCGGCCGCGAGTTCCTGCGCTGCCCGATAGACGCGCTGGAAAAGCTGGGCATCGCGCCCGCCGACATCCGCGACGTCATCGTCACGCATCTGCACTACGACCATGCGGGCAACATCCGCAAGCTGCCGCACGCCCGCCTGCACCTCCAGGAAAGCGAGCTGCACTATGCCTGCGGCTGCAATATGCGCTTCGACATGCTGCGCCACGCCTACGCGGTCGAAGACGTGGTCGACGTGGTGCGCGGCGTGTACGACAAGCGCGTGGCGTTCTACCACGGCCACGACGAGATCGCGCCGGGCCTGCAACTGCTGCACATCGGCGGCCACACGCGCGGGCTGCAGGCCGTGCGCGTGCACACCGCGCGCGGCTGGATGGTGCTGGCCTCGGATGCCAGCCACTACTACGACAACATGGGGCGGGACGCGCCGTTTCCCATCGTCGACAACGTTGCCGACATGCTGGCGGGCTACGAGATCCTGCTGAAATTCGCGGAATCGCCGGACCATATCGTGCCGGGACACGATCCTCAGGTCAGGACGCGGTATCCGGGCCTGGCTGGCATGGGCACCGAAGTAGTGGCACTGCATCTGGGCCACGCCAGCAATCCTTCTTGAGCGCGATCGCTTCAGCCGAGGCTGCCGGACAAACTCACAAATCCAGCGGCCGCATCGCCTCGTCCACATCTTCGGACGACAGGTCCTGCACGATCAGGACCATGGCCCCCTTCTGCCACACCCCTTCCGGCACGGTGACGGGCTCGGGCGTTGCAAATACGTGCCGCACGCCGTGCACCGCGCGCAAGGTGCCGTCCGTCCAGCGCAGCAAGCCTTTGGCGCGCAGCAGGCGGTCACCGATATGCCGCTGCATGTGCCGGGTCCAGCGCGCATAGTCTTCCCAACCCACCGGCCGGCTCTGCGGGAAGGCGTAGGACACGATGCCATAGCGCAGCACATGCGCCAGCGGCCCTGCGGCGAGCGGCGCCGCGGCCGTCAGCACGGCTGCGTCCAGATGCTCGGGCCGCAGTCCATCAAACAGCGCAGGCGCATCCTCATCCACGGTATCCGGCGACACCGCGCGGATGGGTGCGCTGGCGTTATAGCCGCGCAACGCAGACCGTAGCGCCTCTATGGCGGCCTCATCGGCCAGATCGGTCTTGGTCAGCGCAATTCGGTCGGCGATGGCGATCTGGGTGCTGGCTTCGCGATAGGCGTCCAGCGTCACCATGCCATGCAGCGCATCGGCCGTCGCCACCACGCCGCCGAAACGGTAATGGCGGGCGATCAGCGGATCCGCCGCCAGCGTGTTGATGACCGGGCAGGGATCCGCCAACCCGGACGTTTCGACCACCACCCGCGTAAAGGCGGGAATCTCCCCGCGCTGGCGCCGGTAATAGAGCGACTCCAGCGTGTCCTGCAGCGAACTGGTGGCCGCGCAGCACAGGCAGCCCGAATCCAGCAACACCACGTCGCTGTCGTCGGCGCGGCCCACCAGCATGTGGTCCAGGCCGATCTCGCCGAACTCGTTGATGATCACTGCCGTGTCGGCAAAGCGCGGGCTGCGCACCAGACGCGACAGCAGCGTGGTCTTGCCGCTGCCCAGGAAGCCCGTCAGCAAATAGACCGGCAGCGGTCCGGCGGCAGTCACGGCCATGACGCGCGCTCCCTGCCGCGCTTCAGGCCTGGTCCGCGCCAGCAGGCGCGGGCAGGTTGCGCAGGTAGTCCTGCACCTCGCGCGACGGAATCACGTCGGCGTACTTGCAGTTCAGGTCGAACAGGCTCATGGCATGGCTGGCCTGGAAGCGGTCGAACGCCGCCTCTTCGGGAATGATGACCTTGAAGTTGTACGAATAGGCGTCCACCGTGGTGGCGCGCAGGCATCCCGACGAGGTGCAGCCCACCAGGATCAGCGTGTCCACGTCCAGGAAGTTCAGGTGGCTCATGAAGATGGTGCCGAAGAAGCAGGACGGCTTCTGTTTGGTGATGCGGATGTCCTGCGGCCGCGGCGCCAGCGGCTCCACGGTCTGGGTGGCGTGGGTATTGGCCAGCACGGTCTTTTCGCCGCCGCGATGGTTCTTGCCCACCTGCACGCCGCTGTCCAGCAAGTCGGCGCGGCGGCCGCTTTCGGTGTAGAAGACCGGAATGTTCTTGTCGCGCGCCAGCTCCAGCAGCGGCACGATATGCGCGACCGCGTCCCAGGCTTCTCGGCCGCAGTGGGTGCGGTACTGCTTCAGGCCTTCCAGGATGTCTTCGGGCGTGTCGCCGCAGAAGTTGTATTGCACGTCGATGATGAACAGGGCCGGCCGCTTGCCGAAGCCGCCGCGCTTGCCGTAACCGGCCTGCGCCAGCACCTGCTTGTCGCGCTCGGTCAGAAAGTCGTCCCAGATTCGCTTGGTTTCGCTCATGGTAATGCCTGCCAGAAAGAGAGTAGGTTCAGTTCAAAGACGCTTGAGATAGCGGCCGCCCGGGTTGCTGCGCGCGGCATCGGTGATGCGGCCGTCCAGCGCCACGGTGCGCCCGCGCACCAGGGTGCGCACGGGCCAGCCCTTCAGGGTCATGCCCTCGTAGGGCGAATAATCGGAATTGGATTCGAGCGTGGCGGGATCGACGGTGCGCTCCAGGTCCGGGTCCACCAGCACCAGGTCGGCGTCCTTGCCGATCTCGATGCTGCCCTTGCCCGGCATGCGATAAATGCGGGCAGAGTTTTCGGTGCAGACCTTCATCAGGGTTTCCAGCGGCACGCCGCGGCGGTGGTAGCCCTCGTGCAGCAGGATCGGCAGCATCAGGCCGGTGCCGGGGAAGCCGTTGCTGGCAGCCCAGATGTCCGTGTCCTTGGTGGCGCGCTTGCGCGGCACGTGATCGGTGCCGATGGTGGTGATGGAACCGTCCAGCACGCCTTCCCACATGGCGTCCACATCGCCTTGCCCGCGCACCGGCGGGTTGACCTTGGCATAGGTCCCGGCAGGCGATTCGTCGTTCAGGAACAGGTAGTGCGGGCAGGTCTCGACGTAGATGGGCGGCGCGTCCGGCGTGCGGCGGTGGCGCCGCGCCTCGTCCAGCGCTTCGCGGCTGCTCAGGTGCACGATGTTGACCGCGGCGCCGGTCTTGGCGGCGAAGTAGCAGACGCGGTGTACGTTTTCCGCTTCCAGGAAGTCCGGGCTCTGTTCGTTCCAGGCCTTCAGGTCGTCGCGGCCCGCGGCTCGCAGCGGGTCCCGCAGGACCGGAATCACTTCGACGTTTTCGCAGTGCACGCCCATGATCGCGCCGGGGATCGCGGCGGTGGCGCGCAGCGCCGAATACAGCAGGCCGTCGTCAATGTCGGTAAAGCCCTTGGACAGGCCCGCCGCGCCCTTGTACATCATGTAGAGCTTGTAGGAATTCACATTGAAGCGGCGCGAGATTTCCTCCAGCGTCTCCACATGCAGATTGCTGGTGATGCCGAAATGGAAGCCGAAATCCACGCAGCTTTGCGACAGGGCGCGGTCACGCACCTTGTCAAAGGATTCACGGATGTCCGCCGAGCGATGAAACGACAACACACTGGTGGTGCCGCCCAGCGCGGCGAAGCGCGACTCGGTTTCGAAGTCGGTCTCGGGCGAGCCAAAGCCGAAATGCACGTGCGGATCGATCAGTCCCGGCAGTACCCACAGCCCTTGGCAATCGATGGTCTCGCGAGCTTCCAGCGGCGTACCCGGCTCGGCAATGATGGCGATGCGGCCATCGATGACGCCAAGCACGCCTTCGGTCAGGCCCTGCTGAGGCAAAAACAGTCTTGCATTGGTGAGTAGCAGATCCAGCATGATGTCGTGTGTCCTGAGTGATGCGCGTTGTCAGCAATGGGCCGCATCCGCGGCCTCCGTGTCGTTCAAGAAGCCGTTGAGGACGCTGGCCGGGATGCCGCCTTCCGCCATGAGCTTGCGTTCGGCGTGCGTGAGGACCTGGGCGTAGGCATGGAAGACGATGCGGCGCTCGCCGTCCTCGGCGATGACGGTGATGGGCTCGCCCTGGAGCACACCCTTGGCCACGTTCTCGAAGCGCAGGCTTTCCGCGCCGGTCAAACCCAGTTGGCGCCAGCCCTCGTCCGCCACGAACGCCAGCGGTAGCACGCCCATGCCCACCAGATTGGCGCGATGGATGCGCTCGAAGGATTCCGCGATCACGGCGCGCACGCCCAGCAGCGCCGAGCCCTTGGCGGCCCAGTCGCGGCTGCTGCCCATGCCGTAGTCCTTGCCTCCCAGGATCACGCTGGCCTCGCCTGCGGCGCGATACGCTTGCGCCGCGTCGACCACCGCCATGCGCCGGCCGCTGGGGTAATGGCGGGTCACGCCGCCTTCCACGCCGGGCACCATGGCGTTCTTGATGCGGATGTTGGCGAAGGTGGCGCGAGTCATCACATGGTGATTGCAGCGGCGCGCTACATAGGTGTTGAAATCGCGCGGCGTCACGCCCTTGTCGATCAGGTACGCGCCGGCCGGGGTGTCCGCCGGGATCTCGCCGCTGGGCGAGATATGGTCGGTCGTCAGCGAATCGCCGAACGCGGCCAGCACGCGGCCGCGCGTCAGGCTGGCTTCCAGGTCGGCCAGCGCATCGCGGCCAGGCTCGGTCTTGAAGAAAGGCGGCTCGACCAGGTATTGCGATTCCGGATCCCAGGGGAAGCGCAGTCCCGAGGGCGCCTGCAGGTCGCGCCAGATGGCGCTGTCCAGGCTGGCCGGGTCATAGACCTCGGCGAACAACGCCGGGTCCGCGGCCAGCGGCAGCAAGGCTGCGATCTCCTCCTGGCTGGGCCAGACATCGCGCAGATAGATGGGTACGCCATCGGCGCCCGGACCCAGTGGCTCATGTTCGAAATCCACATCGATCCTGCCGGCCAGCGCATACAGCACCACCATTGCAGGAGAGCCTATGTAGTTGGCGCGCAGCAGCTTGTGGATGCGCCCTTCGAAATTGCGGTTGCCGGACAGCACCGCGGCCGCCACCAGGCCGCCTTCGGCGATGGCATCGGCCGCCGTGGCATCCAGCGGGCCGGACTTGCCGCCGCAGGTCGTGCAGCCATAGCCGATCACGTGGAAACCTTGCGCCTGCAAAGGCGCCAGCAGGCCGGCCGATTCCAGATAGCGCGTTACGGCGCGCGAACCCGGCGCCAGCGAACGCTTGACCCAGACAGGCGGTGTCAGGCCCAGCGCCAGCGCCTTTTGCGCGACCAGGCCGGCTGCCAGCATCACGCTGGGATTGGAGGTATTGGTGCAGGAAGTGATAGCCGCCAGCGCCACGGAGCCGTGGCCCAGGGAGGCGCGGCTGGGCGGGTGCGCGGTCGCCGCCTCCACGCCGAATCCGCCTTCGGCCAGCGACATGTTCAGACGACGGCGGAAGTCCGCCGCGACGTCGCCCACGTCCATGCGGTCCTGCGGCCGGCGCGGACCAGCCACGCTGGGGCGCGCCGCCGACAGGTCGATCTCTATCACCCGGCTATGGGCCGGTGCGGCTGCGCCGGCTTCGCGCCACAGGCTGTTGGCGCGCGCATAGGCTTCGATCAGCGCCAGCTGTTCCTCGCCCCGCCCGGTCATGCGGGCATAGTCCAGCGTGCGGGCGTCGATCGGGAAAAATCCGCAGGTGGCGCCGTACTCGGGCGCCATGTTGGCGATGGTGGCGCGTTCCGGCACGCCCAGCGCCTCTGCCGCGGGGCCGAAGAATTCGACCATGCAACCCACCACGCCCGCCGCGCGCAATTGCTGTGTGATCAGCAGGGCGGCGTCGGTGGTGAGCGCGGGCGCCTCGATGGCGCCGCGCAGCCGCACCCCCACTACCTCCGGAATCGGAAAGGTGTAGGCATGGCCCAGCAGTGCCGCCTCGGCGTCGATGCCGCCCACGCCCCAGCCCAGCACGCCCAAGGCGTTGACCATGGGGGTATGGGAGTCGCCGCCGATGACGAAATCGGGGTAGGCCCAGTCGCCATCCGGACGCGATTGGCGCGCGACCACCGGCGCCAGGTACTCCAGGTTGACCTGATGGATGATGCCGATGCCGGGCGTGATGACGCGCAGGCCCTGGTAGGCCTGCTGCGCCCACTTCAGGAACCGGTAGCGCTCGTCGTTGCGCTCGAATTCACGGCGCAGGTTGCGCTGCACCGCGCCCGCGTCGCCCCAATGGTCGACCTGCAGGGAGTGATCCACGATCAGGTCCACGGGAATCCGGGTGTCCACCCGCGCCGCGTCCCCGCCCGCCTGAGCCACTGCATCACGCAACGCCGCCAGGTCCTGCAGCACCGGCAGGCCGCTGGAATCGGGCAGGATCACCCGCGCCACATGCAGCGGCAAGTCGGCGCCGGGATGTTCGCGCCAATCCCAGAGCCTGCCGATTTCTTCTTCGGAAACGGCAGCGCCCCAGGCGCGGTGGCGCAGCAGGTTCTCCAGCAACACGCGGATGACATAGGGATACGCGGCGATGTCGCGGCCCGCCACAAGGGCGGCAGCGGACAGGTCCGCGTAGCGCAGCGTCCTGCCGCAACAGGAGAAAGACTGGATCATGGCAGCGGTAATCGGGAAAATCTCAACTGGGTCCATCTTACGGCTTGCGAAACAATAGTGTCAACACTACAGCAGAGACACGGGACAGAAAAGACTAACCAAAAACAGTTCCGTGGAGTTCTGACGCAAGTGTAGATAGATTAATCCTCCATTCAGACCCAGGGATAACCCGTAAATTTCTCGGTAAAATAGATAAATTATCCGTATAGGCCAGGCAAACCTGGCTTACGCCCATAACAATTCCAACTCCAAAAGAGTTGACACTTTTTAGACCTCTTTGATAGGCTGTCAACACTATGAACACCGTCACGACCTCCATCGCCATCAAGGAAGACGCCACCGGCCCGCTGGCCGACGTGGTCTTCGACCAGGTGCTGGATGCCATCTACCAAGGCCGGCTGGCCCCGGGCAGCGTCATCAATGAAGTCGCGCTGGCCCAGGAATTCGGCGTCAGCCGCGGCCCGGTGCGGGAGGCGGTGCGCCGCCTGCAAGGGATCCAGCTGATCACGCGCGAGCCCTATATCAAGGCGCGCGTGGTGACGCTATCGGCGGAGTCCGCGCTGGAACTGTTCCAAATGCGCATGGCGCTGGAAGGCGTGGCCTGCAACCTGGCCACCCGCCGCATGAGCGATGCGGAAATCGCGCAGTTGCTGGTCGAGCTGGAGCAGGATCGCCAGCGCCGCCTGGAGGCCGCCAATGGCGGCGCCGCGGCGCCGCGTGTCTTCGACTTCCATGAGCGCATCGTGCGCGCCAGTGGCAACAACCGCATCATCAACGCCCTTTGCGGCGACCTCTATCACCTGCTGCGCGTCTACCGCCGGCACTCCGGCACGGTGCTGGAGCGCAAGGACGACGCCTACGCCGAGCACTGGCAAATCCTGCGCGCAATCCGCGCGCGCGACGCCGAACTGGCGGAATCGCTGATGCGCTCGCACATCGAACGCGCGGCGCAACACCTTTTTGAACATCTGGCGGAAGGAGCGTCCGGCATCGCCGGGCACCCCGTCTCCGCTGCCTGACACTCTTTGGAGCAGTACGACATGAACAACCCGCGCCACCAGTTCCGGCAATTGCTGAAGAACGAACCCTTCATCGTCTCCCCCGGTGTGTACGATGGATACAGCATCCGCCTGGTCGAAGCCGCGGGTTTCAAGACCGCCTGCACCAGCGGCGCGGCCGTGTCGAACGCATTGCTGGGCATCGCCGATATCGGCGTGATGGGGCTGTCGGAAAACGTCACCCACTGCCGCCACCTGGCGCGCTCCGTCTCCATCCCCCTCACGGCCGACGCCGACACCGGCTATGGCAACCCCGTGAACGTCTATCACACGGTGCAGATGTTCGAGGAAGCCGGCGTCGCCGGCATCAACCTGGAAGACCAGGTCAGCCCCAAGCGCTGCGGCCACATGCCCGGCAAGGACGTGGTGAGCGAGGCGGAAATGGTCAAGAAGATCGAGGCCGCCTGCCTGGCGCGGCGCGACGATGACTTCGTCATCATCGCTCGCACCGACTCCCTCGCGATCGAAGGCATCGAAGGCGCGGTCAAGCGCGCCCGCGCCTATGCCCGCGCCGGCGCCGACATGCTGTTCCCCGACGCCGTGCGCACCGAAGACGACATCAAGCGCCTGGTGGACGCCGCCGGCATCCCGGTCAGCGTCAACATGGGGTTCGGCATCCGCAACCGCCCCACCACGCCCCTGATCCCCCTGCCGCGCCTGAAGGAAATCGGCGTCAAGCGCATCAGCCTGCCGCGCATGCTGCCGGCCGCCGCCATATATGGCATGCGACAGGCGCTGCAAGTGATGCAGGGCGTGATCGCCAGCGGTGAACCCGCCGACCGCCCCGACCTGCTGGTGGGCATCGAAGACATCATGCAGTTGATGGGCTACGAGCAGATGCGCGCCATGGAAAAGCGCCTGACGACGCTGGCCGACTGAGTACCTCGCCATGACTGAGCGGAATGCGCAGGCGCATTGCGTCCTGACGGGTTCATCGTCCGGCATCGGCCTGGCGTTGGCCGAACTGCTGCTGGCGTCCGGCTGGCGGGTGACGGGCGTGGACATCGCGCCTGCCGCCATCCTGGACCATGGGCAGTATCGCCATCTGCGTTGCGATCTGGCCGACGCCACCGCGCTGCGCGGCCTGTGCGCCCTGCTGGACGACTGCGCCCCGACCGCGCTGGCGCATTGCGCCGGCGTGGTGCGCACCGGCGGCGCGCTGGATACGCGCCCGGAAGACACGGAATTGCTGTGGCAGCTGCACGGGGCCGCGCCGATGGCGCTGGTCCGCGCGCTGGCGCCGCAACTGCCGGACGGCCGCGGCCGCATCGCACTGGTGTCCAGCCGCGCCGTGCTGGGACGCGCGCAGCGCCTGGCCTATGCCGCGACCAAGTCCGCGCAGATAGGCCTGGCGCGCAGCCTGGCGGCCGAACTCATCGGCCGCGGCATTACCGTCAACGTGATCGCGCCTGGCGCGGTCGATACCCCGATGCTGCACGACCCGCAGCGCGGCGCGCCGCCGCGGGTCGATCTGCCCCTGGGACGCCTGATCGAAGCGCGCGAAGTCGCCGCGGCCATCGCCTTCTTCCTGGGCGAGCAGGCCGGCGCCATCACCGGACAGACGCTTTATGTCTGCGGCGGCGCCTCGCTGGGAACGATGCCGCTATGACGACGACAGCCACACCCGCACTGGATGGCAAGACCGTGATCGTGACCGGCGCGGCCGGCGGACTGGGCCAGGCGATCGTCGCGCACTGCCTGCTTGCCGGCGCCCGCGTGGCCTTGCTGGACCGGGATCTGGAATCGCTCGCGCAATGCCGCCAGACACTGGGCGCGCCGGATGCCCGCGTGCTGACGCGCGTCTGCGACGTGACCGATGCGGACGCCACCCGCGCCGCAATCGAACATGCCGCCGCGCACTGGGGCGCCATCCACGCTCTGGTGAACAACGCCGCCACCGTCACGCCGGGCAACAAGGTCGCGGACTTGACGCTGGAACATTGGCGACAGGCGCTGGACGTGAACCTGACCGGCGCGTGGCTGATGAGCAAGTACGCCATCCCTCACATGGCGCGGGCCGGCGGCGGCGTGGTGCTGAACATCGCGTCGCAGCTGGGCAGCGTGGCCGCGCCAGGCCGCGGCGCCTATGGCGCCAGCAAGGCCGGCCTGATCGCGCTGGCACGCGCCATCGCGGTGGACCATGCGGCCGACGGCATCCGCGGCCTGAGCCTTTCTCCAGGCGCGGTGCTCACCAGCCGGTTGGTCGCGCGCTACGGCAGCGCGCAAGCCGCCAGCGCCGCGCTGTCGGCCAAGTATCCCGCCGGACGCCTCGGCACCACCGACGAAATCGCGCAAACAGCAGTTTTCCTGATCAGCGATGCCGCTTCGTTCATCACGGGCGCGGACATACGCGCGGACGGCGGATACACCGCGCTCTAGCGCAGCCGCCGCCAACTTCACGCAAGGCTTACATCACACTACAAGGGGCTTGAACCATGAAGTACTCGACCATCTCCGCAACTCACTCGCGGCCGACCACCCGCCGCACCATTCTGGCACTGCTCGCCGGCGCCATCGGGCTGGCCGCCGCTCCCGCCTTCGCACAGGGCACGGACAATTTCCCCACGCGCGCAGTCACCATCGTCGTGCCCTTCCCAGCAGGCGGCGCCACCGACATCACCGCGCGCCTGGTGGCAGAGGGACTCTCCAAGAAGTGGGGACAACCGGTCGTGGTGGAAAACAAGCCCGGCGCGGGCGGCAACGTCGGTTCGGAGTACGTGGCGCGCGCCGCGCCCGACGGCTACACCCTGGTGCTGGGCGTAACGGGCTCGCATGGCATCAACACCTCGCTCTACAAGAACATGCGCTATGACCCGGTCAAGGATTTCGAGGCCATCACGCAAGCCACGCTGTATCCCAACGCCATCGTCGTCAACAACGACGTACCGGCCAACAATCTGCAGGAACTCATCGCCCTGCTGAAGAAGCCCGACGCGCACTACTCCTACGGTTCGGACGGCAACGGCACGGCGTCGCACCTGGGCATGGAACTGATCAAGAACCAGGGCAAGTTCGAGATCTCGCACATTCCTTACCGCGGCAGCTCGCCAATGGTGACCGACCTGCTGGGCGGCCAGATCCAGGTGGGCATTACCGGCCTGCCCGCCGTGCAGGCTTATGCCAAGAGCGGAAAACTGAAGATCGTGGCCCTGACCACGGGCGAACGCTTCGCCAGCGCGCCCGACTATCCCACGGTGGCCGAACAAGGCTTCGCGGGCTATGCCGCGCCGCCCTGGTCGGGTTTCTTCGCGCCCAAGGGAACGCCCAAGCCGCTGGTGGAGAAGATCTCGGCGGACATGCGCGAAGTCATGGCCGATCCGAAGACCAAGGAGAAGATCGTCGCCTCCGGCAGCGAGTTCACGCCGTCCACGCCTGCACAGTTCCAGGCTTTCGTGCAGCAGGAAATCGCGAAGTGGGCCGAGGCCGTCAAGATCTCCGGCGCGCGCATCGACTGACACGCGCAGCCGGAGCGCCAGCCCCGCAGGCGCGGGGCTGGCGCGATCGGCGTCAGTTGTATCGGAACGTGGCGGTCAGCATCGCCGAACGGCCCGGTGCGACGTAGCTGAACAGACCCACGTGCGAGGCCTCGTAGATGGTCTCGTCGGTCAGGTTGTTCAGGTTCAGCTGCAGGCCGAAGTTCTTGTTGAACTGATAGACCGCCATCGCGTCATAGCGCCAGTAGGAAGGCAGCTGGTAGACGTTGGCGTCGTCGACGTAGCGCTTGCCGGTGAAGGTTGCGCCGGCGCCCACCGTCAGCTCGGGCAGGAACTTGTAGGTCGTCCACAGGCTGGCGCTCTGGCGGGCGATGAACTTCATCTGATTGCCGCTGAAGTCGCTGCCGCCGCTCTGGTAGCTGGTGACCTTCGGATCCATGTAGCTATAGCCGCCCCAGACCTGCCACTTGGGCGTGATGGAACCCGCCACGCCCAGTTCGATGCCGCGCACGCGGTTGCTGCCGGACAGCGTCACGTCGCCGGTGATGGGATCGGAGCTGCGCGCATCGGTCTTGCGGGTTTCGAACACTGCCGCGGTCAGCGACAGGCGCTCGTCGAACACATCCCACTTGGTGCCCAGTTCGATGCTGCGGCTCTTCTCGGGCGCCAGCGCCGCGGTGCCTGCGGTCAAGCGGCCGCCTGCCGCGCCGTCCGCGCCGCCAGACTGGCCCGCCGTTTCGCCGGACGGATTGGACGAGGTGCCGTAGGACACGTAGATGCTGCCGTTGGGCGCCGGCTTGTAGACCAGGCCCAGCTGGTAGTTCCACATATTGTCGGTGCGCTCGACGTTGCCGCTGGTCACGCGGTAGTTGTCATAGCGCAGGCCGGCGTTGGCTTCCCACTGCTCGCTGAACTTGACCGTGTCGAACACGTAGGCCGCGCGCGTGATGGTCTTGGCGGCGTCGTAGCGCGGCCCCCAGCTCAGGCTGCCGGTATACGGCTGGCGAGGATTCGGGTTGTACAGATCGTCCACCAGGGTCTTGTCGAAGCCGCCCGCCGGCACGCCGTCGCGCTTGCTGATGGTTTCCGTGCTGAACTCCAGGCCGGCCACATAGCTGTGGCGCAGCCCGCCGGCGGTGAACTCGCCGAACATGTCGGTCTGGTTGATGAAGGAGCGGTTGGTCTGGTTCAGGCTGCGCAGAGCCTTGCTCATCTGCACGCCATCCGCTTCGTTCGAGCAGGGCGCCACGCCATAGGCCGGGTTGGGCCTGCCGCCCACGCGCGCCGCGCAGTTGTCGAAGGACGGGCGCGTCATCACGTATTCGTTGGTGGATTCGCTATAGCGCGTGCCGTTGCGCAGCTTCAGCTTGTCGCTGAACTTGTGCTCGACCATCAGGGTGGTCATGTCGGCCTGGTTCTTGCGGTAGTCGCGGCCGATCAAGCCGTAATAGTTGTCGCGGTCCACCTTGGGCGGAGTGACGCGGTCGGGGCGCGATTCGTTCTTGAACGGAATGCCCAGATCGGGCGTGTCGTCGTTCTGCAAGTGGTAGTAGCTGAGCGTGACTTGCGTCGGCGTGCCCAGGCCCCACGAGAACGAGGGCGCCACGCCCCAACGGTCGGTTTCGACGTGGTTGCGGCCCGGAATGTCACCGCCCTGCTTCATGAAATTCAGGCGGAACGCCGAGCTTTCGCCCAGGGCCCAATTGCCGTCACCCGTCAGGCGCCAGTTGTCGTCGGTGCCGACGCCGACCGTGCCTTCCGCGAAGTTCTCCAGCTTGGGGCTCTTGCTGACCAGGTTGATGCTGCCGCCGGTCGACCCGCGGCCGGAATACGCGGAGCTCGGCCCCTTCAGGATCTCGACCGACTCCAGATTGAAGGTCTCGTGCGAGAAACGTCCCAGGTCGCGCATGCCGTCGACCATCATGTCGGTGCTGGCTTCATAGCCACGCACGAAGGGCCGGTCGCCGGTGGGCGTGCCGCCTTCGCCGGCGCCAAAGGTAATGCCCGGCGCGGTGCGCAGCACGTCCATCAGCGAGGTGGCGGCCCGGTCGCGCATCAGCTGTTCGGTGATCACCGTGACCGACCTCGGCGTATCCAGCAAGGGCGCCGTCATCTTGGGAGAGGAGGCGATGTTGGCCTCGTAGCCGTCACTGACCGCCTGCCCTTGCACGTGGACGGGCGACAACTGATGCACTGCGCCTGGCGCCTGGCTGCCCTGGGCCAGGACCAGGCCCGGCGACATCAGCGCGCCGCACATTGCTGCATAAATGGAGGCCGAAGGGTTGCCACCGGCCTTGGCATGGGCCGTCGATCTATCTGCTTTGCTCATTGGACTCTTTCAGGAACCGCCCCGCGGCGGGTGCGCCATGCGCGCTCTTGGTTTTATAAGATCGCCAATGATATTCATTCCTATTTTTACATTCAACAAACAGTCAGCTTTTATTCAGAAAAATGTCAATTTCATGGAATTTAGTGGCCAAGGCAGCCGCAAAAGCGGCGTAATAACAACATTCCAGCACGAAAACTGCTTTCAGCACGCAGCCATCGCCGCGCATCCGCTGGCTTCAGACGGCAAAAAGCCCCTTTCCCGATGGGCAACCATCGGAACAAGGGGCTGGACAGTCGGACGCAGCGTCCGGCTACAGCGAGTAGCGGTATTCGCAGTTCAGCGTGGCCTTCAGCGGGGTATCCGTCTGCGCCCCCGACATCGTGCGCGGCCGCGCGGAGGTCAGCTTGGCCTGAAACTTGCCGGTGACGTCGCCGTTCTCGCGCTTCTTTACCGCGACGCTGGACGGCAGGGCGTACAGCGTCAACGGCAGGTCCCGGGTCGCCACCACCAGGGTGAACACCGACTGCGGGAAGTCTTCCGCCACGTAGCTATCATTCTTGCTCGAATTGAACGACAAGCCGCCGTCGGCATAACGCAACTTCAAGTCCAGCTCCTCCGAAGACGGCGAAGGAATCGAGCCTTCCAGCGCGACCTTGCCGCTATCCGAGACACAGCGCAGCTCCGCCGGCGCCGATCCCGCATAGGCCGCGCCCACCAGCAACCAGCCAGACAACAACCAGATTCCGCGCACTGCCATGAAACTCTCCTTGGTGGCGGCTCGGTCCAGAGCCGAGGCGCAATATTAGACCGCGCGGCCGGGCGCTGGTGCGACATGGGCTAGCATGGAGGGGCTGTCCATCGGAAGGAGCTTGCCATGCCATCAATGAGACAACTCGGCCGCGCGGCCGTGCTTGCCGCGCTGCTGCCCTGCGCGGCCTACGCTGAAACCGTCGTGCTGCAGGTGGCGCGGGCCACCGCCGGGGCCGATCCGCAAACCTCCGCCAGGACGGTGGACGTCGAACTCAAGCCCGAAAGCCGCCAGGCCCTGGCCGACTTCACGCGAGACCGCGTGGGCAAGCGCATCCAGCTGCGCTCAGGCGGCGTGCTGCTGTCCTCGGCCACGCTGCAGAGTCCGCTGGAAGGCGACAGCTTCCGCATCACCGCGGGCGAACACGGCTTCGCCGGCAAGTCCGCCGAAGAGATCGCCCAGAGCATCATGAAAAGCGGCGGACTGACGGTGGACGACGAAAACACCGCCAAGTAGCCCCGCCCTCAGGTCTGGGGCGCACGCGGCCCCAGCGTGGCCGTCAGCATGGTCTGGCCCGGCCGCGAGGCCACCTCCAGCGTGCCTCCCACCCTGGCGATGCGGGTATGCATACTGCGCATGCCCACGCTGATGCCCGCCCGCAGCACTGCGGCCACATCGAAACCGACGCCGTCGTCCTCGATGCGCAGCTCCAGTCGGTCAGGCTCGGGCTGGCGCAATTCCACCTCTACGCGCCGGGCGCGGCTGTGCTTGAGCACGTTCACCAGCGATTCTTCCACCAGCCGCGTCAGCGCCATGCACTGCAAGGCGCTGGGCGGCGCGCGCCACTGTTCGGGAACCCGCCAGTTGGCGCTGATGTCCAGTTCGTCGAACAGCTGCATGAAGCGGTGACGCAATGGCGCTATCCATTCCCGCGGCGTGGCCGGCACCGTAACACCCGCGCTGGAGCCGCTGTCTATAGTCTGTCGCAGATCGTCGCGCAGCAGCTTGAGCATGGATAGAAACTGCTGGCTGTGCAACGGCGCGCTGGCCTGCTCCACCATGGCCATCATGCGCACCAGCGACCCGCCCAGCCCGTCATGCAGATCATGCGCGATCTGCAGCCGGTCCTGCAGCCTGGCATTGGTCAGCGCCAGCGCGTGCTCGCGCTCCAGCGTGGTGGCGAGTTCGGTGCGCGCCTGCTCGATGCCGTCGGCGAGTTCCTGGTTGAAGCGCTCGATGCGGCGCACATTGCGCGCATGGCGCAGCCCCAGCACTGCGGACATGCACAGCGTGACCACCACGCTGGTGAACGGCGTATAGATATTCTCGCCGTCGATAAGCTTCAGCACCCGCAACAGATCGTGGGCGCAGGCGGCAACGAAGACCAGCAGGCACACCGCCAGCATCGCGTGCTCTGGCCGGCGGGTGCGCAGCGCATGCAACGGGAATTGCAGGCAATTGGCAAAGAAAATCGCGGACACGATCAGCACCACGCCCAGTTGCACCTCGGCCAGATGGATCTGCGGCACGAAGGCCAGCGTCGCCAGCAGCGCGGCCGCAAGCAGCCACAGCGCCTTTTCGATGCGCGGCAGCGACTGCCCGCCGAAGCGCCACGTAAAGACGCAAAAGCAGGCCACGTATAGCACCAGCACCATGATGTTGGCCCGGGCCGCCGTCAGGCTGTCCGGGAACGGCCAGGGACTGGTCACCAGCACGTTGGCGATGAACAGCACCCAGAACAAGGCCATCAGCGCATACCAACCAAAGGCGCGCTGCTCGCGGCGCATGAGCCAGATGCAGAAGCACAGCCCTCCCAGCACCGCCGAGACGATCAGGTTGAGCGTGAACAGCGTGCGGTGACGCCACCACAGGTCTTCGTAGCGCTGCAACACGGGGGCTTTCCCGCCGAGATAGACCGGCCCCAGGCCGGGCGATTGCCCTGCCACGCCAACTACCCGGATCCACAAGGTGTTCTCGCCGGGATGCAGCAGGGCGTCGGGAATCAGCCAGTAGCGCGGCATGTTCCAGCTGCGCGACAGCGGCTCGGTCAGCTGCGGATCGCTCCAGATCCGTTCGTCGTTGATATAGACCTCGCCCGCCATGACGACCGACTCCAGCGCCAGCGCGACCTGCCCGTCCGCAGCGCCTGCGCAATCGCGCCGCCAGCCTATTCGATACCAGGCCGTGCCGCTGTATCCCGGCCAGCGGGCGCTCCAGTCATCGGGCAGCGCGACCGTCTGCCACTGCACCGAATCGGGCCTGCGGCCGTCGTTGCCGCCCTGGGCGACCTGTATCGACAGCACCTGCGCCGTGCAGGCGCCAGCGGGCTCCTGGGCCCATGCCGGCGCCAGCCACAGCGCCAGCCACAGGACGGCAAGCCACTTCAATCGAGCAAGCCGCGCGTGCGCGCCGCGTGTATGGCCCGCGTCCGCGAAGAAACGGCGAGCTTGCGGTAGATGTGCTTGACGTGGCATTCGACGGTATAGCGCGACAGGTGCAGTTCCTCGGCGATCTCACGGTTGCCCAGCCCCTCGGAGACCAGGCGCAAGATCTGGCTTTCGCGCGGGCTCAGGGTTTCGCCCGAATCAGCGGACTCGGCCGGGTCGCCCGCTGCCGCATCGGACGGCCCTGTCCGCCTGGGGCGCAGCTCTTCGATGATGCGACGGGCCACGAAGGGATCGATCGGCGCCCCGCCGCGCAGCACGCTGCGGATCGACAGGGACACCTCCAGGTCGTCACGCTCCTTGAGCACATAGCCCGTGGCGCCCGCGCGCAACGCGGCAAGGATTGCGTCCTCCGTGCTCCATGCCGAAATCACCAGGATCGCCAGGCTGGGATCTTCCGCGTGCATCTCGGCGATCAGGTCCGTGCCGTTGCCGTCAGGCAGACCCAGATCGACCAGCGCCAGCGCGAACGGCTGGCTGGCAAGGCGCTCGCGCGCCTGCGCCAGCGTGGCGGCGAACACCAGCGCCTCCGGCGCATAGCCCAGCTGCAGCAACAGGCCTTCCAGCCGGCGGCAGATCAGGGGTTCGTCCTCCACCAGCAGCACCGGGGCAGGCAGGGTCGACTCGGAAGCAAGCATGTGAGCGGTCATCGGATGAGAGCGGGCGGAATTGCCCAGCCTGAACTATGTCTCAGCCGGGTGAAACCGCATATCCCTGGAAATGGGTATTTTCACAGGAATTCGGCCCTGGCGCGGCTAGCGCTTGCGGCTTTCGAGAAACTCGGAAAGCAAGATCGGCGGGGACAGCACATAGCCCTGCCCGTGGCTGCACCCCATGGACTGGAGCAGGGCGATATCCGGCGCGCTTTCAATGCCTTCGGCGACCACGCGCAAACCGAGCCGCTCCCCCAGCAGCACCGACAGGCGGGTGATTTCGCGCGCCTTCCTGTCGCGGCGGATGCGGCGCACGAAACGGCCGTCGATCTTCAGTTCGGCGATGGGCAGCGCGTTCAAGAGCTGCAAGGAGGCGTAGCCGGTTCCGAAATCGTCCATGCTGACCTGGCAGCCCGCCTTCGCGAATTTCTTCAGCGACCTGCGCAACGGTTCGAGGCGGGTGACAGGCTGGTCCTCGGTCAATTCGATGCGAAACCGCGTCAACGGTATGTTCGCGGCGCCCGCGTGGTGCACCAAGGCATCGATCGCGCCCTGGCTGGACAAGGTCGAGGCCGATGCGTTGATCGCCAGGGGCACGTCGATTCCCTGCGCGCGCAGGGCGGCCGAAGCGGCGACCGCCAGGCGGCAGATCTGTTCAAAAAAAGGCAGATCCACGCCAAGGCGATGAACGGCGGGAACGAATTCGGCCGGTCCAATCTCGCCCCTGACCGCGTGAGTCCACCGGGCCAGGCATTCCGCGGCGACCATTTCGCCATTCAGCAGATTGAACTGCGGCTGCAGCACGACGCTCAAGCCGTCGCCGCGCCGTGCCATCAACATGACTTCTTCGTCGCCAAGCTGCTGGCTTTGCGCTATGGCGCGTTTCATACTTCATTCCTGGTGGGCTTGGGGCGAAATTACATCCGCCACTCTACGACGCTTTGGGAACGAAAAATGTAGGATGATTCAGAATGTGCGCCTCACGCGCTCCAGGATTGCGCTCAAGTTTTGGACCACCGGCACATAGTCTTCCAATAGTTTCGCACGCGCCTGGCCGCCATCCTCGGCAAGCAATCCCTCGACGCGCAGGCAGAGCTCGACCAAGGCGCCACAGCCCAGCAACTGCGCGGTGTTCAGGATTCGATGCGCATATCGCTTGACCTCCGCCCACCGCTCCTGCTTGATCGCCAGCAGCAGGTCATCGACGTCCTCCCTATGGTTCTGATCCAGGCTTCGAGCAAGCTCCGCGGCGATATCCGGGTCGTTGCCGACCTTGGCAAGCAGTTCGCGGCGCAACACCTCCACGACCTGCGCCTGTCGGACTTCCTGCAGGGGATGAATGGCCGGAGCCGATGGATTATTCACGCGGGCATACGCCGTTTTGAGTTTTTTACATCGAAATTTTCGACTTTCTTGCAAAATCGACCAATTCAACCAAAGAGCCAATCTGCAATTTGTTCATTATCCTGGTCTTGTGCGTGCTCACCGTTTTATTGCTGATGAACAGCGCGTCGCCGATTTCCTTGTTGCTCAAACCCTGAGCCAGCATCTGGGTGACGACCATTTCCTTGTTGGAGAGCAGGTCGAGTTTCTTCTGATGGAAATCCACCACGTCCGCGTTGCTGGCCGCCTTGGCCGAGTTCGGAAACACGCTATAGCCCGCCAGCACGGACTCGATGCAGCGCACCAGTTCCTTGATTTCCAGACGCTTGCTGGCGTAGCCGCAGGCGCCAAGTTCCGCCACGCGCGACGCGAATACGGAAGGATCATGCGCTGACACGACTAGTATCCGCAAGTCCGGATTAACGGCAAGGATTCTGGAAATGGCTTCCAGGCCGCCCATTTTTGGCATGTCCAGATCAAGCACGATCAAGTCCGGGCGTTCGCTCCTGGCCAGCGCCAGCGTGTCGACCCCATTGTCCGCCTCAATTATCCGGTTAGCGCTGGGCAACAGCGCAATCTGCGTCCTCAGGACCAGACGAAATGCGGGATGATCATCAACAATCAGGACAGTCGACATCTCGTCCTCCTTCAGTGAATCGTAGTCCCGCAAGCCGGCGGTCGCCTGCCATGCGCGAGGATGAAGGATTGCAGCGTCTGCAGATCCACAGGCTTGATCAGCACGGCGTTCATGCTGGTCCGCGCGCCGGAAGCCAAATCGAGTTCAAGTTCGCTCGCGGTATAGCCCAGCACCGGCGTTGCCGCATTCAGGCCGCCGCCCGCCCTCAGGGCGGCCGTGAACGCGGCGCCGTCCATGACGGGCATGACGCAGTCGCAGATGATCAGATCGAACTCCAGCCGCTCCGCCAACGCCAGGCCGGCCGCGCCGTTCTGCGCGAATTGCGCGGAATGCTTCAACATCCGCAGCTGATGCTTGAGCAGCAGCCGGTTGGCTTCATGGTCGTCGATGACGAGTATGCGCAAGCCGCCGGCGTCGGCCGCCGCGAGCGCAGGGGCCGACGCCACGGCGGCGTGTTCGGAAGGCGGCAGCGCCAACGGCAAGCGCACCGATATCCTTGTGCCCTGTCCGGCCACGCTGGACACTTCCATGGATCCGCCCATCAAGCGCGCCAGCTCGCTGCATATTGACAGCCCCAACCCGATGCCTGCGCCCTGCTCCCTGAGCGCAGGCTCAAAGTGCGGCGCAGCCAGCCTGGCCTGAACATCCGCGGCGATCCCGGGACCGGTGTCCGCCACGCATAGCGTGATCCACTGGATCTCCTCCGTCGCCCGCCCGGCTTGCAGCGCAACATCGATGCGGCCATGGTCCGTAAAACGGACCGCATTGGACAACAGCTTATCCAGCAATTGCTTGAGCCGGATCGGATCCGAAAAATGGCGCTCCGCGAGCTCAGCCTCGACGTCCAGCGATAGCAGCAAGCCCTTCGCTTCCGCGGCGGCCCGGAACGGCGCCAGCGTGTCGGCCGCCAGCGCGCGCAGATCGACATTCTTGCGCCGCAGCTGGAAATGGCCAGTCTCCAGCTTGGAGATATCGATCAAGCCGCTGATCAGGGACAACAGCGATTGGGCGGACTGGCGCGACACCGCAAGCTTCTCGCGCGTGTCGCCGGACAGGCCGCCACGCTGCAGGATCAGCTCGAGCATGCCGATGATCGCATTCAATGGGGTGCGGATTTCATGGCTGATGAACGCAAGATAGGTCGACTTCATCAAATTGGCCCTTTCCATGCCCAACCGGGTTTCGGACACGTCCCGCAGCAAGTCGGGAAATCCGCGAAAACGCGCGTTGCCCCCTATCAAGCCGATAACGGCGCCGTCCGCCCCGCGCAAGGGCGCGGCCCATGCCGCCACCCCGGATGCGGGATCATGCTTGAAAGCATGCTCGCGCACCAGCGTTTCGCCGCTGGCCAGCACCTGGCGATAGTCGCGGATGATCTCTTCCAGATTGGCAGGCTGTCCGCTTTCAGGGGCCGGCGCGGACAGGGACTCCAGCGTGGCATGCAGCGGAAGGCCCCAGCCCTCGCTGCGGCACGTGTCGGCGTATGCCTTGAGCGAGTCGTTGCGCGTCATCAGGTTGAGATCGAGATCCCGGACGAAAAGCGCGACGGGCAGCGTATCCGCCAAGCGCGCCAGCCCGGCCAGCTCACCGCGCACAGACCTGGCGCCGCGAATGCGCAGCGCGACCCAGACCAATGCGGCAATCAGCGCCGCCGCCAGGACCATATTCAGGAACACGGAAAGCGTGAGCATGGCGCTTGCCTCGCGAGGAGCCACTATGCCGCTCCATCCCGCGCCAGCCCGCCTCGGGCGCACGCCGCCGGCAAGCAGGAGGCCAGCGCCTGTTCCAGTTCACGCAGACCCGCAGGTTTCACCAATACCTCATGCATGCCGGCCCGCAGGCCCGCCTCGCGATCCTCGGCGCGCGCGCCGGCCGTGTAGCCGAGCACGGGAACAGCGGCGCTTTCGCCTGAGCCCGCACGCAGCATCTGGATGAACCCGGCGCCGTCCATGTCCTGCAACACGTCATCGCAAACAACCAGGTCCAGCCGGCTGTCACGCGCCAGCGCCACGCCTTGGGCGCCGTGGTCGGCCACCAGCACCTCATGGCCGAGGAATTCCAATTGGCTTTTCAGCAGCAAGCGGTTGCCGGCCTCGCTTTCGACAACCAGCGTCCGCAGCCCGGCGGCCGGCCGTGGCGCCAAGCCGGGCGCGGTGTCTTGCGCCACATCGCTTGATGGGCTGGGTCCCAGCGCCAACGGCACACGCACATGGACATGGGTGCCCTCGCCGACAGCGCTGGAAATACGGATGGTGCCGCCTATGCGGTGCACCATCTGCTGGCAGTAGTGCAAGCCCAGGCCAGCGCCATCGGGAGAGGCGCTCAGTCCCGCTTCATAGCGGGACTCCGACAGCTTCTGCTGTATGTACGGCTCGATGCCGCTGCCGGTATCGATGACGGACAGCGTGACCCATTGCAGGCCGTCTTCCAGCGGCGCGCCGTCCAGGTGTATCCGGACCCCGCCGCGCGCCGTGTAGCGTATGGCGTTGGACAGGAAGTTGTTGAGCAGCTGACTCACCCCTTTCGCATCTGTCAAATGACAGGCGGCGACCTCGGGAGCCACCTCCAGCGTCAGGCTTATGCCTTTCTCATAGGCACTGGGCGCGAACAGCGCCACCACGTCCGCCGCGACCCTGCGCAACGAAATGGGGGCGCTCGTGCACGGGAGATCTCCCGTCTCCATTCCACGGATATCGACAATGGAAGGCAGCAACTGGAGCAGCGACTGGGCGGAAGACCGCACAGTCGCCAGCATCTCTTTCGATTGCCGGGGAGTCGCGGCATCGCACAAAGCCATCTCCAGCAGCCCCGCCATGGCGTTCAAGGGATTGCGCACATCGCGGCTGACCGCCGCGAGGAATCGGGTCTTGGTGTCATTGACGCGCTCTGCCCTACCGCGCGCGGCGGCCGAGTCGTCCAGCGACTGGCTATGGCCGAGGAAATACATCCCCTTGGATATCATGCCTATGACTTCGCCGTGCACACCGAACAGCGGCGTCACCCGCCCCCCGTATGGCGCCTTGATGCCGACCGTTTCCACCTCATTGTAAAAGTCATAGGAGCGCGCTGCGCCAGTAGCCATCGCAGTCTGGTACTCGCGCACCAAGGCCGCCACGCTAGCCGGCATCGGAAGCTGATCCTTCTCATCGCGGGAAAGGAATTCCAGATCGATGAATTCCGGCCTCACCCATCCGTTCCGGACCGTGATATCGACAAAGCGCTGCATGCCCGCGCTGGACGCGACCATGCGCAGCGACTTGTCCCGCACGGTGATATCCACGGGCGCGGCGGCAATCAGGCGGCCGACCTGCTTCAGGCGCCGCAGCGGATCCCGGTCTTTTCTTGCGGCGCGCCGCAATACTCCCCCGGCCGACAAAAGGACGAGAAATAACACGCCGCTCAACACCCAGGACCAGCTTGTGGCCGCGGCATGCGGCTGCAAGCGCTCGGCAACGATAGGCGCGCCATACGCGCATAGAGCGATGAGAATCGCGGCCGTCCCAACCGCTATCCGGGTGCGGACGACGCCGCTGCGCTGCATAGCGTTCGCAAGAACTTCCGGCTTCATTCTGGGGAGGGTCGGTGGTCGTGCCTGTGGCTGGATTTGGTACGCGCTGCGCAGCCGCGATTTTATCGCAGAAGGCTTGCCACAAACCCATTGCACGCGTCCGCGGCCCAACAAAATCCACGAAACGTTGCTTTCAAATCACGGCCCAAAACGGCCCAAAAAATACCAATTAAATCGCCTCATTCGGACAATATTGGCAATTATTGGCAAGAATCGCCGATCATCTTTTTCATATGAAATTTCATACAACAAGAAGGGAGGATTCCTACATTTCACAAATTCTGATTCTTTTAACTTTCGGTTGCCGACGAAATGCAGGACGCGGGATCCGGAGGAGCAGACGAATTGAATATCTGGCTGCGCCTTTTCATCAATATCCGAATTGAATGTTGATAACAGCCGGATTGCACGGAAGTTAATTCCTGAAAACCCATAGACAGCATTTCGAAAATCGGCCGCCATCTGTTTTCAATAATTTCCAGGCGGCGTTTTTGATTATTAATCGACTCAGGATATTTACTTCCATGAACAAGAACACGATTGCCAAGTTTGCCCTGCTTGCCACCGCGGCAGCTGTTTCCCAAGCCGCCCTGGCCGCAGACGGGACGGTTAATTTCGTCGGCGAAATCGTCGATGCGCCGTGCGACGTTTCTCCCCAAGCAACCAACCTGGTCGTTCCGCTTGGAAAAGTGTCGCGGACCACCCTGGACGGCGCCGTGGGCAAGTACTCGACGCCCGCGCAATTCGAACTCCAGCTGGCCAACTGCAGCGCCACGGCCAAGGGCGCAAGCGTGACCTTCACCGGCACCGCAGACACCATCAACACGGACACGTTGGCCATCGGCATCGGTGAACTTGGCTACGCCACCGGCGTGGCCGTCGAACTGCGCGATGCCGCGCAGAAAAAAATCAAGCTGGGAGCGGAGTCCCCCGACTACACGCTGCGCGCCGGCACCAACAATCTGAAGTTCGGCGCCGTCTATGTATCGACCGCCAACACGGTCACCGTCGGCCCCGCCAACGCCACCGCGCAGTTCACGGTCAACTACAAGTAACGCCGCTACGCCGGACCGCTAGTCCCTCACGGCGAGGGGCTGGCCGCAAGCCTCCTCGCAACAGGCGGTTCCACGAGAACCCGATGGCTTGCGAGCACAACATCGAGATCCCCATGCTGAAAGACATCGCGCAACGGTTCGTGCACAAGGCGCGACCCTTCATGATTTTCGCCCTGGCGGCCACGCTGGCCCACGCCAATGCGGCAGCCGGCGTGCTGGTCGGCGGCACCCGCGTCATTTTCAACGAGAAGGACCGCGAGGCCTCCATTCCCGTCAAGAACACTGGCGTGTCCCCTTACGTCGTGCAGGCCTGGATCGATGCCGGCGAAGGCAATGCCAAGGCGCCGTTCGTGGCCAGCCCGCCGCTGTCGCGGTTGGATCCGGGCCAGGAAAACGTGCTGCGCATACTGCGCCTGGCCGGCAATCTACCCCTCGACCGCGAATCGGTGTTCTGGCTCAACGTCAAGGAAATTCCGGAAAAGAGCCAGGACGAAAACGTGCTGCAGATCGCGGTGCGCACCCGCATCAAACTGTTCTACCGGCCGTCGGGCCTGGCAGGCCAACCTGGCGAACAGCGCCAGCAATTGCAATGGGCTGTCGTCTCCGGCGGCAGGGGCGCGGTGCTGAAGATCGCCAATCCGTCCGCCTATCACGTCACCTTCGCCACGCTGACCATCAACGGCGGCCAGCAGGAGATCAACGGCGGCATGGTGTCGCCTGGCGGCGTGCTGGAGTACCCCTTGTCCGGGTTGTCCGCGCCCAGGGACGTAGACGTCGTGTTCACGACCATCAACGACTACGGCGCCGAGACCCCCGAGGAAAAAGTCCGAGTGCCCAGCGCGCAGGTCCCGGTCCACGTCAAGGCCGAGCTCGTCGCGCCTGCCGCGCGTTAACGCCCGGAGCACGCAATGAATGGCGTATCGCAGGGTCGCATGCCCCCTACCGCGGCATTGGCATCGCTGTTGCTGGGCCTGGCCTCCTTCTCAGGCCAGGCCGCCGAGCCGGCGGGCACTGTCTTCAATCAGGAATTCCTGGGCACGGGCGGAGACCAGCCGCAGGCTGACCTGTCCATCTTCAGTTTCGGCAACAAGGTGCTGCCGGGCGAGTACCTGGCCGACGTGTTCGTCAACGATCAGTCCATGGGCAGGAGCAGAATCCTCGTCGAAACCCAGGAAGGCCAGAAGCAGCCTTCGGTCTGTCTGACTCGCAGCCAACTGGAGACCTGGGGCGTCAACATGGCCGCACTGCCCGAATCCGCTGGCGTGGACGGCGCCTGCGTGGACCTGCCCGCCCTGGTGCAAGATGCCGCCGTGAACTTCGATGGCGGCAAGCAACGGCTGCATCTGAGCATTCCGCAAGCCGCGCTCAAGCGCTCGGCGCGGGATTCGGTCGACCCGTCGCGCTGGGACAAGGGCATCACCTCGGGTCTGCTGGATTATCAGTTCAACATGTCGCGCCAGGGCGGAGGAAATTCCTCCAGCCGCGGCGCCGAATCACCCTACACGGCCTACGCCGGATTGCGCGGAGGCCTGAACTTCGGCGACTGGCGCCTGCGCCACGCCTCCAACTACAACCGCGGCACCAACGGACGCGGAGAATGGCAGTCGCAGGAAACCAATCTGCAACGCGACTTGCGCTCGATCAACGGCCAACTGCTGCTCGGCGATGGCTACACGCCCGGCAACTTTTTCGACAGCGTGCCGTTCCGCGGCGTGCAGGTCTATTCGGACGACGCCATGCTGCCGGACAGCATGCAGGGCTATGCGCCGACCATACGCGGCATTGCCCAGACCAACGCCCTCGTCACCGTCAGGCAGAACGGCTACATCGTGTACAACGCCTATGTCGCGCCCGGCGCCTTCGTGCTGGACGACCTGTACCCCTCCTCCTCCGGCGGCGACCTGGAAGTCACCATCACGGAAGCGGACGGCCGCCAGAACCGCTACGTGCAGGCCTATGCCTCCGTGCCCACGCTGTTGCGCGAAGGCACCTGGCGCTACAGCGCCACCGCCGGGCGGTATCGCGACGCCTACAGTTCGAACGAACGCGAGCCCACCTTCGTGCAGGGAACGGTTGCCCGCGGCCTGGGCCAGGAGTTCTCGCTGTATGGCGGCGTCACCGCCGCCAGCATCTACCAATCCGGCCTGGTGGGCGTGGGCAAGAACCTGCGCAGTTTCGGTGCGATCTCCCTGGACCTGGCGCATGCGCGCACCTCCACCGAGCGGCTGAAAACCCAGGGCCAATCCGTGCGCTTCCTGTATGGCAAGTCCTTCGATGAATCCGGCACCAACTTCCGCGTCGCCGGTTATCGCTACTCCACCAGCGGCTACCGGACCTTCCAGGAAGCGACCGGCATCGACGATTTCGAACGGGGCTACAGAATGCCCAGCCGCCGCAACGAACTGCGGTTCGAGGTAAACCAGTCGCTGGGCTCATGGGGCTCGATCTACGCGTCGGCGCGCCAGCAGTCGTACTGGCAGACGAATCAGAAGGAAAGGCTGATCCAGGCCGGATACTCAGGCTTCTACCGACAGGTCAGCTACAACGTCCAGGTTGACATGAACACCGGCCGCAACGGTTCGAACGACCGGCGGGTCATGCTGTCGCTGTCGATTCCGCTGGGCACCTCGCGTAGTAGCGCTCAGTATTCCGTAATCACCAGCAACAATGGCCGGACCAGCCATCAGACCAGCGTCTATGGCTCCGCGCTCGAAGACGGCCGGCTCACCTACAACCTGATGGCCGCCACCTCCAACCAGGAGAGCGTCAGCAGCACCGGGAACGCCAGCTACCTGTCCAGAGTCGGCCGCTTCGACCTGGGCGCGTCGCAGGGGCGGAACTCCAACCAGATCAACGCGGGCTTGTACGGCGGCATCGTTGTACATGGCGGCGGCGTAACGTTCGGCCAACCCCTGGGCGAAACCGTGGCGCTGGTGCGCGCGCCGTCGGCAGAGGATGTGCATTTCGAATCGCATCCGGGCGTCAGCACCGACGCCGGCGGCTACGCCATCGTACCGAGTCTGAGCCCGTACCGTTCCAACCGCCTGGCCATGATCACCGCGGACCTGGGCGACACCGTGGAAGTCAGGAACGCGGCGGTGAATCTGGTGCCCACCCGCGGCGCGGTGATACAGGCAGGGTTTGAGACGGTGGTGGGCTATCGCCTGATGCTGACGCTGACCCGCAAGGACAACAGCGTGGTGCCGTTCGGCGCGCGCATCGACAACGAAGCGGGCGAGGAAATCGGCATCGTGGGGCCGGACGGTCAGGCTTTCGTGACGGGGGCACAGCAATCCGGAACGATACAAGTGACCTGGGGCCGCAGCGCCAAGGATAGCTGCAGCGTGTCCTACAGCTTGCCGGAAGAGGAACGTCCCGCGCCCATACGGGAAGTCAGCTACATGTGCCAGTGACGCACCTATTGAAGATCGCAAAACATAGAACGGACACGAGATGAAAGAGCATCAGACCACTAAGAGCAATCGTTCAGGCGGACTTCTGTCGTTGGCCTGCCTGGCGCTAATGTTGTGTGTGTATGCGCCGCAAAGCCAGGCGAAATGCACATTGGGAAAAGGGCTAGACAAGAATGTGATCAATATCGCATTGGGCACCATATTCGTGCCAGCGAATGCAGAAGGCACCCTCAGCCGCACAATTGCCCGGAAGGAATTCCCCGTCTCGCACGACGACACATCGATCGTTACCTGCGACAGCGGTGGCGATAGTTCGTTGATCGGCACCGTCCACAAGGGAGTTCAACATACCAGCGGCAACCGGATCTACTCGACGAACATTTACGGGATCGCAATTCGAATAGGCTTCAAGCCTTGGCCTGGCCAGTCACCCATGCATTTTCCATTTTCAAAAGCTAATTCTGAATGGAGTACCAACAGTAAATGGATGGTAACCGTCGAACTCTACAAGTCCCATGACAAACCGGGAAACGGTCCTCTCGATGAAGGGATATATGCCTCCATGTACACATCGGACGACCCGCAAAACGCTCTGCGAGTAGTAGTCAGCGGACGCGCCACCACCATCAGCTCCCCTTCCTGCTCCGTGTCCGACAAGGATATGAAGGTTCAGCTCGGCAAGGTCTGGAAAAACATGTTCAGCTCGGTCGGCAGTACGGCAGCCGAACAACGTTTCAGCATCAAGCTGAGTTGCTGGAAAGTCGAACCCGAACTGAATTCCGTGTACCTGCGCATGGACGCCACGGCCGACGCTTCAGGCGCGCCGGGCGTGATCGCCCTGACCTCCAACACCAATGCCGCGACCGGCGTCGGCATCCAGATCCTGGACAAGGACCGCCAGCCGGTCGCCTATCGCCAAAGCGCCTTGGTGGGCGTATCCAAGGACGGCGTCTACGACGTGCCGTTCTACGCCCGCTACTACCAGACCGCAAGCCAGGTGACCGCGGGCGTCGCAAACGGCACGGCCACCTTCACGCTTGAATACAAATGAGCCCTTTCGCCCCCCGAACCACAGGCCATCAATCATGAAGAAAACCGCTTTCAACCACACCGTCCATGTCTGCGTCGAAGCGATAGAACCGGCTGCGGCGCTGGTGCAGGGGCTGGGCGACCGCGCCCAGATGGTGTGCCTGACCCAGTCCGCCGCCAGATTGCAGGAGCAGCTGGCCGAACCCGGCCTGCACCATGTCGTGTTGCACGGCAGCGCGGAATGGCTCGCCTCGATGCTGTACGCGCGCCGCGGCCCCTATGTCGCCGGACTGGTGTTGATGATCACCGCCAATGACTCCTCCAATACCAGGGCCGAACTGGTATGCGCTGGCGCAGACGCCTGCCTGTCCTCGGATGCGGGTATCGACGAATTGCTGGCGGCGCTGAGCAGCCTGGAACGCCTGTCTTCGGCCTTGCGCGCGCGTCTGCAGCGCGAAGCCGTACCCGCGCAGGAGGCGCAGGCACGGCAACGGCGAGCCCTGACGGGGACCGTCGCGAGCGTCCGCGTCACGCCGGTCCGCGAGTGGGCGCTGATCGAGACGGAGAAGACGCTGCGCGCGCCAGACAGCGCCGGCAAGATTGCGCTGAGCAACAAGGAATACGCGCTGTTGTCGTGCCTGAGCGGCCATGACTTCCGGTATCGCAGTATTGCGGACCTGCACCGCGAGGTCTGGCCGGATGCCGCTGGCCGCCCCGCGCACCTGCAGCGCGCCATCGTCTCCAGCGTGGTCGGCCGCCTGCGCCGCCGGGCGCGGCTGGCGGGGATCGAACTGCCGCTGCGCACGAGCTATGGGCAGGGCTATACGTTTGTTCATCCGCTGAGCAGCGCAAACTAGCAGCGGCCGCCAGGCGCCGCGCAGCAAAGGCGGCGGCAAACTCACCCTCGACGCACTTTCGTATTCCTCAGACGCGGAAATCGATGTCTTCCGACTAAATTTCCCGGCCCTGCCCCATACAGTATCCGTACTCGCCGGCATGCGCTGATTCGCGCATGCGGCCGGCGGGTATGAGCCGCCATATCACCGCATTCGCGGTGCCTGGCCTTACAGAAATCCCTCAAGAGATCGACGCCCTCCTGACGCGCAAGGACCCTGGTCCGGCCCGCGCCCGGGATGGTTTCGATCGCCGCGGGCAAGCCTAGCTTCAAAGGAAATACAACATGAAACGCAGTCTCGTCGCCTCTCTCCTGGCATCCGGAGCCTTGGTCTCCGTGCTCGCGCCAGTACCCGCCCATGCCGTCGACGGCGTCATCAATTTCATGGGCGTGATCCGCGCACCCGGTTGCGATATCAACGGCAACACGCCTGGCCTGGGCAACACGCAGACGGTGCAGCTGGGCACGCCCACCCCGGAAGAAGTGGGCCTGGGCAACGCGGTCGAAGCCGAGTTCCAGCTGAACCTTGCTGGCGGCGCAGGCTGCACCGATGGCAGGAAGGTCCGCATCATGTTCGACCCGACCAACGGCACGCCCGCGGGCAACCTGGCGCTGCTGGACGCCGACCGCGCCCCCAACGTCGAGATCCAGATCCGCAACAACGCAACGGGCAACACCTCCGTCATCCCCATCGGCGGTTCGGAAACCACGCCGCAGATCGCCACAATCGCGGGCAGCCCAGGCTCCGCGGAACTGAAGTACGCCGCCAAGTACGTCGAGGTCGGCGGCGCGGCGGGCGCCGGTTCGGGCGCGTCGAGCATCAAGTACCTGCTCTCCTACAACTGAGCGCGGGCCGGTCATGGCGTCGACAGCGCGCATCGTTTCATCCCTGGCGGCCGCTTGCGCCATGACCCTGTGCGCCTGGGCGGCTCCCGCCCGGGCCGGGCTCGTGCTGCAAAGCACCCGCCTGGTCATTTCACCAGAAACCCGGGACGCGACACTGGCCATCCGCAACGCGGGCGCCGGCCCCGTGCTGGCGCAGAGCTGGCTGGACGACGGCAATGCCGATACCTCGCCAGTGGACATGCGCGTGCCTTTCGTCCTGGCGCCGGCGGTCGTGCGGGTGGATCCTGACAGCGGCGCGGTGCTGCGGATCTCATATACCCGCGAGCCGTTGCCTGCCGACCGCGAAAGCCTGTTCTATCTCAACGTGCTGGAAACGCCGCCGCGCGACCCGAACGACGCCAATGTGCTGATCTTCCAGTTCCGGTCGCGCATCAAGGTGTTCTTCAGGCCGAATTCGCTGCGACCCCATGTTCAGGCTGCACCAGGACTGCTGACCTGGAAGCTGAGCGGGCAGGCGCTGGAAGTCACGAACCCGACGCCCTACCACGTGTCCTTCGCGAGCGTCGATCTGATCGCGGGGGGCAGGCGAACCGCCCTGGAAGGCGGCATGGTGGCGCCCTTCGACAAAACGCGCTTCGCCTTTCCGGCACGCGCGCCCAAACCTGCGGGCAAAGTCTCGGTCCAGTACGAGGTCATCACCGATTACGGCGGAACCAGCAAGAACGAGAAGACCGTTACCGAATAAAGGCGCGGCGCAACTTAGACCTGCGCATCACAGAGCTGACACGTCCCGATGGATTACCCACACGCAAGGGCTTGCCCCCGCTTGCCAAACCTCGCTCGTCCCGCGAGCCCGCGCCCGGCCGCGTTCAGGTCGGCATCCGGCCTTTCTGCCGCGCTGCTGGCGGCGGCGGCCTGGGCCGCGCCCGTACACGGCAAGCAGGCGTTCTTCGACCCGCAGATGATGTTCCAGGGCGCCGGCGGCACGGCCATCGACACGAGCCGCTTCGAACGCGGCAACCTCATGGAGCCTGGCCTGCACCGGCTGGACATCTACGTCAACGGACAGTGGCGCGGCGTGGAGGAGATCCAATTCCGCCTCCTGGCCGGCAGCGACGGCGCCACGCCCTGTTACGACGGCGAATTGCTGGCGCGCCTGGGCCTGGACACGGACAAGGCCGCGCGCGGCGACGGCATGCTTGCGCTGTCCGCAACGGCAGCCTGCGGCGAGTTGTCGCGCTACGTCCCCGGCGCCCAGGTCAAGCTGGAGGCGGCCGAGCAAAAGCTCTATCTCACCGTGCCCAAATACTATCTGCGCCTGGCCACGCCTGGCGCCTACGTGGATCCGTCGAACTGGGACAGTGGCGTGACGGCGGCGCGACTGAACTACAACAGCAATCTCTTCACGTCGGACAGCCGGGGGACGCGGACCACGCGCGGCTATGCCGGCCTGAACGCCGGCATCAACCTGGGCGCGTTCAGGTTGCGCCACTACGGCAGCGCCACCTGGTCGCCCGGCCACGGCGCCAGCTATCAGCGTGGCTATACCTACCTGAAAACAGATGTGCCGGCATGGAAGTCGCAGCTGCTGATGGGCGAAAGCTCCACCGAAGGCGATCTGTTCGACTCCGTGTCGTTTCGGGGCGTGCAGCTGGTCAGCGACGAACGCATGCTGCCCAGCGCGCTGCGCTCCTATACCCCTACGGTGCGCGGCACCGCCACCAGCAATGCCCAGGTATCGGTGTACCAGCGCGGCTATCTCGTGTACGAAACCACGGTGGCGCCCGGCCCCTTCGCGATCGAGGACCTGCAGGCCGCGGGATACGGCGGGGACCTGGACGTGCGCATCGTCGAGGCGGACGGCAGTTCGCGCAGCTTCGTCGTGCCCTTCGCCACGACGGTCCAGCTGCTGCGGCCCGGCACCAGCCGCTACAGTTTGACCGCCGGGCGCGCGATAGACCTGGGCATGGGCAGCAGCTCGCAGTATCTGCTCCAAGGCACGTTCAAGCGCGGGCTGGGCGACATGTACACGGGTTACGGCGGCCTCGCGTTCAGCCGGCACTATGGCTCCGTGCTGGCGGGCGCCGCGGTAAATACCCAGATTGGGGCATTCGCGGCCGACGTCACTCTGTCCCGTGCCGATCTGCCGGACGAAGGCACCCGCACCGGCGCCAGCTACCGCCTGTCGTACAGCAAAAACCTGCCCAACAGCGGCACCAACTTTTCGCTGCTGGCCTACCGCTATTCCACCAGCGGCTTCGTGGGCCTGCGCGAGAGCATCGCGCTGCAAGGCACGCCGCAGCGCTACCGCTGGTTCGGCGACATGGGCCGCACGCGCGGCCGGTTCGACGCCAACATCAGCCAGCAGCTGGGCACCAACGGCGGCAACGTCTATTTGTCGGGTTCGGCCATCCAATACTGGCAAGGTCGCAGCAACACCATCAATTTTGCGCTGGGCTATAGCAACCGCTGGCGCGACGTCTCCTATTCCTTCGGCGTGCAGCGCATGCAGAACCTCGCCACGCGCACTTCCTACCGGGGCGGCGGTCGGGACAACTCCACCCTGATCACCCTGAATCTCTCCATTCCCCTGGGGCGGGCCGAGCGCGGCGCCCCCACGCTCAACACCTATTACAGCGCAGACTCGCGCGCCGGCGCCAACGTCACCACCTCGGTCGCCGGCACGATGGGCGAATCCGACCGCGGCACCTATTCGGTGTCGGCGTCTCACGCCAGCCGCGAAAACGCCAACTCGGCAAGCGCGAACATCGGCTACCGCCTACCGCAGGCCTGGGTGGGGGCGGGCATTTCTCAAGGCTCCGGCTATCGCCAGGCATCGCTGAACGCATCCGGCGGGGTGCTTGCCCATGCCGGCGGCGTGACCTTCTCGCAGACGCTGGGCGAAACGGTAGCGCTGGTCCGCGCCGACCACGCCGAAGGCGCGCAGATCGGCTATGGCGGCGATCGCCTGGACGGCCGCGGCTACGGCGTCGTCGCCAGCCTGAGCCCTTACCAGCTCAACACGGTCGACATCGATCCGCGCGACATCCCCGACGACGTGGAGTTGCAGGCCAGTTCGCGCAATGTGGCGCCGCGCGCTGGCGCGGTCGTGCTGCTGTCCTATCCCACCCGCGTGGCGCGGCCGGTACTGATCGACGGCCGCCAGGCCGACGGCGCCGCGTTGCCCTTCGGCGCGGAAGTGCTGGATGCCGCCAACGACAAGCCGTTGGGCGCGGTGGGCCAGGGCAGTCGCATCGTCATGCGGGTGGAACAGGATCGGGGCCGCGTCATCGTGCGTTGGGGCCCCGGTCCACAGCAGCGCTGCGCGATCGACTACGCCTTGCCGGAGCGCACACGGCAGCGCGACCAAGGCTATGACGAGCTCTCCCTCACCTGCGCGCCGATGCCGGCGGACGGCGGCGGGCCAGCGAGCCCCGGGCCGCTGGCGCGTCGATGATGCGCCTGCGATCCTGCCGGGCGATTCTGCGCGTGTGCGCGCCATGCCTGGCCGCCGGCCTGCTGACGACCGCCATGGCGGCCTGGGCGCATGCGGGCCTGAGCGTGATCGGCACGCGCTTCATCTACCCAGCGCAAGCCAGGTCGCTGACGATACGCACCGGCAACTCGGGAGACGCGCCCATTCTGGTGCAGGCGTGGCTGGACCAGGAGCAGGCGCAGACGCGCACCGACCCCAGCAAGCTGTCCGCGCCCTTCGTGCTGACCCCGCCGGTCTACCGGCTGGATGGCGGCGAGCGCAGGGCCCTGGAACTGCGCTACACGGGCGGGTCCCTGCCGCAGGACCGCGAGTCGGTGTTCTGGATCAACTTCCTCGAGATCCCCTCGCTGCCGCCATCACGCTACAACCGGCTGCAGCTGTCGGTCCGGTTGCGGATGAAGGTCCTGTTCCGCCCCCCGGGACTGCAAGGCAAGCCGCGGGAGGCTCCGGCACACGTCACGTGGAAATATGGACGGACAGGCGACGCCGCCGCGCCATGGCAGCTGGAGGCGCGCAACCCCACCCCTTTCCATGTATCGCTGGCGCGGCTGGAGATCCCCGCCGCAGCCGGCATGCGGCGCCTGGAGGGCTTGACGCTGCCGCCCTACGCCACCAGCCGGTTCACGCTGCCCGCCGGCCATCAACCCGAGGCAGGCAGCACCACGCTGCACTATGAGGCGGCCGACGACGCCGGCGCCCTGGTCCGCGGCGTGGCGACGCTCGCGCCCGCAGACTGAGTCCGGGCAGGTCCCGGCATCCAGGAGAACACCCGATGAACAAGCCTCCCATTCCCGCGCTCACTCACGGCCCCGACCGCCCGGCACGGTCCGCCATTGTCCTGCTGGCCGCAGCGGTGGCGCTGCCATGCGCCCCGGCCCGCAGCGAACTGGTCATGAACCGCCCCGCCATCCACTGCACCCAGTCGAACCAGGCCGGCGGCCCCTGGCGCGAAGTCTCGCCGCTGACCAGTTCCTCGCAGATCGGCGACGTGCTGTTCGAGCGGGGAGCCGGGCTCTTCAACAACTTCCAGTTCGGCTCGGGAGTATCGCCAGGCGTGCTCCACGAACTGGTCGCGGCGGCGCAATGGGGCCACAACGTAGGCGTGGCCGCCGACGGCACGGCACAGACGAACGTGCCCGGCATTGGATTGCAGGTATCCGTCATGGGCGCGGATGGCGTCGAAAGACGGATCAAGCCCGGCGCACTGCCCGTGGTCGTGGACAAGCGTCCCGTGTACTACGACACCTCCGGGTCGGCATCGCAGAAGAACTCCACCGTCACCGAGTACATCCAGCGCCTGGTACTGACCGACTCCGCGGCCAACCTGCCCAGCGGGGAACTGAAAGTGACTGGAGTAGACCCCAACATTACGCTGATGCTCTATGCGGTCAACTATCAGCAGGGCAAGGTGGGCTACGGCGAGGTCATCCAGAGCTTTCCCGTGTGGACGCCGGGTATTGCCGGCGTCTGCGGCAATCAGCCCTTTTCCTACCAGGGCACGGGCGTCATCGGCATCGGCGGCGGCACCGGCGTGATCGTGCCCAACAAGTGCGAGGTCGGCGCCTATCGGACGATAGCGGTCTCGCTGGGCGACTTGCCTATCTCCATTTTCGACACGCCGGGGGTCACCTCGCCTTCCAAGGAATTCTCCATCGTGCTGAGCCAATGCAGCGCCGCGGCCAAGCCGACCATTACCTTCTCCGACAAGTACGGACCCAACCCGAATCCCCATGTGCTGAACCTGAAACCCGGCTCGGAAACGGCCGAGGGCATAGGTATCGCAATGATCGACGATGCCGCCAATACCCCTGTCCGCCACGGCATCGCGTATGCCATGCAACGCGTCGGCGACCAGGCCGTGCTGGCGCTGCGGGCCCACTACGTCCGCACGGCGCCGACCGACGGGACGGTCAAGGCCGGCATCGCCGACGGTAGCGCGGAGTTCACCTTCGAATTTCCTTGAGATGGCTGCGCCTCTTGCGAACAGGCCATGGACGCAAGCGCCCACGGCCCTTTTCAAGCACCGCCAATCAACGTTCGACGATGCCGTGGTTCAAGCCCACTTGCGGCACCAGGGATGCCAGTCCGAACGTGCTGTTGGCGCGCATCACCCCATAGTTCGCACCGGCCAGGCCGCCATAGGTGTGCGAAAGGGAGTTGACGAAGTTCACCTTGCCGCTCGCGCTGGAATAGGTGATCGCGCCCTGGTTGAGGCCCGCGATGCCGCCAAGGTAAGCCTGGCCGGCGCCGCCAACCTCCCCCGCGGAAGACGACTGCAGGACTTCCCCCATGTCGCCGTTCTCGCCCACCACGCCGCCGACATGGCTGTTGAAGCTGCCGTAAACATTGCCGTTGGCCATCGCTGAAACGATAAAGCCCCGATTGGCGCCAACCAGCCCTCCTACCGCGCTGTTCTTCCCCGCCTTCACGTCGCCGCTGGCGTTGACCGTTGCCAGCGTCCCGGTGTTGTAGCCGACCAGGCCCCCGGTGTAGGCATACGCCCCGCCAGCAACCTTGCCGCGGGCGACCGAGGCTTCTATCCTGCCGCTGTTGTAGCCAACCAGACCGCCCGCGTGGCCGCCATTGCGGGTTTGGCCGGCCCTGACCTCACCGCCCGCTTCTGCCGTATCGATGCGCCCGTCGTTGGCGCCGACCAGACCGCCCACATTGACGCCATACGCGGCCGTCACGTCGCCCGCGGCCGTGACATCCGCCAGCAGGCCGCTGCTGGTGTTGCGTCCGGCAAAGCCGCCGGTCGATCCGCCGCCCTCGGCACTGACACCGCCCTCAGCTGCCGACCCGGAAATGCTCCCGCTGTTCAAGCCCACCAGGCCGCCCGTGTAGGCGTTGCTGCCGTTCTGCACCCACCCAGTAGCGAACGAGCGCTCGATGGCCCCGCCCAGGTTGTTGCCCACCAGTCCGCCCACGCTGTGGCCAGCGCCCGTGGCCTGCGTGCCCGCGTGGCTGGAGGCGTCCGCGACCAAGCCGCGATTCACACCAACCAGACCACCCATGCCGCCCAGTTCATCGCGCTGCATGACGCCCGATACGGCGTTGTGCGAGACGCTGCGCGTGATGGTGCCGCGACTCGATACGGAGTTCAGGTTCTCGCCCGCCAACCCGCCGAGCGCGACCGTGTGCGAACCCGCGTACACGTTGCCCGCGACGCTGGCCCGGTCGATGCTGCCGCCGACGTTGGTGCCGACCAGGCCGCCCACCACATTGCGGTGGTACGAACTGCCCTTCACGTACATGCCGGTAGTGGACACGTTGATGATCTGGCCTGAGTTGTAGCCCACCAGCGCGCCCACCGACATGGACGCCACGCCGCTGGACGGCGTATTCACCTTCATCGACGCCAGGTTGATATTACGGATGCTGCCGGACGATGCGGCAAACAGGCCCACATTGGGACCGGCTCCGCTGACCGAGTAGCCGCTCAGCGTATTGCCCAGCCCGTCGAAGGTACCCGAGAAGGTGCCGTGCGAACCGCCTATGGACTGGATCGCGCCGCGACCACTCAGGTTGTTGCCCAGCACGTACAAGCCGCTCAGATTGCGGTCGATATCCTGAAGTTGAACGAGGTTCTGGATAACGGCGTAGCGCTGGCCATGCGCGTGGAACGAGGCGCCCGCGCCGGACAGCGTGATCGACGCGCCTTCGCCCAGCACATGGCCGCCTGGCGCCTGCAAGGACAATGCGCCATTGATGCCGCTGACGGCGGTCTTGCCGTTGAGCGCGATTTCGCCGCCAGCGGACATGGCGATGGCGGCGTTCTGGCCGGTCGCGGTCAGGTCTCCGGTGACCGCAATATCCCGCGCCGCGATCAAGCCTAGCGTGTTACCGCTGCGCCACGCGACCGGGCCGTCGAGCGCGACATCGCCCGCAGTGCCTTCCAACACGATGTTGGTGGCCGCGAGGTTGCTGGCGATGGTGTCCGCATGCACCGTGGCGTTTGCCGCGCTGGCGTTTGCACCCACGGCCACGTCCGCCGAGGCGATGCGCCACGTTCCGCTATCGCCATTCAACGCCCGCGCATCGACCTCGGCGCCGAGCCGCACTGTCACCTGCTGCCCGCGGATCTCTACCTCGCCCCCATTGCCATGCGAGGCAAGCGCGCTCGCATTCATCTTGCCGGCAGCCACCACCAGGCCGGCGTCGCCGCCATCCAGCGTAATCTTGCCGCGCTGACCCTGCAGCGTCTTCGCTTCGATGATGCCCTGGCTGTTGACTACCGTGCGCAAGGCTGCGCCGGCAGCCTTGGCGGTCATCAGCACCTGCCCGCCGTCGGCGCTCAGCATGCCGCCATTCTCGGCCAGGGCGGACAGCGCGGCGCCATCCATCCGCAGATCGAGCAAGCCGTTGCCGTCGAAGTTCACGGTGAACGCTCCGCCTGCCGCCAACGCGATCCGTCCCAGCCGCGCCTGGATTACGCCCTGGTTGCTGACCTTGGCGCCCAGCAGCGCGACACTGCCCCGATCGCGCGCCGCGATCACGCCCTGGTTCAGCACAGCGGCCTCCGACGCCCCCGTGAAACGGTAGTTGCCCGCGTTGAAATCCGCGTCGGAAAGCAACTTGGTCGAGGCAACCAGGCCACCCACATTGACCTCCGCGCCCTTGCCGAAGACGATGCCGTTGGGGTTGACCAGGAAGACCTGGCCATTGGCGTCCATGCGCCCCAGGATCGAACTCGGCGACAGACCATTCACTCTGTTCAGCGCGATGGAACTGGCGCCCGGCTGGTTGAAGGCGACACGTTCATCGGCGCCAATGTTGAAGCTGTTCCAGTCGATGATCAGCTTTTGCGTGTGCTGGTTGATCGACACCTGCTTCCGGTCCAGCGTATTGTGGATATCGCCGATACCGTTGCCGGCCGCAATCGTTCCGCCCGTCGGCGCAGCATGCGCGGAAGACAGGCCCGCCAAGCCGATCAGCGCCAGCGCCGCGACGCTGCCGCGCCTGCCGCCCCCCTTTTTTCCGTGACGCCGCACGGACTCGCGCGTCACGCTCCAGCATTGTCTGGCCTCGTTCCATACCAATGCATATGTCTTGTTCATGATTGCCTCGCAAGAGTGGCGGGTCCGCCGTCATGGCAGGCTGCGCCGGTTGGGAAAATTGCGCGCGTGCTGCGCCTGGATCAGAAGTAGTGCGATGCCTGGAGCCAGAAACGGGGCTCCTGGTCCGCCTCCGTCGCGAGTGGCTGCTGCCCAATCGGCCAGGCGATGCTCACATTCACCTGATGGCTGGCGCCGAACTGCGTAATGCCGAATCCCGCCGCGCCCAGGCCGTTGCGGTTGTCGCCCTGCGCCCAGCGGCGTTTGCTCAGACGCACGCCCCCCCGGTCCGCGAAGGCGTTCAGTTGCCAGCCGGGGGCCAGCTGGTAGCGCAACTCGGCGCTGGCCAGCCAACCTTCGTCGCCGCTGGCCGCGCCCAGCGGGTACGCGCGCACGCCATAGGGGCCGCCCAGGCTGAATTTTTCCGAACTGTCCAGGTTCCTCGAAGCCCACTGTGCCTCCAGCCGCGCAAACAGCTGGAAGCGGCCTGCGAGCTGCTGCAATCGGCTGGCCGAGAGATTGGTCCTGCCGAACCAGCCGGCTGCACGCACGGTCTGGCGATCCTCGCGCCCGGCCTGCGCGTCGCCCAGCCGCAGCCGGCCGCGGCTGTGCGACAGATTCCAGGCGTTCCGTCCACCGCCGAACCATCCGTCCTCGCTGTTGCCGGCCAGGGCCAAGGTCCATAGCCCGATACGCTTGCGACTGCTGAGCTCGAAGAGGTCCATGCGGTCAGCCAGACGCTTGCGCTCATACTGCAATTGCAGGCGCAGGCTGGCGCGACGCGTGCGCACCAAGGGCTGCTGAATGAACGCGGTCGACACTTCGGCGCGGCCATGCGCACCCAGAGGTTCGAAGCGCTTGCCCAGTTCGTACCGCATGCTGGACACGCCCACGCCGACCCGCGTGGACCAGGGCCCCAGCGGCAGCTGATAGGCCGCGTTGTAGTAGCGTTGACCGCGGTCGCTACCCAGCAGCCGCAGATTGAGCTGATCGCCCAGGCGCAGGGGGCTGTTGACGCCGAAGCTGCCGCTCAGCCGGTACTCGCCGGTGTAGTAGCCGCCGAAGTTGTCCGCGTCCAGGCTGCCGAAGATGAGCGGCCCCGCGTCAGCGTCCACCAGCAGGCTGGTGGTGCCGGTTTCGGCGCCAGCCTGCAGCGTACCCGTCACGGCCACGCCGGGCAGGTCGCTCAACAACAGCAGCGCGCGCTCCAGTTCGTCGGCCTGCACCGTATCGCCCGCGCTCAGGACGGAGAGCGGCTGCTCCAGTACCACGTCGCGGACCCGCGAGCGGTTCTGCAGGCGGATATCGCCGTAGCTGCCCTCCAGCACGGCAATGCGGAGGATGCCCGCATCGAGGTCCTGCGGCGGCAAATAGGCGCGCGCCAGCACATAGCCCTGATCGTGGTAGTAAGCAGTGATGCGATCGGCGGCCGCGCGCAGCTCCGGCAACGTCAACGCCGTGCCCGCCAGATCGGCCAACAGCGCCTGCAATGTGACCGCGTCGACGACATGGTTGCCTTCGTAGCGAAATTCGCGAACCAGGACGGAAGGGCCCGCGTCCGCCTCGCCAGACGCGGCGGCAGGCGGCTGCGGCTCGGGCAGCTGCACGTCGGGTGCGCTGCTGGCCGCGGGCATGGCGGGCAAGGCCGATTCCAGATCGCGAATGGCGCGCCCCGCATCCGGAATCTGCGCCCACGAGCTGCTCGTGTACAACACCATGGTCAGCCCGACGCCCGTAGCGGCCACTCGTTGGCATGCGCTTGAGCGCTTGCGGCGCAAGCATGCGTCCGCCTGCCCGGGTTTGCCGGTACGCTCCCCTGTCATTCCCCATCCCCTTGCTCTCAGCCACCTTGCACGGGCAGCGCTCGCTGCCCGGCCGGCTGCCGCTCCGGCCATGCCGGGCGACGCTCGTCTTGCAGGCAGAATACGGATCGCGCGGCGGCGGGGCTTTGGGAAGGCTACGAAAACGGAGTCGTACTTCTACGATTCCGCAGCAGGCTGCCACGGATTGCAAAGCGGCGGCGAGGGAGGCCGCACTTTCGTACTCCTCCTATTCTTCCGCGTTCCAGCAGTCGGTACTATGGCGGCAAGCGGCATCGTCACAACTGCCGCGCACATACGGCGTTTCAAACGCCTGCTTTCGAATCCCGCCGCAACCGGCCATGGACGCGCGGCGGTTCCAGTAGCAGGCTCTGGATGAACGGAAAAAAACATGTCACACGGCCGCATCCGCGTCATCGTCGCCGACGATCATCCCATCGTGTCCCTGGGCGTGAGCCATGAGCTCGCGCGGGACCCGGCGATCGAAGTCATAGGCTGCGCCAGGAATTCCACGGACCTGGTTGCCCTGCTGGAAGCGCAACCCTGCGACGCGGTGGTCTCGGACTATGCGATGCCGGGCGGCAAACACGGCGACGGCCTGGGGCTCATCGGTTTTCTGCGACGGCGTTTCCCGGCGCTGCGCGTGGCCGTGCTCACGATGATCGAGCATCCCACGCTGCTGCGGGCGCTGCTGGCCGAAAAGAATCTCTGCATACTCAGCAAAGCGGACTCCACGCGCCATATCGCCGAAGCGATACACGCGATGAGCCGCGGCCGGACCTACTATTCGCCGACGGTCAAGGACATGATCATCCGCGAATCCCTCTCGCCGCAACCATCCCGGCTGACGCGGCGAGAGGCCGAGATCATCCGCCTGTTCTGTGCGGGCACCACCATCACCGAAATAGCGCAGATCTCCAGCCGCAGCGTGCAGACGATCAGTTCACAGAAGCGCAGCGCGATGAAAAAGCTGGGTCTTGAACGCGATGCGGACTTGATCCGATACGGCTGCGCCGCACTGCCGGACCAGCCCGCCCTGGCCGCGGCCAACGCGGCGCTGCCCCAAGAGGAGGACGAGCAAGTCGCTTGAATCCCCGCCCGGCGGGCGCCCCACACGCTGTCGCTTGTGCAATGTCGACACGTAGAACGCATCCAGCATCCGAATGGCAGCCGCTTGATCCACATCAACGCCGCCACCGCCCCTTTGCGTCAAAGCGGCCGGAATGATGTTCAAGTGATTGCGCCCGCCCCTGAAACCCGCTGCGCCCGCCCATCCGCGGCGGCATGCCGGCGCCGCCCGATACGTATCCTGCCGCATCTTGATTCGACTACGCCACCGCCTGAGCCCCTCGCGGCTCGACACCGTGACGCGCTTTCGCCGCTATCAGCGCTGGCAGAGCCTGGGCGGCGGAGTGCTGATCACGGCTGCGGTGCTGTTGACCTTCGCCCTGGAAGCAAAGACCACCGCCGACAAGTACCTGGAGTATGTGCGCCAATCCTTCGTGGCTGAACATGCCGTGCTCATGAAGGAAATCTATACACGCGAGAACGCCTTCCGCATCGGTCTGGCCAGCGCGGAACTGATGTGGCGGGAAGCGGCTCCCTTCGACGCTGTGCAGATCGCAAAGTACCGCAGCCAGGGCGAAGAACTGTTATTGGAATCCGACGAGGATTCCCGCTCGCAATGGATATTGGGCTCGGGGAGCGGGCGGGTGGCGAATGCGGCAATAGGCAAGTTCTTCAATCTGGCCGAGCAGATCGGCCGCATTCCTTCAGGCAGCCCCGCCGACCATGGCAACTCGCTGGCCTCGTTCTTCTTTGGCGTCAACGGCAGCATTGCGGGTCTGGTCCCCGCCCCAGACCAGGCCGTCCGCCAAAGGATCCTGGCCGACCGCGACCGCTACCTGGCCCTGCTGACGGGCGAGGTCAGCCGGCGCATGCTGATCGCCACGGACGCAGGCACCGATACGTGGCGCTCCTTGCGCTGGATCCCTCCCGTCGCCAATCCGATTACCGGCAAGCAGGTGTTCCGCATCGGCGGAACCATACTGGACAAAGGCGTGCCCGTCGCCGTGCTGGTGACGGAGTATGCCCCCTTGCGGCCCGGCGCAACGCAAGCGGCGAATCGGCAAGCGGGGGCATTCGCCATCATATCGGCCAGCGGTCAACTCATCGCCGCATCGCCGGGCGCGGAGTCCGCCCCCGCGCAGGAGGCGGCACCCGCCGCCGATCTTGCAGACATCCCTGCCGGCACACGCCAGGAAAGGACACGTTCCGGCCAGTTCTCGATCTCGGAAGGCCTGGGTCCCACCAGTTGGGTGCTGGTCTTTACGCTGGACTGGAGCAGCATCGTCAACGCCATTGCCGCGCAGCTGACCATGCCCGCCACCATGACCGCAACGACGTTGGCGCTCATATGGGCCCTGCTGTTCTACTTCGAATTGCGCGTGGTCCGGCCCTTGATGAACCGCTCCCGGTTGGCGCTGGAAAGCGAGCATCTCAACCGTACGCTCATCGAAACAGCGCCGGTCGGCCTGGGTCTGATCGATGCGGCCAGCGGCAGCCCGCTGCTGCACAGCCCGGCCATGGAGAAGATGACTGCGCGCGTGGGCGCGGGAAAATTCAGCCTGTCGGCGGAACTGGCCAACCGTTACCGGCGGCGCGCAGGCGTGGCTGCAGGCACGCGCGACACGGATGTGGTCGAGGAAGACCTCTCTTTCGTGGCCCGCGACGGCAATCCCGTCACCTTGTCGGTCAGCATGGCGGGTGCGCGGTACCGGGGTGCCAACGTGGTCGTGGCCGCGTTCATCGATGTCACCGAAAAGTACCAGTTGGCGCAGCGCCTGCGCGAGGCCAAGGCCGCTGCCGACCGCGGCAATGCCGCCAAGTCGGCCTTTCTGGCGGCGATGAGCCATGAGATCCGCACCCCGCTGCATGCCATCCTGGGACACCTCGAACTGCTCTCGCGCTCGCGCCTGGCGCCAGTCCAGCGCAACCGGCTCGAAACCGTGCGCGCCTCGTCGGGCCTGCTGCTCGCCACGATCAGCGACGTATTGGACTTCTCCAAGATCGAGGCCGGCGAGCTCAGCCTGGAGCAGACGGAGTTCGACCTGCTCGAAGTCGCCTCGCGCGCCTTGTCCATGTTCGCGCCCCAAGCTCAAGCCAAGGGCCTGGCCTTGCTCGGCGAGCTGGGCGCTGCGCTCAGGCTGCCGATGCGGGGGGATGCCACCCGGCTGGGACAGGTGATCCACAACCTGCTCTCCAATGCCATCAAGTTCACCGACCAGGGCCAGGTGGTGCTGCGTGTCCGGACCGACACGACCAGCATCGCCATCGAGGTCGAGGACTCGGGCATAGGCATGACCGAAGAACAGACGCAGAGCGTCTTCCGCGCCTTCAGCCAGGCCGACGCGACCATAGGCAGACGCTACGGCGGCACCGGCCTGGGGCTGACCTTGTGCTGCCGACTGGTGGAGGCGATGGGCGGCTCCCTGTCGGTGCGCAGCGAACCTGGACGCGGCAGCCTGTTTGCGTTCACCCTGGAACCAGGTATCGACGCCGGTGAAAACGACAGGCCATGGTTCGCCGGCGAACAGGTATTGCTGCTGGCTGCGCGCGACAACTGCCGCCACCATCTGGAAGCCGTCCTGCGCACCTGGGGACTGCGCGTTCACGCCCGCCGCCACCCTTCCGAGCTGGACGCGGACATGCTGGACGAAGCGACGGTCCTCATCATTTGGGGGAACAAAGCGGATTGGCAGCCCCGGGACGAGGACAGATTGCTGGACCAGTCCTCATGGGTGATCGACTGCGGCATGCTGGGCCCCTCCATGCCACAGGATGCGGGGCGCAAGCTCAGCGTGTCCATGTATGGGCTGCAGGGCCTGGCCTGGGCACTGCGGCACGCGTTGCAGGACGCGCCCCTGGCCACGGCAATGCCCGTGCCGGCGCCGCCGCATCCGGTACGATCGTTGCGGGTACTGGTGGCCGAAGACAACGCCGCCAATCGCGGCTTGTTCGAAGAGCAGTTCAAACTGCTGGGCTGCGAAGTCGATCTGGCGGAGGGCGGCGCGCAGGCTTGCGCGCTGCTGGCATCACGCCGCTATGACGTGCTGGTGACGGATCTGGCGATGCCCGGCATGGACGGCTATGCGCTGGCCCGCCAGGCCCGCTCCGTCCGGCCGGACATGCCTGTCATCGCCGCCACCGCTTGCGTGACGGAAAACGAGCGGCAACGTTGCGATGAAGCGGGCATCGCGCGCGTGCTGACCAAGCCCTTGCCGCTGGCCGAACTCGAACTTGCCTTGCTGGACGTGTGCGGACAAGCCGCGCCCAGCCTGCAACAGTCCACGGCGGATTCCGGCGGCCCGCAAGCCCTGACCGACGGACGCGCCTTTCCACCCGCGCTGCTGCGCACCTTCGAACAATCCTGCGCACAATCCCTGGCCACCATCAAGCGAGCCGCCATGGACCAGGATAGGGGCCGCCTGCGCGGCGAACTGCACGCCTTGCGCGGCATGCTGGCCATCTTCCGCCTGCCTGCGCTGGCCACACAATGCGCGCAACTCGATGCGCACCTGGACCACTTGGGTGTCCGCGGCTCGGCGGAGGCGGTATCGGGCATCTGCGACGATGTGCTCGCGGCCGTGAAGAACGCCGTCGAGACAGCGGACGAACAGCGGACTGCGGAGCAGGCATGAACGCCCTGTCCGCGCCACGCCTTCAGGCGATGCCCGATGCAGGCACGCGCGCCGGCAACTGATCAGCGGGCCGGCTTTCGAGCATCTCAGCCAGCTCCCGCCGCTTCGCGGCATAACCCGGATCATCAAAGAGATTGTCCATCTCGTCCGGGTCCTCGGCCAGACAGTACATCTCGCCCGCGCCGCTACCCAGTTCCACCGTCAGCTTCCAATCGCGTGTGCGCACCGTGCGCAGCTTCAGCTCCACGCCGCAGCGCGATGCCGCCACGTCCCATTCGCTCAGCGCGAACTCGCGTTCGGCATCCCGGCCTTCCAGCAGCGGGCGCAGGCTGCGGCCATGCTGCGGCCCAAGAGCCGGTGCGCCGCCGTAGTCGCAGAAGGTCGCGGCCAGGTCCAGCGTGGAAACCGGGTCTTCCACCTTCTTTCCGGCTGCGATGCCGGGACCGCTGGCCACCATGGCCACGCGCAGCACGCCTTCGTAAGGCATCGGCCCCTTGAGCATCAACCCGTGATCGCCCAACCATTCGCCGTGGTCGGACGTGAAGATCACGATGGTGTCCTGATCCAGCCCGTATTCGCTCAAGGCCTTCATGATGCGGCCCACCTGGTGGTCCACCAGTGAAATCATGCCGTAGTAGTTGGCGATGATCCGGCGCAGCGCCTCGTCGGATTGGGTCGGCATGCGCGAGAAATTCTGGCGCACCGCCTGCACCTCGGCGTTGCCCATGGGCTTGCTCTCCATGCTGGCCCTGTGCCACCAAGGCCGGCGCTCGTAGTCGGTGGCACGATGGCGCGGCAGGTCGACCTCGTCGGGATGATGCAGGCGCGACCAGGGTTCCGGACAGTCGAAGGGATGATGGGGATCGGGAAACGAGGCCCACAGGCAGAATGGCTGGTCGCGGTGTTCCCGCAGGTAGTCGATGGTGCGATCGCCGATCCAGGCAGAGTTGTGCCAGGCTGCCGGCAATGCGGAATTGAAGGTCTGCGGCACGCCGCTGGCCGGCCCCAGATCGGTCTGGTACAGCTGGTTGCGCAGCTCACCCAAGCCGTCGCCGTAGTGCCAGCGCGAATGGTTCAGGCCGCCCGGCAAGGGCGTGGGCAGCCAGTAGTTGTGGCCCTCCACCACCAGCTCGACATGCTCGAAGCCCATGTATGGGCCCGCCCAGCCTGGCCCCATGCCGGCCTCGCTGTACTGGCACTCGGGCCGTCCGGTGGCCTGGAAGGTATGGTGCGTAGAAAAATGCGCCTTGCCGATGAAGCCGGTGTCATAGCCCGCGGCGGCCAGGCTGCCAGCAAAGCCCGCCTCGCCGGTGCGCAGATCCAGGTCTATGCCGTTGTCGCAGACGCCATGCGTCAGGGGCAGCAGGCCAGTCAGCATGGAGGCGCGCGAAGGCTGGCAGACGATGTTGGGCGTGATGCAGGCCGCAAAATGCGTGCCGCTGCGCGCCAGGAGGTCGATGTGCGGCGTCTTGACGCGCCGTCCCGCAAAGCCCAGGCAGTCGCCGCGATGCTGGTCGGTCGTGATGAGGAGGATGTTGGGGCGTTTCATTGCTGCTTGCTGATTGCGGTCTTGATATCGGAAAGCACGGGAGCGAGAACACGCGTGTCATGGGCGATGCGTTCGCTCAAGCTCAACCCGTCCTGGTCGCCCACGATCATGCCCTGGGCCTGCATCTTGTCCCGGACTTCGGGACTCTTCAGGACAGCGGCGACGGCGCGCTGCAAATCGGCCTGCACCGGCGCCGGCGTCTGCGCTGGCGCGAACAAGCCGAACCAACTGTAGAACGTGAAGTCCTTTACTTCGTTCTTCACCATCGGCAGGTCGGGCGCGCCGGCGATGGGCGCGGCTCCCGCGTTGGCCAGCCCCCGCACCTTGCCGGCCTTGATCTGCGGCACGGCGGTGCTGGCGACGATGAACATCAGATCGACCTGGCTGCCCATCACGCCGACAAAGCCCTGGGGCGCGGCCTTGTAGGGCACGTGCTTGAGCGAGATGCCGGCCGCGTGCTCGAACAGCGCCATCGCCAGATGATGGGTGGAACCCGGGCCGCCGCTGGCGTAAGTGATGGCGTCGGGCTGGGCGCGCGCCTGGTCCAGCAGTTCGCGTAAGGACTTGAACGACGCCGTGGGCGATGCCACCAGCACGTATTGCAGGGTCGCCAGCGTGGCGACGGGCGCGAAGTCCTCGGTGCGATACGGCACATCCTGCATCAGGTACGGCACGGCCGTGAACGAAGCGTCCGGCCCCAACAGCAAGGTGTAGCCGTCAGGCTTGGCGCGGGCCACGGCCTGGGAGCCGATGACGCCGGCTCCTCCCGCGCGGTTTTCCACGATGACCGGAACGCTCCATTGCTTGGACATTTCCGCGGCGACCAGGCGTCCGACCACGTCGGCGGCGCCGCCCGGCACCGATGGCACGACCAATGTGACCGGCCGGTCCGGATAGGCCGCACAGACCGCCAAGGGAACGGCCAGACTGCATGCGGCCAAGGCGCCGCATATACGTTTCAGCATGATTGTCTCCATCCCGCGGCTCGCCTCATTCACGGGCAGCTCGCCAGGAAAGATCATCAAACAGCGAGACATTCCAGTCCAATGATATATTTTGGCATTCTCATATCAGATTTGATATGTCAGGATGAGACCTCCAGATCCCGTTCCGTCCCTGCAGTCCGGCTGGTACCTGCGCGGCCGGCTGCGCCTGCGTCACCTGCAACTCATGCTGCTGCTGGACGAAGTCCACAACGTCGGCATGGCGGCGCAGCGCATGGCCACCACCCAACCCGCGGTGTCGCGCATGATTGCCGAACTGGAAGACATGTTGGGCGCGCGGCTGTTCGACCGGACACCGAAAGGCACCTTCCCCACTCCCCACGGCGACTCGCTGATCCGGCATGCGCGCTGGGTGCTGGGCGACCTGGAACGCATGAGCGGCGAATGGTCCGGCGCACCCGACCTCGACGTGGAAACCATCAATCTCGGCGTCAACTCGGCGGCCGCGGCCTACCTTGTGCCGCGCGCGTTGCTGCGTTTCGAGCAACGTGCCGCCAACGTCAATGTGCTGGTGCGCGAGGGTTCGCTGGAAGCCCTGGTGCCGGACCTGCACACCCGCAAGCTGGACCTGCTGGTGGCGCGCATGGGCGCAGCCGTCCGCACGCCCGACACCCTGACGCAAGTGTTGTACGAAGAACCCATGTGCTTATGCGCACGCAGCGCGCATCCGCTGGCAGAGGTATCCCAGGTCTCCTGGGCCCAACTGGCCGCCTACCCGTGGATCATGCCGCCGCGCGGCAGCCCGGCACGCATCGGCCTGGACATGCTGCTGCAGCGCCACGGCCTGTACCCGCCCTCGCGCATCGAGTCGGCCTCGGCCCTGAACAACATGATGCTGATGGCCAATAGCGACCTGCTGTCGCTGCTGCCGCGCTGCGTCGCCCGCCATCCCGCAGGCAGCTGCGACATCGCCATCCTGGACATCGAACTGCCGCCCGTGTTCGGCCCCCTGGGCATCGTGCGGCACCACAGCCTGGATCTATCGCCGCGGATGCGGGATCTGATCGACTGCCTGCGGACGGAAGCGGCCGACGCGGCGGCGGCATCCCCAGAAAGGTAAGTCAGGATGGCTGGCGTCGAGCCAGCGTCCTCCACCGTCCGACGACCCTCGGCATGATGCGCAGCAGCGCTTCGGACGCAGCACGGCCGCTCCACGCATCGGCTGTTAGTGAAACTACTGACGCCCTCACGCCTTGACACGGCAAATGCCCAGCCCTAAATTAATTACGTGATTTTTCACCTATTATTCACGCATAAATGACGAACATAAAGCCGCTCCTGAAAGCTGTTCCCAAGAAGTCGACGGCGCCGATCAAAGACGCGGAGGATCTATTCCACGTCACGGATTGGCCCATGCACTACTTCCTGGCCATCGACCGCTTCCATATCCGGAACATCGCTCGCGTGCTGTCCGCCCATCACTGCTCCCCCCTGATGTGGCGAGTCCTGAGCATCCTGGCCGACCGCGACGGACACAGCGTGTCGGAGCTGGCGGACCTCAGCGTGATCGAGCGCTCCAACCTGAGCCGCATCCTCGACGCCATGGAACGCGATGAACTGATCGAGCGCATCGGACATGAGACCGACAAGCGGCAAACGCATGTGTTCCTGTCCGAGCAAGGCCGTCAGCTCTTCGTCGAATCGCTGCCCGCGGTGCTGGACTACTACGCGCGGTTCCTCACGGGAATATCTCCGAGCGAGATGACCGTCCTGATGAGTGTGCTGAAGAAGATCAAGCGCAATGTCGCTTCGTTCGATTCACGAGATTCCAGCGACCTGGATTAGCCACTGTCCCGAGGGACCCATCATGAACATGAGCCGTCGTTCCGCCCTGCAATCGACATTTGCTTTCGCCGCGTCAGCCCTCTTGCCCAAGGCCGCTGACGCGCAGGATTCATGGGTTCCCACCAAGCCGATACGAACCATCGTCCCGTATTCGGTAGGCACTCCGCCCGACGTGGTCACGCGCATCGTCGCCGCGAAAATGACGACGAATATCGGGCAATCCGTGTATGTCGAAAACCGGCCCGGCGCGACCGGCACGGTAGGCCTGGGCGAACTGCTGCGCCAGCCATCCGACGGCTACACCCTCATGACCATGCTGCAGCCCATCTCGGTCGCGCCCGCGCTCTATCCGGCCCTGACCGTGGACCTGTCGCGCGACCTGAATGCGGTCGGCCAGTTCACCAGCTATTGCAATGTGCTCACCGTCCATCCCAGCATTCCAGCCCGCACGGTCGCGGAATTGGTCGCGCTGCTGAAGGCCAAGCCCAATGAATTCAATTTTGGCTCGGGCGGCAGCGGTACGCCGGCCCATCTTTCGGGTGAACTGTTCAAGCAACAAGCGGGCGTGCTGGCAACCCACGTGCCCTATAACCAATTCCCGCAGGCGGTGGGCGATCTGTTGCAAGGACGCCTGCAATTCATGTTCGTGACCAGCAGCGTCATCGTTCCGCATATTCAGACAGGCCGCGTCCGCGCGCTCGCCGTGACCGGCGCCAAGCGGATTGCCGCCCTGCCGGACGTACCCACGATGATCGAATCGGGCTATCCGGAGTTCGACGTCAGCGGCTGGGACGGCTTCGTCGTGCGCTCCGGCACGCCGCCGAAAATAATCGCGCGCCTCAATGCCGAGCTTGCCAAGGCCGTGAAGTCACCGGACGTTGCGGACCGGTTCCTGGCATTGGGCGTAGACCCCGTCGCCGGCAATCCCGCCCAGTTCTCGGACCTTATCGCCGCCGAGTCCCGGCGCTGGGGAAATCTGGTTCGCAGCGCCGGAATCAAGGCGGAGTAAAAACATGGATGGCAAACACGGCAAACCGATGAACAAGATCAAGAATGTTCTTTTCATCATGTGCGACCAACTGCGCGCCGATTATCTTGGCTGCTATGGGCATCCCACCATAAAAACGCCGAACATCGACGCCCTGGCGGCCCAAGGGGTGAAGTTCACCCGTGCCTACTGCGCGGCGCCCACTTGCGGACCTTCGCGCATGTCGTTCTACACAGGGCGGTCCATGTTCAGCCATGGCGCCATCTGGAACTTCGTGCCGTTGTCCATCCGCGAACAGACCATCGGAGATTTTCTGCGCCCGCATGGCGTGCGCGTGGCGCTGGCGGGAAAAACCCATTTCGCGGCCGACATGGAGGCGATACGGCGTCTGGGCATTCCAGCGGCGGACGGCTCCGCGATACTTGAGGGCGGCTTCGAAGTCGTGGATCGCTACGAAGGGCACGCGGACCCCGGCGGCGATCATCCCTACATGCGTTTTCTCAGGAACGCGGGCTACGGCGGACCGAACCCATGGGACGAATTCGTGATGTCCGCAAGCGATGCAGCGGGCAGGCGCGTCAGCGGCTGGCAAATGCGCAACGTGCATTTGCCAGCGCGGGTCCGGGAGCAACACTCCGAGACCGCCTACACCACGGACGTGGCGATCGACTATATCCGGCGGCAGGACGACCAGCCCTGGTTCCTGCACCTTTCCTACATCAAGCCGCACTGGCCTTACCTGGCGCCCGCCCCGTACCACGATCTGTACGGCGTCGATGATTGCATTCCGACCGTCAAATCCGAAGCGGAGTTGATCAACCCTCACCCCGTCTACGCCGCCTATCTGAAGCACCGCGAGTCGGTGAACTTCGCACGCGACGAAGTCGCGGCACGAGTCAAGATTCCCTACATGGGACTGATCTCGCAAATCGACCATCATCTCGGCCGCTTGATGGCCACTTTGCGCGAAACCGGTCAGGACCGGAACACGCTCATCGTCTTCACGTCAGACCACGGCGATTATCTGGGCGATCATTGGCTGGGCGACAAGGACCTGTTCCACGAACCTTCGGTGCGCATCCCGATGATCGTGGTGGATCCTCACGACGATGCGTCGGCAAGCCGCGGCAGCGCTTCAGCCGCGCTGGTGGAATCCATAGACTTCCTGCCGACCGTCATGGATGCGCTGGCGCTGGAACGACCCAACCATTTACTGGAAGGCGATTCCCTGCTTGGCCACACCCGCGGCCGCGACCCAGGCTGGCGGAATGCTGCCATCAGCGAGATTGACTACGCCTATCGCGAAGCGCGCGTTGAGCTGGGCCAGGATCCCCGACGTTGCCGAGGCTACATGGTGCGCACCGAAAACTGGAAGTACATCTATTGGGACGGACACGCCGAGCAGCTGTTTGACATGACGCGCGATCCTGACGAATTGCGCGACGTCGCCGGCGACGAGGGATTGTCCCGCGTGCTGTCGGAACACAAGGAACGGCTCTTCGAATGGATGCGCACGCGCAAGCTCAGCGTAACCGTGCCCGACGAGAACATCGTGGTCTCCCGCCACACGATCGAGCCACGGCACGGTATCGAGATCGGCGTTTGGTAGCGGGACGCGCCACGCGCGTCCCGCATGCCGGCCTAGCCGGCGCGGCGCGCGGTCAGCCACTGCGCGGGCTTGAGCGCCTTTTCCACGATGCGGATCTCACCGATGCTGCCGAAGAAGCCGTCGGCGCGTTCGCCGTCCCACGAACCCGCACCGATGACCCAGGGCATGTCGGCGGCCAGCGTCGCCAGGCCAGGCGCGTTGCTGACGTTGCGCAATACCGGCGCGCCCTCGATATAGAGGATGGTCTCGTGCGTGTCAGCGTCGTTGACCACCGCGACATGGAACCATTTGTCCGCGATGATCTCGCCCGACCAGTTGGTCTTGCCGCCGCGCTCGCCCGCCACGGCCGGCACGACTTCCCACTGGATCTCACGTAGGCTGGACACGGCGAAGATCAGGGGCGGGGATTCCGGGTCGCCGCCCGTGAACCCGGCCAGGTCGCCGCGCTTGCCGTCGCGCGTCATCACGTTCATCCAGGCGTGCTTCTGCGCGCTCCAGTCCTTGTCGATCTTGAGGAAGGCCTCGATCGTGTAGCCGTTGGGCACCGTGGCGCTGTTGATCGCCGCGGCGGCATCGGTGGTGAAGTAGCTCATGCGCGCCGTGTTCTTGTCCGTGTTCAGGAAGCGCACCGAACCGGGCGCGGCGGACAGGAAGTGATGATCGTCCGACCACAGCAGGTCGCCTTCCTGCGCGCCCGCCACGCCGTCGATGTTGAGCGCCGCGCGGCGGACCGGGTTCAGGCCGGTCGCATCCGCAACGGTCTCTCCCACCTTGACGGGCTGCCCGGCCTTGCCGCCGAAGAAGCGCCAGTGCGCCAGCGTCCCCGCCACCAACGGATAGTCATTGCTGTCGGCGGCCGGCTTTTGCTCGATGGTCGCGGGATCCGTGTAGTTGGCCAGGATCAACGCCGTGGCCTGCTCGACCAGCGAGGTATGCGTGGGCGCCGCGGCCTTGAATGTCTTGTTGAAGCCGGAGAAGCGGCTGGCGAAGTCCATCTTGATGGTGAATTGCTCATTGGGCGCGGTCAGCACCGCCTGGTCGAACGCATTGAGCGTGTCCTTGGGCTTCTGCGGTACCCAGGGCGAGAACGACAGCACCCGGATCTCGTTGTTGCCGAGATCGAATTCGTACAGACGCATCAGGCCGTTGCCGCCCTGATAGGCCATCTGGTAGTCCACCACCATCTCCTCCACCGCGTGGCCATAGGCATTGGTCTTGGTCAGGCGGGTGGCGCCGTGGTAGTGGCCGTTGAGCGTCATGAAGATCTGATCGTTGTCGCGGATCAGCTTGTCCCACAACATCTTGCCGTAGGGCACTTCCAGCGGGCTGACACCGTCCTTGTCGATGTTCAACAACTGGTGGTTGACCAGGATGGCGGGCAACGTGGGGTTGGCGCGCAACACCTGATTGGCCCAGGCCAGCGCGTCATTCGACGCGCGCCAGGATAGCGACAGCACCAGGAACTTCTGCCCTTCGGCCTCGAACACGTGGTACTCATGGAAGCCGCTGGCATCGCGGCCGCCGAAGGTCGCTTGTTGCTTGGCCCGCGTGACGCTGAAGTGCTGCAGGTACGGTTCCTTGGCCAGATCGCGCTGCGCATCCGTGTTGGCCGACTGGCTGCTCTCGTCCACGTAATCTCGGTCAACGATCACGTCATGGTTGCCCGCCAGGATCGAATACGGCACCTTGCCGTCTTCCAGCACCTTCATCGCGGCGCTGGCCACCTTCCACTGATCGGGCTTGCCCTGCTGATCGACCACATCGCCCAGATGGACCAGGAACGGAATATTGAGCGCCTTGGCGTGCTCGGCCACCCAGCGCGTCTGCGCCTGGTAGGGCTCGCTGCCGTACTTGCGCATGAATTGCTGGTTTTCGGCGTCGGTGGCGTAGCGCGAATAGAACTGCGTATCCGGCAGCACCGCCAGCGCGAAGCTCGACACCAAGGCCGGCTGGGGCTTGCCCGTGCCGCCATCGCCGTCATCTTCATCGTCGTCATCGCCGCCGCCATTGCAGCCGCTAAGCAGGAAACTGCCGCCCATGGGCAACAGCGTCACGCCCAAGCCGGCGCGCAACAAACTGCGCCGCCGGTTGTCGGGCGCCAGCGGCAAGGCATCCGCCGCCTGCTCCCCGATCTGCGTGTCACCCTGGCCGTGCTTGCTGTCCTTCGTCATCTCTGCTGCCTGTTCAAAAAAGGCGGGAGTCTAGAGACGCGGAATGACGGCCCAATGACGATGTCTGCCACGCAAATGCAAAAAAGCCGGCAGCGCTTGCGCGATACCGGCTTTCAGCCAAAGGCGTCGGGAAACACCTTCATGAATTCGACCACATGAGTGGTCGGGGCGAGAGGATTCGAACCTCCGACTCCTGCGTCCCGAACGCAGTACTCTACCAGGCTGAGCTACGCCCCGAGTCTTACTACCTTACTGCTGATCTCGTTGCGCTCAGTGCAACCAAACCATTTTCGCTTTGACAGAACCGCTACGTTTCAGACTGCTGGGTTACCCCAGATTTTTCGCCTAATTCGCTTAGCGATCTCTATTCACCGCGAAAGCGCAGAATTCTAACAGAGAATTTAGAAAAGGGGAAATGGGGTAGCCAGAAAGTGCCTGGCGAGCCAGATCGGCCTCGGCGACTGCGGCCTGGCGGGCGTGCTCCAGGGCGTCGGTGGCCTGGATGGCGGCGGCCACGGCGGCGAAGTCGGCGTCGCCGGTCTTGATGGCGTCGCGGATCAATTGCTGCTGTTCCGGGGTGCCCACTTCCATCACGCGGATCAGCGGCAGCGTGGGCTTGCCCTCGCGCAGGTCGTCGCCCACGTTCTTGCCCAGGGCGGCGGCGTCGCCGCTGTAGTCCAGCACGTCGTCCACCAATTGGAAGGCGGTGCCCACGTGGCGGCCATAGGCGGCCGCAGCGGCTTCCTGTTCGGGAGTGGCGCCCGCCAGCACGGCGCCCACCTGGGCGGCGGCCTCGAACAGCTTGGCGGTCTTGTAGCGCACGACTTGCAGATAGCGTTCCTGGGAGACGTCCGGGTCGTGCACGTTCAGCAGCTGCAGCACCTCGCCCTCGGCGATCACCGTGGTGGCTTCGGACAGGATGCTCATGACGCGCATCGAGTTCGCTTCCACCATCATCTCGAAGGAGCGCGAATACAGGTAATCGCCCACCAGCACGCTGGCGGCGTTGCCGAAGACCGCGTTGGCGGTGTCGCGGCCGCGGCGCAGGTCGGATTCGTCGACCACGTCGTCGTGCAGCAGGGTGGCGGTATGGATGAACTCAACCACGGCGGCCAGCAACTGGTGGTGCGTGCCCTCGTAGCCCAGCGCGCGCGCCACCATCAGCACCATGGCCGGCCGCATGCGCTTGCCGCCCGCTCCAATGATGTAGTCGCCGATCGTGCGGATCAGGACCACTTCGGAATTCAGCCGCTCGCGGATGACCGCGTCGACGGCTTTCATATCGTCTGCAATGGGGGCAACAAGCTCGGGGAGATTCAAGACGTATCCGGGAGAGTGAAACGAGCCGTGACGCGGACGCGTGCCGGCTCTTACCGCTGGGCCCGCCGCAGAGGGCGGGGGATTCGACCAAGGATTATACGGGGAGTGACGGACGTGAGCCGTCACCCTGGCAGAATCGCCGACGGGGACGGCGCCCGGCGCGCCCTCCCCCTGCCCGGCGCCATCTTGCAGCGGATCAGGCCTCTTGCCGCAGCAGGCCGCGGGCGGCCAGATTGGCGTAGAGCGCGCGCGCCCCGAAGGTCCAGGGTTCGATCTCGGTGGCCAGCCGCACTTCGTTGACCAGCGCCCCCAGGCGTTCGGAGGCGATCACGACGCGGTCGCCCAGCTTGTGGGTGAAGCCGGTGCCCGGGCCCATGCGGTCCTGGGTGGGCGAGAACATGGTGCCCAGGAACAGCATGAAGCCGTCCGGATACTGGTGGTGCCTGCCGCAGGTCTGACGCACCAGATCCAGCGGGTCGCGGCTGATCTCGCGCATGTGGCTGACGCCGTCCAGCTCGAAGCCGTCCAGGCCCTCGATGCGCAGGGAGACGTCGGCCTGGCGCACGCTGTCCAGGGTGTAGCCGCCGTCGAACAGGCGGATGAAGGGTCCGATGGCGCAGGAACCGTTGTTGTCCTTGGCCTTGGTCAGCAGCAAGGCGCTGCGGCCTTCGATGTCGCGCAGGTTGACGTCGTTGCCCAGCGTGGCGCCGACGACTTCGCCGCGGCTGTCCACCGCCAGCACGATCTCGGGTTCGGGATTGTTCCAGCGGGATTCGGGCAGTACGCCGATCCGCGCGCCCGTGCCCACCGACGCCATGGGCGGCGCCTTGGAGAAGACCTCGGCGTCCGGGCCTATGCCAACCTCCAGGTACTGCGACCACTGGCCCCGCTCGGTCAGTTCGGCCTTCAGTTTGGCCGCTTCCGGCGAGCCCGGACGCAGGCGGGACAGGTCGGAGCCGATCAGGGCCTGCATGCGGACGCGGATTTCCTCGGCGCGGCTGGCGTCGCCGCCCGCTTCTTCCTCGATCATCCGTTCCAGCAGGCTGATGGCGAAGGTGACGCCCGCCGCCTTGACGGGTTGCAGGTCGCAGGGCGCCAACAGGCGCAGTCCGTCCTGGCCCGCCAGGCTGGCGGCCATCAGGGTCCGCACGTCGCCCAGCGACTCGCCGGTGGCGCTGGCCACCAACGCCACGCGGTCGGGGCGGTCCAGCAGGTCCGCCATGGTGGGCGTGACCCCCGTGATGTCGATCACCTCGCCCTGGCGGACCGCCACCACACTGGGGCCATTCACCGGCCCTGGCCGCCACACCCGCCCCACCAGCAACGCCTGCTCCAGGTCGGCAGGCAGCGCCTTTGCTTGATCCATGAGTCTCCCTCGCCTTGCTCGAATGATGTGCGGGGCAGTCTAGGAGAGTTCAATTATCATGTCCAACATCCTGAATTTATGTCCAATATATTGGACAATCAACATGGCTTCCGAGTACGACGTCCCCGCTATCCGCCGCACGCACGACATCCTGCGGGTGCTCGCCAGCCGCCGCGCGCCGGTCAAGGCATCGGAGCTGGCCGAATCCTGCCAGCTCGCCCGCAGCACGCTGTACTTGCTGCTGGATTGCCTGGAGCAACGCCGCTGGATCGAGCGCCGTGAAGGCGGCTACGTCATCGGCATCGAACTGATGGCGCTGGGCTACGCCTATCTGCGCCAGGACGGATTGCAAGCGGCATTCCAGGCCGCCGCTGGCGTCTTCGTGGCGCGGCACAACGAAGTGGTGCAGTTGGCGACGCTGGACGGATTCGATGTGGTTTATCTGGCGCGCGAGGATGCGCGCCGCCCGGTGCGGCTGGTGTCGGACCTGGGGCTGCGCCTGCCCGCGCACGCCTGCGCGCTGGGCAAGGCTTTGCTCGCCAGCCTGCCGCCGCAAGAGCTGGCCGCCTGCGTACCCGCGGTGTTGCCGCGTGTCACCGAGCGCAGCCTCGCCACCCGCGCCGCGCTCGACCAGGAGCTGGAACAGGTGCGTGGCACCGGACTGGCGCAGGACCTGGAGGAAGTGGCGACCGGCCTGGTCTGCTTTGCCGCCTACGTGGGCATGACACCGCTGGGCAAGCGGGTGGCCGTGAGCACCTCCATCCCTACCGACCGGCTGGACGACGCGCACCGCCGTGACGTGATCGACGGAATCCGGCTGGTGGCGCGCGACATCGCCCTGCGGGTGATCCCCGGCGCTTGAAGCGCGCACGCCACACCTAAGCCCTTAGCCTGCAACAGCTTTTTGACTTTCCGAAAGTCCCGGGCTAATATTCCGGATTCGGTCAGCAATGCCCGAATTACGTCGGTTGCATTTGCGTCACCCCTCTGGGTGCAGAGGTAGGCTTCAGACCCGGTCTAATCCGGTTTTGGATCTTCCTTAAGCATCAAGGCCTTTTTTCTTTCCGCCAGACTCTGGCGCCAGATGAAAAAAGTGTCCCGCCAGAGCGGCAGTCCCGCCCAGCAGGGCAGGCAGCGCGGATGAACCCATTTACCTATTTAAGGAACACCCCATGTACGCGGTCGTAAAAACCGGTGGCAAGCAGTATCGCGTTGCCGCTGGCGAAAAACTCAAGATAGAACAGATACCGGCAGACATTGGGCAAGAAATCACCCTGGACCAAGTGTTGTCCGTGGGCGAAGGCGACCAGCTGAAAGTTGGCACGCCCCTCGTCTCCGGCGCCGTGGTCAAGGCAACGGTTCTTGCGCAAGGCCGCCACGACAAGGTCAAGATCTTCAAGATGCGCCGTCGCAAGCACTATCAGAAGCGTCAGGGCCACCGTCAGAACTACACCGAAATCCGCATCGAAGCCATCACGGCTTAAGAAGCGACTCGGTACCACTTAGCAGGAGCTAAACATGGCACAGAAAAAGGGCGGCGGCTCTACGCGGAACGGACGCGACTCAGAATCGAAGCGTCTGGGCGTCAAGGCATTCGGCGGCGAATTGATTCCCGCTGGTTCGATCATCGTGCGTCAGCGCGGCACGCGCTTCCACGCTGGCGTGAACGTCGGCATGGGCAAGGATCACACCCTGTTCGCGCTGATCGACGGCAAGGTTCAATTCGGCTTCAAGGGCGCGTTGAACAAGCAGACCGTTTCGATCGTCGCTGCCGAGTAATCGGACAAGCACGGTCAGCAACGCGGTTCGCCGCGTTTCAGAACGGCAAAAGCCCTGTCGCATGCGGCAGGGCTTTTTTGTTTTAAGCTTTTTTGATTTCAGGCAGCAGCCGGAAGGTTCCGGCCCCTGCCTCCCGGCGGCGCCCGATGACGGGCGTGCGCCCCACTACTCACTACACGCGCGGACATTATGAAATTCGTAGACGAAGCCACCATCGAAGTCGTCGCCGGCAAAGGCGGCAATGGCGTGGCGAGCTTTCGCCGCGAAAAATTCATTCCCCGAGGCGGCCCGGACGGCGGCGACGGTGGACGCGGCGGCACCATCTTCGCGGTGGCCGACCGCAACATCAACACGCTGATCGACTACCGCTACGCGCGCCTGCACCGCGCCAAGAACGGCGAAAACGGCCGCGGCTCGGACCAGTACGGCGCGGCCGCTCCCGACATCACGCTGCGCGTGCCGGTGGGCACCATCATCCATGACGCCGAAACCGGCGAAGTCCTGTTCGACCTGAACCAGCACGAACAAAAAGTCGTGCTGGCCGCTGGCGGCCAGGGCGGCATGGGCAACATCCATTTCAAGTCCAGCGTAAACCGCGCACCGCGCCAGTGGACGCCCGGCAAGGAAGGCGAGCACCGCTACCTGCGCATGGAATTGAAGGTGCTGGCGGACGTAGGCCTACTCGGCCTGCCCAACGCCGGCAAGTCCACGCTGATCACCCGCATTTCCAATGCGAAGCCGAAGATCGCGGACTACCCCTTCACCACGCTGCACCCCAACCTGGGCGTGGTGCGCACCTCGCCGTCGCGCAGCTTCGTCGTGGCCGACATTCCCGGCCTGATCGAAGGCGCCTCCGAAGGCGCCGGCCTGGGCCACCTGTTCCTGCGCCACCTGGCGCGTACCCGCGTGCTGCTGCACCTGGTTGATGTGTCCACCCCGGATCCCGATGCGGATCCGGTCGAGCAAGCCGTGGTGGACGCGCGCGCCATCGTCGAGGAACTGCGCCGCTACGATCCGGAACTGGCCGCCAAGCCGCGCTGGCTGGTGCTGAACAAGCTGGACATGGTGCCCGATCCCGAGGACACCAAGCGCCGCTTCCTTGAACTGTACGACTGGAAGGGCCCGGTGTTCGGCATTTCCGGCCTGTCGGGCGAAGGCACGCAAGACCTGATCTACGCGCTGCAGGACTACCTGGACGCCGAGCGCGAAAAGGAATACCTGTCGCAAGACCAGGCCGAAGCCGACTATGTCGCGCCGGACCCGCGCTTCGACGACAAGCGCTCGACCGCCGACCAGCGGCCCGCGCCGCGCGGCGACGACGAATAAGCCATAATCGCAGTCCTTACGATTACGCCTTTTTTATCGCCGCAGCCGGCCGCCATCATGTCTGCTGAAACACCCGCCGTTTCCGTCGTCACCAACGCCCAGCGCCTCGTCGCCAAAGTCGGCTCGTCGCTGGTCACCAATGAAGGCCGCGGCCTGGACCGCGCCGCCGTGGCGCACTGGGCCGCGCAGATCGCCGCCCTGCACAAGCAGGGCAAGCAGATCGTGCTGGTCTCCAGCGGCGCCATCGCGGAAGGCATGGCGCGCCTGGGCTGGCGTAAACGTCCCTCGGTCATGCACGAACTGCAGGCCGCCGCGGCCGTGGGCCAGATGGGCCTGTGCCAGGCCTATGAGGCGGCTTTCGCCGAGTACGGCCTGCGCACCGCCCAGATCCTGCTGACCCACGAAGACCTGGCCGACCGCCACCGCTACCTGAACGCGCGCAGCACGCTGTTCGCGCTGCTGCGCCTGGGCGTGGTGCCGATCGTGAACGAAAACGACACGGTGGTCACCGACGAAATCCGGCTGGGCGACAACGACACCCTGGGCGCGCTGGTCACCAATTTGATCGAAGCCGACACGCTGATCATCCTGACGGACCAGCGCGGCCTGTATGACTCCGACCCGCGCAAGAATCCCGAGGCCAAGTTCATGTCGCACGCCCAGGCCGGCGACCCGGCGCTGGAAGCCATGGCTGGCGGCGCCGGCAGCGGCATCGGCACCGGTGGCATGCTGACCAAGGTGCTGGCGGCCAAGCGCGCGGCGCATAGCGGCGCGCATACCGTGATCGCGTCGGGCCACGAACGCAACGTGCTCACGCGCCTGGCCCAGGGCGAGTGCATCGGCAGCGAATTGCGCGCCGTGCTACCTGTGTGGTCCGCGCGCAAGCAATGGCTGGCCGACCACCTGCGCCTGCGCGGACGCGTGGTGCTGGACGACGGTGCCGTGCAGGCTCTACTGCGCGAAGGCAAGAGCTTGCTGCCCATCGGCGTGACCGAGGTGGACGGCGAGTTCGGCCGCGGCGATGTGGTCGCCTGCGTCGATGGTCAGGGCCGCGAATGCGCCCGGGGCCTGATCAACTACTCATCGGCCGATACCCGCCGCATCCTGCGCCAGCCTTCGTCGCAGATTGCGCGCATCCTGGGCAGCATGACCGAACCCGAGCTCATGCACCGAGACAACCTGGTAGTACTCTGAAGCCCTACCCTCTCGCGGCGCCCTCGGGCAGCAGGATGTAGCCCCATCCGCGCACCGCGAGCACGGGCAGGTCGATATTGAGACGGCGCGCCTTGCTGCGCAGCCGCGACAACAGCACATCCACCCGCCGCGCCCCATCCAGGGATTTGCGCGTGCCGGCGGGAAAGAAGCATTCCCGGCGCAGGCAGTAGCCCGGCGCGTTCAATAAGCGGACAAAAAAAGCGCGCTCCGTTACCGTCAACGGCAGGTACTCGCCAGCAGGCCCGGCCAGCGCGCCAGCGTGCGGGTCGAGCCGCCAAGGCAGGGCAACGGCCGGCGCGCGCCGGTGCAGATTGCGCAGCAGGGCATCCCATTCCAGCACGTCCCTGTCTGCGGACATACAGACGTCCGCGCCCGCATCCAGCGCGGCGATGCGGTCGGACGCGCTGGCCGCCGCAGCATGCCACAGCACCGCCGCGGCTGGCGCCGCACGACGCAACATGGCAATGAGAGCCGGCACGCCCTTGATACCTCCCAAAAGTACCAGGGCATCAGCCGCCTGGGCCTGCAAGTGTTCCAATACCCCGGCGGACGTATCGAAGACCCGGGCCTGCCAACGCAACAGACGCAAGGCCTCGGCGAAATCCTCGCCCGCCGTTTCGTCGAGCCGTACGACGAAGACGCTGCCTCGTTGCTCCATGCGCTCACCTTTGATAAATATCACTTAAGTAATATTTATAACCACCAAAGCGCGTGACCAGCAAGCTTCAATCGCCGGTGTGAAAACATTCTCAGACCGACTGAAGCATGCGCGCCTGCTGCGTGGCCACACGCAGAAGGATCTCGCCCGTCTGGCGCGCATTTCGCAAAGTGCCATCGGCAGCTACGAAAGCGACTTGCGGCATTCAAGCCGTTCGGCCCGCAAGCTGGCGCAAGTCCTGAAGATCGAGGTCGAATGGCTGGAAACCGGCAAAGGCCCCATGGAACTCCCCGTGGAAGGCTACGACCTCAGCAACACCCTGCCCGCACCTGGCGTGGCCGAACCCGCGCCGCGCCCCGGCGGCCGACCGCGCCCGATGGCGCCCTGGCCCTTCCCGAATATTTCGCCTTCGCAGTTCGAATCGCTCACGGCTGACGACCGTCTGATCCTCGAATCGATCACGCAGGCCTACATCGAAAAAACCATCCTGCTCCGCCGCGGAGCGAAGACGCGCGGCCGCAAGCCGGGTTGATCGCAGGCCATCTTTCCTGGCCCCTCCCGAGCACGCTTTCGCCACGCGCATGCCAGTGACAGAAATCGCGCGCTAGCCGCCCGATCTCCCGCTAAAGCACGTACATTCGTCGGCGCCTCTCCGCGCCGCCGCTGGCGGTCCTCCGTGCTGTTTCAACTACGCCATTGGCGTACAATGCGATCATGGTTTTCATCGAAACCAGCGTCTTTACCAGGCAAATCACATCCCTGCTCCCAGATGATGGCTATCGAGAATTGCAGCAAATGCTGCTGGAGGATCCAGCATGCGGCAATGTGATTCCTGGTGGAGGCGGAATTCGGAAGATGCGCTACGCTCGGCCGGGCATAGGCAAAAGCGGTGGGCTACGGGTGATCTATTACTGGCTCACCGATGACGACCAGATTCTGATGTTGCTGGCCTACCCCAAGAGCGTACGGGACAACTTGAGTCCAGCGGAAATCGCTGAACTGCGGGCGCTGGTAAAGGATCTGTGAAATGGACAAGCAGTTGTTCGCCGATTTGAAGGCAAGCCTCAAAGAGGCTGCAGCGATACGCAAGGGCGAAACACGCCCCTCGCGGGTATCCACGCTTGATCCTTTGGATGTAAAGCAGGTGCGCGAACAGACCAAGCTGTCTCAGGCCGAATTTGCGGCGGCGCTGCAGGTCAGCGTTCGCACTTTGCAAAACTGGGAGCAGAGACGCCGAGTGCCTACCGGCCCCGCCGCCGCGCTGCTGAAAGTCGTGGCCAACGCGCCTGAGATCGCAATACGCGCCTTGCATCGTTAGACGCATGGGGCCGTGCGAGACGTTGCCCCCTCCATCGCTCCTCGCGCGCGCATCGAGCGTGTCCGTAAAAAAGCCCGGCACAGTGAACTGACCCCCAGAAGTTGGATGATCAGAAGCTAAAGCCCGAAGGCCTGAGCTCGGTACTGCACCGGACTCAGGCCTTTTAGCTTGAGTTTGATGCGTTCGTGATTGTAATAACGGATGTACTGGCGGATGCCCGCCTGTAACTGCGCGACGTTTTCGAAGCGATTCAGGTGGAAGAATTCGGACTTCAACGTGCCAAAGAAGCTCTCCATGGCGGCGTTGTCCAGACAATTTCCCCTGCGCGACATGCTTTGGGTAAGCGACCGATCTGCCAGCATGCGGCGGTATTGGGGATGTTGATACTGCCAGCCCTGGTCTGAGTGCAGGATGGGGCTGTCGGTGGGCTTGAGCCGCGCCAGCGCTTTCTTCACCATGGTGCCAATAAGCTTGAACACTGGCCGTTGGCTGGTCTCATAGGCCACGATCTCACCGTTATACAGGTCCATGACCGGCGACAGATACAGCTTTTCGCCTCGTACCTTGAACTCGGTCACATCGGTAACCCACTTTTGGTTCGGCCGCTCAGCAACGAAGTCGCGCGCCAGCACGTTGGCCGCCACGTGATGCGACTGGCCTCGGTAAGAGCGGTACTTTTTGACTCGCACCAACGACTTCAGGCCCAGCCTCTGCATCAGCTTCTGTACCGTTTTGTGATTCACTAATTCCCCCGCCTGGCGTAACGCGGCCGTGATCCGGCGATAGCCGTAGCGGCCCTTGTGGCGTGCATAGACCGCACTGATGCGTGCCTTCAAATCAGCGTACTGATCGGCAGCGCCCTGCGCCTTCAGGTGATAGTAGAACGTGCTGCGCGACAGTTTGGCTGCGCGCAGCAACCGTTCCAGCGGATGCTTATGCCTCAATTCTTGGACCACTTGCGCTTTGCAACGAGCGCTTGGGTCTTTTCCGCTTCGATCAAGGCATCGAGCTTTTTTAGGTAGTCCAGCTCCGCTCGCAGGTTCGCGACCTCTTCGCGTAGCTCCTCCTCGGTCATGTCTTTGGGCACTGGCTCGGGGGGATACTTATGTGGCATGGCGCGTTGTCCTCTCGGCTGGGGCTCCAACGCCCCAATACCATGCTTATGATACTGAGCGCGCCATTGGCCTATCGAACCCGCTGACCGAATATCGTAGAGCGCGACCACCTCTCGGTCTGACAGCCCCTCCCGCTCGGCGTGCTTCAACACCCTCAGCTTGAACTGCGCGTCATAGTGACCGGACTTCTTGGCCAAGGCCGCGCGCCCATGGATCTGAAAACCCGACACCCAACGCCGCAGCATCGAGTAGTCGACCTGCAGTTCAGCAGCAATCAACTCAATACTGTGTTGCCCTGATAAACATTTCTTGACCGCGCGCAGCTTAAAGCGCTCGTCGTACTTCGTCATGTAAAAACCCCCGAAGGTTGGATCTACGTCCAACTTTCGGGGGTCAGTTCACAGGCCGGGCTTTTTTTCGCTTGCTTCGCTCAGGGCTTGGCAGCGGGCGCCGGGGCGGCGCCGCCAGCCGGCGGCGTGGCAGCGTCGCCGCGGATCTTGGCGGCGATTTCGGAGGCGGCCTGGGCCGAGGCCACGCCGAAGGCGAGGACGCCGCGGTTCAGCGGTTCGCCGATGAGCGGGGCGGCGACCAGTTCCTGGTCGATCACGAGCGCCAGCATGTTGCCGACGTTCTTGGTGCTGACGTCATTGAGCTTGCGGGCGCCGGCTTCCGAGAAGCGCAGGCCAACGAAGTTCTGACCTTGGCGGTCGACCAGCGCGGCGGCGTCGGTGAGGTCGGCGCGCGTCAGGACAGGCACGGACTGCATGTAAAGCTTGCCGTCGGGCAGCGCGATTTCGCGCATGCCGGCGCCGGGCTGCTTCTGCGCCAAATAGAAGTCCACGGAGGCCGCGGCGGCGGGCTTGGTCGTCTCTTGGCCAGCTTGCGGCGTGGCGGTGTCGCCAGACGTCTTAGTCGGGGCGGTCTTGCAACCCGCTAGCGCCAACGTCACGACTACCAGGGCGGGCGCCAATTTGCGTAGGGTCAGTTGCATGCTCGATTCCTTCTTAAGTGGACTAAGACCAGGCCACTTCTCCATGGCCGGTAATGGGAAAAGTGTACCGAACCTGAATGACAGTGTCGCCCCAGTCTGAATCCAATTGTAAAGCGGTAATACCAGCTTCGGCCTGCACCGGTCTTCGCGGCGCAGCAGCCGCGCGATTCGTCGGAACGCGCCCCAGCCTCTATACTTCGGTTTCGCGCAGGGGTACTCGTCCCGCCTACAGGGCAGGACGTGTTGAGAGAGTCCCTTCGTACCAGTACGGATAATGCCGATGCTGGGAGCCGTATTCCCGCCATGCGTCTTTGCGCGCGTGGCGGGAGTTCCTTCCCGATCGGCTCCAACCACTCGCTTGGAGCTTTCCATGAACGCCAATCCCAAATTCCTGGCCGCTACCGCCGAAGTCGACGCGGCGGCCGTCGCACCGCTGCCCAAATCCCGCCGCGTGTATGAAGTGGGCTCGCGCCCCGACATCCGCGTGCCGTTCCGCGAAATCGAACAGGACGACACGCCGACGATGTTCGGCGGCGAGAAGAACCCGCCCCTGACCGTCTATGACTGCAGCGGCCCCTACACCGACCCGGAAGCCAAGATCGACATCCGCCGCGGCCTGCCCGAACTGCGCCGCGGCTGGATCGAAGAGCGCGGCGATACGGAAGTGCTGTCCGGCCCCACCAGCGACTACGGCAAGGAACGCCTGACCGATCCCAAGCTGACGGCCATGCGCTTCGACCTGCAACGTCCGCCGCGCCGTGCCAAGTCCGGCGCCAACGTCTCGCAGATGCACTACGCCCGCCGCGGCATCATCACGCCGGAAATGGAATACGTGGCGATCCGCGAAAGCCTGCGCCGCGAGCACTATCTGCAGACGCTGCGCGACAGCGGCCCCGATGGCGAAAAGATGGTCAAGCGCCTGCTGCGCCAGCACCCGGGCCAATCGTTCGGCGCCGCCATTCCCGCCGCCATCACGCCCGAGTTCGTGCGCGACGAGATCGCGCGCGGCCGCGCCATCATTCCGGCCAACATCAACCACCCGGAAGTGGAGCCGATGGCCATCGGCCGCAATTTCCTGGTGAAGATCAACGCCAACATCGGCAACTCGGCAGTCAGCTCTGGCATCGGTGAAGAGGTGGAAAAGATGACGTGGGCGATCCGCTGGGGCGGCGACACGGTCATGGACTTGTCCACCGGCAAGCACATCCACGAAACGCGCGAATGGATCATCCGCAACTCGCCCGTGCCGATCGGCACCGTGCCGATCTATCAGGCGCTGGAGAAAGTCGACGGCAAGGCCGAGGACCTGACCTGGGAGATCTTCCGCGACACGCTGATCGAGCAGGCCGAACAAGGCGTGGACTACTTCACCATCCACGCGGGCGTGCGCCTGCCGTTCATCCCGATGACGGCCGACCGCATGACCGGCATCGTCTCGCGCGGCGGTTCGATCATGGCGAAATGGTGTCTGGCGCATCATAAGGAAAGCTTCCTGTACGAGCGCTTCGAGGAAATCTGCGAAATCATGAAGGCCTACGACGTCAGCTTCTCGCTGGGCGACGGCCTGCGCCCGGGTTCGGGCTACGACGCCAACGACGAGGCGCAATTTGCCGAGCTCAAGACGCTGGGCGAGCTGACGCAGGTGGCGTGGAAGCATGATGTGCAGGTCATGATCGAAGGCCCGGGCCACGTGCCGATGCAGATGATCAAGGAGAACATGGAGCTGCAGCTGGAACACTGCCATGAGGCGCCGTTCTACACGCTGGGCCCCCTGACCACCGACATCGCGCCGGGCTACGACCACATCACTTCCGGCATCGGCGCGGCGCTGATCGGCTGGTACGGCACGGCAATGCTCTGTTATGTGACGCCGAAGGAGCATCTGGGCCTGCCGAACAAGAAGGACGTGAAGGACGGCATCATCACGTACAAGATCGCAGCCCACGCGGCGGACCTGGCCAAGGGCCACCCGGGCGCGGCGATCCGCGACAACGCGCTGTCCAAGGCGCGCTTCGAGTTCCGCTGGGACGACCAGTTCAACCTGGGGCTGGATCCGGACACCGCGAAGGAATTCCACGACGAAACGCTGCCTAAGGACTCGATGAAAGTGGCGCACTTCTGCTCGATGTGCGGACCGCATTTCTGCTCAATGAAGATCACCCAGGACGTACGGGATTATGCGGCGGCTCAGGGGGTTAGCGAGAAGGATGCGTTGCAGAAGGGGATGGAGGAGAAGTCGATTGAGTTCGTTAAGAAAGGGGCCGAGGTTTATCATCGGCAGTGATTTCGACCTTGTGACGGGTGTTGGTTCTTAAGACGCCTGTCGCGTCGGGGGCCTGCCATGGGCGGGGCAACGATTGCGGTCCGGAGCCTTCGCTCCGGACTGCCCCATCGTCATCCTCGTCCTCGCCTTCGGCGACTCCTACGGATTCCCTCGGGCTTATCGACGCCCCGCCCATGGCAGACCCCCGACGCGACAGGCTCTGCTATTGAATCTTCACGGGCGCGGGGCCGAGCAGTGTGCTTGGCATTCTCGCCACCGGTGGGGGTGGGCGAGGATCTTGCAGGGCCCGCCCCCGGCCGGCCGCGCGGGCGGCCTTTGGGGGCTTACGCGGTGTCTGGCGTCATGTGATGACGCTGCGCGCGGATGATGATCGCGTCGAATGGATGAAGTGAGTACGGGTATGCCCATAAGCTGCGGCACATGTCGCACGTACTCCAACATCGACGCATGCCGATCATGATGCGATGCTGGAAATTCGTCATTTCAACCCCGCCGCCGGATGGGCGGCGCGCGCGAGAGGATCTGTGTGCGCAAGCCACTATCCATCGCGCGCCGCCCATCACCGCCCCTCCCCCAAAGCGGCGACAACCACTAGCAAACGACCCGTTGCATTCGCGCCAGCGCAACCCTCATGGCGCACGCAACCGCGTATGCCGATTGCGGCCGCCCGGGCGGCCGTAATCGGCGGGCCCCGCAAAACTCGCAACCGACCACGGCTCTAGCAGCGCATCAAGCCGAGACGCGGGTAGCACGGCTGCGCGGGCGGCATGGCGGCGAGCAACCTCGATGCGCCCGAGGGAATCTGAAGGAACCGCCGAAGGCGGTGACGAAGATGACGAAGGGGCAGTCCGGAGCGAAGGCTCCGGACCGCAATCGTGGGCGCTCGCCGCCATGCCGCCCGCGCCGCCGTGCGGCCTACGAAGCCTCGTCCCCATACGCACAAATGAACAGCCCTCAAGGCCCCGCTCAAAAGCCCCCAAAAACCTACAGCAGCTTCCCAGGATTCATGATCCCCGCAGGATCCAATACAGCCTTGATCTCCCGCATCAACCGCAACTCCAGTGCATCCTTGCTATGCAAGAAATGATCCCGCTTCAGCTGCCCAATCCCATGCTCAGCAGAAATGCTCCCGCCATAGCGATTGACCTCGTCCAGCACCGCGTCCGTGATCGCCGCCCCATGCACCGCCACCCAGTCGCGGTCCGCACCCGCCGGCCGCGACAAGTTGTAGTGCAGGTTGCCGTCGCCGAAGTGGCCGAAGATGAAGGGGCGGATGTCCGGATACAGCGCGCGCACGCGAGCTTCGGCGGATTCCATGAAGTCGGGGATACGTTCGATCGGCAGCGACACGTCGTGCTTCAGGTGCGGGCCGTCGGCGCGCTGGGCTTCGGAGATTTCCTCGCGCAGCTTCCATAGCGCCTGCAGTTGCGCCAGCGATGCGGAGACAGCCGCATCCAGGCACAGGCCGCGTTCCAGCGCCGTGCCGATCACGTTTTCAACGAGGCCGTTCAGCGCGGCCTCGTCGGCTGTATCCGCCAATTCCACCAGCACGTAAGCCGGATAGCGCTGACCGAACGGTTCCTGCACGCCCGCGGCGTGCGCCAGCACCAGGTCCAGGCAATCGCCCGAAAAATACTCGAACGCCTGCAGCCGCGCCCCGCATTGTTCGAACAGGATCTCGAACAGCTGCAAGGCCTGCGCCGGCGATTCGACGGCGGCAAGCACCACCGAGCGCACGTCGGTGCGCGGGAACAAGCGCAAGGCGACGGCGGTGATGACGCCCAGCGTGCCTTCGGAGCCGATCAGCAATTGCTTGAGGTCGTAGCCGGTGTTGTCCTTGCGCAGCGTGCGCAGGCCATGAAAGATTTCGCCCGTGGGCAGCACGGCTTCCAGACCCAACACCAGTTCGCGCGCCATGCCGTAGCGCACCACGTTCACGCCGCCGGCGTTGGTGGCCACGTTGCCGCCGATCTGGCTGGAGTCTTCTGCCGCCAGGCTCAGCGGCAGCAGGCGGCCGGCATCCTGCGCGGCACGGCGCAGATTGCCCAGGATGGCGCCGGCCTCGGCCACCATGGTGTTGGCGATGGTATCGATCGAACGCACCGCGTTCATGCGATCCAGGCTCAGCACCACGTTGCCCGCGCCGCCGTCCGGCGTGGCGCCGCCGCACAGGCCGGTGTTGCCGCCGCGCGGCACCACCGGCACGCCCGCCTCCTGGCATAGCGCCAGGCAGGTGGCGACCTCGGCGGTCGTGCGCGGGCGCACCACGGCCTGCGCGCGGCCCTTGTACAGGCCACGCCAATCGGACAGCCAGGGCGCGATATCGGCCTCGGCGGTGATGACGGTGTCGGGGCCCAGGGCCTGGACCAGGCGTTGCGTAAAGTCGGATGCGCTCATGATGTCTGCCTTGCGGCGGGAGGGAGTAGATCGAGTTGCAGGCGGCTGGCCGCCTGTTGCAGATGGCGGGCGGCGGCGTGCCGCGCCCGTTCGGGATCGCGCGCGCGGATGGCATCGAAAACGGCCACGTGTTCCTGGTGCACGGCGGCCGTCAGGCCGGCCTGCAGGCGGCTGTTGCTGCGCGCGGTGCTGACGGCCAGCCTGAGCTGCAAGTTCAGGTACTGCAGCAGATCCTGATAGCAGCTGTTGTGGGTGGCGGCGGCAATGGCGCGATGGAAGGCGATGTCATGCTCCACGCCCCGCTCCGGATCTTCCAGATGCGACTCCAGGTCGGCCAGGGCGCGCGCCATGGCGGCCAGGTCGGCGTCGTCGCGCCGCAACGCGGCCAGGGCTGCCGCGCCGCCTTCCAGTTCCATGCGCAATTCGTACACGCCGGCCAATTGCTGGCGGTCCACCGCGATTCCTGCGGACAGCTGGAAGCCCTGCGCGCCGGTGCGCGACAGCACGGTGCTGCCGGAGCCCTGCCGGCTCTGGATCAGCCCTTGGGCGCGCAGGCGTTCGGTGGCCTCGCGGATGACCGCGGCACTGACGCCGTATTGCTCCGCCAGCACGCGGCCCGCCGGCAGCTTGGCGCCCACGGGGTAGGCGCCCCCGGCGATGTCGGCGGCGATCTGGCGGGCGACCTGTTCGGTCAGGGTGAGGCTCTTGGTCAACATCGGGACATTATAGGCACACTTCTCAGGTTATCTGATAACTTTTGAGAAGCAAGCCGCATGCGATCGAGGTTCAGGTTCCGTGGACCGCCGCGGGCAGCGTACTCAGGCGACGGCGGGTTCGCCGTCCGGCACGGTCGTCTCGGTCTCTTCGGCCCCAGCCACGGCGCAGCAGCGGCCGCCTTGCGCCTTGGCGCGGTAGAGGGCGGCGTCGGCGGAATGCAGGGCCGTTTCCGGGTTGCGGTTGGCGCCGGACACGATGGAAATGCCGATGGACAGGCCCACGCTGACTCGCGTGCCATCCGCCAGCGTGATCGGCTGGGAAGCGTCATGCAGCAGGTGTTCGCCCAGTTTCAACGCGGCCGTGGCATCGATGCCGGTCACCAGCACGATAAACTCGTCGCCGCCGATGCGCGCGGCCACGTCGTCCACTCGCAGCATGGACCGCATACGCTGGGCGATGGTCATCAGCACCTGATCGCCCGCGGCATGGCCGTAGGTGTCGTTGATGAGTTTGAAGTCGTCCATGTCCATGTACAGCAGCGCTGCGGAGCTGTCCTGGCCGCGTGCGCTGGTGCAGACGCGCTCCAGCGCGGCCTGCAGGCCGGCGCGGTTGGCCAGGCCGGTCAGCGCGTCCTGGCTGGCGCGGCGCTCGCTGTCGCGCTCGGCCAGCATGGTGGACACCAGGATGCGGTTGAGCCGGTGCGAGGCGACGCTCATGCTGACCAGGTAGAACGGGATCTGGATGAAGACGATGGCCGTGACGTATTCGCCAGTGAAGGCCGCGCCCAGGCACATCGGCCCCAGGCTCAGGAAGATCATGGCGCCCACCAGCCGCGGCGCGCCGTAGTTCCGAAAGCAGATGCCGCCGGCCATGGCCCCGCAGGACACGCCGGCCAGGGTGGCGGCCAGCCAGTCGCCGTTGATGAAGGTGACGAAAACGCCATAACCCACGCTGAACGCCCACAGCAGCGCCAGCAGAATGTAGATGTCGGTATGGGTGTTGCCGCCCTTGGGCGCTGCGCGCAGGGCGGATCGCAGTATCAGGACGCGGACCAACGCCAGCACCACCTCCATCCCCAGCCAGGACAGGTACAGCGGCTCGGGGCGGCGCCAGGCCACGACGCCGGAAATCATGAGGGTGTTGATGACGCCGCCGGCAAAGATGGGGAGCGTGCCGAACAGGCTGGCGATCAGGGCCGAGCGGATGTCCGCAGGGGTATCGTGCCCGGAATGCGTCAACCAACGCGTCAGGCGCCATTTGGGCAAGCTGAACTTAAGTGCTGTATCCACGCGGTAACATCCCTGGCCATCCACCCGATTTCGGGTAGGCTGGCTGGCGTTATAGCAGGTATTTCAAGCCTTTAATATTGTCCGCGGGGCCAATTCGGGCCGTGAAATCAGTGCCCGCGATGCCCGCAGACGGCGCATTCGGGGTCGCGCTGGACGTTGACGCTGCGCCATTGCATGGTGCGCACGTCCAGCCACAACAGGCGGCCGGACAGGCTTTCACCCACGCCGGACAACAGCTTGAGGGCCTCGGCGGCCTGCATGCTGCCGATGATGCCGACGACCGGCGCAAACACGCCCATCGTGGCGCAATTGGCTTGCTCGACGTCATCGCCTTCCGGGAACAGGCAGTGGTAACAGGGCGCGTTGTCGTCGCGCAGGTCGTAGACGCTGACCTGGCCGTCGAAGCGGATCGCGGCGCCGGATACCAGCGGCTTGCGGTGTTGCACGCAGGCGCGGTTGATGGCGTGGCGGGTGGCGAAATTGTCGGTGCAGTCCAACACCAGGTCCGCCTGCGCAACGGCGTCGGACAGGGCTTGGCCTTCCAGCCGCTCGACACGGGCATGGACCCGGGTCTGCGGATTGAAAGCCGCCAGCATGTCGCGTCCGGACTCGGCCTTGTGGCGGCCGACGCTGGCGGTGGTGTGCAGGATCTGGCGTTGGAGGTTGCTCAGCTCGACGACGTCGTCGTCGGCCAGGGTGATGTCGCCCACGCCGGCGGTGGCCAGGTAGAGCGCGGCGGGGGAACCCAGCCCACCCGCCCCCACGATGAGCACACGCGCCGCCAGCAGTTTTTCCTGCCCTTCTATTCCCAGCTCGTCGAGCAGGATGTGGCGGGCGTAGCGCAGCAGTTGCTCGTCGTTCATTTGTCCTTGTTGGGCTCGACTCCGGTCGGCGTGATCTTCATGCGCTGGGGCGTGCCGCCGCCGGCCTTGGCGTCGGCCTTGGCCTGGGCGCGGGCCGAACCCTTCTGCACCGGCTTGCCGGCCAGCACGTTCAAGGCCTGTTGCAGCTGGAAATCGTCCTTGCCGCCAAATTCGAACACCTTGGTCGGCACGTCGGCGTTGTCCTCGCCGCCGCTGGACTTCACTTCGTTGGCGGTCTGCTGGTTGGACAGGTGACGCTGCAGATCGGCTTCGCGCGGCAGGCGGAACAGGTCGCCTTCGGCCGTGTCGGCAACGACGTAGTCGGGTTCGATGCCGGTGGCCTGGATGGAGCGGCCGCTGGGCGTGAAGTAGCGCGAGGTGGTGAGCTTGACCGCGGTGGTTTCGGACAGCGGCAGGATCACCTGCACCGAGCCCTTGCCGAAGGTGCGGTTGCCCAGGACCTTGGCGCGCTTGTGGTCCTGCAGCGCGCCGGCCACGATCTCGGAGGCCGAGGCGGAGCCCACGTTCACCAGCACCACCATCGGCACCGTCTTGGTCCAGGCCGGCAGGCCGGCCAGGTAGTTGCTTTCGCCGCGGGCGTATTCCGACGGCGTGGCCAGGTACTTGTGGCGGGCGTCGGGGGTGCGGCCGTCGGTGGTGACGACAACCGAGTCGGGCGGCAGGAAGGCGCCGGACACGCCGATGGCGCTGGTCAGCAGGCCACCCGGGTCATTGCGCAGGTCCAGCACCAGGCCCTTGGGGGCTTCCTTGGCGCCCAGGTCCTTCAGTTGCTTGGCCAGGTCGGCGCCGGTCTTTTCCTGGAACTGGGCGACGCGCACATAGCCGATGCCGTTGTCCAGCATCTTGCTGCGCACGCTGCGCACCTTGATGATGTCGCGCACGATCTTCAGCACGATGGGCTGCGGGCGGTCGGCGCGCATGATGGTCAGCGTGATCGGCGACTTGGGCGCGCCGCGCATCAGCTTGACGGCGTCGTTGAGCGTCATGCCCTTGGTGGGCGTGTCGTCGATCTTGATGATGAGGTCGCCGGCCATCACGCCAGCGCGGGCGGCGGGCGTGTCTTCGATCGGGGAGATGACCTTGACGAAGCCGTCTTCCGCGCCGACCTCGATGCCCAGGCCGCCGAATTCGCCTTGCGTGGCCGTCTGCATTTCGCGGAAGGCGTCGGCGTCCAGGTAGGCGGAGTGCGGATCCAGGTTCGACACCATGCCGGAGATGGCATTGTCGATCAGGGTCTTGTCGTCGACGGCTTCGACGTAGTTGTTCTTGATGGCGGCGAACACGTTGCTCAGTTGCCTGAGCTCGTCCAACGGCAGGGGACTGCCGCGCTGGGCGACCGCGGTCACGCCTACGCTGAGCAAAACACCAGCCACCGCACCGATGGCAATCAGACCGAAACCGCGAAACTTACGAGTGCCCATGCACACTTCCCGAATTTTGTTTTCGCCGATGGGGTTTGGTAATTACCAACGACATCAATCTACTGCGCCAGCCATTGTGCCGGATCCACAGGAGCGCCACGATGGCGAATTTCAAAGTATAGGCCGGATTCCACTTGGCCGCCGGTTGCCCCTACCGTAGCAATAGTATCGCCACCCGTCACCGAATCACCCACCCGTTTGAGCAGACTTTGGTTGTAAGCATAGACGGTCAGGTATTGCTGCCCATGATCCACAATGATGAGGTTGCCAAAACCGCGCAGCCAATCGGCGTAGACCACCGTGCCGGGGGCCACCACCTTGACCGGCGTGCCTTCGGGCGCGCGCAGCACCACGCCGCGCCAGACGCCGCCATCCGGACGGTCGACCCCGAAGCGCCCCTGCACCTGGCCGCGCACCGGCATGGACAGCCCGTGGCGCAAGCCATTGCCGCCACCAACCGGCGCGGCGCGCGCGGTCTGGGTCTGCTGGGCGGGCTCGCTACGGCTTGGAGTGGGTTTTTCCTCTGGAGGTTCCGCCTTCTTGGACGGTTCCGCGGGTTTGGTTTGGGGTGGCGGCTCGGGCGTGGTCAGGCGGGACTGTCTCTGCTCAGCCGGGCGCAGGCCGGCGGCGTCCGGATCGGCCACGGCCACCGGACCGCGATTCTGGCGCGAGGCGGCTTCGACCTGCTCACGTGCCTGGGCGGCATCGCGAGCGTCACGGGCGTCGCGCTCACGCTTGGCATTGTCGGCGGCCTGCTTGGCGTTGTCGGCGGCGAGCTTGCGGTCGGCTTCGGCCTTCTTCCGGGCGTCCTCGGCGGCACGGCGTTCGGCGTCAGCGCGCTTTTTGGCTTCCTCGGCGGCCCGGCGGGCTTCTTCCGCGCGGCGCACTTCCTCGGCCCGCTTGCGCGCTTCCTCGGCCTTTCGGGCGTCCTCGATCTGCTTGGCGATGGCCGCGTCCAGATCGGTGATGAGCCGCGACAGGCGCTGGTCGTCGCGTCCCAGTTTGTTGGCTTCGGCGCGCTGGGCGGCGATCTGCCCCTCCAGTTGCGCCAGCAGCGTGGCGCGCTCTTTCTGCTGACCGACCAGCGCGGTCTTCTGCTCGGAGGTTTCGGCCACGACTTTTTCGATTTCGGCCCGGCGGGCGTCGGCGCGCCCCTGCAAGGCGGCCAGGCGCTCGATGTCCTCGCGCAGGGCCTGCACCGCACTGGCGCGGGCCTGCGAGACGTAATCCAGATAGCCCAGGTTGCGTCCCAGCACCTGAGGATCGTCGCCGGACAGCAGGGCCGTCCAGGGCGACAGGCCGCTGGTGTATTGGGTGCGGAGCTGTTCAGCCAGTTCGGTGCGGCGCTTGGCCAGCACCACCTGCTGCGTGCCGATCTGCTTTTCCAGGCCGGTCAGGTCGGTCTGCGCCTGGCGGTTGGACTCGGCCAGTTCCCGCAGGCGCAGGTTGATCTTGGAAATGGCCGACTCGGACTGCTTGAGGGCGTCGGCCGCTTCCTTGCGGGCAGCCTCGCGGTCATCGATGTCCTTTTGCAGGTTCTCGATGCGGTCGCGCAAGGCGGCCTGCTGCTTTTCCGCGTCGGACTGGCGGCCGGCAAGGTCGTTGGGCGCGGCGCGAGCCGACAACGCCCCACCGGTCAGCATGACCGCCAACAACAACCCTGCCGCGCGACGCATAGAAATATCAGTCCTTCTTAGCCTTGCCCTGGGCTGCCACCGCAGCCATGGCCGCCTCGATCTCGGCGGCATCGCCCAGATAATAGTGGCGGATCGGGCGCAGGTCATCATCCAATTCGTAGACCAGCGGCTGGCCGGTAGGAATGTTCAGGTTGACGATGTCCTCGTCCGAGACGTTGTCCAGGTGCTTGATCAGGGCGCGCAGGCTGTTGCCGTGGGCGGCGATCAGGACATTGCGGCCGGCGCGGATGGCCGGGGCGATGGATTCGTTCCAGAACGGCAGCACGCGCTCCACCGTGTCCTTCAGGCATTCGGTGGCGGGCAACTGGTCAGCCGGCACCTTGGCATAGCGCTTGTCGAAACGCGGATGGCGTTCGTCGTCCAGGGGCAGCGGTTCCGGGGCGATGGCGTAGGCGCGGCGCCAGATCAGCACCTGCTCGTCGCCGTACTTGGCGGCGGTTTCAGCCTTGTTCAAGCCTTGCAGCGCACCGTAGTGGCGTTCGTTCAGGCGCCAGGTCACGCCAACCGGGGTGTACATGGCGTCCATGGCGTCCAGGGCGATCCACAGGGTGCGGATGGCGCGCTTGAGCAGCGAGGAGTAGGCCAGGTCGAAGGTAAAACCTTCTTTCTTGAGCAGTTCGCCGGCCTTGCGGGCCTGTTCGCGGCCGGTCTCGGTGAGGTCGACGTCGGTCCAGCCGGTGAAGCGGTTTTCCAGATTCCACTGGCTTTCGCCGTGGCGCATCAGAACGAGTTTGTGCATGATTTGGGACGCTTGTAACGCGGGTTAAAGTGAAGGAATGCGCTCATTTTATAATTGAGCGATTTTGCCCTTGATTTTGCCCCGGCGCACCCGCCCATTTCCGCGGCGCGGCGCTTCAGGGTTTGCCTATACCAGGCTAGTCGCCGCACTTCAGGATGCCCCGTGGACCTTTTGCAATTCTTGATCGATAAAAACAACGTCTTCATCGTCGCCGTTGCCGTGATCTCCGGCATCATGCTGGCCATCCCTGCCCTGCGCAAGGGCCGCACCGGTTCGGCCGTGAGCACGACCGAGGCCATCCAGATGGTCAACCAGCGCCAGGCCGTCTGGGTCGACGTGCGCCCCGCCGAGCAGTTCCAGGCCGGCCACATCGCCCAGGCACGCAACGTGCCGGCAGCCGACATCGAGCAGAAGGCCGCCTCCCTGCCCAAGAACAAGCCGCTGGTCGTGGTTTGCGACAATGGCCGCGATTCGGCCCGCGCCGCCGCCAAGCTGCGCGCCCAGGGTTTCGCCGACGTCGTGCCGCTGGATGGCGGCATGCGCGCCTGGTCGGCCGCCAGCCTGCCGGTGACCCAGAAGGGTTGAAGCCTGGGGCCGCGCCCCCATCTACCTATTCTTGTACCCCCAGGAGCGCCTATGAACAAAGTCGTCATGTACAGCAAGGACTATTGTCCCTATTGCGCCCGCGCCAAGGCCTTGCTCGAGCAGCGCGGCGTGACCGACCTGGAAATCATCCAGATCGACCGGGATCCGTCCCAGCGCGAGGTCATGATCGAACGCACCGGCCGGCGCACCGTCCCGCAGATCTTCATCGGCGATACCCATGTCGGCGGTTGCGACGACCTGATGGCCCTGGACCGCTCGGGTGGCCTCGCCCCCATGCTGTCCAACTAATCGCCCCCCTTTTTGCCCCTCCCACCAACGGAAACACTCATGGCTGATCAAGACCAAAACACCCAGCAAGAAGGCGGCAACGACGCGCCCTCGTTCAATCTGCAGCGCGTCTACCTGAAAGACCTTTCGCTGGAAATGCCGAATGCGCCCCACGTTTTCCTGGAGCAGGAAGCGCCCCAGGTCGAGGTGAGCATCACCGTGGGCGGCCAGCGCCTGGCTGAAACCGTGTTCGAAACCACGGTCACCGTCACGGTCACCACCCGCATCAATGAAAAGGTCGTGTACCTGGTCGAAGGCACGCAAGCCGGCATCTTCGAAGCCGCCAACATCCCCGAAGAGCAGCTCGATCCGCTGCTGGGCATCGTCTGCCCGACCATGCTGTACCCCTACCTGCGCGCCAACATCGCCGATGCGATCACGCGCACCTCGATGCCGCCGCTGCACCTGACCGAAGTGAACTTCCAGGCCCTGTACGAACAGCGCCTGGCCGAGCTGCAACAGCAGCAAGGCGCCGCCAACGGCAACGGCAGCGACTCGGGCATCATCCTGCCCCCCGGCGCGACCCGCCAGTAAAGCAAGCCGCGGCGTGCCCCCCATGAACAATCCCGTTGTGCCACGCCTGCGCGTCGCCGTCCTGGGTGCGGGAAGTTGGGGCACCGCGCTGGCGGCGGCCGCCAGCCGCCGTCACGCCACCGTACTCTGGGCGCGCGATGCCGCGCAGGCGGTCGACATGGCCGCCTCGCACGAAAACGCGCGCTACCTGCCTGGCATCCCGCTGCCCAAGGCACTGAACATATCCTCCGATCTCGACGCCACGCTGTGCAGCCTGCAAGAAGACGGCGCGCGCCGCCTGATCGTGCTGGGCGTGCCCGTGGCCGGCCTGACCGCCATCTGCGGCGAGCTGTCCCGCCGGCTGCCCGCGCTGGGATTGCAGGACACCCCCATCGTCTGGACCTGCAAGGGTTTTGAAGCCGACACGGCCAGGCTGCCCCACGAAATCATGCGCGAGGCCCTGCCTGGCGCGACCGGCGGCGCCTTGTCGGGTCCCTCGTTCGCGCGCGAAGTCGCGCAGGGCCTGCCGGTGGCGCTGACCGTGGCCAGCGACAATCCCGCCTTGCGCGAGGCCACCACCGCCGCCTTCCATGGCGCGGCGCTGCGCGTGTATGCCAGCACCGACCTGGTCGGCGTGGAAGTGGGCGGCGCGCTCAAGAATGTGATCGCCGTCGCCTGCGGCATCGGCGACGGCCTGGCGCTGGGCACCAATGCCCGCGCCGCGCTGATCACCCGCGGCCTGGCCGAGATGACCCGCTTCGGCGTGGCGCTGGGCGCGCAAGCCGAGACCTTCGCCGGGCTGACCGGCCTGGGCGACCTGGTGCTGACCGCCACCGGCGAGCTGTCGCGCAACCGCCGCGTGGGCCTGGAGATCGGCTCCGGCCGCAAGCTGGCCGACATCCTGGCCAGCGGTATCACGGCCGAAGGCGTGCGCTGCGCGCGCGCCGCGCTGGACCGCGCCCGCGCCATCGGGGTCGAACTGCCGATCACCGAGGCCGTCTGCGCCGTACTGTTCGAGGGCGTGGCCCCCATGACCGCTGTGTCCGCCCTGCTGGCGCGCGACGCCCGCTATGAAAGCGTGGCGGGCAGCCAGCCGGAATCGGCGCCGGACAGCCGGCCCCACTGACCCGCTCAATAACAAACACAACGCACAACCCCGAGGAGACATCCTTCATGACGCAAACCCGCAAGTTCCGGGTCGGCCCGCTGCTACGCGGCCTGTGCCTGAGCCTGGCCGCCGTCCTGCCGGCCGCCGCCCACGCCGACTGGCCCGACCGCCCGATCCATATGGTCGTGCCCTTCCCGCCCGGCTCGTCGCCCGACATCCTGGCGCGTACGATCTCGGAGCCGCTGTCCCAGGCGCTGGGCCAGCCCATCGTGATCGACAACAAGCCGGGCGCGGGCGGCAATATCGGCACCCGCATCGTGTCGCAAGCCAAGCCGGATGGCTACACGCTGCTCTACACGATCAACGGCCCGCTGGTCACCGCGCCCACGCTGTACAAGAAAACGCTGGGCTACGATCCCCTGCGCGACCTGCAGCCGGTGTCGCTGGTGGGCACCAGCCCCAACGTGCTGGTCGTGCCCAGCAGCCTGAAGGTGGACAACGTCAAGGATTTCGTCGCGCTGGTGAAGGGCCGCGGCAATTCGCTGAACTACGGTTCTGTCGGCCCGGGCAGCTCGGCCCATCTGGCGATGGAAATGTTCAAGGAAAGCGCGGGCGTCGACCTGGCGCATATCCCCTATTCCGGCTTCCCGCAGGTCATTTCGGCCATCATCGGCGGCGACGTCCAGGCCGGCTTCATGGTGCCCGCCATCGCCGTGCCCCAGGCGCGCGACGGCAAGGTGAAGCTGCTGGCCGTGACCAGCCTGCAGCCCAGCGAGGCATTGCCCGGCGTGCCGACGATGGCGTCGCAAGGCTATCCGGATTTCGAAGCCATTTCCTGGAACGCCGTGCTAGTCCCGGCCGGCACGCCCACGCCCATCGTCGAACGGCTCAACAGCGAACTGGCGCGCATCATCGACAGCGATGCGGTGCGCAAGCAGCTGGCGCTGCAATACTTCACGCCCGCGCCGTCCACGCCCGAAGCCCTGACCACCCGCATCAAGAACGAAAAAGCGCGCTGGGATCAGGTGATCGAGAAGCTGAATCTGTCGCTGGACTGATTGCAGGACCGCTAGTGGGTCAAGCGCGATAGATGGCGGGGCTTTTGCCCCGCTTTTTTCGCGCCACTCCCGTCACACTCCCCCTTCATACCCCTGCTGCCGCCAGGCCTCGAACACCGTCACCGCGACCGCATTGGACAGGTTCAGGCTGCGCTGGCCAGCGCGCATCGGCAGCCGCAGGCGCTGCTGGGGCGGGAACATCGCCTGATGTTCCTCCGACAAGCCCGCGGTTTCGCGGCCGAACACGAACACGTCGCCCGGCTTGAAGCCGATATCCGCCACGCTGCGCTGCGCGTGCGTGGTCAACGCGTAGATGCTGGAGGGCGCGGCGCCGGTGTCGGCCAGCGCTTCCTGCAAGGTGTCGTGCACGCGCACCGGCTGCCATTCGTGGTAGTCCAGGCCGGCGCGGCGCATCCGGGCGTCATCGAGCTCGAAGCCCAAGGGGCGGACCAAGTGCAATTGCGCGCCGGTATTGGCGCACAGACGAATGGCGTTGCCGGTATTGGGAGGAATTTCGGGACAGACGAGGATGACGTGGAACATGGCGCTGGGAGCTCGAAACGGCTTGCGGCTGGAAGATCGCCGCACACCTGGAATTGTCGCCGATTTGCCTGCGGCCAGACTCAGGGTGTGCGCGCTGCGACCAGCACTGTGACGCTCGCCGCCCCCGCGGCCACCAAGGCGGCAGCAGCGGCATTGGCCGTGCTGCCCGTGGTCATGACGTCGTCAACCACGACGAGGTGCCGTCCGCGCACCTCACCCGCGCAATAAAACAGGTTTTGCGCGCCGAGCCGGCGGGCGCGGCGGCCCTGCGCGGTCTGCCTGGTGGTCTCGCGGCGCCGCCGCAGCAAGCCGCGCGCCAGAGGCAGTCCGAGTTCGGCCGCCAGGCTGCGGGCGATCTCCGCCGCCGGGTTCATGCCGCGCTGGCGCAGCGAGGCGCGGCTGGCCGGAATGGCCACCAGCAAGGCGCCATCAGCCAAGGGGCCGTCACGGCCCACGGCGGCCGCGATCAGCCGGGCCAGCACGGGCGCCATGCTGAGCCGCAGCCGGGTCTTCAACATCAGGATCAGGGTATCGGCGGGCGGCGCGTAGTCGAACGCGGCGACCGTGCGCGAGAAAGCCCGGGGGGTGCCCAGGCAACTGGCGCAGTGCGGCGCGCCCGGGCGCAGGCGCAACGCGCAACGGGGGCAGCGCGACAAGGCTTGCTGGCGCGCGATGGAAGGAGCGTCGAGGGTTGCGCCACGGATGGCCGCCCCGCGGATGTCTGCATCGCGGATGTCGGTTTCGTGGATGCCAGGTTCCCTATCGGTCTCGCAGATGTCGGCTTCGCATCCCGCGCAGAGCCGCGCCCCCGCCACCCGGGCACCGCACAAGGGACACTCGCAGCCGACCCGCGACAACAGCCACCGCCCCATGGCCCGTAGGGGCAATCGGAAGCCACGGCCGGGATGGGCAATAATGGATGCCATCCCTCATGAAACCATGATCCGCCCGCGGTGTAGACGCGGGCGCGACCGAAATGTCCCTGCCAGAATCCGCAACGCTCCCCTCCCTGCCCATCGTCAGCGCCGACGTGCCCCGGCAATTCGCCCGCCGCGGCGACCTGGCCGAGGCTCAGTTCCTGTACGGGGAAATCGCCCGCCGCATGCTGGGGCGCCTGCAATATATCCGGGTCCAACCCCAGGCCATGCTGGACGCCGGCTGCGGCGCGGGCGACAACCTGCCGCTGCTGCGCGAACGCTACCCCGACGCCGCCTATACCGGCCTGGACAACTGCGAGCCGCTGCTGGAGCAGGCGCGCAAGCGCCACGCGCCCGCCGGCCTGTCCGCCTGGATCGGCAAGCTGGCGCGCCGCGGCCCGGCCGCCCCGGCCTTCGTCAACGCCGACCTGGCGGCGACCGGCCTGGCGCCCGAATCGCTGGAAGTGGTGTGGTCCAACCTGGCCATGCACTGGCACCGCGCCCCGCACGCCGTGCTGGCGGAATGGCGGCGCATCCTCAAGGTGGGCGGGCTGGCGATGTTTTCCTGTCTGGGGCCGGCCACGCTGCGCGAGCTGCGCCAGGCCCTGGACGACGCGGGGCTGCGTACCGCCACGCCGTCCTTCGTGGACATGCACGATTTCGGCGATCTGCTGGTGGAAAACGGCTTCGCCGATCCGGTCATGGACCAGGAGATCCTGACCCTGACCTACCGCAGCCCCGAAAAACTGCTGCAGGACGTGCGCGCGCTGGGCGGCAACCCCGCCGAAGGCCGGCGCGGCGGGCTGGTGGGCCGGGATTGGCGCGACCGCCTCTGCGCCGCGCTGGAAGCGCAGCGCCGGCCCGACGGCCTGATTGTCTTGAGCATCGAAGTTGCCTACGGCCACGCCTGGCGCGCCGCCGCGCATCGCACCACTGCGGGCGAAACCCGGCTGTCGGTCAGCGCGATCGGCGGCCGGCACCACACGCCTTGAGATCAGGCTCGGCGGAGTTTGCCCGCCCGGCGGCCGGCTGGTAATTGGCCGGCGCTACATCGAGCGCCGGCCAACCGGCTCAGTGCAAACGTTCCGGCAATGGCACGCTGACCCCGGGCTCGGAAGCCGGCAAGGCCGACATAGGCTCGGAGGTGGCGCGGATGCGGCGCCTCAGGACTGCCGTGGGTTCCGCCGGTCCTACCCCGGGCGCGGCCACGCCGCGCCAAGCGTTCGACATGGCCTCCACCACCAGCGGCAGGTCGCGCAGGCGATGGAACTGGCTGCGCAGCCAGCGGGAATCGTTGCCGCTGCGCATGGATTCGTCGCGCAAGGCGGCGATCATGTCGCCCGTGCCCAGCTCTTCGGCCACCGGCATCAGGCGCTGGAACAGATTGCGCAGATGGTCCATCAGCCGCAGGCGCTGGCCATCCGGCGTCACATAGCTGCCCTGCAGGCCAAAGCGGCAGGCCTGGAAGTGGTTGCTGCGATAGGACAGCCACGCGCCGTCGCCCGGATCGCCCTCGCGCATCAGCAGCACCGCCAGCGCCTGGGCGAAGGCCGCCAGCTGGCAAGCCCGCTCGACCGTCAGCGGCGTATCGCACACGCGGATCTCGACCGTGCCGAACTCCGGCTTGGGACGGATGTCCCAGTACAGGTCCTTGATGCTCTCCGCCAGGCCATAGGCGCGCAGCTGCGCCAGATGGGCCTCGAACTGGTACCAGTCCTTCACTTCGGGCGGCATGTGGCCGGCCAGCGGGAAGCTGTTGACCGCGTTCAGGCGCGAGCACGAGAACAGGGTATCCACGCCCTCGCAGTACGGCGAGGAGGCCGACAGCGCGATGAAATGCGGTACGTAGGGCGACAAGCGGCGCAACAGTTTGATGGAATCGTCGCCGCTTTTGACGCCCAGGTGGATGTGCTGGCCAAAGACCGTAAATTGACGCGCCAGGTAACCGTACATTTCGGCCAGGTACTGGAAGCGCGGGGTGTCCGAAATGGAGCGCTCCTGCCAGCGCATGAAGGGATGCGCGCCGCCGCCGGCGACCGACACGCCCACGGCGTCCGCCGCTTCGATCAGGGCGTCGCGCATTTCGCGCATCTCGGCCAAGAGACCCATGGGGTGCTCGTGCACCGAGGAATTCAGTTCAATCATGGACCGCGTGATTTCCGGTTTAACGCGGTCGGCGATGGGATGGTTGGCCATTTGGGCCAGCAGCTCGTCCGAGGCTGCGGTCAGGTCAAAACTGCGAGGATCTATCAGTTGCAGCTCGAGCTCGATGCCCAGGGTGTTGGGGGCCGACGAAATGAACGGGATCTGTTCCATCTCGGACTCCTTTCTGAATGTTTGATGAGGGTGTGCGCCGTTCGACCTTGAAGCCCGGCAACATCCCGGGGGGCACTAGACGGCAGCTTGTGCACGCATGATAGCCGCTGTTTTGTGGCAAGAAGATGGAAAATCGTGACATTTATGTGCAACATCACGAAGCAATCGGTTTTTCCCTGTGAAGGAAAGTGAGCGAGCGCTCACGGCATAGAAACGGCGCGGGCTCCCGGCCCATGACGGCCGGATAGCGAGCCTGGAAGGGGCTTCCGGAAGGGGGTGGGACAACCCTTATACGGGTTATCCCTAGCCTATTTTCGCCAGAAAATAGGGGTGAACAGCACCAACACCGTCAGCAGTTCCAGGCGCCCGATCAGCATCGCGAAGGTGCAGACCCAGATCTGGAAATCGGACAGAACGGCGAAGTTGCCCATGGGGCCAACCGGGCCCAGGCCGGGTCCGGTGTTGTTGACGCTGGCGAAAACGGCCGAGAAGGCCGTGATCGGGTCCAGGCCGGACAGCAGCAGCAGGCTGGTGAACACGGCAATGGAGAGGCCGTAGAACAGCATGAAGGCCAAGACCGACGACATGGTGCGGGTCTCGACCGCCCGGCCGTTGATGCGCACCGGGCTGACCGCGTGCGGATGCAACATTGTGACCAGTTCGTTGCGGGCCTGCTTGACCAGCAGGATCGCGCGGATCATCTTGATGCCGCCGCCGGTCGACCCGGCGGAGGTGGCAAAGCCCGACAGCAGCAGCATGGTCAGCGGGGCGAACAGCGGCCACTGCGCGAAGTCGGTATTGGCGTAGCCCGTGGTGGTCGCCATGGAAATCGTGTTGAACATGCCATAGCGCAGCGCCTGCAGCGGATCGTCATAGACCCCCTTCAGGAACAGGAACACCGAAATGACCAGCCCGACTCCCAGTACCACCACCAGATAGGGAATCGCTTCCGGACAGCGCAGATAGGCGCGCCCGCTACGCTGGCGGAAGGCATTGAAGTGGGTGGCGAAGTTGATGCCGGCGATCAGCATGAACACCATCGCCACCATTTCCACCGCCACGGAATCGAAGTGGGCAAAGCCGTCGTCCCAGGTCGAAAAGCCGCCCAGGCCCATGGTGGTGGCCATATGGCACCAGGCCTCGAACCACGACAGCCCGACCGCCCGGTACGCCAGGAAGCACAGGATGGAGAACACGAAATAGACCGCGTACAGCGCCTTGGCGGTGCTGGCGATGCGGGGCGTGAGGCGCTCGTCCTTCATCGGTCCGGGCGTTTCGGCCCGCACCACCTGATGCCCGCCCACCCCGAGCAAGGGCAGGATGGCCACGGCCAGCACCAGGATGCCCATGCCGCCGATCCAGATCAGCGTGGCGCGCCACAGATTGATCGACGCGGGCAGCGTGTCCAGGTTGGTCAGGACCGTGGCGCCGGTGGTGGTCAGGCCCGACATGGCCTCGAAGTAGGCGCCGGTGAACGACAGAGGCAGCCCGGCGCCATGGAAGTAGAGCAGCAGCGGAATGGCCGCCAGCAGGGGCAGGCCGGCCCACACGGCCGACACCAGCACGAAGCCGTCGCGCGCGCGCAGTTCGCAGCGGGCGCGACGCGTCACCGCCGCCAGCCCCCCGCCTATGCCCACCGAGAGCAGGAACCCGTCCAGGAAGGCCTCCCGCGCCGCATCGCCGCCCACGTAGGCGACGGTCAGCGGGATCAGCATGGTGAGTGCGAACATCACCATCGTCAGGCCCAGGATGTAGAGGGTGCCCAGGACGCGCTTCATGGAGCTATCCGGCCGCGCGCGGGCCGCGCAAAAGGAAGGAGGCGGCGCCCATTAGAAGAAGGACGCCGAGACTTGGAACAGCTTTTCCACGCGCGGCATCTGCCGGCGCGAGGGCACGAAGACGATGACGTGGTCGTCGGATTCGATCACGGTGTCGGCGTCCGGCAGGATGATTTCGTCTTCCCGCACCAGCGCGCCGATGCTGGCGCCCTTGGGCAGGCTGATCTGCCCGACCGCGCGCCCCACCACCTTGGAGGTGGAGCGGTCGCCATGGGCGATGGCCTCCAGCGCTTCCGCCACGCCCTGGCGCAGCCGGTGCACGGCGGCCACGTCGCCGCGGCGCACGTGCCGCAGCAGTTCGCTCATGGTGGCCTGGGAGGGCGACACGGCGATGTCGATATGGCTGCCCTGCATCAGCTCGCCATAAGCCTGGCGGTTGATCAGGGCGATCACCTTGCGCGCCCCCAGGCGCTTGGCCAGCAGCGAGGACATGATGTTGTCCTCGTCGTCGCTGGTCAGCGCCAGCCAGGTGTCCATGTCCTCGATGTTCTCGCGTTCCAGCAGCGCTTCGTCGGTGCCGCTGCCGTGCAGGACCAGCACGCTGTCGGGCAGCTGGGTCGCCAGGTACTCACAGCGCTTCTGGTCGCGCTCGATGATGCGGACGCTGTATTTTTCCTCGGCCAACTGGCGCGCCAGGCGCAGGCCGATGTTGCCGCCGCCCGCGATCATCACGCGGCGCACGGCGCGCTCGGCCTCGCGCAGCTGCCGCACCGCGCGGCGCGCATCGCGCGAATCGACCACCAGCACCACCTCGTCGCCCGGGGCGATGACGGTGCCGCTGCCGGCGCGCAGCGGCCGGCCGCCGCGCAGCACGTCGATCACGCGCGCCTTCACGTCGGGCCAGACGTCTCGCAGCTTGTCGACGGGGGAATGGGCCATCGGGCTGCCGGCCCCGACCCGCACGGTCACGACACTGACCCGCCCTTCGGCGAACTCCACCACCTGCAGGGCCTCGGGAAATTCGATCAGGCTATGCAGATAGGTGGTGACGCTGCGCTCGGGACTGATCAGCGCGTCGATGCAGAAGCCCTCTTCGCTCATGAGCTCCGGATGTTCGGCGAACTCGACCGAGCGGATGCGGGCGATGCGGCGGGGAATGTTGAACAGCTGGCGCGCGATCTTGCAGGCCACCATATTGGCCGAATCGGAGGCCGCACAGGCGATCAGCAGGTCGGTATCGGCGGCGCCGGCGGCCTCCAGCACCGATACCTGCGAGCCGTCGCCAAGGACGACGCGCAGGTCGAAGTGTTCTTGCAGGTATTGAAGCTGGACGGGATCCGAATCGATCACCGTGATGTCGTTCTCTTCGGACACCAGGTTCTCGGCCACGCTGGTGCCTACGCGACCAGCGCCCATGATCAGGATCTTCATGAGCTCCGCTTACGGGCGGACTCGATGCCCAATTGCTTGAGCTTGCGGTACAGGTGGGTGCGTTCCAGCCCGGTGCGTTCCGATACCCGGGTCATGCTGTGGCTTTCGCGGACCAGGTGGTATTCGAAATAGATGCGTTCGAATTCGTCGCGCGCCTCGCGCAGCGGCTGGTCCAGCGAAATGCTGCCGAGCTGGCCGTTGGACGTGACCGGGACTTCGTTGGCCGGCGCGGCGGCCAGGACCGGGGGATCCAGTTCGTCTTCCAGCGCCACGGCGGCGCTGGCCACGGTCGCATTCGACGCGGCAGGCGCCGGGTGCGGCGCGCGGCCGCGGGCCAGGCCGGCGGCGACGGTCTTCAGCAGGCGCTGCAGCGTGATCGGCTTTTCCAGGAAGTCCATGGCGCCGATGCGCGTGGCTTCAACCGCCGTGTCGATGGTGGCGTGGCCGCTCATCATGATCACGGGCATGTCCAGCAGGCCTTGCGAGCCCCATTCCTTGAGCAGGCTGACGCCGTCCGTGTCGGGCATCCATATGTCCAGCAACACCAGATCGGGGCGCATGCGCAAGCGTGCGGCGCGCGCTTGCGCCGCGTTTTCAGCCAGCTCGACCGTGTGTCCTTCGTCGTAAAGGATTTCCGACAAAAGCTCGCGTATACCGACTTCGTCGTCAACCACCAGAATTCTGGCCATAAAGCATCCACCTATTGCGTAGCCGCATTATCCTTTTCTTGCGCGGTCGCGTCTATTGTATCGGCCTCGGAAGCCAGCCGGGTCAACAAGATCGAGATCCGCGCGCCTCCTTCCTTGCGGTTGGCAAGGTCGATACGCCCACCGTGTTCTTCCACGATCTTGCGTACGATTGCCAATCCTAACCCAGTCCCGTGGGACTTGGTGGTTACGTAGGGCTCGAACGCGCGCTGCATGACCTGGGGCGGAAAGCCCGGCCCGGTATCGGCCACGGTAAACCTAAGGGCCTGCTGGTCCGCGCGGTCGGGCTGTTCGCTGCGCATGAGCTGCGTGGTCACGCTGACCCGCCCTTGCCCGCCCTGCTCGGCGATCGCATCGCGGGCATTGGACATCAGGTTGTGGATCACCTGGCGCAACTGGGTAGGGTCGCCTTCGATGGGAGGCAGGTCCGGCGCCAGGGTCACGTCCAGGTTCAGGGCCTTTTCAGCCAGGCGCGACGAGCCGCCTTCGGGCTCCCAGCCGTACAGCGACAGCACGTCCGCCACCAGGGCGTTGAAGTCGATGCGCTGCATCACCGCCGGCGGCGTGCGGGCGTATTCGCGGAAATCGTCCACCATCTGCTTAAGCGACGCCACCTGATTGACGATGGTGTTGGTGGAACGCTCGACGATCTGGGCCTCGGCGGGGGGCAGCTTGCCTTCCAGCTTCATGGCCAGACGTTCCGCCGACAGCTGGATCGGCGTCAGCGGATTCTTGATCTCGTGCGCCAGGCGGCGGGCGACCTCGCCCCAGGCCACGGTCCGGTTGGCCGAGATCACTTCGGTAATGTCGTCGAACACCACCAGATAGCCGTTGCCGCGCCCGTCCACGCGCAAATGCGTGCCGCGCGCCAGCAAGGTCAAGGGCTGCGCCCCTGCCGGCGCCTCGCCCTGGCCCGGGGCGATCTCGAATTGCTGCTGCCAGTGCTGGCGCTCGGAACCCACCGCGGCATGGGCGGAAAAGGCCTGCCGGACGATGTTGGCGAACTCCAGCATGCCGGCCACCGTTTCCAGCGGACGGCCGATCACCGAACGCAGATCCGCCCCAAGTATGGTCTGGGCGCCCTGGTTGACCGTGGTCACGCGGAACGACTCGTCGAACACCAGCACCCCGGACGACAGGTTCGACAGCACGCTTTCCAGATAGACATTGGAGCGTTCCAGCTGCTGCCGGTTGCTCTCGACCATGCGGCGGGCCTCGTCGAGCTGACGCGTCATGGCGTTGAACGAACGCGTGAGCTGGCCGACTTCGTCGCGCTCCGGCGGTTCGGGCAGGGGCCGGTAATCGCCCACGCCCACGGCTTGCGTGCCGCCCGCCAGGCTGAGCAGCGGACGCACCAGCCGCTTGGACAGCGACAACGCCACGGCGATGGCGCCGAAGGCCGCCAGCAGCAGGGCCAGGGTCAGGGTGATGCCATACAGCTTGCGCAGGCCCAGCCGCGACAGCGCCAGTTCCTGGTAGTCGCGAAAGCCCTGCTGCACCAGATTGGCGTTGTGGGCGATCTGCTCGGGCACCGGCTGCATCAGCTGCAGCCAGCGGGGCTCGGACGCCGCCCCCAGCAGGTTGTCGTAGCGGTCCGGTCCCGTGAGCGGAATCACCACCCGCAGGTGCAACCCGCCTTCGGCGCCGGGCGTGACCGGATCGTCGGCTTCGGCGGCGGAATAGCCGCGCGCCAGCCGCAACTGATTGATGACCGTGGACGGCGGCGTCGCCGGCAGCAACTGGCCGTACTGGCTGGTGGAAAACGCGATCATGCGGCCGCTGCCGGTGAACACCATGGCTTCCTGCACGCCATTGGCCTCGCGCAGCCGGGTCAACGCCAGCGTCACCCCGCTATCGGAGTTGCGGTTCAGCTCCATGGCCATGGAGCGGGCGCGGGCGTCCAGGTCCGCCAGCAGCGAGTCCAGCGCGGCGCGGCCCAGGTTCAGGCCCGCTTCCAGGGCCGTGTCCACCCGCACGTTGAACCAGGATTCGATCGAGCGCGACATGAACTGCACCGACACGGTGTAGATCAGGGCGCCGGGCACCACGCCGATCAGGGCGAAGGCCAGGGAAAAACGGGCCGTCAGCCGCGCACCGAACTGGCGCCGGCGGATCTGCCGCGCCAGCCGCACGGTCAGCGCCACCACCCAGACGAAGAGCGCCAGCGCAAAAATGCCGTTCAGCACCAGCAGCGTGTCGTAGTAGCGCGCAAAGCGCGAGGCATTGCCGGTGGACCACGCCAACAGGCCCAGCAATGCCAGGCCGCTCGCGGCGCCAACCATCAGGGCCAGCCGAAGCAATAGCCTCATGACGGGTCTTTCTCCTTGTCGCTGAGCACGAACGTGAAGTCCAGCCAGGGCGTCGCCTGCACCCACGAACTGCTGTTCAAGGCGTTGACCTGGAACGGCCGCGGCAACAGCGAGGTATCCAGGCGCAAGCGCAGCTGGCCGCCGTAAAGTACGCCCGCATCGAACTCGTCGGCGTCACCCACCGGCCAGTTGCGGATATGGCGGATGACGCCCATCGCATCGTCCAGGGAGGCGACCGGGAAGGTCAGCTCACCCACGCCGACCCGCCATTGCCGGGTCAGGGCGTTGTAGATGATGCGCCAGGTGCGGGAAGTGTCGACCAGGGATTTGTCAAACCACCACCAGCGTTCGCGATTGATATTGAGATCCGCCGTGAAATAGAGCGGAACCCCGCGCTGGGCCGCGTCCCGCAGTTGCTGGTTCAGTTCGAACTCGATGTCCGCGTCGATTTCCAGCTTGCCGTCGCGCACCGCCGGGCGAACTTCGGTGACCTTCGGTTCAGCCCCATGCGCCTGCCCGCCCGGCACGAACGAAAGCAAGGCAGATACGAGCAACAACCCGAGAAATAAGCGCGGAATAATGGACATACGGCACCGGAACTACGTCATGCCCCCTATTCTTGGCGATTCAGGACTGCTTGGCAAACAAGGCGTAGAAAAACCCGTCGTGCTGGGCCGCAGGTGTTGCATCGACCGCAACTGGCAGCAACTGCCCGGGCGCCTCCAGGCGCTGCGCGTCAGGGTGACGCTGCATGAACTCCAGCGCCTGGCGCGCGCCCTCGATCGGAAAGATCGAGCAGGTCACGTAGAGCAGCCGCCCGCCGGGCGCCACTGTGCGCCAGAGCGCGTCCAGGATGCTGGACTGCAGGGTGGCCGTGCGGCGCACGTCGTTCTCGCGCCGCAACCAGCGGATGTCCGGGTGGCGGCGCACGATGCCCGAGGCCGTGCAGGGCACGTCGGCCAGCACCGCGTCGAACGGCTTGCCGTCCCACCAGGCGTCCAGGTCGGCGGCATCAGCCGCTTTCAACTGGACACGATCGCTTGCCAGGCCCAGCCGGTCCAGGTTCTGCCCGACCCGGACCAGCCGGTCGGCGTCGGCATCCAGAGCCAGCAGGTCGATGTCGGCCAGTTCCAGCAGATGGGCGGTCTTGCCGCCCGGGGCCGAGCAGGCGTCCAGCACCCGCATGCCGTCCGCGGGCGCCAGCAATTCGGCCGCCAGTTGCGCGCCGGCATCCTGCACCGACCACCAGCCCTCGGCAAAGCCCGGCAATTGCGTCACTGGCTTGGGCGTGGCCAGCACCAGGCCGGACTGGCCCACGGGCTCGGCCGCCAGGCCGGCGGCCTGGAACGCGGCCAGCACCTGCTCGCGGCTGGCGCGGCGACGGTTGACGCGCAGGGTCAGCGGCGCGGGCAGATTGGCCGCAGCCAGGATCTCGCGCCATTCGCGCGGATAGGCCACGCTCAGCTGCTTGACCCACCAGCCGGGATGGTTCCATTGCGCTTCGGGACTGTCGGCGACCGCGGCTTCGAGCGCCGCGCGCTCGCGCAGGAAGCGGCGCAGGCAAGCGTTGAGCATGCCCTTGAAAGAGGCCAGCTCGCGGCTGCGGGACGCGGCCGTCACGGCCTGGTCCACCACCGTGTGGGGCGCATAGACCGGCATGCCCGGCAGAGCCGACGCGGCCTCGCCCTCTTCTTTCAGCAAGGTCAGCGAGACCAGCAGCAGGGATTCGAACAGCACGCTGGGATAGCGCTGCACCATTTCGCGGCCCACGGCATCGGCCCAGCCCAGATAGCGCATGGCATGGAACGACACGGCTTGCGTGGCGGGCCGCAGGGCCGATTCCACGTCGCTCAGCGCGTCCGTCAGGGAACGGCCGTCCAGCACGCCCTCGACCACCTCCGCGCTGGAAAGCAGGACGGAGGACAACGGGGGGGCCAGATTGGGGGAGTCGGAACGCGTGGACATGGTGCAAATTCAAGAGATAAGACCGCTATGGTAGCCGGACCTGGACGAACCACGCCCGCCACGGCACACTGGCCCCCAGCCACGGAGCCCCTCATGACCCTTGCCACCCTGCTGCTCTTCATCCTGGCCTCGGCCGTCACCATCATCACGCCGGGCCCCACCGTCCTGCTCGCCATGAGCAACGGTTCACGCCACGGCGTGCGCGCCGCCTGCTGGGGCATGGCCGGCGCGGTGCTGGCGGACCTGGTCCTGATCGGCGCGGTGGCCTCGGGCCTGGGCGTGGTGCTGGCGGCGTCGGAAGTCGCCTTCCAGCTCATCAAATGGGTGGGTGCGGCCTATCTGGCCTACCTGGGCTGGAAGATGCTGCGCTCGGACGCGGCGCTTGTCATGCCCGCCGCCCAGGCGGATGCAAGGCGTCCGGCTGGATTGGCGCTGGGCCTGCGCAGCTTCGCGGTGGCGCTGACCAATCCCAAGGCGCTGCTGTTCATGTCCGCCTTCCTGCCCCAGTTCATCAATCCGGCCGCGCCCCTGCCCGCCCAGTACGCCGTGCTGGCCGGCGTCATGGCCTTGATGAACATCGCCGTGATGCTGGCCTACGCGGCGCTGGGCGCGCAGATGGTGCGCGCCTTCCAGGGCGCCGGCCTGCGCTGGCTGAACCGCATCTGCGGCGGCTTGCTGATCGGGTTGGCAGGGACGCTGGCACTGTACCGGCGCGGCACGCCTTGAGCGGCCTGCCCCTCGGCCGGCGCACCGCCCGCTAGGCCCGCCCCAGTTGCCGCGATAGAAAGCTGCAGGTCGCCACCAGCAGCTTCGCGCATTCGGCCACGTTGCCTTCCATGCGGTGCTTGGGTCCGGCAACCGCGACGGCCAGCGTTTCGTTGTTGATGGTGAGCGTCGTCGCGACCGCCCACACGTCGTAGACGTTCTCGCCCCGCGTCACGAAGTAGCCGTTCTTCCGGCTTTCCAGAATGTCCTGGATCAGCGCCTCATGCTCGGTCTTGGTCTCCGGCGTGATCGCGGCCAACTGCTGGTCTTCCAGCCAAGCGCGCAGGTCGCGCTCTTTCAGCGTGCCCAGAAAGGCCTTGCCGATCGAGCTCGAATGCAGCGGCTTGAACTCGCCGGGCTTGGCCGAATAACGGATGGAATGCAGCCCTTCGATGACCTGCAGATAAATCGCCGATTCGCCCAGGCGCTTGCCCAGGATCACGGTTTCGCGGGTGGAATCGCGCAGCCGCTCCAGGACCTGGGTGACGTGCTCGATGAACGGGTCCTTGGCCAGGATGTCGCTCGTCACATCGTACATGCGCTTGGTGGGATACAGCGTGCGCGGACGGTTCAGCGTGTAGAGGTAGCCGCGCGCCGTCAGCGTCGAAACGATGGCATGGCAGGTGCTCTTGGGGATGCCGGCCGCCTCGGCCAGATCGGTCAGCGATAGGGGCCGTTCATTGGCCTGAAACGCTTCAAAGACGTCAAGCACACGCTCGACGCCGGTCACCGTAACTCCAGACATGGCGCTTCCTTTTAGGGAAAGTGGGATGGCCGCAATTCAGCCCGCTGAATAAATCCGATAAATCCGTTCCGTTTCCGATTTGCCGCACGGTTTTGTTCGTAATACCGAACAACTGTCCTTGTTCCCGAATATTTTGCTTCATACCATCCTCAGCACGCAATACACCTCGACGGAGATCAGAAAGCGTGCAGACGAACAAGGACATCGCGGTAGAGGAGCGCGCCGGTGGCGAGGTGTGGATCACCATCGAACGGCCGCACAAGCACAACGCGCTCGCCCGCCAGGTGCTCGCCGAACTCGGACAGGCGGTGCTGCAGGCAGGCGCGCGCAAGGACACGCGCTTCATCGTCCTGACCGGCGCTGGCGACCGCTACTTCGCCGCCGGCGGCGATCTGGTGGAACTGGCCCAGGTGCGCGACGAGGCTTCCACCCGCGACATGGCCGAGCAGTCCCGCGCCGCCCTGGACGCGGTGCGCGCTTGTCCCGTGCCCGTGCTGGCCTACCTGAACGGCGACGCGATCGGCGGCGGCGCCGAACTGGCCCTGGCGTGCGACATGCGCATGCTGGCCAGCCACGCGCACATCGGCTTCATCCAGGCGCGCCTGGCCATCTCGTCGGTGTGGGGCGGCGGCGTCGATCTGTGCCAGTTGGCCGGCAGCGCCCGGGCCATGCGCATGATGAGCCGCGGTGAATCGATAGACGCCCCCCTGGCGCTGGACTGGGGCCTGGCCGACACCATCGTCGCCGACGGGCCGGCCGGCGCGGACATGCAGGCTTTCCTCAAACCGCTGCGCCTCTGCGCGCCCCAGGTACTGCGCGCCATCAAGGCGCAAACCGCGGCCTGGCGCCAAGGCGCCTCGTATGAGGCGCGCCGCGCCGTCGAACGGCAGCAGGTGATGCATACCTGGCTGCACGACGATCACTGGCGCGCGTCCGACGCCTTTCTCGCGAGGAGTGCGAAATGAGCGCCGAACAGCATCGCGAAGCGCGCGACATGGAGCCGCAGCTGAGCTCCACCAGCCCCAGCGGCATCGACGTGCCGACCAGCGTCGGCCCGGACGCCATCGACCCGGCCCGCATCGGCGCGCCGGGCGAGTACCCTTACACGCGGGGGATTTTCCCCGACGGCTACCAGGGCCGTCTCTGGACTATCCGCCAGTACTCGGGCTTCGGCACCGCCGAGGAGTCCAACGAGCGCTACAAGTTTCTTCTGGAAAAGGGGCAGACCGGCCTGTCCGTGGCGCTGGACCTGCCCACGCAGTGCGGCCTGGATCCGGTGCACCCGATGGCGCGTCCGGAGATCGGCAAGGTGGGCGTCTCGCTGTCCAACCTGAGCGAGGCCGAGATCCTGTTCAAGGACCTGGACCTGTCGAAGATATCGACCTCGTTCACGATCAATGGCACGGCCGCCATCATCTACGCCATGTATCTGGCCGTGGCGGACAAGCAGAATGTCCCGCGCGACAAGCTCACCGGCACCATCCAGAACGACATCCTGAAAGAGTACGTGGCGCGCGGCACCTGGATCTTCCCGGTACGCCCTTCGATGCGGCTGATCGCGGACTCCATCCTCTATTCCAACGAAGTCTCGCCACGCTTCAACCCGATCAGCATCGCGGGCGCCCACGTGCGCGACGCCGGTTCGACCGCGGCCGAGGAAATGGCCTACACCCTGGCCAACGGCCTGGCCTATGTGGAGGAACTGCGCGCGCGCGGCGGCGACGTCGAGAAGTTCGCCAAGCGCCTGTCGTTCTTCTTCTACGTCCACATGGACTTCTTCGACGAGATCGCCAAGTTCCGCGCGGGCCGCAGGCTATGGGCCCGCCTGATGAAGGAACGCTACGGCGTGCAGGACCCGAAAGCGCAGCACTTCCGCTTCGGCGTGGTCTGCGGCGGCTCGTCGCTGGTGGCGCCGCAGCCCTACAACAACGTCGCACGCGTGGCCGTGGAAACTATGGCCGCCGTGCTGGGCGGCGCGCAATCCATCTTCACCTGCGCTTTTGACGAGGCGTTCCAGATCCCCACGGAATTCTCGGCCGAACTGGCCGTGCGCACGCAACAGATCATCGCGTTCGAGAGCGGCATCGGCCGCACGGTCGATCCCCTGGGCGGCAGCTACTTCCTGGAGCAGCACACCGACCGGATGGAAGAGCAGATCACCAAGGTGATGGATGAGATCGACGCCTACGGCGGCGTGATCCCGGCCATCGAGGACGGCTGGATCCAGCTGCGCCTGGCCGAACGCGGCCTGGAACGCAAGCTCAACACCGACTCCGGACGCAACGTGATCATCGGCCAGAACTACTTCAGGAAGGCGGACGAAGAGATCAAGGTCGGCGAGGTCTTCAAGCTGGACCCGACCGTGGCCGAGCGCGCGCTGGAGAAGTACCAGCGGGTGCTCGACACGCGCCGCCAATCCGAGGTCGACCGCGCGCTGTCCCGGCTGTCCGCCGTGGCCGCCAAGGACAACGAGAACATCATGCCCTACCTCGTGGAGTGCTGCCACGCCTACGCCACCGTCGGCGAAATGGTGGAGCGCCTGAAGGACAAGTGGGGCGAATTCAAGGAGCCGGTGAATCTATGAGCGCCCAACAGACCTCTGCCGCCCTGGCGGCCAAGCGTATCCTGATCGGCAAGCCCGGCCTGGACGGCCACGACATCGGCGCCAAGATCGTCGCGCTGACGCTGCGCAACGCCGGGGCGGAAGTCATCTATACCGGCCTGCGCCGCAGCCCGCTGCAGATCGCGCAGGTGGCGGTGGACGAAGGCGTGGACGCGGTCGGCCTGAGCATCCTGTCCGGCAGCCACCGCGAGCTGGTCGCCGAAGTCATGGCGCAGCTGCGCGAACTGCGGGCGCACAGCGTGAAGGTCTTCGTCGGCGGCACCATCCCCGCGGAAGACTGGCCCTACCTGAAAGAACTGGGTGTCGCCGCGATCTTCACCGCCGACATGCCGCTGGACGACATGGTCCGCACCTTGGCGCAGAGCTTGTCATGAACGCGCCGCTCGCGGGGATCCGGATCATCGAAGTCGGCCATATGCTGGCCGGCCCCTACTGCGGCCTGATGCTGGCCGACATGGGCGCCGAGGTCATCAAGATCGAAACGCCCGAGGGCGACATCGGCCGCAGCGTCAGCCCGCATTTCGTGGGCCCGCACAATGCCTACTTCGCCAGCCTGAACCGCAACAAGAAAAGCGTGGTGCTCGACCTGGCAAGCATGGAGGGACGCGAGGCGCTGGGGCGCATCGTCGAAACCTCGCATGCGCTGGTGACCAATTTGCGGCCTTCCGCGATTCGCAAGCTCGGCCTCACCTATGACGCGTTGCGGCGCTGGAACGAACGGTTGGTCTGCGTGGCGCTGACGGGCTACGGGCTGGACGGCCCTTACGCGGACAACCCCGCCTACGACTACGTCATCCAGGCGATGACGGGTGTCATGGCCTTGACCGGCGATCCCGAGGCGCCGCCCACCAAGGCCGGCTACTCGGCGGTGGACAACTCGGCGGGCCTGGTGGCCGCGGTCGGGCTGCTGGCCAAGATCGTGCAGGGCGAAGGCGGCCAGGTCGATGTCGCGATGTACGACGTCATGCTCTCGCAGCTCAATTACCTGGCGGGCGCGGCGCTGAACGCAGGCGAAACCATAGAACGCCTGGCGGACTCGTCCCACCCCTATGTGGTGCCGGCGCAGATATTCGCGACGGCGGACGGATGGCTCACGCTGTTCATCACCCACGACAGGTTCTGGAAAACGTTCTGCTGCGAAATCGGCCGTCCCGAATGGGTGGCGGACCCGAAGTTCGCCACCATGGCGGGGCGCAGGACGCACCGGACCGAAGTCATAGCCGCCATCGCGCAGGTACTTCGCCAGGCGCCCGCCCGCGCATGGGTGCGCCGCCTGAGCCCGCTGGGCGTGGTGGCGGCGGAAGTCGGCACCTTGAACGCGGCGCTCTCCAGCGACATCGCCGCCGCGCGCGCGCTGGTGGTCGCGCTGGGCGACGGCAGCCTGCCGCTGCAGGCCGTGGCCAGCCCGATCCGCTTCCAGGGGTATGCGCCGGTCTACGGCCTGCCGCCCCTGCTGGACGAGCACGGCGACGAAGTGCTGGGCAGGGTCAGGACATGAACGCACCGGGCCGCCTCAAGCATGAAGGTAGTCCGGCGGACGCCCCGCCCCTGGACCGCTGGGCGCTGGGCCGCGCGCTGACACGCATGGCCAACGCCGACGCCGCGGAAGTGGCGCGCTTCGCGCTGCGCGATGCGACCGCGCACGCCGCCCGCCGGATCGGCATCACCGGCGCTCCGGGCGCCGGCAAGAGCACCCTGGTCGGGCATCTGGCGCTGGAACGCGCGCCGACAGGCCGCCTGGGCGTCCTGGCCGTCGATCCGAGCAGCCCGAAGAGCGGCGGCGCGATCCTGGGCGACCGCGTCCGCATGGACGACCTGGCCGGCATCGGCGATCTTTACATCCGCTCGCTGGGTTCGCGCCGCACCTGCGACGGCCTGGCCGACAACCTGCCCGAGATGCTCGACATCATGGACGAGTTCGGCTTTGACGAAGTGCTGCTGGAGACGGTCGGCATCGGCCAGGCCGAGTATGCGGCGCGCGCGCAAGTCGACACGCTGGTCCTGGTCCTGCTGCCCGAAAGCGGCGACATGGTCCAGGCCATGAAGGCCGGCATCATGGAAATGGCCGACATCTACGTCGTCAACAAGTCAGACCTGCCGGGCGCGAAGAAAATGGCCACCGACATACAGCGCATCGCCGCGGTAAGCCAGCAGCCCGAGGGCGCGTGGCGTGCGCCGGTACTGCTGGCCTCGTCCACGCAATCGGACTCGATCCGCGCGCTATCCCAAGCCATAGACCGGCACCAAGCCTGGCGCGCCACCGATCCAGAACGGCGCCAACGCCTGCGCGCCCAGCGGCTGCGCTACCGACTGCGGCGCATGCTCGAACTGCGCATCGCGCACGCCATCGCCCACGCCGACGACGCACTGTTCGACGCTCCGCTCGGGCAGCAGATGGGCCGGATACTCGCGGCCGCCGCCACGCTCGATTCCTGACTCCTGGAGAGCCGCCATGCTCATGCGCTTTTTCGCATCGTTGTTGACCGCCGTCTGCACCGCCGCGCCGGCCGCGAGCGCGAGCGCGGCATTTCCAGACAAGCCGGTCAGGATCATCGTCCCGCAGACGCCTGGCGGCGCCTCCGACGTGCTGGCCCGCATCATCGGCCAGAAGCTCACGGCGAAATGGGGCCAGCCGGTGGTGGTCGAGAACCACGCGGGCGCGGGCGGCAATGTCGGCATGGAGCTGGTCGTCCGGGCGGCGCCCGACGGCTACACCCTGCTGATGAGCTACGTCGGCACCCAAGCCATCAATGGCGCGCTGTACCGCAAGCTGTCCTTCGATCCGGTCCAGGATTTCGCGCCCGTCGCCACGCTGGCCACCCTGCCCTTCGTCATGGTGACGCGGCCGGATTCGCCATTCAAGACCGTCTCCGAAGTCGTGGCGGCCGCCCGCAACTCGCACATCAACTACGGCTCGGCCGGCAACGGCTCCGTCAATCACCTGCTGGGCGAGATGTTCAACGCCGCCACTGGCGTCAAGCTCGCGCACATTCCCTACCGGGGCGCGGCGCCGGCGCTGCAGGATCTGATGGGCGGACGGATCCAGGTGGTGTTCACCAGCCTGCCGTCCGTCATCGGCGCCCTCAAGAGCTCCACCCTCTATCCGATCGCGGTCACCAGCGCGCGCCCTGCCGCGGCATTCGACAGCATTCCGACCATCGCGCAGGCTGGCTTCAAGGACTTCGATGTCAATCCATGGTTCGGCCTCATGGCTCCCGGACGCACGCCGCCGGATCTGGTGCGGAAAATCAACAGCGATGTGAACGACATCCTGCGCCTGCCGGAAGTCGCGGCCAGCTTCGCGGCGCAGGGCGCGGAGCCCTACATCACGCAACCGGACGAGTTCGCGCGCGTCCTGCGTGCCGATGCGTTGAAGTGGGGCGAGGTGGTGCGCGCCTCGGGCGCGCAAGTGGACTGATCCATGTCGCGCGCACTGATCCGGTCACTGAAGAAAACGCAGCGCGTGGGAGCCCGGGCCCAGGCGTCAGCGGCGCAGCAGCAGGACGCCCGCTCGGCCGCGCTGTCCCTGCTGCAGCGCAGTGTGAGATTCAAGCATGACCGTCTGGCCGTCCTGCGGCTGGCCAACGCAGTACAGCTGGGCGCCAACGTCGACGAGACGCTGTGGGAATACTGCCATGCGGTAGCAAGCGGAATGGCCGACCCGACGCAGTTGCAGAAGGTCCTGACGCTGCGCCGCGGCACAACGGACCAACCGATCGGCGGCATAACGCCGGCGGAATCGAACTCCAGGAGACAGGAATGAAAACTTCTTCCTATAGCTGTTCGTTGCGCAAGCTCCCCTCGTCGGGCCGCCGCGTCGTGGCGTCCCTGTTCTGCATCGCCGCCTGTGTCCCGACATGGGCCCAGGCGAGCGGCGACGTTGTCAAGATCGGCGTGCTGGCCGACATGTCGGGCATCTACTCCGACATGGGCGGCGCCGGCATCACCGAAGCGGTGAAGATGGCCATCGCCGATTTCGGCGGCAAGGTCAACGGCAGGAAGATCGAGGTCGTGACGTCCAATCACTCGGCCAAGCCCGACGTCGCGGCAACCGCGGCGCGCGGCTGGTTCGACACACAAGGCGTGGACATGATCATCAGCGGCCCCAGTTCAGGCACCAGCCTGGCCATTGCCACGGTCGCGGCGGAGAAGAAGAAGATCGTCATCGTCACGGGCGGCGTCGCCGCCCAGCTGACCAACGAGGAATGCTCGCCTTACACCGTCCATTACCTCTACGACACGGTGGCCCTGGCCCGCGGCACCGGCGCGGCCATGACGCGCCAGGGCGGCAAAACCTGGTACTTCCTGACGGTCGACTACGCCTTCGGCAAGTCGCTGGAAAAGGAGACCACGGAGGTCGTCCGGGCCAATGGCGGCAGCGTCCTGGGCAGCGTGCGCCATCCTCTGTCCACCCCCGATTTCTCGTCCTTCCTGCTGCAGGCCAAGGCCTCGGGCGCGCAGGTCCTGGGACTGGCCAACGGCGGCGCCGACACCATCAATTCGGTCAAGGCCGCCAGCGAGTTCGGACTGTCTTCATCAATGAAGCTGGCGGGCCTGATGCTGTTCATCACCGACGTGCATGCCCTGGGCCTGGAGCAGACCCGCGGCATCAACCTGACCGAGGCCTGGTACTGGGACTCGGACGACAAGTCGCGCGCCTGGGCCGCCCGCTTCCAGCAGAAGATGAGCAAGATGCCCACCAGCATGCAGGCGGCCAGCTACTCGGCGACGCTGCATTACCTGCAGGCTGTCCAGCACGCAGCCAGCGACCAGGCCGAGGACGTGATGGCGCAGATGAGGAAAGAGAAAATCAACGACATGTACACCCAAAACGGCTACATCCGGGAGGACGGCCGCATGGTCCACGATCTGCGGCTCATGGAGATCAAGAGCCCGGCCGAATCCAAGGGGCCTTGGGACTACTACAAGCAGGTACAGATGATTCCTGGAGAGCAGGCGTTTGCCTCCAAGGCGGAATCCAAGTGCAAGTTCTGGAACTGATGAAAACGCCGTCCGAGTGTTTGAAGACCAGAGTGGTTTGGCAATTGTCCATACATCAAGGAGACATCGATCATGACTACTGCAACGAATCAGGTAAGCGCTTCTGAAGGCGTCAAGCAAGCCATAGAAAGCGGCCAGGGACTGCCCATCCTCGACGTGGGTCCGTATCTTGCCGGCAAGCCCGGCGCGCTCGAACAACTGGCGGCGGACGTGCGCTGGATCCAGGAGAACCTGGGCTTCTTCGCCATCGTCAACCACGGCATTCCCCAGGGGCTCATCGACGAATCGTTCCGCCAGACCGCCAAGCTCTTCGAGATTCCCATGGAAGAGAAGCTCAGGCATCGGGTCGGCTTCCACCACCAGGGCTACCTGCCGCCCAAGGCATCCATCCTGCAATCGACCGCCATCATGGAGAAGATCGCGCTCAACACCAAGAAGGACACCAACGCCGCCTGGCTTTTCATGCGCAACCGCACTGCCGACGATCCCAAGGTGGTGGCCAACGTCCGGCACCGCGGCTTGAACCAATGGCCGGAAAGCCTGCCGGAGTTCCGCAAGACCTTGTACGAATACCAGACCTCCATGGAGGCGCTCGCGCTCAAGCTGCTGCCCATCTATGCGCGGGCGCTGGACCTTCCGGCCGACCATTTCAACCATATGTTCAAAGCGCCGGAGTACTACCAGCGCTGCGCCTACTACCATCCGGAAGAGCGCCTGGAGGAAGGCCAGTACGCCCTGGCGCCACACTCCGACGGCAGCTTCCTGACGCTGCTGCCGATGACGCCGGTGCCGGGCCTGCAAGTCATGACCCCCTCGAAGGAATGGCTCAACGTCACCTACGTCAAGGACGCGCTGATCGTGAACACCGGCCAGGTCCTCAACCGCCTGTCCAACGACCGCTTCATCGCCACGCCGCACCGCGTGGTCAATCCCCCGATGAAGCGCTACGCGCTGACCTTCTTCTTCTACCCGGACGATGACGCCAACGTGGGTCCCATCCCGGCCTGTGTCAAGCAGGGTGAAAAAGCCAAGTACGACTCCCGCTCCTTCTACGACTTCTTCGTGCCCTACCTGGACGATCTGTACCACTACAACGATCCCAAGTTCATGAGCGAGGTCGAACCCGAAGGCATCCGTTCCCAGGCCTGACGGCGTGCCGCCGCCGACGGCAGCGCGCCTTGGCGGGCCGCAGCCGTCGTCTCAATCTGAAGGAGTAACGCGTGAGCAAATTGTTGATCGACGGCCGCTGGGTCGATGCGCTCGATGGCGAAACCATAGATGTCATCGATCCCTGCACCGGGCAGGCTTTCTCGCGGATCGCGCGCGGCCGGGCCGCGGATGTGGATCTGGCGGTCGCGGCGGCGCGGCGCGCGCTGGAAGGCGCCTGGGGCAGGATGACGGCGACCGAGCGCGGCCGGATCCTGCAGCGCCTGGGGCAGCTCATCCTGGATCATGGCGATGAGCTGGCCGAACTGGAGGCCCGCGATACCGGCAAGCCCATGTCGGTGGCGCGCGCGGACGCCGGGGCGGTGGCGCGCTACTTCGAGTTCTACGGCGGCGCGGCCGACAAGATCCACGGGCAGACCATTCCCTACCTGGCCGGCTACAACGTCAGCGTTGTCCGCATTCCGCACGGCGTCACGGCCCACATCATTCCCTGGAACTATCCCGCGCAAATGATGGGACGCACGCTGGCGCCGGCGCTGGCCATGGGCAACGCGGCGGTGGTCAAGCCCTCTGAAGATGCCTGCCTGACCGCCTTGAAACTGGGCGAATTGGCGCTGCTGGCCGGGCTGCCGGCCGGCGCGCTCAACATCGTGACGGGCTACGGCGCGGAAGCCGGCGCGGCGCTGACCTCGCACCCTGGCATCAACTTCGCGACCTTCACCGGTTCCCCCGAAGTCGGCGTCCAGGTCCAACAAGCTACCGCGCGCAACCACGTTCCCTGCGTGCTCGAACTGGGCGGCAAATCGCCGCAAATCGTATTCAACGACGCGGACCTGGCCAAGGCCGCGCCGATCATCGTCCGGGCCATCGTCCAGAACGCGGGCCAGACCTGCTCCGCCGGCAGCCGCCTGCTGGTACAGCAGGGCATTTACGACCGTTTCGTCCACACCATCGCGGCCGCTTTCGACGCGCTGAAGGCAGGCACGCCCGAGATGGATCTGGACTGCGGTCCGCTGATCAACGCACGGCAGCGCGACAAAGTGCAAGCCTTCATCGCCGAAGCCGCCGCCATGGGCGTGCCGCTGCTGGCGCAAGGCCGCCTGGCGCCGGACGCGTCAGGCGACGGGTATTTCGTCAAGCCGGCGCTGTTCGGGCCGGTACCCCGCGACCACCGGCTGGCCTCGCAGGAAGTGTTTGGCCCGGTGCTGTCCGTCATGCCGTTCAGCGACGAAGGCGATGCCCTGCAACTGGCCAATGCGACGGACTACGGCCTGGTCGCGGGCGTCTGGACGGAGAGCGGCAGCCGTCAGTCCCGCATGGCGCAGCGCATCGCCAGCGGCCAGGTATTCATCAATTGCTACGGCGCGGGCGGCGGCGTGGAGCTGCCCTTCGGCGGCGTCAAGAAAAGCGGCTACGGCCGCGAGAAAGGATTTCTCGCCCTGGAAGAAATGAGCACGACCAAGACCATTGTTCAACACTACGCATAAGGAATGCCACCATGTCCGGATTGAGCAACAAGATCGCGATCGTCACGGGAGCAGGCAGCGGCTTCGGTGCCGCCATCGCCCGCGCCTACGCCAAGGAAAACGCCAAGGTCGTCCTGGCCGACCTCAATCTCGAAGCCGCGCAGCAGGTCGCCCGTGAGCTGGGTGAAAACGCCAGCGCTGTCGCGTGCGACGTGAGCAACGGCGACCAGGTGCAAGCCATGGTCCGCCACTGCGTGGAGCGTTTCGGCGCGCCCGACGTGGTGATCAACAATGCCGGCACCACGCACCGCAACCAGCCCATGCTGGAGGTGGACGAAGCGACCTTCGACCGCGTGTTCGCGGTCAACGTAAAGTCGATCTATCTCATGGCGCTGGCCGTGGTTCCGCTGATGAAGGAAAAGAAGGACGGCGTGATCATCAACGTGGGCTCGGTAGGCGCCATCCGTCCGCGCCCCGGCCTGACCTGGTACAACAGTTCGAAAGGCGCGGTCAGGGTCATGACCAAATCGATGGCCGCCGAACTCGCCGCGGACGGCATCCGCGTCAATCTCATTTCGCCGGTCATGGCGCCCACTGGGCTGCTCAACGACTTCATGGGCGTGGCCGACAACGCCGAGAACCGGGCGCGCTTCGTATCGACGATACCGCTGGGCCGGATGTGCGACCCGGACGACGTGGCGAACGTGGCCGTATTCCTGGCCAGCGCCGAGGCACGCTTCCTGACCGGCGTCGAGCTCCCGGTCGACGGCGGCCGCTCCATCTAGGCCGGGCGCACGCGCCCGTCAGACAGGAAGAAAACCATGGCCAACCGCTTATCCGTCATCGCCACCCGCACCGGCGATGACGGCACCACCGGACTGGGCGATGGCTCGCGCACGCCCAAGGACGCGCCCCGCATCGCCGCCTTGGGCGAGGTGGATGAGCTAAACAGTGTGATCGGCGTGCTGCTTGCTGAAAAATTGCCCGACGAAGTCGCGACCGATCTGCACATCATCCAGAACGACCTGTTCGACATGGGCGCCGAGCTCTGCATCCCGGGGCATCGCGCGCTGGACCAGGCGCAGATCGCCCATCTGGACGGCCGCCTGGCGCATTACAACGCCGCCCTGCCGCCGCTGAAGGAGTTCATCCTGCCGGGCGGCTCGCGCGCATCCGCGCATTTCCACATGGCCCGGACCGTCTGCCGCCGCGCCGAACGCGCGGTGGTGGCGCTGGCACGCACCGAGGGTCTCAATCCGACGGTGCGGCAGTACCTGAACCGGCTCTCGGACCTGATGTTCGTGCTGGCGCGTGAGATGAACCGGCGCTTGGGGTTGTCGGATGTGTACTGGAGCAGCCGGCATTCGCGGTAGCGATGCGGAGAATCGAGCCTCAGCGCACAGCCTTCTTGGCGGAAGCGCCCTCCTGCAGACGCAGGTAGTTGGCGTAGCGTTCACGATAATCCGCGCCAAATACCTCAGGCGTTTCTTCCTGCCGGGTCACCTCGGGCAGGGCCGCGCTCGACCATGCCTGCAGGTCCGCGGCGATTTCCGCACTGGTCACCGTGCCAGGCGCGTACGGCGGGAATTCCGTTTCTTCCGTGGCCATGGCGGCGCGAGTTCCCTGTCATATTTATGCAGCGATTGCTGACAAGTTCGTCATTCTTGAGTCACTCTGAAGACGGCTTTGGTGCCCTAAAATGTTGCGCCACGCCGGTCCCTTCATAGACCGCTCGAAGTCCATACCGGCATAAAGAACTTCAAAAGATCCGCTAAGGGAACGCATGCGTTTGCTGGTTGTGGAAGACGAACCAAAGACGGCATCGCACATCAAGCGCGGGCTGACTGGATTGGGCTTTACCGTCGACTTGTCCGGCGATGGGAGCGAGGGGCTGTTCCTGGCCATCGAGCATGACTACGACGCAATCATCCTGGACGTCATGCTTCCCGGCCAGGACGGCTACGCACTGCTGAGACAACTGCGGGCGCGCAAGCCGACGCCGGTGCTGATGCTCTCGGCCCGTGGCTCCGTCGACGAGCGGGTCAAGGGACTGCGCCAGGGCGCTGACGACTACCTGGGCAAGCCATTTTCCTTCATCGAGCTGGCCGCGCGCATCCAGGCCCTGCTGCGGCGCCGGGTCGGCACCGGCGGCGATTCGACCTGGTTGCAGGTGGGCGACCTCCAGGTCGATCTGCTGGCGCGCCGTGCCACCCGCGCCGGCCAGCGGCTGAACCTGACCGCCAAGGAGTTCGCGCTGCTCAGCCTGCTGGCACGCCACCAGGGCGAGATCCTGTCCAAGATGATGATCTCCGAGCAGATCTGGGACATGAACTTCGACAGCGACGCGAACGTGGTCGAAGTCGCGATGCGGCGCTTGCGTCTCAAGGTTGACGCGCCATACGACACGAAGTTGCTGCATACCGTCAGGGGCATGGGCTATCTGCTGGAAAGCCGCGCCGAAGCCTGCGCCGCCTCGCCATGATCGCGTCCCTCTCGATGCGCCTGGCGCTGATGTTCACGCTGGCGGTGACGCTCACCGCCTCGGTTTGCTCCGTGCTGCTGCAGGGATCCCTCAGGCAATCGCTGCAGCAACAGATACAGCGCGAGCTTGAGTTGCGTCATTCGTTTCTGGATCCGCTGCTGATGTCGCGACAGTCGCCGGCGACCTGGCATGACGCCGTGTTCGCGCACAGCCCGTTTGCGTCGAACCGCATGGTCAATGCGCAGCACTGGATCCTCAGCGACGACCCGCTATACCGCCATGGCGGAGAACCGCCCAAGAGCGTGACGTCGAGCCAGCTACCCGACGGATTTTCCATCCTGCCAGGGGCAACCGATTGCTGTCCGTTGCACGTGCTTATCACCACCATACCGCCGGCGGGCATCCGGCCCGCGGTGCGGTCGGTCATCTCGCTCGACTCCTCCCCCTACATACAGACGCTCGACGACTTTACGGCCATCCTTGCCTCCTTATCCATTGCGGGTTCCTTGCTGGTGGCGATCCTAGGCTACTTCATTGCGCGGGCGGGCCTGCACCACGGTCGACGTCTCGGCGGCCAGGCTCGAGAACTGACGCCAGGCAATAGCGGACAGCGGCTACGCCTGGAACGGCTTCCCACCGAAATCAAGGACCTGGCCGCATCGTTCAACGGCGTTCTCGATCGGCAGGAAGTGGCCTGGCGACAGCTGGAAAGTTTCAACGCCAATGTTGCGCACGAACTGCGCACGCCGCTGACCAATCTCATCGGTCAGACTCAGTTTGGCCTGCGCGCGTGCAGGACCGAACACGAATTCAAGGAATTACTTCTGTCCAACCTGGAAGAACTGGAGCGGATGACGGCCATCGTCAACGATATGCTGTTTCTGTCACATGCGCAGACTGGCCAGATGGCCCTGGACCTGGGAGAAGTTTCGCTACGGGAAGAGGTTGCCAAGACCATGGAGTACCTCGAACCGCTATTCGAGGAAAAGGGACTGGCAATCGTTCTGGAAGGTGAAGTCCGCATGCACGCGGATCGGCGATTGTTCCATCGGGCGGTGGCGAATCTGCTGGAAAATGCCGTCCGCCACGCAGTCCCGCAAAGCAGGATCAGCTTGCGGCTGACAGAACAAGACGGCTTCGCCCACGTGTCCGTCGCCAATCGTGGAAACCCTATCGATCAGCAGGTCCTGCCGCGCCTGTTCGAACGCTTTTTCAGGGCGGAAGCCGCGCGCAGCCGTAGCAGCAAGCATCACGGCCTGGGACTGGCGATCGTCAAGGCCATCGCGACAGTCCATCAGGGCGACGTATTTGCACGCAGTGCGGGCGGCATCAATACTTTCGGGTTCACATTGGCCTGCCCGCTCCCTTTACCTGCTCACACGGTAGAGATGTCGAGCCAGGTTGGGAAGCCTGTCCGACTGGCGGTTGGATGACAATCAACCTACGGCAATGCCGTATAATTAAAAATTCGCCATCGCCGCCATCATGGCACGACGGCATCACCCCCTGGGACGCCACGCAGGCGCCACCCGACTTTTGAAGAGCCATGAAGAATGCTGCCCCGACGGCGCGCAGCGCACCGTGGCAGGCGTCGCATATCAGCGAAGCACGCAACCGCGTGGGCCTGCCGCAAACGGATTTCGCTGAACTGCTGGGCGTGAGCGTACGCACGCTGCAAGATTGGGAGCAAGGCCGGCGCACCCCCTCGGGCGCGGCGAAAACCCTGCTGCAGGTAGCCATGTTGCACCCCGAGACCCTGCGAGAACTGCCCCCGTGGCGCGCCAACGAACACGCTGAATCTTGAGGCCCGCCGCCCCGGCCTCGCCCGACATGAACAACACATCCGCCGCGCGACACGCTCGCCGCGCGATTTTTTGGTGAACTAGATTGGAAATCCTCGAAACCTCCCGGCCTGGCAAGGGCCCTGGCAAGACCGACAGCGCTGACGCGAACGCGTCCGCCGCCGCCACCCTGGCCAACACCATCGCCGCCGTCAACGCCGAAGGCCGAACCCCGCGCGTGGGCTTCGTTTCCCTGGGCTGTCCCAAAGCCCTGGTCGACTCCGAACGCATCCTGACCCAACTGCGCACCGAAGGGTACGAAGTCACGCCCGAGTATGACGATGCGGACGTGGTCGTCGTCAACACCTGTGGCTTCATCGACAGCGCCAAGGCGGAATCGCTGGAGGCCATCGGCGAAGCGCTGGCCGAGAACGGCAAGGTCATCGTGACCGGCTGCATGGGCGTCGAGGAATCGGTGATCCGCGACGTGCACCCCAGCGTGCTGGCCGTGACCGGCCCGCAGCAGTATGAAGAGGTGGTGCGCGCGGTTCACGAGGCCGCCCCGCCCAAGAAAGATCACAACCCCTACCTGGATCTGGTGCCGCCGCAAGGCATCAAGCTCACGCCGCGCCACTACGCCTACCTGAAGATCTCGGAAGGCTGTAATCACCGCTGCAGCTTCTGCATCATCCCGTCGATGCGCGGCAATCTGGTCAGCCGGCCGGTGGGCGACGTGCTGAGCGAAGCCGAGCGCCTGGTCAAGGCCGGCGTGAAGGAACTGCTGGTGATTTCGCAAGACACCAGCGCCTATGGCGTGGACGTGAAGTACCGCAGCGGCTTCTGGAACGGCCGTCCGGTAAAGACCCGCATGACCGAGCTCTGTATGGCCTTGTCCGAGATGGGCGTGTGGACGCGCCTGCACTACGTGTATCCGTATCCGCACGTGGACGAGGTGATCCCGCTGATGGCCGAAGGCAAGATCCTGCCCTACCTGGACATTCCGTTCCAGCATGCCAGCCCGCGCATCCTGAAGGCCATGAAGCGCCCGGCCTTCGAGGACAAGACCCTGGCCCGCATCAAGCGCTGGCGCGAGATCTGCCCGGACCTGACGATACGCTCGACCTTCATCGTCGGCTTCCCCGGCGAAACCGAGGAAGACTTCCAGTACCTGCTGGACTGGATGCAGGAAGCGCAGTTGGACCGCGTCGGCTGTTTCCAGTATTCGCCGGTGGAAGGCGCGCCCGCGAACCTGCTGGACAATCCGGTGCCGGACGATGTCAAGCAGGAACGCTGGGAACGCTTCATGGAGCTGCAGCAATCGATCTCGACCGCTCGCCTGGCGAAGAAGGTGGGCCGCGAGATCGACGTACTGATCGACGAAGTGGACGAAGACGGCGCCGTGGGCCGCAGCAGCGCCGACGCGCCCGAGATCGACGGCTGCGTCTACGTCAGTTCGGACAAGCCGCTGAAGGCGGGCGATCTGGTGCGCGTCCGCGTCACCGATTCCGACGAATACGACCTCTGGGCCGACGCGATCTGAATCCGGTCTCGCGCGCGGCTCAGGCTTCCAGCAGCTTGAGCCCCGCCACCCCGCCCACGATCAGCGCGATGCACAGCAGGCGCGCGGCGGATGGCGAATCCCCGAACAGCATGATGCCCAGCACGGTAATGCCCACGGAGCCTATGCCGGTCCAGATGGCATAGGCCGTGCCGGCGGGCAGCTGCTTCATGGCCAGCGTCAGCAAGAACACGCTGCCGAGCGCGGCGGCAATGCCGATCACGCTCGGCCAGAAACGGGTCCAGCCGTCGGCATATTTCAAGGCCAGCGCCATCACGATTTCCACCGCGCTCGCGGCGACCAGAATCAACCAGGCCATCTCGGCCTCCTGCCAGGGCTAGGGAATCGCCAGCGTAAGGGCTATAGTTACCTAAGGACAAGTACGCACCTTTTGGTAACCATGAAAAAGCTTGCCGCACTCTCGCCTGCTGGCGACGTATTCGACGCCGCGTGCCCCTCGCGCCGTGCCCTGGAGCTGATTGCCGGCAAATGGGTGCCGCTGATCCTGCCGGCGCTCGAGCACGGCCCCTTGCGCAACAACGAGCTGCTGCGCAGGCTGGACGGGATTTCGCAGAAGGTCATGACGCAGACGCTCAGGGAACTGGAACGCCACGGCCTGGTGCTGCGCGAGGATCTGGGCACCGTGCCGCCGCATGTGAGCTACCGCCTGAGCGAACTGGGCCGGTCCTTGAATGTGGCGCTGGTCGCGCTGGACCGCTGGGCCGAGCAGCATCATGCGGCGCTGGACGCGGCGGCGCACCTGCACGACGCGCGCGCCGCCTCCTTGCCGCAAGCGCGCTAGTTGCGCGCCAGGAAGTCCGACATGTCGTCGGCGTGCTCTTCTTCCACGGCCAGTATCTCTTCCAGCATGCGGCGCGTGGTGGAGTCCTGCTCGCCGATGTAGTCGATCATCTGGCGATAGCTGTCGATGGCAATGCGTTCGGCGATCAGGTTTTCCTTGATCATGTCCTCCAGCGAGGCGCCTTCCACGTACTCGGAATGGCTGCGCTCGAGCAGGCCCTTGGGCGACAGGTTGGGCTCGCCGCCCAATTGCACGATGCGTTCCGACAGCCGGTCCGCGTGCTCCTGTTCCTGCGTGGCGTGTTCGGCGAATTCCGCGGCCACGGGCTCGGCGTTGAGCCCGCGCGCCATGAAGTAATGGCGCTTATAGCGCAGCACACAGACGATCTCGGTGGCCAGCGCCTCGTTCAGCAGCTTCAGCACGGTCTGCCGGTCGGCGCGATAGGTGTCGGTCACCGCGCCGGACTCGATGTCCTTGCGCGCCTTCGCGCGTATCGCCTTGACGTCCATCTCGAACGGGCGGCCGGCCTGTGTTTGGGTACGGGTTGCTTGTTCCATATCGTGGCTCCTCTTGGTTAAGTGAAAGCACTGCGACACTGGGCTTCCAGTCTCTCCGAACAACCCAGTCTACCGATCGTGGCGGAACATGCTGTGTCCAAACATTGCCCCTGCCCCCGAAATCGGGGCGTCCGAAATGGTTTTCGAACCTTGCGTAAACTATGGGCTTCCCGAAAACCCGTGACGCAATCTGTAACGGGATAGGCTTCACCCAAAGATCTATGACTCTGAAGAACATTTGCGTGTACTGCGGCTCGAACCCGGGCGCCCGGCCGGATTACATCGAACAGGCCCGCGTGCTGGCCCGTGAACTGGTGCAGCGCGATCTGGGACTGGTCTACGGCGGTTCGGTCGTGGGCATCATGGGCGTGGTGGCCAATGAGGTGCTGGCCGCCGGCGGCCGCGTGATCGGCGTGATTCCCGAACTGCTGATGAAGAAAGAGCAGGCGCACCGCGGCCTGACCGAGCTTCACATGGTGCAGACCATGCACGAGCGCAAGGCCATGATGATGGAAAAGGCCGACGGCTTTATCGCGCTGCCGGGCGGCGCCGGCACGCTGGAAGAGTTCTTCGAGGTCTGGACCTGGGCGCAACTGAACATGCACAACAAGCCCTGCGGCCTGCTGAACATCGCCGGCTACTACGACGCGCTGGTCCAGTTCGTGAACCATGCGGTCGAGGAAGAATTCATCCGCCCCCAGCATCGCGACATGCTGGTGGTGGAAGAGGACCCTGCCCTGCTGCTGGACCGCTACGCCATGTACGAACCGCCCAATGTCTCGAAGTGGTTCGAACAGATCAAGGCCTGACGCCATCCATCAACCCGACCACCACGGAAGGCCCGCAATGCCCACCCATGCGTTGACTCCCGCCAGCACCGAGTCCGTACTGCGCGACTACTTTCACGCCAAGGACGAGAACCGCCCGCACTACATGGCGCGCGCGTTCGCCCCGGACGCGGTGCTGAAGATGGCATTGCGCACGCAAGCCATCGCCTTTCCGCCCGAGTCGCATGGGCTGGCCGCGATCACCGACACCCTGGTGCGCAAGTTCGGCCAGACCTACGACAACGTCTACACGTACTACCTGGCGCGGCCCGAGGCCGGCGCGCGCCTGCCCGCTTACCAATGCGACTGGATCGTGGGCATGACGGAAAAGGCCAGCGGCAACGTCCGCGTGGGCTGTGGCCGGTATGAGTGGGAGTTCCAGCCCGAGCCGTATCGCGCGACCGGCCTGGTCATCACCATCGAAACCATGGTGACCTTGCCCGCGCATGACACCGAAGCGGTTTTCGGCTGGCTGCTGGGGCTGGACTATCCCTGGACCAGCGCCGCCCGCGTGGTGGCCGCCGCGCCGCCGCTCGAAGGCCTGGCTCCCGTCGTGCACTATCTGCTGCATCCGAACGGCAGCTAGGGCCGGCGCTAGACTGCTTCCCGTATCAACAGGCTCTAGAGATTCACGCTTTGAAATACGACATTGCCGCTTTTGATTTCGATGGAACCCTGGCGGACACCATGCCCTGGTTCAATTCCATCCTGAACACGGTGGCCGACAAGTACGGCTTCCGCAAGATCGACGCGTCCGAACGCGAACAGCTGCGGCACCGCGATGCCGCCGACATCCTCAAGTTCCTCGGCATCCCGCTGTGGAAGCTGCCCGCCATCATGGCGCACGTGCGTACGCTGATGCAGGAGATCGATCCCAGCGTGCACCTGTTCGACGGCATTCCCGACGCGCTGGCGCGCCTGAAGGCGGGCGGGCTGCGCCTGGCGGTGGTCAGCTCGAACTCCATCGAGAACGTGCAACGCGTGCTGGGCGCGGAAACCGCCGCGCTGTTCGACGACTACGAATGCGGCACCGACCTGTTCGGCAAGTCCGCCAAGATCGACCGCCTGCTCAAGCAGCACGGCACCGCCCCCGAGCGCTTCCTGCTGGTGGGCGACGAAATGCGCGACATCGACGCCGCCCGCAAGGCCGGCGTGCGCATCGGCTCCGTCGCCTGGGGCTATAACCATGTCGAGGCGTTGCGCGAGCGCGGCCCCGACGAGCTGTTCCTGACCGTAGCCGACCTGCCAGCCACGCTGGCCTGAACCTGGAAGCCCCAGCCATGCACATCGATCCCGCCCATCTGGTCACCGACGCAGACGCCTTGCAGGCGTTGTATGGCGCGTCCGGCGAAGCCTCCCTCAAGAAGGAAGTGGATCATGTGCATCCGCACTACCGCGCCTTCATCGAGGCCGCGCCGTTCGCGGTGCTGGCGACCGCGGGCCCGGATGGGCTGGACGCCTCGCCGCGCGGCGATCCCGCCGGCTTCGTGGTGGTGGAGGACGACAAGACGCTGCTGCTGCCGGATCGCCGCGGCAACAACCGCATCGACAGCCTGCGCAACATCCTGGCCGACCCGCGGGTCGCGCTGCTGTTCCTGGTGCCGGGCGTGGGCGAGACCCTGCGGGTCAATGGTGCTGCGCGCATCAGCGTGGATCCTGCGCTGTTGGCGCGCTTTGAGATGGATGGCAAGCTGCCGCGCTCGGTGCTGATCGTGGACGTGCACACCGTGTACTTTCAGTGCTCGCGGGCCTTGCTGCGCTCCAAGCTGTGGGATCCGGCGACGCAAGTGCCGCGCAGCGCGCTGCCCAGCGTGGGCTGCATCCTGTCTGATCTGACGGCAGGCACCTTCGACGGCGTCACCTACGACCGCGAACTGCCGGCCCGCGTAGCCAGCACCTTGTATTGAAGGGCAATCCCGGGGCCGCCTGGCCCCGGCAGGTTCAGGCCGGCTGCCAGCCGCGCGCGAACACATCCACGGGCTGGCGCTTGCCGCCCGCCTTCTGCAATTCCAGCAAGCGCAGCACGCCGCTGCCAGTGGCGATGTCGATACCTGTGGTGTCGACCCGCAGCACGCTGCCGGGCGCGGCCGTGGTGGCCTCATCCAGCGCCTGCGCGCGCCAGACCTTCACCGGATCGGCCAGGCCGGGCAGGCGGATGCTGGCGCCCGGCACGGGGTTGAAGGCGCGCACGCGGCGCGCCAGCAGTCCGGCGGGCTGGGTGCAGTCGAGGGCGCCTTCGGCCTTGTCGAGCTTGGCGGCATAGGTCACGCCGGCCTCGGGCTGCTTGCGCGGCGTCAGGCCGCCCTGGGCCAGGGCGGCCAACGCTTCAACGATGGCCTCGCCGCCCGCCAGCGCCAGCGCATCGTGCAGCTCGGCCGCGGTGGTATCGCCGCCGATCGGCACCACGCGTTCCAGCAGCATGTCGCCGGTATCCAGGCCCTGGTCCATCTGCATGATGGTCACGCCGGTCTGGGCGTCGCCGGCTTCGATGGCGCGCTGGATGGGCGCGGCGCCGCGCCAGCGCGGCAACAGGCTGGCATGAATGTTCAGGCAACCCAGGCGCGGCAGATCCAGCACCCACTGCGGCAGGATCAGGCCATAGGCCGCCACCACCATCACGTCAGGCGCCACGCGCTGCAGCAGGGCCTGCGCCTCGCTGGCCTCTTCGGGATAACGGCCGTCCAGGCGCAGGCTGCGCGGCTGGGCGACTTCGATGCCGGCTTCCAGCGCCGCCTGCTTGACGGGGCTGGGCGTCAGCTTCAGCCCGCGCCCGGCCGGACGGTCGGGCTGGGTCATGACCAGAGGGATCTCGTGGCCGGCGGCGCGCAAGGCGTCAAAGGCGATACGGGCGAATTCCGGCGTGCCGGCAAAGACTAGGCGCATGGGAAGAAGACCGGGAAATGAAAAAAATCAAGCACGCAGCGCTTCGCGCTCGGCCTTCTTCAGCCTGGTCTTGATGCGGTTCTGCTTCAGGCTGGACAGGTATTCCACGAACACCTTGCCCTCCAGATGGTCCAGTTCGTGCTGTACGCACACGGCCAGCAGGCCGTCGGCCTCGAACTCGAAGGGCTTGCCGTCCACGTCCAGCGCCTTGCAGCGGATGCGGGACGCGCGCTCGACGTCGTCATAGACGCCGGGCACCGACAGGCAACCTTCTTCGTAGATCTTGTAGTCGTCGCTGTGCCACGTGATCTCGGGATTGATCAGGACCAGCAACTGGTTGCTGTCCTCGGACACGTCGATCACGACGACGCGCTCGTGCACGTCGACCTGGGTCGCGGCCAAGCCCACGCCCGGCGCGTCGTACATGGTTTCAGCCATGTCGCGCACCAGTTGGCGGATGCGGTCGTCGACCTCGGCGACCGGCTTGGCCTTTTTGTGCAAGCGCGGGTCGGGGTAACGAAGAATAGGAAGTAAAGCCATTGCGGGGGAATTGCCAGTAGTCAGGTTTACATAAGAGTTTAATTCATTAGACTCTTGATTTCTAATAGTTTTCGGCTAATTCCAGGATTGGCCGGATTGCCATATACCCTGGGGGTTCCTGCCCGCGCCGCGCCGCAAATCGGTCCCCCCGGGTCCCGCGCCCGCTCGCCCCGCATGCGACACTCTCGCCCCATCGACGCCCTTACGCGCCTGCCCCATGCCGCTCACGCAATCCCCTTCCGAACTGGCCGCCTGGCTGCGCCTGTCCCTGGAGCCGAACATCGGCTCCGCCACCGCCTGCACGCTGCTAGGCGCGCTCGGCCTGCCGGAACAGATCTACGCCCAGCGCGCCACGGCCTTGTCGCGCCATCTGCCCGAGGCGCTGGCCCGGCAGCTCGCCGCCCCCATGCCGCAAGAGATGGCGGCGCAGGTTAAAAGCGCGCTGGAATGGGTCGCCGCGCCCGGGCGGCATATCCTGACGCTGGCCGATCCCACTTACCCGCAAAGCCTGCTCACCATCGCCGATCCGCCCATCCTGCTCTATGTGGCAGGCGATCCAGCATTCCTGCAGGGGCCGTCGCTGGCAGTGGTAGGTGCACGCAACGCCACGCCCGGCGGCCAGGAGAACGCCCGCGCCTTTGCGCGCCATCTGGCTGGACATGGCTGGCGCGTGGTCAGCGGGCTGGCCCTGGGCATCGACGGCGCGGCGCATGAAGGCGCGCTGGACGCCGGCCCCGAGGGCGCCGGCACGGTGGCGGTCATGGGCACCGGCATAGACCGCATCTACCCTGCCAAGCATCGCGACCTGGCGCACCGCATCGCGGCGCACGGCGCGCTGGTGTCGGAACTGCCTCTGGGTACCGGCGCGCTGCCGCAGCACTTCCCCAAGCGCAACCGCATCGTGGCGGGCCTGGCGCGCGGCGTGCTGGTGGTGGAAGCCGCCCGCCAGAGCGGATCGCTGATCACGGCCCGGCTGGCCGCCGAGGGCGGACGCGAGGTCTTCGCCATTCCCGGATCCATCCATTCGCCGCTTTCGCGCGGCTGCCATGCGCTGATCCGCCAGGGCGCCAAGCTGGTGGAAACCGCCAGGGACATCACCGATGAGCTGGGCGGCGGTCCCACGCCTGCCGCGCGCGCCCAGCCCGCCACGGAGGAAACCTTGCCTGACCACCCCGTGCTCGACGCGCTGGGCTACGATCCGCTGCATCTGGACGCGATCCTGGCCCGCAACGGCATGGACACCGCCGAGCTGCAGGCGCAACTGCTCGAACTGGAGCTGCAAGGCCGCGTCGTCCGACTGGACGACGGCCGCTATCAACGGCTGAAATAGGGCCGTTCCCCCAAGGCAGTTGCCCTTCGCCTTGCCTGCAAAACGGCGCCTGCCCTATGGCGCTAATATTGTGCAGATAGCGCCGCCGCCTTGCCGCGCCGCTCACCCCATCCCGAGACAGGAATAGACATGGCTTTGCCCTCCCGCGTGAAGATCGTCGAGGTGTCGCCCCGCGATGGCCTGCAGAACGAAAAGGAATTCGTGCCCACCGACATCAAGGTGGAACTGGTCAACCGCCTGGCCGCCGCAGGCTTCCCCAATGTGGAAGCCGCCTCGTTCGTATCGCCCAAGTGGGTGCCGCAAATGGCCGACGGCGCCGAAGTCATGGCCCGTATCGAGCGCCGCCCCGGCACCATCTATTCCGTGCTGACGCCGAACATGAAGGGCTTCGAGGGTGCGCTGGCCGCCGGCGCCGACGAGATCGTGATCTTCGGCGCCGCCAGCGAGGCTTTCTCGCAAAAGAACATCAACTGTTCCATCGCCGAATCGATCGCGCGCTTCGAACCCGTGGTAGCAGCCGCGCGCGCCGCCGGCATCCGCGTGCGCGGCAGCATCAGCTGCGCGCTGGGCTGTCCCTACCAGGGCGAAGTACCGGTGGAAGCGGTGGTGGACGTGGCGCAGCGCTACCTGGCGATGCAGGTCGACGAGATCGACGTGGCCGACACCATCGGCGTGGGCACGCCCAAGCGCGTGCGCGAAGTGATGACGGCAGTGACGCGCGTGGCCGATCCCGCGCGCATTTCCGGCCACTTCCACGACACCTACGGGCAGGCGCTGGCCAATATCCTGGCGGCGCTGGAAACCGGTATCTCGATTTTCCACACCTCGGTGGCCGGCCTGGGCGGCTGCCCCTACGCCAAGGGCGCCACCGGCAACGTCGCCACCGAAGACGTGCTGTACATGCTGCGCGGCCTGGACATCGATACCGGCGTGGACTTCGACGCCGTGGTCGATATCGGCCAGTGGATGTCGGGCCATCTGAACCGCAAGGGTTCCAGCCGCGCCGGCAACGCCATCGCCGCCAAACGGGCGGCATGACGGACTCCATGAACACTCCCGCCGGCACGCCCCCCGCCGAGGACCACGCGGCGCTGCTGCGGGCCATCGGCCCGCTGCCCTTGTCGGGCCAGGCCTGGCCCGACTGGGTCCGCATCCTGACCTGGGTCATCCTGGCGGTACTGGGCGTGCAGGTGGTCACCACCGCCATCCGCGCGCCTTCGCAACCCTTCGACACCTTGCTGGCCGCCGTAGTGGCGCTGTGCTTCCTGGGACTGCTGTTCGTGTCCTGGCACATGCAGACGTCCATCACCACCATCGACGAACGCGGCCTGCGCCAGACCTGGTTCACGCGCCGCGAAGTCGCCTGGGAAGACGTGCGCTACGCGCGCTTCGTGCCGATGCTGTTCTCCAAGCGCCTGGTGGTGTTCACGCACCGCGGCCGGCCGATGATCTTTCAAGGCGGCACGCGGGAATTGCGCACCGCGTTCGTAAAGATCGCCGAACTGTACCGGCGCGGCTAGCGCCCGGGGGTTCCGCGCGCTGGCAATCGATGGCCGGGCGCGCGAAATCCATTCTCGTCAGCGGATCGGCAACGCGTACATCAGCCCGCCTTGCGTCCATTGCGCATTCAGGCCGCGCTTGATCTTCAAGGGGCTGCCCTGGCCCACGTTGCGCTCGAAGCTCTCGCCGTAGTTGCCCACCTGCTTGACGATGTTGTAGGCCCATTTCTCGTCCAACCCCAGGTTGGCGCCGCCACCGGGCGTGACGCCAAGGATGCGCTTGATGTTGGGATTGGCGCTCTTGGCCTGTTCGTCCACGTTGGCGGACGACACGCCGTACTCTTCGGCCTCGATCATGGCCGACAGCGACCAGCGCACGATGTTCAGCCAGGCATCATCGCCCTGGCGCACGAACGGGCCCAGCGGTTCCTTGGAGATGATCTCGGGCAGCACCACGTAGTCGTCGGGGTTCTGCAGCTTGGAAATGCGGATCGAGGCCAGGCCCGAAGCGTCGGTGCTGAAGACGTCGCAACGGCCCGCGGCAAAGGCGTTGACCACTTCATTGAAGGTCTCGATCACGACCGGCTTGTAGCTTACGTTGTTGGCGCGCGCCCAATCGGCCAGCGTGTTCTCGTTGGACGTGCCGGTCTGCAAGCAGATGGTGGCGCCGTTGATTTCCTTGGCGCTCTTCACGCCCAGGGACTTGGGCACCAGGAAGCCCTGGCCGTCGTAGAAGTTGATGCCGGCGTGGATGATGCCCAGCGCGGTATCGCGCTGCTGCGTGACGGTGGTGTTGCGTGTCAGCACGTCCACCTCGCCGGATTGCAGGGCGGTGAAACGCTGCTGCGAATTCAGCGGCACCACCTTGATCTTGTTGGCGTCGCCGAAGACCGCGGCGGCGATGGCGCGGCACAGGTCCACGTCCAGCCCCTGCCACTTGCCTTGCGCGTCGGGCGCGGAAAATCCCGCGAAGCCCGTGGTCGTGCCGCAAGCCACGGCGCCGCGCTGGCGCACCACGTCCAGCGTGGCTGCTTGCGCACCCTGCGCCGCTGCCGCCAGCAACGCCGCGCCGATCAACCCTTTTGCAATGTTCATGACCTCGTTTCCTGTTCTGCTTTGCGGGCGCGGGGACGCGCCGAGGCAAGAAGCTTATAGACATGAAGCGCTCGAACCAAATAACAAGCGCTTATTTAGGTATGCGCGCCCCGGCGCGCAAGCGCCAGGGCGGACAGGCAAAAAGCATAGCAACAGGCAAGGCGGCGGCGGATGCGCGCCGTCAAGCCGGCATCAGGCGGCCAGCGAGATCGACACCGGCTCGTTGGCTTCGCACGCGTCCAGCGCGCGGCCCAGCCGCACCATGCCCTGGGCGATCTGGCTTTCGTTCATGGTGGCGAACGACATGCGCATGGCGTGCAGGTCGGCCTGCGCCGCGTCGGCGTAGAAGGCCTTGCCCGGCACATAGACGACCTCGTGCTCGATGGCGTAGGGCAACAGGCGGGTGGCATCGATGTCGCCCGTCAGGCGCGCCCAGAAGAACATGCCGCCTTCGGGCTTGCTGAAAGTGACGCGGCCGTTGAGTTCGCGGGCCAGCGACTCGGCCATGGCGTCGCAGCGCAGGCCGTAGGCCGCGCGGATGCGCGGCACATGCTCGCCGTAGCGGCCGTTGGCCAGGTACTGGGCCACGACTTCCTGGATCCAGGCGGACGAGGCCATGTCGTCGGCGGCCTTGGCGCTGACGCAGCGGCGGCGGACTTCGGGCGGCGCCACCAGCCAGCCGATGCGCAGCGCGGGCGCCATGGTCTTGGACATGCTGGCCAGGTACACGGCCCAGTGGCGGGCTTCGCCTTCGGCCAGCGCGGCGATGGGCGGCACCGCCTCGCCGGCAAAGCGCAGCTCGCTGTAGGGGTCGTCCTCGACGATCAGGAAGCGGTGCTTGACCGCCAGTTCCAGCAGCCGCAGGCGGCGCTCGCGGGTCAGGGTCGCGCCGCAGGGATTCGAGAACGATGCCACCACGCAGACCATCTTGGGTTTGATGCGGCCGGCCAGTTCGTCCAGCGCGTCCACGTCGATGCCCTCGGGGCCCGACTGCACCGTATGCACCGTTGCGCCGGTGTAACGCAGCGCCTGCACGGAATTCGGAAACGCGGGCGATTCGATAATGGCGTGGTCGCCGGGCTGCAGCATGACGCGGGTCAGTAGCGCCAGGGCCTGCTGCGAACCGCCTGTCACGACCAGCTCGGTATCGGGGTTGCAGATCAGGCCGCGCTCCGCCGACAGACGCGCCAGTTCATGGCGCAGGCTGGCCTGGCCGTCGATGTTGGAATACTGCAGGCAGGCGCCCAGGCGAGCCAGCACCTGGGTCGATGCGATCGACAGGCCGTCCACGTCGAACAGTTCCTGCGCGGGGTAGCCGCCCGCCAGCGAAATGGTGCCGGGACGCATGGCATACGGCATGAGCGATCGGATGGGGGAAGCGGGCGGATTCAGGAAAGGCGTGGCGAAAGCGTATTCAGGCGCTGCGGTGGACATGGCGGGAGACAGTAAAGGTGGGAAACCGTGACGCCCGCTGGGGCGGCGCCGGATGGCATAGAACATTGAAATATAAACAAATATCTTCAAATTCTAAGCCTGCCGATTACACAGGGTCAACGACGCGCGCGGGCACTGTGGCGAAACGATCCTGCGCAGTCCTACACTATGGGACATCCCGTCCCTACCAGAGAGCTGAATGACCGCCGTAGACACCATGGCCGGGCGCCTTGCCCAGATCCAGCAACGCATCGCCGACGCCTGCGCGCGCGCCGGCCGCAGCCCGGACAGCGTGACGCTGCTGCCCGTCAGCAAGACCTTCGGCGTGGATGCCATCCGCGAGGCCATGGCGCTGGGGCTGACCCGCTACGGCGAAAACAAGACGCAGGAAATCCGCCAGAAGGCCGCGGCGCTGGACGGCCTGGGCCTGCAATGGGTGCTGATCGGCCATCTGCAGACCAACAAGGCCCGCGACGCCGCGCGCGACGCGGCCGAGGTCCAGTCGCTGGACCGGGTGGAGCTGGCCGAAGCCCTGCATCGCCGCCTGGCCAACGAAGGCCGGACCCTGGACGTGCTGGTGCAGGTCAAGACCTCGTCCGAGCCGAGCAAGTACGGCATGGATCCCGCGGACGTGCCCGCCTTCCTGCGCCGTATCGCCACCGACTTCCCGACGCTGCGCGTGCAGGGCCTGATGACGCTGGCCGTGAATTCGCCGGATGCCGCCGAAGTGCGCGCCTGCTTCCGCGCCCTGCGCGAGCTGCGCGACCGGCTGCGCCAGGAAAACCCGCCCGGCGTGTCGCTGGACCGGCTGTCCATGGGCATGAGCGGAGACTTCGAGCTGGCGATCGAGGAAGGCTCCACCGAAGTGCGCATCGGCTCGGCGATCTTCGGCGCCCGCAGCTACCCGGACCCGCAATAAGCCGCTGAAAACAAGGCGCAAAACATCCGCCTATTGCCGGGGACGCAAGGCATAATAACGGCGCATAACAGGCCCCCGCACCCCTCGCGGCGCCGGCCCATATTCAATTCCGCACTTGGAGACACCCCATGCATAAGCACGCGAAGCGCCTGTTGGCGCTAGCCGCCCTGTCCCTGGCCGCAGGCGCGGCCTCTGCCCAATCCTGGCCCGCCCAGCCGATCCGCTGGATCGTGCCCTACCCGGCGGGCGGTGGCGCCGACGTGGTGGCGCGCACGGTCGCGGGCGGCATGGAAAAGCCGCTGGGCCAGACCATCGTGGTCGAAAACCGTCCCGGCGCCGCCACCATCATTGGCGCCACCGCCGTGGCCCAAGCCGAACCTACCGGCTACATGGTCGGCACCGCCGACTCGGGCACGCTGGCCTTCAACCCGTCGCTGTACGCCAAGCTGTCCTACGACCCGTCCAAGTTCACCTACATCGGCGGCATCGCCAAGTTCCCGCTGCTGCTGGCCGTGAACGTCAACTCGCCGTTCAAGACAGTGGACGACGTGATCCAGGCCGCCAAGAAAGAGCCGGGCAAACTGTCGGCGGCCTCCGCCGGCGCGGGCTCGCCGCACCACCTGGCGCTGGAACTGTTCAAGCAGCGCACCGGCGCCAACCTGCTGCACGTGCCCTACAAGGGCGCCGCCCCCGCCATCCAGGACCTGCTGGGCGGACAGGTGGACGTGATGTTCATCGACCTGGCCGCGGGCCTGCCCAACGTCAAGGCCGGCAAGCTGCGCGTCCTGGCGGCGGCTACCCCGGAACGCGTCGCCGCGCTGCCGGACGCGCCCACCATGGCCGAACAAGGCGTGCCCAACTTCACCGCCTATGCCTGGCAGGGCCTGGTCGGCCCGGGCGGCCTGCCGGAGCCGGTGGTCAAGAAGCTGGCGGCCGAACTGGACGCCACGCTGAAGTCGCCCGCCGTGTCGCAGAAGATGCTGGACATGGGCGTGATCCCGATGCCGCTGTCCTCGCAGGAGTTCAAGGCCTACGCCGAGCAGGAACGCACCGCCTGGGCTGACGTGATCAAGAAGGCCGGCATCAAGCTGGAGTAAGCCCTCCGGCGCATTGCCACAAGTAAAAAAAAACCGCGGCCATTGCTGGCCGCGGTTTTTTTTGGCTGCGCGTACCGGCTTAGACCAGCACCCGCTCGATGCCGCCCGCATTGGCGCGGCGCACGTACTCTTCCATCCAGCCTTCGCCCAGGATGTGGCGCGCCATCTCGACCACGATGTAGTCCGCGTCCATGCCGGTATCGCCCTCATAGCGCGACAGGCCTTGCAGGCACGACGGGCACGAGGTCAGCACCTTCACGTCGCCGGTGAAGCCGTCGCTGCGCAGCTCGGCATCGCCCTTGAGCAGTTCTTCCTGCTTGCGGAAGCGCACCTGCGTGGAGATGTCCGGGCGGCTGACGGCCAGGGTGCCCGATTCGCCGCAGCAACGGTCGCTCTTGATGGCGTCGTCGCCAACCAGGGCGCGCACGGTTTTCATGGGTTCCTGCAGCTTCATGGGCGTGTGGCAGGGGTCGTGGTACATGTAGCGCACGCCCTTGGCCCCTTCCAGCTTGATGCCCTTTTCCAGCAGGTATTCGTGGATGTCGATCAGGCGGCAGCCCGGGAAGATCTTGTCGAACTCGTAGCCGGCCAGCTGGTCGTAGCAGGTGCCGCAGCTGACCACCACCGTCTTGATGTCCAGGTAGTTCAGCGTGTTGGCGACGCGGTGGAACAGCACCCGGTTGTCGGTGATGATCTGCTCGGCCTTGTCCGTCATGCCGTTGCCGCGCTGGGGATAGCCGCAGCACAGGTAGCCCGGCGGCAGCACGGTCTGCACCCCCGCGTGCCACAGCATGGCTTGCGTAGCCAGGCCCACCTGCGAGAACAGGCGTTCCGAACCGCAGCCCGGGAAGTAGAACACCGCTTCCGTGTCGGCCGTGGTGGCCTTGGGATCGCGGATGATGGGCACGTAGTTCGCGTCCTCGATGTCCAGCAGCTTGCGCGCCGCCTGCTTGGGCAGCCCGCCGGGCATCTTCTTGTTCACGAAGTGCACCACCTGCTCGCGCAGCGGCGGCTTGCCCACCGTTGCCGGAGGCGCGGCGGTCTGCTTCTTCACCAGGCCCGACAACAGGTCGTGCGCGGCGCGCTGGACCTTGTAGCCCACACCCACCATCGCCTTGCGGGTGGCGTTGATGGTGGCCGGGTCCTTGGCGTTGAGGAAGAACATGGCACTGGCCGTGCCCGGATTGAACGACTTGCGGCCCATGCGGCGCAGCACGGCGCGCATGTTCATGGACACGTCGCCAAAGTCGATATCGACCGGACAGGGGTTGTAGCACTTGTGGCAGACCGTGCAATGGTCGGCCACGTCCTCGAACTCTTCCCAGTGCTTGAGGCTGACGCCGCGGCGGGTCTGCTCTTCGTACAGGAAGGCTTCCACCAGCAGCGAAGTGGCCAGGATCTTGTTGCGCGGCGAATACAGCAGGTTGGCGCGCGGCACGTGGGTGGCACACACCGGCTTGCATTTGCCGCAACGCAAACAGTCCTTGATGGATTCCGAGATGGCGCCGATGTCGCTTTGCTGCATGATCAGCGACTCGTGGCCCATCAGGTTGAAGCTGGGCGTCCAGGCGTGGCGCAGGTCCGCGCCGGGCATCAGTTTGCCGGCGTTGAAGTGGCCGTTGGGATCGACGCGGCGCTTGTAGTCCTGGAACGGCGCCAGTTCGGCTTCGGTCAGGAATTCGTACTTGGTCAGGCCGATGCCGTGCTCGCCGGAGATCACCCCGTCCAGGTCGCGGGCGATCTGCATGATGCGCTCGACGGCCTGGTGGGCCTCCTGCAGCATCTCGTAGTCGTCCGAGTTGACCGGGATGTTGGTGTGCACGTTGCCGTCTCCGGCGTGCATGTGCAGCGCCACGAAGACGCGGCTCTTGAGCACGCGGCCGTGGATGGCGACCAGTTCGTCGACGATCTTCTTGTAGGCCGCGCCCGAGAACGTGCGCTGCAAGCCGGCCAGCACTTCGGTCTTCCAGGACAGGCGGATGGTGCGATCCTGCACCACGTCGAAGACGCATGCGCCCGGCTGCGCCGCGAGGCGGTCCGACAGCGCCGGCTGCAATTCGCCCAGGCCCAGGCCATGCAGCTCGGGCAGCGCCTGCATCAGCGGCAGGTCCAGGTTGTCCAGCAGCCACTGCCAGCGCTGCCTGACGGCGGCCAGCAGTTCCAGCGCCTGGCGGGTGCGCTCGGCCAGCATTTCGGCGCGGGTGGTCTCGACGTCCGTGTCATCGATCTTGCCGACGGGCAACGGCGTGCATAGATAGGCGTCCAGCTCGCCCAGCAGCTTGAGCTTGTTGCGGGTCGAGAGCTCGATATTGATGCGTTCGATGTGATCCGTGTATTCGCCCATGCGGGGCAGCGGGATCACCACGTCTTCGTTGATCTTGAAGGCGTTGGTGTGGCGCGCGATCGCGGCGGTGCGCGAGCGGTCCAGCCAGAACTTCTTGCGCGCCTCGGGGCTGACAGCCACGAAGCCTTCGCCATGGCGCGTGTTGGCCAGGCGCACCACTTCGCTGGATGCCGCGGCCACGGCGTCCTCGTCGTCGCCGACGATGTCGCCGATCAGGACCATCTTGGGCAGCACGCCGCGCTTGCTCTTGGTGGCGTAGCCCACCGCGCGCAGATAGCGCTCGTCCAGGTGCTCGAGCCCCGCCAGGATGGCGCCGCGGGCGCGGCCTTCGCCGTCCAGGTAGCCCTTGACCTCGACGATCGACGGAATCGCGTCGCGCGCCTGGCCGAAGAACTCCATACAGACCGTGCGCGTGTAGCGCGGCATGCGGTGCAGCACCCAGCGCGCCGACGTGATCAGGCCGTCGCAGCCTTCCTTCTGGATGCCGGGCAGGCCGGCCAGGAACTTGTCCGTGACGTCCTTGCCCAGGCCTTCCTTGCGGAACACGCGGCCCTGGATTTCCAGGGTTTCGGTCTTCAGCAGGCGCTCGCCCGGCTTGCCGCGGCCGTCGAACCACTTGAGCTCGAAGCGCGCCACGTCCACGTCATGGATCTTGCCCATGTTGTGGTCCAGGCGGCTGACTTCCAGCCAGTTGCCGTTCGGGTCGACCATGCGCCACCAGGCCAGGTTGTCCAGCGCGGTGCCCCACAGCACGGCCTTCTTGCCGCCCGCGTTCATGGCGATGTTGCCGCCGACACAGGAAGCCTCGGCCGAGGTCGGATCGACGGCGAACACGAAACCGGCCGCCTCGGCGGCCTCGGAGACGCGCTTGGTCACCACGCCGGCGCCGGCATGGATGACCGCCACGGGCTCGGTCAGCCCGGGCAGCAAACAGGACTCGACCTTGCCGAGCTTGTCGAATTTCTCGGTGTTGATGACCGCCGACTTCCAGGTCAGCGGAATGGCGCCGCCGGTATAGCCGGTGCCGCCGCCTCGCGGAATGATGGTCAGCCCCAGTTCGATACAGGCGGTGACCAGCGCCGCGATCTCGTCTTCCGTGTCCGGCGTCAGCACCACGAAGGGGTATTCGACGCGCCAGTCGGTGGCATCGGTCACGTGCGAGACGCGCGACAGGCCGTCGAACTTGATGTTGTCGCGCGCGGTGATGCGGCCCAGCACCTTCTGCGCCTGCTTGCGCATCATGGCGGTCTGGTCGAACTCGCCCTCGAACGCGGCGATGGCAGAACGCGCCCGCGCCAGCAGGCCGACGACCTTCTCGTCGCGGTGCGGATCATGGCCAGCCTCGGCGGGCACGTCCGGTTCGCGACGGCGGTCGATTTCGCCCAGGCGGTGATGCAGGGCTTCGATCAGCTGCTTGCGGCGCTTGGGGTTGTCGAGCAGGTCGTCCTGCAGATAGGGATTGCGGCGCACCACCCAGATGTCGCCCAGCACCTCGTACAGCATGCGCGCGGAACGGCCGGTGCGGCGCTCGCCGCGCAGGTCGCTCAGCAGGCTCCAGGCGTCGTCGCCCAACAACCGGCCGACAATCTCGCGGTCGGAAAACGACGTGTAGTTGTACGGGATTTCGCGCAAGCGCGCGGGTGCTGCGGGCGGCATCGCCCCGTTCAAGATGTGGCTAGCGAGTGGGGCGTTCATGGCTGCAAGAGGGGGCCCTTAAAAAACTATTTTATGCCATTGGACGAGTCTGGCCCCTAATACCCCTAGGGACGCGCTCGAAACCCGGAAATGTCGGGGATGGTACGTCCCCGATTAATTGCAATATCGGCGCTAGACCTGCCCGGGAAAGAACCACAGCAGGCTGGCGGTCATGACCAGATAACGCAGGAATTTGCCGATGGCCATGTAGAACACGCAGGGCCAGAAGGACAGCCGCAGCCACCCCGCGACCGCGCACAGCGGATCGCCCACGGCGGGCAGCCAGGACAGCAACAGGGCGGGTGGCCCCATGCGGTGGATCCAGTCGTGGGCGCGCTCATTCCAGCGCCCGCGCATGCGTCCGCCTTCGGTCGCGTCGGGATGCGGATGGGGGTGCTTTTCCTTCCAGCGTTGCACGGCGCGTTCGGCGCCCAGGCCCATGGCGTAGCTGATGGCGCCGCCAGCGGTATTGCCCAGGGTCGCCACCAGGATGGCCGGCCAGAACATGTCCGGCGCCAGCTTGATGAAGCCGAACACGGCCGGCTCGGACCCCAGCGGCAGCAAGGTCGCAGACACCAGCGAGACGGTGAAGATCGCAGACAGGCCGACCGAGGGCAGCGCCAGCACCCCCAGCATCCAATGCACAGCGGATAACAGACTTTCTTCCATAGTGGGGCGAGTGTAGCCGCGCGCGGGTGCATAATCTGCCCCACTTCCCTACTTCTTGCCGCCAGCCGCTGTCCCATGTCCACTGATTATCTGAAACGCATCCTGACCTCGAAGGTTTACGACGTCGCGGTCGAATCGCCACTGGAAGCGGCGCCGCTGCTGTCGCAACGGATTTCGAACACGGTGCTGCTCAAGCGCGAGGATACCCAGGCGGTGTTCAGCTTCAAGCTGCGCGGGGCGTACAACAAGATGGCCAACCTGAGCCCGGCCGCGCGCAACCGCGGCGTGATCGCGGCCTCGGCCGGCAACCACGCCCAGGGCGTCGCGCTGGCGGCCAGCCGGCTGGGCTGCCGCGCCGTCATCGTCATGCCCACCACCAGCCCGCAGGTCAAGATCGACGCGGTGCGCCGCCTGGGCGGCGAAGTCGTGCTGGCGGGCGAGAGCTTTTCCGACGCCTACGCGCATGCGCAGATCCTGGAAAAGAAAGAGAAGCTGACCTTCGTCCATCCCTTCGACGATCCCGACGTGATCGCCGGCCAGGGCACCGTGGGCATGGAGATCCTGCGCCAGCATCCCGGCCCGATCGACGCCATCTTCGTCGCCATCGGCGGCGGCGGGCTGATCGCGGGCGTGGCCGCCTACATCAAACAGCTGCGCCCGGAAATCAAGATCATCGGCGTGCAGACGGAAGACTCGGACGCCATGCTGCGCAGCGTTCGCGCGGGCCGCCGCGTGCAGTTGAACGACGTGGGCCTGTTCTCGGACGGCACGGCGGTCAAGATGGTGGGCGCCGAAACCTTCAAGCTCACGCGCCAGTATGTGGACGACTTCGTGGTGGTCAACACCGACGCGATCTGCGCGGCCATCAAGGACGTATTCCAAGACACGCGCAGCGTGCTGGAGCCGGCCGGCGCGATGGCGGTCGCGGGCGCCAAGCAGTACGCGGCCGAACACCATCTGAAGGGCAAGACGCTGGTGGCGATCGCCTGCGGCGCCAACATGAATTTCGACCGCCTGCGCTTCGTGGCCGAACGTGCCGAAGTCGGCGAAATGCGCGAAGCCGTGTTCGCCGTCACCATGCCGGAGCAGCGCGGCAGCTTCCGCCGTTTCTGTGAGCTGGTGGGCGAGCGCAGCGTCACCGAGTTCAATTACCGCATCTCCGACGCGGATCGCGCGCACGTCTTCGTCGGCATCCAGGTGTCCTCGGCGTCCGAGCCCGACAAGATCGCGGCCAACTTCCGCCGCCATGGCTTTGACACGCTGGACCTGACCCACGACGAAATGGCCAAGACCCACCTGCGCCACATGGTGGGCGGACGTTCCGCGCTGGCGCGCAACGAACTGTTGTACCGCTTCGAATTTCCGGAACGCCCGGGCGCGCTGATGCGCTTTCTGAACGCCATGAATCCGGACTGGAACATCAGCCTGTTCCATTACCGCAACCAGGGTGCGGATTACGGCCGCATCCTGATCGGCATCCAGGTGCCGCCTGCCGACAAGAAGCAGTTCCGCAGCTTCGTGGCGGAACTGGGCTATCCCCACTGGAACGAGACCGACAACCCGGCCTACAAGCTGTTCCTCTAAATCCACGCCCTTCACACGGGCGCCTGAAAAAACGAGAGGGCCTCCTTGCGGAGGCCCTTCCCTTCCCTGCTCAAGATACGTCCGGCGGCAACCAGTCGCGGGGGTTCGCTGTCACTCGGCGGCCCACGGAGATGAGCCGCGCATTCAGCAAGGTCTTGCCGGACGTCCTATCGCTTAGAAACGGTGACGCACACCGACGGCGACTGCCGTGTCGGTCGCATCGCGCTGGAACGCGTAGTTGTCGCCGTAGGAGGCGTACGCGTACAGGTTGGTGCGCTTGGTGAAGTCGTAGGTGTAGCCCAGGCTGTAGACGTTGAACGTCGCGTCGTCGCCCGTCAGCTTGTCGTTGCTGGCGGTGGCGCGCTGCCACGAACCGAAGACCGAGTGGCGGCCCAGCGGCACGGTGGCGCCGATCATGTACGAATTGGCGCGGAAGCCGTCAGCCAGCTTGAACGTACCCAGGTTCTGCATGCCAGCGGGCGTGGTGCCCATGTTCTGGCCGACGAACCAGCCATCGCGCGTCTGGCCGAACGCAGCCGCAACCTTCACGACTTCGAAGTCATACGAACCGCCCAGGATGTATTCCTGGATGCGGGCTTCGGACTTGCCGCCGGTCTGGCCGTTGGACGGGTTGAAGCGGTCATACGCCGCGGCCAGGTTCAACGGGCCGTTGACGTACTGCACGCCTGCGGTCAGCACGCGGTTGTTGTTGCCGGTCTGGAAGCCGGTCTGCGAGGTATCGCTGACCGCGTCATCGGCGCTGAACGAGTAGCCGATGCCCGCCTTGAAACCGCCCATGCTGGGGGTCTGGTACAGGACCATGTTGTCCAGACGCATGGTGTTGGCGCTGCCGAACGTGGTACCCATGTTGGCGGTGTTGTAGCTGATCGAGAACGGGTCGATCGAGCCGAAGTACTTGGAAGCCAGGTTGGTCTGGCGGCCGAATTCCAGACGGCCCCAGGTATCGCTGTCCAGGCCCACGGTGGCCTGGCGGCCCCACAGGCGGCCGTTTTGCAGCGACTTGCCATTCATGGGGCCGAAACCGCCTTCCAGGGTGAACACGGCGCGCAGGCCGTCGCCCAGGTCTTCAGTGCCGCGCAGGCCGAACCGCGAGCCGCTGCTCACGCCCTGCACGCCGCCGAAGCGGCTTTGCGAATTGCCGTCGAACTTGACCTTCTCGTAGCCAATACCAGCGTCGATCAAGCCGTACAGCGTCACGGAGTCTGCGGCTTGCGCAACGCTGGCAAAACCAGCCAACAGCGCGACAGCCAATAGCGTCTTCTTCATATAAGTCCCCAAAATGGCGAGATGAAAGGCAAACCGCAAACCCACCGCACACAGGGGCGGGAATCTGCGTGCCGCTGCGAACAAGTTAGCGGCGCATGCACTGAAGCCAGTGTCCAGCCTGCGCCAATTCGAAGTAACCCGGATTTCGAAGAACTACTTTCCATGGTTGGGATAATGACGGCCTACTTACCAGCTGCTCTCTTTGGAAACCTGCGTTAACACGTTGATATCAAATGCGAATTAAGGCTCGCAAAATATTGGACGGGCCTGGGATATTCTGCTGCCGAGGCCAGACGACCAACAAGAGTTGTTGATTGGCCCGCACAATTCTGATGCGAAAACGCGACACTATCGGCAGTTGGCTCACGGGCCGTTCGCCCTTCCACCTAGCGTAAAAAAGCCCCTCTGCATTGAACTGACCCCCGAAAGTTGGACGTAGATCCAACCTTCGGGGGTTTTTACATGACGAAGTACGACGAGCGCTTTAAGCTGCGCGCGGTCAAGAAATGTTTATCAGGGCAACACAGTATTGAGTTGATTGCTGCTGAACTGCAGGTCGACTACTCGATGCTGCGGCGTTGGGTGTCGGGTTTTCAGATCCATGGGCGCGCGGCCTTGGCCAAGAAGTCCGGTCACTATGACGCGCAGTTCAAGCTGAGGGTGTTGAAGCACGCCGAGCGGGAGGGGCTGTCAGACCGAGAGGTGGTCGCGCTCTACGATATTCGGTCAGCGGGTTCGATAGGCCAATGGCGCGCTCAGTATCATAAGCATGGTATTGGGGCGTTGGAGCCCCAGCCGAGAGGACAACGCGCCATGCCACATAAGTATCCCCCCGAGCCAGTGCCCAAAGACATGACCGAGGAGGAGCTACGCGAAGAGGTCGCGAACCTGCGAGCGGAGCTGGACTACCTAAAAAAGCTCGATGCCTTGATCGAAGCGGAAAAGACCCAAGCGCTCGTTGCAAAGCGCAAGTGGTCCAAGAATTGAGGCATAAGCATCCGCTGGAACGGTTGCTGCGCGCAGCCAAACTGTCGCGCAGCACGTTCTACTATCACCTGAAGGCGCAGGGCGCTGCCGATCAGTACGCTGATTTGAAGGCACGCATCAGTGCGGTCTATGCACGCCACAAGGGCCGCTACGGCTATCGCCGGATCACGGCCGCGTTACGCCAGGCGGGGGAATTAGTGAATCACAAAACGGTACAGAAGCTGATGCAGAGGCTGGGCCTGAAGTCGTTGGTGCGAGTCAAAAAGTACCGCTCTTACCGAGGCCAGTCGCATCACGTGGCGGCCAACGTGCTGGCGCGCGACTTCGTTGCTGAGCGGCCGAACCAAAAGTGGGTTACCGATGTGACCGAGTTCAAGGTACGAGGCGAAAAGCTGTATCTGTCGCCGGTCATGGACCTGTATAACGGTGAGATCGTGGCCTATGAGACCAGCCAACGGCCAGTGTTCAAGCTTATTGGCACCATGGTGAAGAAAGCGCTGGCGCGGCTCAAGCCCACCGACAGCCCCATCCTGCACTCAGACCAGGGCTGGCAGTATCAACATCCCCAATACCGCCGCATGCTGGCAGATCGGTCGCTTACCCAAAGCATGTCGCGCAGGGGAAATTGTCTGGACAACGCCGCCATGGAGAGCTTCTTTGGCACGTTGAAGTCCGAATTCTTCCACCTGAATCGCTTCGAAAACGTCGCGCAGTTACAGGCGGGCATCCGCCAGTACATCCGTTATTACAATCACGAACGCATCAAACTCAAGCTAAAAGGCCTGAGTCCGGTGCAGTACCGAGCTCAGGCCTTCGGGCTTTAGCTTCTGATCATCCAACTTCTGGGGGTCAGTTCAATCGGGAGGGGCTTTTTTCTTGCCTGCTGGACGGCTTAGCGGCCTTGGGGCGGGTAATCCAGTTCGCCAAAGGTGTATTCGCCGCGGGCCTTGGCTTCGGCCAGTTCCTGGCGGACTTGTTCGCGGGTCTTACCGGCGGTTTGCGACACGGCAGCTTTGGGTGGGTAGTCCAGTTCGGCCGAGGTCACCTGGCCGGCGGCCTTGGCGCTTTGCAGTTCTTGCTGGACTTGTTCACGCGTCAGGCTGGTGCGCTCGACGGCGGCGGGCGGGTAATCCAGTTCACCAAACGTGACCTGGCCGGCGGCCTTGGCGGCTTGCAGTTCCTGTTGGACCTGTTCACGCGTCTTGCCATCGGCGTGAGCGGCGGACATACCCACCAGCGTTGCGGTAACCATGAGTGCGGTAGCTAGGGCTTTCATTGCGATGACTCCATCCTAAACCTTGCACATCGTCTTCTGCCAGGCTGGCAGGTGCGATATGACAATTTGATTGCTGGGACGAAGTATCTGGCGATTGGAGCTTAGTAAAAACCCTTATTTTGGGGAACATATTTGCATGAATGGGACAATTACTGCTCGCCACCCTCAGAATCTGCGCATTTTCTGCACACTATGGAAGGCGATCATGCACCGGCAAGTCATGCCTCCATTCAGCCGCAAGCAAGCTGGGTAACGGAAGATGTGCGATTGATCTGGTAGATGCACCGTTCAGCGCAGGGAAATAGACATTTCTACTGGCGGGACAATGATTCCATTTATCATACAAATCTGCCAGAAATGGAATTTTGAACTTCGAGGGCCTCATGGATATCCAGCTTAACGACATCGCTCTGTTTGTCGAAGTCGCCAAGCGCAAGAACTTCAGCCACGCCGCCGAAGCCTTGAATATTCCGACGTCCACGCTCTCGCGCCGCGTCAGTGAACTGGAGCGCAGCATCGGCATGCGGCTGCTCAACCGCAGCACGCGCAAGATCGACCTGACCGAGGCCGGCGCCATCTATTTCGAGCGCTGCCGGCATATCGTGGAAGAAGCGCGCATCGCGCACGATCAACTGCTGGACATGGCGGTGCAGCCCAAGGGACGCCTGCGCATCTCGCTGCCCACCAGCCTGGCGCAGCTGTTCCTGCCGGCCGTCATCAGCGAATTCCGCGAGCAGCACCCGGACATCGAATGCGACTTCGATCTGAGCATGCGGCCGATCGACCCCATCAGCAATCCGTTCGACCTGATCCTGCGCTTCGGCCAGCAGCCGGACTCCAGCCTGATCTCGCGCAAGATCGTGCTGATGGCCCACCAGCTATATGCCTCGCCCGAGTACCTGGCGCGCCACGGCGAGCCTCGCGTGCCGGCGGATCTCAGCCATCACGAATGCCTGCGCCCCACCATGCGCGAGGAGTCATCCTTCTGGATGCTGCATTCGGGCGACAAAGTGGAACGGGTGCAAGTGTCGGGGCGCCTGTCGGCCAACAACGTCGGCATGCTCGGACGGCTGGCTGGTCAAGGCCTGGGCATCACCCCACTGCTGGTCTTCGACGCGATGGAACGCGCCATCAAGCAGGCGGGTCTGGTGCGGGTGCTGCCGGAGTGGAGCCTGACGCCCCTGCCCCTCTTCGCGCTGCTGCCTTCGCGCATGCTGCCGGCCAAGACCAAGGCGTTCCTGGACTTTATCCAGCCGCGCCTGTCGGACGCGTAGTTCCTACGCGGCGGTGTCGGCGCTGTATTGACAGACGGTGTAGAGCGGCGTGCCGGTGGCGGCGACCTTCGCGGAGCCGCCCAGGTCGGGCAGGTCGATGATGGCGGCCGCCTCGACCACGTTGGCGCCCAGGCGCTGCAGCAGCTTGATGGCGGCCAACATGGTGCCGCCGGTGGCGATCAGGTCGTCCACCAGCAGGACGCGCTGGCCGGTGCGCACGGCATCCGTGTGCATTTCGACCGACGCATTGCCGTACTCCAGCGAGTATTCCTCGGCCACCGTGCGGAACGGCAGCTTGCCCTTCTTGCGCACCGGCACGAAACCCAGATTGAGCTCATAGGCCAGCACGCTGCCCACGATGAAGCCGCGCGCGTCCACGCCGGCCACGAGGTCCAGGCGCTGGCGCATGTAGCGGTAGACGAAGAGATCGATAAGCACCCGGAACGCGCGCGGATCCTGCAGCACGGGCGTGATGTCGCGAAATATGACACCGGGTTGGGGCCAGTCTGGAACGCTGCGGATGGTGCGCCGGATGTACTCGGCGTTGTCGGTCTGCATGGAAGACGGCCCTGAAGAATTGAAGCAAGGCGAACTATAACCTCGCAACCGCGCTTAAGCCAGGATTGCCGTCCCCGATGACAATTCACATTCCTGTAGCCGGCCGCCCTGCAAGACATAGCGGCGATCGACCGCCCCGGGAGGCAAGGCTGCGTGGGTCGCAAGCACCACGGCGCGTCCTCCCACGGCGCCTGCCAGGTCAGTGAAGAATGCCGTTTCGGCCTCGCGATCCAACCCTGCGGTCGGCTCGTCCAGCACGATGACCGCCGCGGGCGACAACAGCGCGCGCGCCAGGCATAGGCGGCGCGCCTGCCCGGCCGACAGCTGCGAACCCGTCTCGCCCGCCCAGGTGTCCAGGCCATCGGGCAGGCCGCGCGCGAAATCGCCCAGCCTCGCGGCATCCAGCGCGCGCCACAAGGCGGCGTCATCCGCGTCGGGATCGCCGATGAGCAGGTTGGTGCGCAAAGTCCCCAGGAACACCGGCGCGTCCTGCGACAGCAGCGCAATGCGCCGGTGCCAATCGGCCTGTGCACAGGCGCGCGCGTCGCAGCCGCCGAAACGCACCTGTCCCGCCTGCGGATCCTCCAGACGCAAGAGCAGGTGCAGCAAGGTCGACTTGCCCGCACCGCTTGGCCCCACGATGGCGATCCGCTCACCGGGCGCCACACGCAGGGTGACGTCGTCCAGCACCAGCGGACTGGCACCAGCCCCTCGGGCGGGATAAGCAAAGCGCACGCCATCCAGCTCCAGCGCGCCGCTGTCGGGCAAAGCGCGAGGCGCGGACGGATCCTGCATGTCTGGCTCGCATTGCGTGACTTCGCGGATGCGCGCCGCCGCCGATATGGCCGAGCCCATGCGCGATGCCCCGCGCATGATGGGACCGGCCACTTCGAAGATTCCGATGACCGCCAGCAACAGCCCGGCAAGCGCGGGGCCTTCTATCCGCCCCGCTTCCAGCGTGTCCAGGCCGAACCAGAGCAAGGCCAGCACCGAGGCGCTGGCGGCGGCCTGGAGGAAGAACTGCCCGCGTACCGCCACCCGCGCCTGGCTGCGGCGGGCCAACGCGCTGGCCTGGCACAGGCGTTCGAAATGCGCGGCCGTCTGCGCCTGCGCATGCAGGGCCACCATGTCCGCGTGCCCGTCCACCGCGTCCAGCGTGGCGGCGCGCAGCCCCGCCGCGCTCTCCTGGGCCGCCACGCCCGGCTTGCGCGCGGCGCGCAGCAGCCACAAAGGCACCAGCACACAGGCCACCAGCAAAGCCAGGGCCAACGCCAGCGCGGCGGCGGGCACCCACAGACCCAGCACCGCGGTCAGCACCGCGCCCGCCAGCACCGCGGTGATCAGAGGCGCCAGCACAAATAGGAAAACCGTATCGAGCGCGTCGACGTCGCCTGTCATGCGCGCCACCAGGTCGCCATCGCGATAGCGCGCCAGTTGCCGCGGCGTGAGCCGGATCAGTGCCGAAAACACCTTCGCGCGCAAGTCCGCCAACAGGCGCAGCGTGGCGGAATGGCCGACCACCCGATCAGCGTAGCGTGCCACGATGCGCAGGAACGACAAGCCGCGCACCAGCGCCGACGGCGCAAACAGATTGAACGCGCCGCCCGCCCCCGCCAGCGCCGCGCCGGTCAGGAACCAGCCCGAAACGCCCAACAGGCCCACGCCTGCGGCCACCGTCGCCAGCGCGCAGAATAATGCGAGTAAAAGCCCGCTCTTACGGCGTGCATACAGCGGCAGGAGCAACAACAGGTTCTTCATGCGTCTTCCACTTTTCCGCCGGCCACACGCAGGGTCCGGCCCAGCCGGGCCGCCACTGCCGGCGCATGCGTTACCAACAGCAAGCTGCGGCCGGCGGCGAATTCCAGAATCTCGTCCAGCACGCGCGCTTGCGTGGTCTCGTCCAGATGCGCCGTGGGCTCATCCAGCAGGATCAGCCCCGGATCGCGCAGGAACAGGCGTGCCAGCGCGACGCGCTGCGCCTGGCCGCCGGACAGGCCGTGCCCGCGGCCGCCCAATGGCGTCGCCAGCCCTTGCGGCAAGGCCTCGGCGAACTCCAGCACACAGGCGCGGCGCGCGGCGGCCTGCACTTCGGCATCGGTAGCGTCGGGGCGGCCCAGACGGATGTTGTCCGCGATGGAACCGGCCAGCAGCTGCGGCTTCTGACCGATCAGCGCCACGCGCTGGCGCAACGCCGCCTCGTCCCATTCGGGCAGAGACACGCCGTCGATGCGGATGTCCCCCTGGAACGGACGCAGGCGCGCGATCGCCTCGATCAACGAGGATTTGCCGATACCGCTGGGCCCCATCAGCGCGGCGTGCCCACCCGGCGCCAGCGTCAGACAGGCGTCCGAAAGCACCGCCAAGCGGCGGCCCGGCGCGTCCAGATTCAAGCCTGCGATGGCAAGGGCAGCGCCTGATCCAGGGCGCCCGGGAATGCGTCCTGGGCCTGCGGCGGCCTCGGCAAGATTGCGCGGGCCAGATCCGCCGCCGGCCTGGCCATCGCCTTCTTGCGGCAGGCCATCGAACAGCAGCGCTATCTGCGACACCGCCGCCAACGCGGCCGCGCGGTCGTGATAATGCGCCGCGAACTGGCGCAACGGCGCATAGACCTCCGGCGCCATCAGCAGACAGAACAACCCGGCCTGCAAGGTCAGCGGCGACCAGCGCAGGTCCAGGAATCCCAGATAGGTCAATCCAATGTAGACCGCCACCCCGGCCACGCCCAGCGCCGCGAAAAACTCCAGCACCGCCGATGAAAGAAAGGCAATGCGCAGCACCGACATCGTGCGCTGGCGCAGCGCGTCGCTGGCCGCCACGACCGACGCTGCCTCAGCCTCGGCGCGGCCGTATAGCTTCAGGGTGGACAGGCCGCGCAGCCGGTCGGCGAAAAAGCCCGACAAGCGGGCGAAGGCGCGCAGGTGCCTGCGGCTGGCGCCCTGGGCGCCCCAGCCGACCAAGGCCATGAACAGGGGTATCAGCGGCGCGGTGATCAGCAGGACCAGTCCGGCGATCACGTCCATTGGCAACAACACCACGGAAAACGCGACCGGCAGCATGGCGGCCGCGGCCATGGCGGGCAGGTACTTGGCAAAGAACCCGTCCAGCGCTTCGACCTGATCCACCACTGCGCTGGCCAGCTCCCCGGACGCCTGCCCCCGGCTCCAATAAGGACCTTTTTGCACCAGGCGCCTGAAGAGCGATAGCCGCACATGGCGCTTGATGCGCTCGGCCGCGTCCGCGCCGGCGCGCTCGCCCGCCCAGGTGATGCAGGCGCGCAGCAGCATCAGCCCGGCTATGACCAGGATGTCGCCGAGCAGTTCTTGCCGGGGTACTTGCCTGACGATGGCCGCATCGAGCACGCTGGCCAGCAGCCAGGCCTGCACCACCAGCAAGACGCCGCTCAAGAGGGGCGCGGCGCCCGCCAGCATCAGCGGCAACCTGGCCGCCTTGGCGAGCGCCATCAACCACCGCGACTGTGCGCGCGGCGGTTTGTCCAGGGTTGCCGAGGGATCGTGCTCGAGGCTGCTAGTGCCGCCGCTCACGCGTCATTGCGGCTGGCGCGCGGGTCATGCGTATGCCCCTCGCGCAGCTCGAACCACATTGCATTGAGAATGGCGAAGGCACACGCCAGGCCCAGACCGAGTATCCACGAGAAATACCACATGGTGGAGGCTCCTTTTTCAGTATGAGTTGGGCGTGTCGCCCACCGATTCGTGGGTGACCTTGCCGCGCATGACGCGGTACACCCATGAGGTGTAAACCGTGATGAGCGGCAGGAAGATGGCGACCGCGATCACCATGATCCACAGCGTCAAGTGGCTGGACGAACCATCCCAGATGGTCAGGCCGGCCTGCGGCTTCGTCGACGAAGGCATGATGAAGGGGAAGAGCGAAAAGCCCACCGTCAAAATCACGCCGCTGATCGAAATCGCGGATGCCAGGAACGACAGCACATTGGCGCGCACGGTCAGCAGCAGCACCACCAGCAAGGCGCCGCCCACGCCCAGCGCGGGCGCGATCCACATCAGCGGCCATTTCGCGTAGTTGGCCATCCAGGCGCCGTTCTGCACCGCCACGGTCTTGAGCATGGGATCCGACGGACCGGCCATGTCCACCGCGCTGGTGATGACATGGCCAGGCAGGCCGCCCGCCACCCAGAAGCCGCCCGCCGCGAACAGCGCCGCGGTCAGCAAGGCGCACAGCCTGCCCCAGTTGCGGGCCCGCGACGAGATCGGGTCTTCCGTGCGCCAGGCCAGCAGTACGGCGCCGTGCATGGCCAGCATCACCACGCTGAGCACGCCGGCCAAGAGCGCGAACGGCATGAACAGCTGGTAGAAGTGGCCTTCATAGATCGGACGCAGGGTCACCGGATCGAAGGTGAACGGCACGCCCAGGATGATGTTGCCCATGGCCACGCCGAACACCAGCGAAGCCACCACGCCCGAGAAACAGAGCACGCCGTCCCAGCGGTTGCGCCAGCTGGTGCCTTCCATCTTGCTGCGGTACTTGAAACCGACAGGCCGCAGGATCAGCGCAATCAGCACCAGCATCATCGCCAGGTAGAAGCCGGAGAACGACGCCGCATACAGCAGTGGCCAGGCGGCGAAAATGGCGCCCCCCGCCGTGATGAGCCAGACCTGGTTGCCTTCCCAGACCGGCCCCACCACGTTGATCACCACGCGGCGTTCGATGTCGGTCTTGGCGACCACGGGCAACAGCGCGGCCACGCCCAGATCGAAGCCGTCCATGACGGCGAAGCCGATGAGCAAGGCGCCCAAGAGCACCCACCAGACCACGCGCAGCGTGCCGTAGTCGAAAGGAATAAGAGTATCCATCGCTGTCTCTCCCTCAGGCTCGCACGGCGGCGCGCACCGGATCGGCGGCGGCAGAGCCGGGCGCCGGCCCATCGGATTTCGGTCCCGCCTTCACGGCGTGCAGCATCACCTTCACGCCGATGATCAGCAGCACCGTGTACAGCACCAGGAATATCGTCAGGCTGATGGCCAGGTCGACGATGGTCAGGCCGGAAGCCGCGTAGTAGGTCGGCAGCACGCCTTCGATCACCCAGGGCTGGCGGCCGTATTCGGCCACGAACCAGCCGCTTTCGATCGCGACCCAGGGCAGCGGCAGACTCCACAGCGCCACCTTGAGCAGGCCGCGCCGGCTGTCCAGCCGCCCGCGCGAGGCCAGCCAGAAAGCCACGCCGAAGAACAGGATCAGGTACATGCCCACCGCCACCATGATGCGGAACGCCCAGAACAGCGGCGCCACGTTGGGCACGGTATCGACGGCGGCCTTCTTGATGTCGTCTTCGGTGACCTTGCTCATGTCGGGCTGGTAGCGCTTGACCAGCAGCGCATAGCCCAGGTCGGGCCAGGTCTTGTCGAAAACCATGCGCGCGTCCACGTCCTTGGGATTGGCGCGGATCTTCTGCAGCGCTTCATAGGCCACCATGCCGTCGCGGATGCGATTTTCGGCGCGCCGGATCAGATCGTCGATGCCCAGCAGCGGCGTGGTGAGCGAACGCGTACCGATGATGCCCATGACGTAGGGAATCTCGATCGCGAAATCGTTCTTGCGCTCGGCCTGGTTGGGAATGGCGATCAGGTTGAAGGACGCGGGAGCCGGCTCGGTATGCCACATGGACTCGATGGCCGCGATCTTCATCTTCTGGTGTTCGGTGGTGAGGTAGCCGCTTTCGTCCCCCAGCACCACGACCGACAGCGCCGAGGCCAGGCCGAAACTGGCGGCGACCGCCATCGAGCGCTTGGCCAGATCGATATGGCGGCCCTTGAGCAGGTACCAGGCGCTGATCGACATGACGAACATGGCGCCCGCGACATAGCCCGCGCTGACCGTGTGCACGAACTTGGCCTGAGCCACAGGGTTGAAGATCACCGCGGCGAAGTCGGTCATCTCCATGCGCATGGTGTCGGGATTGAAGATCGAACCGACCGGATTCTGCATCCAGCCATTGGCGATCAGGATCCACAGCGCCGAGAAGTTGGTGCCGAACGCCACCAGCCAGGTCACCACCAGGTGGCTGACCTTGGACATGCGGTTCCAGCCGAAGAAGAACAGGCCGACGAAGGTGGCTTCCAGGAAGAAGGCCATCAGCCCTTCGAGCGCCAGCGGCGCGCCGAAGATGTCGCCCACGTAGTGGCTGTAGTAGGACCAGTTCATGCCGAACTGGAACTCCATCACAACGCCGGTGGCGACGCCCAAGGCGAAGTTGATGCCGAAGAGCGTGCCCCAGAACATGGTCATCCGCTTCCAGATGGGGCGGCCGGTCATGACGTACACGCTTTCCATGATGGCCAGGATGAACGACAGGCCGAGCGTGAGGGGGACGAAGAGGAAGTGGTAGAGCGCGGTCGCGGCAAACTGGAATCGCGACAGATTTACGACGTCGAGATCAATCATTGGGTCGCTCCCAAGCAGTTGAGGTGCCGCGGCAACCGGCATGGTTCCCAGGCCGTCTCTCGCGCCATGTTACGAGCGTTGCATACAACTTCATAGAGGTTTCCTGAAAAATCGGGGCGGATCAAGGTCAGCCCTTGCCCCGCAATTTGCCGGCGAAACCCAGCACCTTCTGCACTTTCGAACCGAGCTTCATCAGGTTCTGCAGGGTTTCTGGCGGCAGACGTTGAACCTCATCGAACCATCCCGTGGACAGTTCGATCAGCTCCAGCATTTCGTTCATGCGTTGTTGCGCGTAGGCCTCATCGGGCCCTGACGGGCGTTCCAGCAGGGTGTCCCGCAGCAGGGTCAGCGTGGGATCGATTTCGCGCTTGCGCTTTTCTTCCATCAGGATGCGGAAGATCTCCCAGACGTCCTTGGGAGTTTCGAAGTAGTCGCGGCGGTCGCCGACTTGATGGATGAGCTTGACCAGGCGCCAGGATTGCAGCTCCTTCAGCCCGAGGCTGACGTTGGAGCGCGAAAAGCCGAGCGTCTCGGCGATGTCGTCGGCGTTCAGCGGCTTGGGCGCCAGGAACAGCAGAGCGTAGATCTGGCCGACCGTGCGGTTCACGCCCCACCGGCTGCCCATTTCGCCGAAATGCAGGACGAAGCGTTCGTTTTGAGGGGACAGGGCCATGGATCAGGCTACGCCGGCAAAGTCAGGGCCACGGCCCCGGGAAGACAAAAACAGTTACACCGCTTTCAGAAATTTCTGAAATTATCGAACAAACTATGCGAAAGCGCAAACCACACTGGCCCCAGGGGCATGGGCGCAAGACATCGCATCGCAGCGGCGACGGCCTGTCTTCCGGATTGCCGCGCCCAAACGAAAGCGGCCACCAGCCCGTGGGCTGGTGGCCGCCTGAACAGGGGAAAAAGAGCGGTCAGCCGGCCTTGACGGACACCGCCGCCGACACCCGCTTGGCCTTGGCCCGGGCCGCCGCCACGTCGTCGGCCACGGCCAGGCCCACGCCCATGCGGCGCTTGACGAAGGATTCGGGCTTGCCGAAGAGGCGGATGTCGGTGCCGGGTTCAGCCAGCGCTTCGGCCACGTTGTGGAACGACACCGCGGCGGCCTCGATGCCGCCATAGATGACGCTGCTGGCGCCGGGCTGGCGCAGGCTGGTGTCCACCGGCAGCCCCAGGAACGCCCGGGCGTGCAGCTCGAATTCGTTCTGGACCTGCGTGATCATGGTGACCATGCCGGTGTCGTGCGGACGCGGACTGACTTCCGAGAACCAAACCTGGTCGCCCGCCACGAACAATTCCACGCCGAAAATGCCCAGGCCGCCCAGGTTGGACGTGACCGCCAGCGCGATTTCCCGGGAGCGCTGCAGCGCGGCCGGAGACATCGGGTGCGGCTGCCAGCTTTCCACGTAGTCGCCGTCAACCTGCTTGTGGCCGATGGGTTCGCAGTAGCGGGTTTCGACCTGGCCGTCGGCGCCGCGGGCGCGCACGGTCAGCAGGGTGATTTCGTAGTCGAAACGGATGAAGCCTTCGACGATGGCGCGCCCGCCGCCCACCCGACCGCCCTCCTGGGCGTAGCGCCAGGCGGATTCGACGTCGTCGGCGCTCTTGATCACGGACTGGCCCTTGCCGGAGGACGACATGACCGGCTTGATGACGCAGGGATAGCCGATGCCGCCATCGATGGCGGCGCGCAGTTCTTCCTCGGTGTCGACGAAGCGGTAGGGCGAGGTCGGCAGTCCCAGGGTCTCGGCCGCCAGGCGGCGGATGCCCTCGCGGTTCATGGTCAACTGGGCCGCCCGCGCGGTCGGCGTCACCCGCGCCACGCCCGCCTCTTCCAGTTCCACCAGCAAATTGGTGGCAATGGCTTCGATTTCGGGGACAATAACGTGGGGCCGTTCCTGTTCGATGACCTTGCGCAGGGCCTGCGGGTCCGTCATCGAGACCACATGCGCCCGGTGCGCCACCTGGTGGCCCGGAGCATCGGCATACCGATCCACGGCAATCACTTCCACGCCCAGCCGCTGCAGGGCAATGATGACCTCTTTGCCCAATTCGCCGGACCCGAGCAGCATGACGCGGGTGGCCAAGGGGGACAGGGGCGTGCCAAGGACGGGGCTGGAAATGCTGGACATGGAGCGAGCCTGGAAAAAGTTGGAAAGCCGTTGAAATGACCCGCCAGCATGCCATACGGCCTTTCCGGGGGCAAACCCGCATACTGATATTAAAATCCCTGTATGACTGACCATCCCACAACATCGTCCGAGACCGCGCTGGCATCTGCGCGCAGAACGCTGCAGATTGAATGCCAGGGCCTGATGGACCTGTCGGCCCGGCTGGACGACAGCTTCACGCAGACCGTCGCGATGCTGCTGGCCTGTCGCGGCCGGGTGGTCGTCAGCGGCATCGGCAAGACCGGCCATGTCGCCCGCAAAATCGCGGCGACCCTGGCCTCGACCGGCACGCCGGCCTTTTTCGTGCACGCCGCCGAGGCCGTCCACGGCGATCTGGGCATGATCACCCAGGACGACGTCCTGATCGCGATTTCCTATTCGGGCTCCGGCCAGGAATTGCTGACGATACTTCCCGTCGCCCGCCGCATGGGCGCCAAGCTGATCGCGATTACCGGCAATCCGCAGTCCGAACTGGCGCGGCTGGCCGACGTCCACCTGGACGCCAGCGTGGCCCAGGAGGCTTGCCCCCTGAATCTGGCGCCCACGGCCAGCACCACCGCAGCCCTGGCCTTGGGCGACGCCCTGGCCGTCGCCTGCCTGGAAGCCCGCGGTTTCGGCCCGCAGGATTTCGCCCGCTCGCACCCAGGCGGCGCCCTCGGCCGCCGCCTGCTGACCCACGTGCGCGACGTCATGCGCCAAGGCGACGCCTTGCCCATCGTCCAGGCCGGCACACCGGTCTCGCAGGCGCTCGAGGTCATGTCCGCCAAGGGCATGGGCATGACCGTCGTGACCGACGCCCAGCATCGCCCCGTGGGCATCTTCACCGACGGCGACCTGCGCCGCCTGATCGCGCGTCAGGGCGACATCCGCAGCCTGACCGTCGAATCCGGCATGACGCGCTCGCCGCGCAGCATCACCCCCGACGCGCTGGCCGTCGAGGCGGCCCAGCAAATGGACAAACAACGGCTCAACCACATGCTCGTGCTGGACAGCGACGGCGTTCTGCTCGGCGCCTTGCACATGCACGATCTGATGGCCGCCAAAGTGGTATGACTATGACTCTTTCTGTTCCCATGACCCATCCGGCCGAAGCGCTGGTCCTGGCCCGCATCCCCGCCGGCGTGCGCGAACGCGCCGCCGCGGTGCGTCTCATGGTGTTCGACGTGGACGGCGTGCTGACCGACGGCAGTCTCTATTACGGCGAGAACGGCGAACTCCAAAAGCGCTTCAACGCGCTGGACGGCCACGGGCTGCGCCTGCTGATGGAAGGCGGCCTGAAGGTCGCTCTGATGACCGGGCGCTCCGGCCCCATCGTGGCGCGCCGCGCCGCCGAACTGGGCATCGCCGAGGTGATCCAGGGCGTCCGCGACAAGGGCGGCGCCCTGGCCGAACTTGCGCAGCGTTCCGGTGTCCAACTGAATCAGGCCGGCTACATGGGCGATGACGTCATCGACCTGCCCGCCCTGCAGCGCGCCGGCTTCGCCGCCAGCGTGCCGAACGCGCCGGGCTATGTCAGCCAGGCCGCCCACTGGGTGTCCACGCACACCGGCGGCAACGGCGCCGTGCGCGAATGCTGCGACCTGCTGCTGGCGGCCCAGGGACGCCTGGGCGCATTCCTGGCGGCGCCGGGCCTGCTCGGCCCGGGCGCCATCCAATGATTGCCAGGACAACCCATAGGCCCTTGCGGCAGATCCAATGAAAGAACGTTTTCCCTCCTTGATCGCGCTGTTCCTGCTGCTGGTGCTGGTCGCCAGTTCGTGGTGGGCGGCGGATTACGCGCAGCGGGCCATCCAGACGGATCCGCCGCGCCGCGTCACCCACGAGATGGACGCCTGGTCGCGCGACTTCGTCATGCTGCGCACCGACCCGAACGGCAAGCCCATCAACCGGCTCGAAGGCGTATACGCAGAACATTTCCCCGATGACGACTCCTACCACGTGACCTCGCCGCGCGCGGTGGGCCAGCGCGAGGACAACCCCATCACCGTGGCCATCTCGAAGACCGCAGTGATGGAGCAAGGCGGCAAGCGCATCGTCATGAACGGCGACGCCCACGTGCGCCGCCAGCCGGACGCCAATAACGACCTGCTGGACGTGCGCAGCCAGCAGTTGATCATTCTGCCCGACGACGACGTGGTCTACACCGACCTGCCCGCGGAAGTCATCAAGGGCCGTTCGCGCATGAACGGCACGGGCATGCACTACAACAACAAGACGCGCCAACTGCAGGTTTCGGCATCGACCGATGTGGAAATTGCCGGTTCCGAAGGCAAGCAGCAACGCCGGACCGAAATTCCCGCCAACAACACTGACCAGAAAAAACCATGACCGACCTCCGGATTCTCCTTGCCCCGACGACCCGCTTGCTCGGCGCCATCCTGCTGACCGCATCAGCGTTGGCTCCGGCCCATGCCGCGGATGCGCCCAAGGCAGCGACGCCGGCTGAAGAACCCAGCACGCTGATCCTGTCGGATACCCTCCACTACGACGACGTGAAGAAGAAGAGCGTGTTCACGGGCAACGTCAACATGACGCGCGGCCTCATGACCCTGACCTCCGACGTGCTGGAAATGAACGAGGACGCGCAAGGCAACCAGTACGGCACGGCCACCGCCAACAAGGGCAAGATCGTCACCATCCGACAGGAACGTCCGGAAACCTTCGAACTGATCGAAGGCACCGGCTTGCGCGCCGAATACGACGGCACGAAAAGCACCTTCGACCTGATCGGCCAGGCAGTCGTGACCCGCTTTGTCTGTGGAAAACCGTTCGACACCATTCGCGGCGAACGGGTACGCTACAACGAGAAGACCGGCACCTACGAAGCCCATGGCGGCCCCAACTCTGCCGCGGCCGGCGGCCGTGTCCGCTCGGTCGCTGAGCCGCGCGCCAAGTCGGATGCCGCCATCGCCGAATGCCGCAAGCAGCAGGCAGCCAAGAAGGGGCGTTGAACGCCTCCCATGCAACACCACTCGCAGCCACGATGAACCAACCTTCAGTGCCGACTCCGGTAACCTCCGCCCCCTCGGGCGTCAAGCAGGGCAGCCTGCGCGCAACCGGTTTGCGCAAAACCTATAACGGCCGGACCGTGGTGCAGGACGTGTCCCTGTCCGTGGTCAGCGGCGAAGTGGTCGGCCTGCTCGGCCCCAACGGCGCGGGCAAGACCACCAGCTTCTACATGATCGTGGGCCTGGTGCCCGCGGACGCGGGCCGCATCGAGATCGACGGCTCCGTCATCACCTCGATGCCGATCCACAAGCGCGCGCACATGGGCCTGTCGTACCTGCCCCAGGATGCATCCGTGTTCCGCCGCCTGACGGTGGAACAGAACATCCGCGCCGTGCTGGAGCTGCAAACAGGGCCGGATGGACGTCCGTTGTCCACGCCCAAGATCAACGAGCAGATGGAAGCGCTGCTGGAAGAGCTGCAGATCGGCCACATCCGCAGCAACGCCGCCATCTCCCTGTCGGGCGGTGAACGCCGCCGCGTGGAAATCGCGCGCGCGCTGGCCACCAGCCCGCGCTTCATCCTGCTGGACGAGCCCTTCGCCGGCGTGGACCCCATCGCCGTCATCGAGATCCAGCGCATCGTGCGATTCCTGAAGGGGCGCGGCATCGGCGTGCTGATCACCGACCACAACGTGCGCGAAACCCTGGGCATCTGCGACCGCGCCTACATCATCAGCGAAGGCAAGGTTCTGACCGACGGCCACCCCGATGAAATCGTGGGTGATCCGGCCGTGCGCCGGGTCTATCTGGGAGAGCATTTCCGCATGTAATGCGGCCCTGGGGAAGACCCCTAGGCGCCGCCTGCGCAAAGGCGCATGCACCCTGGGGGCTCAGCCATAAAAATGCCATGAACTTGCGCTAGGTCAGCTTGTTTTATCGGCCCGAGTCTATACACTAGTACTAAACGAACCCGCTCAATCAAGGAGAACGCCTAACGAATCAGCCGCGCTTTTCGCGCACCCTTTTTTCCTCTTTTAGAAGGAGAGCACACTATGAACCTGAGCATCTGCGGTCGTCACCTCGACGTCACCCCGGCCATCCGGGAATATGTCATGAACAAACTGGCGCGAGTGCTGCGGCATTTCGATCACGTCATCGATACCCAGGTCATGCTCTCGGTAGAGCCCCTGCGGCATAGAGCCGAAATCACCATGCGTCTAAGCGGTAAGGACATTCATTGTGAAGCAACCGATGAAAACCTCTATGCAGCCATAGACCTTCTTGCTGACAAAGTCGACCGTCAGGTCATCAAGCACAAGGACAAGGTACGAAGTCACACGGCGGAGTCCGTGAAGCGGCAAGCGGCGAATCTCACGCCACCCCAGCAGTAACGCGCTTCATGACCACTCGCACCGCGAGATTAGCTAAACAGCGATTCTAGAAATCCTGCCTAAGTCCCGGTGTCCCGCTAGACGCAACGTCCAGCCGGGGCATCGGCAAACTGCCCTCCCGTAGCCTTCTCCTTCTTTGTCCCCCATTCCCGGTTCCGCCGGCGATTCCGTTTTCCCCCGATTTCCGACGTTTCCCATGGCGCCGCCCTGCCGCCAGGCGCAAGAATGCCCACAATCCGCCGCTATCGGTCTATGCTGTCGCTCTTGCCGCCCCATGATGCGAGCGTGCCGAGCGCGCATCCCAGAGGCCGATTATTGCAGTGCATCATATAACCATATAATGATCCGATGAATCATTTGTCGCGCATCCTACCCGCCGGCAACGTCGTGCTCGATATGCTCGCAACGAGCAAGAAACGTGCGTTCGAACAGGCCGGTCTACTCTTTGAAAACAACCATGGCCTGGCGCGCGCGCTCGTGTTCGACAGCCTGTTCGCCCGGGAACGCCTGGGCTCCACCGCGCTCGGACAGGGCGTGGCGGTGCCGCATGGCCGGGTCAAGGGCCTGGAGCAGGCCCTCGCGGCCTTCATCCGCCTGGCCCAGCCCATCACCTTCGATGCGCCTGACGGGCAGCCGGTGTCGATGCTGCTCTGTTTGCTGGTGCCGGAAACGGCCACGCAGCAGCACCTGGACATCCTGGCCGAACTGGCGCAGCTCATGTCGAACAAGGCCTTGCGCGAAGCCCTGGCCACAGAGCCCGATCCGGCTGTCGTCCACAAGATGCTGACGACCGGCCAACTCTGACCTCCTCGCGGAAACGCTGCCATGCTCACGGTGCAGGAACTCGTCGACGACAACGCCGACAAAATCCCCTTTAACTGGATTTCCGGCCAGGGCGCCGCGGACCGCGCGATTCCCGACGACGGCATGTCGGCCGCGGACCTCGTCGGCCACTTGAACCTGATCCACCCGTCCCGCATCCAGGTGTTCGGACAGGAAGAGCTGGCGTACTACACCCGCTTCGACCTGCGCCGCCGCATGCACCACATGGATGAGCTGCTGATCGGCGGCGTCCCGGCGATTCTGCTGGCCGACGGCCTGACCCCGCCGCAAGACCTCATCGACCAGTGCGACCAGCATCAGGTGCCGCTCCTGTCCACGCCCGTGGCGGCCGCGCAGCTGATCGACTTGCTGCGCATCTACCTGGGCAAGAAGCTCGCGCCCACCACCACCGTGCATGGCGTGTTCCTCGACGTGCTGGGACTGGGCGTGCTGATCACCGGCGAATCCGGCCTGGGCAAGAGCGAACTGGCGCTGGAACTGATCTCGCGCGGACACGGCCTGGTGGCCGATGACGCCGTGGAGTTCTCGCGTACCGCCCCCAACATGATCGAAGGCCACTGTCCGCAGCTGCTGCAGAACCTGCTGGAAGTGCGCGGCCTGGGCCTGCTCGACATCCGCACCATCTTTGGCGAGACCTCCGTGCGCCGCAAGATGCGCCTCAAGCTCATCGTGCATCTGGTGCGCGCCACCGCGCAGGACAAGTTCGAGCGCCTGCCGCTGCAGGACATCACGCAGGACATGCTGGGCCTGCCGGTGCGCAAGGTCATGCTGCAAGTGGCAGCCGGCCGCAATCTGGCGGTGCTGGTGGAAGCTGCCGTGCGCAACACGATACTGAAGCTGCGCGGCATCGACACGCTGGGCGAATTCATGGAACGCCAGGCCATGGCGATCCTGCAAAGCAGCAAGTAAGCACGCGGCATCCGGCGGCACCTTGAGCCTGTATGAAAACCTGGCCGCCGAGATCGCCAAGTCGATCCGCGACGGCGTGCTGCGCGCGGGCGACAAGCTGCCCTCCGTGCGGAACGCCTGCGCGGCGCGCGGGCTGAGCCCGTCGACGGTGTTCCAGGCGTACTACCTACTGGAAGCGCGCGGCCTGATCCGGGCTCAGCCGCGTTCCGGCTATTACGTCAACGCGCCTGCCGCCTCCCTGCCCCCGGAACCCGGCGCCTCCAACCCCGACGGCGAATCCACGGAACTCGCGATCAGCGAGCGCATCTTCGACATCTTGGGGTCGGTGCGCAACCGCGACGTGACCCCGCTGGGCTCCGCCTTCCCTTCCCCGCTGCTGTTTCCGCTGCCGCGCCTGGCCCAGGCGATGGCCGCGCACCTCAAGCGCCAGGATCCGCTGGACACGGTGGAAGACCTGGCGCCGGGCAATCCGGGCCTGCGCCGCCAGATCGCGCTGCGCTACCTGATCGGCGGCATCAACGTGCCGGCCAGCGACATCGTCATCACCAATGGTGCGCTGGAAGCGCTGAACCTGTGCCTGCAGGCAGTCACGCAACCTGGCGACACGGTCATGGTCGAAGCGCCGACGTTCTACGGCGCGCTGCAGGCGCTCGAACGCCAGGGACTGAAGGCGCTGGAAATACCGACCCATCCGCGCACTGGCATCGACCTGGACGCGATGGAGACCGCCATCGAGCGCCACGCGCCCAAGGCATGCTGGCTGATGACGCAGTTCCAGAATCCTCTCGGCAGCCTGATGCCAGATGAAAGAAAGCGGCGACTGGTCCAACTGCTCGCGCGCCACGGCATCCCGTTGATCGAAGACGATGTGTATGGCGAGCTGTACTTCGGTCCGGCGCGGCCCGTGCCCGCCAAAGCCTATGACACCCAGGGGCTGGTGTTGCACTGCTCATCGTTTTCGAAGTGTCTGGCGCCGGGCTACCGCATCGGCTGGGCCAGCGCCGGCCGCTACACCCAGCGCGTGCAGCGCTTGAAGCTGTCGTCCACGCTGTCGGCGTCCGGCCCCGCCCAGGGCGCGATCGCCGAGTACCTGGAACAGGGAGGCTACGACCGCCACCTGCGCCGCCTGCGCGAAACGCTGCAGACGCAGCAACAGCGCATGGCCGAAGCGATCGCCCAGGAATTTCCCGCCGGCACGCGCGTGACACGGCCGCAAGGCGGATTCTTCCTGTGGCTGGAGCTACCGGCTGCCGTCGATGCGCTGGCGCTGCACCGGCAGGCGCTGGCACGCGGCATCAGCGTGGCGCCGGGTCCCATATTTTCGGCCAGCGGGCAGTTCGGCAGCGCCCTGCGCCTGAACTATGGGCATCCCTGGGATGCGGCCGCGCAGACCGCCATCCGCGTACTGGGCGAGTTGGCGCGCGAAGCCTGCTCGCTTGCCTTGAAGGCGCGCTAAGCCTGTGCAAGGCTCCTGGTAGCGCACCAGCCCTAGTTCAGCGTCGACGCGGCGCGCGCCCGCTTGACCTCCAGCGGCGTCACGCCGCCTGCCTCGTTGCCCCAGCTATTGCGGATGTACGTCACCAGCATGGCGATATCGCTGTCGTTGAGCAGTTGCCCAAAGGGCGGCATGCCATGCGGCCGCGGGTTCGCCGCCGTGGCCGGAGCGTAGCCGCCGTCCAGCACCATGCGTATGGCGTTGACGGGCGACGGCGCGGTGACGGTCGGGTTGCCGGCCAGCGCGGGCCAGGCCGTGCCGCTGCCCTCGCCCCCCGGCTGGTGGCATTGCGCGCATTGCTGGCGGTATATCTTGCCGCCCAGCTCCATGGCCGCCGGCCCGACCGCTGGACGCGCGCGCTCCGTCGAGGCCGGCGTGGCCGGCAGGGACTTGATGTAGACGCCGATGGCCAGCGCGTCGGCGTCGGTCAGGTGCTGGGTGCTGCCCAACACCACTTCGGCCATGGGGCCGCTGGCGCTGGAGTGCTTTGAAACACCGGTCTTCAACAGGGCGGCGATGTCCTCGGCCGACCAGCGGCCCATGCCCGTCTCCATATCGTTGGTCAACGGCGGCGCGTACCAGTCCAGTACCGGAATCACGCCGCCGGCCAGTGGCTCGGCCGAACGCAACCCGCCCAGGCTGTTGCGCGGCGTATGGCAGGCGGCGCAATGCCCCAGTCCTTCCACCAGGTAACGGCCACGGTTCCATTGCACCGACTGGCCCGCATCGGCTTCCTGCACGCCCGGCTTGAAGTACAGCGCGCGCCAGCCGGCCAGCAGCGCCCGCTGGTCGTAGGGGAACTCCATCTCGGCCGGCCGGCTGGGCTGGTTCACGGGCGCCACGGTGCGCAGATAGGCGTACAACGCGTCGGAATCGGCGCGCGTCACGCGCGTGTATTCCGTGTAGGGGAAGGCGGGATACAGCAGCGTGCCGTCGCGCGACTTGCCGTTGTGCAAGGCCTGCCAGAAATCGTCGGCGCTCCACGCGCCTATGCCGGTCTTCTCGTCGGGCGTGATATTCGGGCCGTACACCGTGCCGAACGGCGTGGGGATGGGCGTGCCGCCCGCCAGCGCCTTGCCGCCCCGGCTGGTGTGGCAGGCCATGCAATTGCCCGCCAAGGCCAGATAGCGGCCACGTTCGACCAGCGTCGCGGCGTCGTCCGCGGCCGCGGCGGGGCCGGTGCTGGCGTCGTCGCGCGTGCCCATCCAATAGAGGCCGCCCACCGCGACAACCGCGAGCAGCACCAGGACCGACAGGACTTTCTTCATGAGCGACATCCGGCCTCTCCCTTACCGTTGCGCCTGACTGCCGCATTCCGCGGGCAGGCGTATCGAACCCGCGGCTTCAGGCGCGTAGGGTTCCACCACGGGCTGCGAGGACAGCCACGCGGCCAGCGCGCCTATATCCTCGGGAGTGAGTTTGTTGGAGATGTCGGCCATGCAGTCAGGCGCGGCCGCGCGGCGCAGGCCGTTCTTCCAGCTGCCGATCTGCGAGCCGATGTAGTCGCGCGGCAAGCCCAGCAGCCCAGGGATGGCAGGCAGCACGCCGCCCAAGGCGGCGCCATGACAGGCGGCACAGGCGGGCAGGCCGCGCGCGGCGTCACCGTTCAAGGCGAGCTTGCGCCCGGCTTCCAGCGTGGCGGCGGAGACCTCGGCGCGCGTCGGCGCCGGATACGGCACGTGCTGGGTGGAGAAATACGCGGCCATCTCGCGCAGGTAATCGTCAGGCAGTCCGGTCAGCAGGTGCGTCATGGGCCGGTACTGGCGCCGGTCATCACGGAAGTTGAGCAGCTGGTGGTACAGGTATTCCTGGGGCTTGCCGGCCAGGCGCGGATAGTAGCCATCGGCGCCGGCCCGACCCTGCGCGCCATGACAGACCGTACAGGCGGCGACGCGGGCGTCCATGGTGTCCGGACGCAGGCTCTCCTGCGGTGCGGGTTGGGCCTGAGCGGGCGCCGTCATGAAGACGGCAGCGGCCCCTAGCAGGGAAATTGCCCAAAAACGCGGCAGTGAAACACTACGAAAGGAAATGAAGGCTAACATCTAGGTCGAATTCCATTCCCCCGAAACGCATGACGGCGGGGCGCGTATGTGAATCTGTCGAGTATCCGGCCCCAAGCTTACGCTACGGGAGCCAAACCGGTACAGGCGCAGATTGGCAGTTTACGGCCATATCAGATGTCATCCCGCCGGCATCGTCCTCGAAAAGCGTGCCACAATCATGTCCATGTTGAAAGTCGTCCTCGTCACCGGCATCTCAGGCTCAGGCAAGTCCGTCGCCCTGCGCATGCTCGAGGACGCCAGCTACACCTGCGTCGACAACCTGCCTGTACGGTTCCTGACCGAGTTCATTGCCAACGCCCGGGACGACGGCATGGAGCGCGTCGCAGTCGCTATCGACGTGCGCTCGCCGGGCGAACTGGCCGAACTGCCCGATGTGGTGACCGCGCTGCGCGCCATGGGCACCAGCCTGCGCGTGGTCTTCCTCGACGCCAGCACCGCGACGCTGGTGCAGCGCTATTCCGAATCCCGCCGCCGCCATCCGCTGACCGACCGTCTGCAGCGCGGAGGCACGACTCCGTCGCTGACCGAGTGCATCGCGCTGGAACGCGAACTGCTCGCGCCGCTGCGCGAACAGGAACACGTCATCGACACCTCGGACCTGACGCCGGGCCAGTTGCGCGTGTGGATCCGCGACCTGATCAAGGCCGACCGCGCGCCGCTGGTGCTGACCTTCGAGTCCTTCGCCTACAAGCGCGGCGTGCCGCGAGACGCGGACCTGGTGTTCGACGTGCGCTGCCTGCCCAATCCCTACTACGACCGCGACCTGCGGCCGCTGACCGGCCGCGACGAGCCCGTGGCTGCGTGGCTGGCAGGCTTCGACCTGGTCGGGCAGATGATCGACGACATCGCCGGCTTCCTGAACCGCTGGCTGCCGCAGTACACGCAAGACACCCGCAATTACCTCACGGTTGCCATCGGCTGCACCGGCGGCCAGCACCGTTCGGTGTATGTGGTCGAACAACTGGCGCTGCGCTTTGCCGACCACGACCCGCTGCTGGTGCGCCATCGCACCCAACTGCCTGACGAATCCGCATGACCCTGTCCCGCCCGACCCGCCTGTTCATGATGCTGCTGCTGGCCATTGCCGTGGCGGGCTGCTCCTCCACCGGCGGACGCAAGAAGGGCGGCGGTTACTACAAGGACGACGGGCCGGACGCGAATCCGCCCTCGAACCTGGACCAGATACCCGACGCGGTGCCCAGGATCGAACCCTACGCCAGCGGCGCGAACCGGCCGTATGTGGTGTTCGGCCAGCGCTATGTGCCGGACACCAGCGGGCAGCCGTACAAGAAGCGCGGCACCGCCTCGTGGTACGGCAAGAAGTTCCACGGCAATTCCACGTCCATCGGCGAGTCCTACGACATGTACGCCATGACGGCCGCCCACACCACGCTGCCGCTGCCCAGCTACGCCCGCGTCACCAGCATGGTCAACGGCAAGACCATCATCGTGCGGGTGAACGACCGCGGCCCGTTCCACAGCGACCGCATCATGGACCTGTCCTATGTCGCCGCGCACAAGCTGGGCATCATCGGTCCCGGCAGCGGCCAGGTGATCGTGGAAGCCATACCGCAGGACGAGATCCGGCGGCTGGCCTCGCAGGGCGCGCCCGCCACGGCCGCGCCTGAACCTTCGTCGGCAACGGGCTCCTCGCCCGTGTTGGCGCCGGTCGCCGCCGTGCCGGTGGCACTTGCGGCCGAACCCCTGCCTGGGCCCGCGCCCGGCTCGGCGCCGGTGCGCCAGCCGGCGGCGGGCGGCATCGGCAGCGTCTATCTGCAGGTGGGCGCGTTCAGCCAGTCGGCCAACGCGCAGTCGCTGGTCAGCCGCATCAACACGCAGCTGGGCGCCGAAGGCGCGCCGCCCGCGTCGGTCGAACAGTCGAATAATCTCTATCGGGTCAAGATCGGCCCCTACCCCGACCGCCAGAGCGCCTTGAACGCCGTGCCGCTGGTCTCGGACCGCATCGGCATCCTGCCCAGCATCGCCTCGCAGTAAGCCCGGCCCTGACGCAATAAGCGGCAATAAGCGCAACAAGCCCGGCTCTCAGGCCAGGCCTGCCCGCCTACCAGGGCAGTTCGGCCTGCCCGTCGCAAACCCGGCGTGCGCTTGCGCTGCGGCTGCGGTAGAAATTGCCTTCGTGCGCCAGCAAGGCCTGCTTGCGCGGCAGCCCGCCACCGAAGCCGGTCAGCGAGGTGTCCGCGCCGATGATCCGGTGGCACGGGATGATGATGCTGATCGGATTGCGTCCGACCGCCCCGCCGACCGCCTGGGCGCCCTTGGGCCGTCCCACGGTGCGGGCCAGATCGCCGTAGCTCGTCAGCACGCCGAACTCCAGGTCGCACAAGGCATGCCAGACCTGGTGCTGAAAGGTGGTGCCCACGGGATCCAGCGCCACATCGAAGACGCGGCGCTGGCCAGCGAACCATTCGTCCAGTTCGCGGCGCGCCTGTTCCAGGATGGGATCGGAGTCCGTAAGGATCCAGCCATCTGCCGCAGGCAGCAGTTCCTGGTCGGTGAACCAGGCGCCGCGCAGACCCTTGGGGCTGGCGACCAGGCGCATGTCGCCCAGCGGCGTGGGGATATCGCGGTAGACCAGGCGTTCGTCGGGATCCGCGGGCTTGTTGGACACGATTGTGGAATACACCATGTCTTACTCCGCCGATTTCTTGCGGGCCAGGGCCCGGTTGTACAGCACGTCCCGCGGCAGTCCGGAAACCTTGGCCGCCACGCGCGCCGCGTCGCGCAGCGACAACGACTCCAGCAAGGCGTCCAGCAGCGCATCGGCGCGCGGGTCGGCATCTTCGTCCACCTCATGCTCGGCAGGGGCGTGCGCGATCAGCACGAATTCGCCTTGCTCGCGGTGAGCGTTCGCGGCCAGCCAGGCCGCGCCCTCGCCCATCGGAAATGTAGCGATCTCTTCAAAGCGCTTGGTCAGTTCGCGCGCCACGGTCAGCAGGCGGTCCGGACCGCACACTTCCAGCAAGTCGGCCAGCGTGGCCGCAAGCCGGTGCGGCGATTCAAACATGACGACAGGCGCGGGCAAGGCGCACCAGGTACGCAGCCAGCGCTGGCGCGCCACCGCCTTGGGCGGCGGAAAGCCCGCGAAGGCATAGCCGGGATTTTCGTCAGTGGTGACGCCGCTGCCCATCAGCGCGGCGATGACCGCGCTGGGTCCCGGCACCGGCACCACGCCGAAGCCGGCCTCGCGCACCGCACGCACGATGCGCGCGCCAGGATCGCTGACGGCGGGCGCGCCCGCATCGGACACCAGCGCCACGCGCTGGCCCTGCGCCAGGCGTTCACAGATCGTTTGCGCCGCGGCGGCTTCGTTGTGGCGGTGGGCTGCCATGAGCGGCGTGCCGACGCCCCAGGCATCCAGCAGGGCGCGGCTGGCGCGCGTGTCTTCCGCCGCGATCACGTCGGCCCGCTGCAAGGCGTGCCAGGCGCGCAGCCCCAGGTCGCCCAGGTTGCCGATCGGCGTGGCCACGACATACAGCGTCGCAGCGGGCCAATGCTGCCCCGCCACGCGTTCAGCGACGCGGGACCAGGCATCTCCGGCAGGGGGAGGTGAGACATTTTGATTCATTGCAGCCTACTGACACGGGAAACCATGTCAGTGTAGCCGCCTATGCCCCGCCACCTCTGGAGCGTTCATGACGGATGACACCTTGCGACTGGCCTGCGAACTGGCCCTGGCGGCCCGCCGCCGCGCCGCCAGGCGCCGGCGCCGATCCGCACGCGCAGCGCCCGCTGATCGTCCGCCCCCGCGCCGCTCGCCCGCCCAACGCAAAGGCGACCACCACGAGGACGCCGCCCTGCGCCTGCTGCAGTCGCGCGGCCTGGTCCTGCTGGCGCGCAATCTGCAGACCCGCACCGGCGAAATCGACCTGGCCATGCGCGACGGCGACATCCTGGTGTTCGTCGAGGTCCGCTCCCGCGGCCCGAGCCGCTTTGGCGGCGCCGCGGCCAGCATCGGCCCGGACAAGCAGGCCCGGCTGGCCCGCGCCGCGGCCTTCTGGCTGCCCGAGCTGGCCCGGCGCCACTGGCACGGCAGGCCGCCCGCCGCGCGCTTCGACGCAGTCGTGTTCGAAGCCGGCGATCCCCAATGGCTGCGCGGCGCATTCTGGCAAACCTGAGGCCCGCCGCCCCGGTAACGGCCTGCCTGATAGTCGTTACGCCTGGACAGAACCGCGCCCCGGCCCCGTGAGATAATCGCGCCCATGGATATGACCTCTCGTATGACGTCGCACTTTCGCGACGCCATGGCTGCGTGCGAACAAAGTATGAACGTCCTGGCCGAGCCGCTGGCAGTGGCGGTGGACGTGCTGTTCGGCGCCCTGGCAAACAACGGCAAGATTCTGGCTTGCGGCAATGGCGGCTCTGCCGCCGATGCGCAGCATTTCATCGCCGAACTGGTGGGCCGCTTTGAACGCGAACGCCTGCCGCTGGCCGGCATCGCGCTCAATACCGACACCTCGATCCTCACCGCAGTCGGCAACGACTACGGTTTCGACGAGATCTATGAACGCCAGGTCAACGCCTTCGGCCAGGCCGGCGACGTGCTGGTGGCCATATCCACCAGCGGCAATTCCCCCAACGTGGTGCGCGCCATGGAAGCCGCCAGCGCCCGCGAAATGCACGTGCTTGCCCTGACCGGCAAGGGCGGCGGCGTCATGGGGGAACTCATTACGCCGATGGACGTCCATCTATGTGTTCCCAGCGATCGCACGATGCGCATCCAGGAAGTCCATATTCTGCTGCTGCACGCGCTGTGCGACGGCATTGACGCTCTTCTGCTTGGAGACACCGAATGATTTCTGACGTCCGTACCGCAGCCCGCCCCTTGATGCTCGCCGCGGCGCTATCCACCGCCGCGCTCTCGCTGACGGCCTGCGCGCCCCTGATCGTGGGCGGCGCGGCCGCCACCACCGCGGTCGTCGTGACGGACCGCCGCACCTCCGGCGTCCAGCTCGAAGACCAGAACATGGCGTTCAAGGCGCAAAGCCAGATCTCGCAGAAGCTGGGCGACACCGCGCGCGTCAATGCCATGGCCTACGGCGGCCACCTGCTGCTGACCGGCGACGTGCCCACCGAGGAGGCCAAGAACCAGGCCACCGCCATCGCCCAGGGCGTGGAAAACGTCAAACAGGTCATCAACCAGCTGAACGTGGGTCCCATCGCCTCGTTCGGTACGCGCTCCAACGACACCTGGCTGACTTCCAAGGTCAAGACCGCCCTGCTCAACACCAAGTACGTGCCCTCGGGCACCATCGCGGTCACGACCGACCACAGTGTCGTCTACCTGATGGGCAAGCTGACGCAGACCGAAGGCGAGTACGCCGCCAACGCCACCGCCGACGTCGGCGGCGTGGCCAAGGTGGTTAAACTGTTCGAGACGATCAGCCGCGAGGAAGCCATCCGGCTGTCGAACACCGGTTCCAAGTCCAACACTTCCACGGAAACCAAAGCGCCCATCGAAAGCGGCGCCGGCGCACCCAGCGACAACGCGGCCGGCACCAGCAGCGGCGTAGAGGCCATGCCCATCAAATGAAGAAAGCCATCATCGCACTGGCCGTCCTGGTGGCGGTCGGCATCGGCGCCTGGTTCGTCATGCGCCCCGCCCAGACCGCGCCCGACGTCACCTTCACCACGCTGGAAGGCAAGACCTTCTCGATGCAGGACCTGCGCGGCAAGGTGGTGCTGGTCAAATTCTGGGCCACCAGCTGCGTAACCTGTGTGAAGCAGATGCCGGAAACCATCTCGGCCTACAACGAGTACGCGTCCAAGGGCTACGAGGCGATCGCGGTCGCCATGAACTACGACCCGCCCAACTTCGTGCTGAACTTCGCCGACACGCGCAAGCTGCCGTTCCCGGTGGCCCTGGACACCAAGGGCGACATCGCCCGCGCCTTCGGCGACATCCGCCTGACGCCCACGGCCTTCCTGATCGATAAGCAGGGCCGCATCATCAAGCGCTACCTGGGCGAATACGACGTGGCGGAATTCCACGCCACCGTGGAAAAGGCCCTGGCGGCAGGCTGAGCCCCGCCACGCGGCATCCGCGCCAGACCGCCCCTGACCGGGCGGTTTTTTTTCGCCTTGCGGGCCGGGCAGGCAGCCCTGCGCGCACCAAAAGAAAAGCCGCCCGGGCTACGGGCGGCTTCCAGATCAGGCCAGGCGGGTCGGGCTCAGAATGCCGGAACCACGGCGCCCTTGTACTTGTCCTGGATGAACTTCTTCACCTCGGGCGTGTGCAGGGCCTGGACCAGCTTCTTGATGCCCGGCGCGTCCTTGTTGTCCGAACGGGTCACCAGGATGTTGGCGTAGGGCGAATCCGAGCCTTCGATGAACAGGGCGTCCTTGGTCGGGACCAGGCCCGCTTCCAGCGCGTAGTTGGTGTTGATCAGCGCCAGGTCCACGTCATCGAGCGAGCGCGGCAGCATGGCGGCTTCCAGTTCGCGGAACTTCAGCTTCTTGGGATTCTCGACCACGTCCGCGGCCGTCGCCAGGATGTTGGACGGGTCCTTCAGCTTGATCACGCCCTGCTTCTGCAGCAGCACCAGGGCGCGGCCGCCGTTGGAGGGATCGTTCGGGATTGCGACCGTGGCGCCGTCCTTGAGTTCGGACAGGCTCTTGATCTTCTTGGAATAGCCGCCGAACGGCTCGACGTGCACCAGCGCCACCGGCACCAGCGTGGCCTTGCGGTCCTTGTTGAAGGAATCCAGGTAGGGCTTGTGCTGGAAGAAGTTGGCGTCCAGCTGCTTGTCCGCCAGCTGCAGGTTGGGCTGCACGTAATCGCTGAACACCTTGATGTCGAGCTCCACGCCTTCCTTGGCCAGCTGCGGCTTCACCACTTCCAGGATCTCGGCATGGGGGACCTGGGTCGCGCCCACCACGATTTTTTCGGCATGGGCGGCGTTCGCCGCCACCAGGAAGACCGACGCCGCCAGGGCGGACCGGACAAAGTTCAAACGCATGTGTTGCCTCTTTTATGGGTAAAAAATCGGGGGCTGATGCCCCTGCCGGTGTGGCCCTGCCCCCTTTTGCGGGGCGCGCCGTTGCGAAATCGCCCCCAATTTACCTGAATGCCGGTTATTTGTCGGGCATATGAACATGGGTTTAAAGCATAAGAAACCTGGGGGTACTACAATCCGTCGTATGCTTGCGCTACCGCGTCCCGAACGCGTTTTTGTGCAGGCATTTTTTCTAACCACTCATACGTATATTTGCCGACTTAGCTGCCATGACCGACACCCCCGACCCTGCTGCCGTTTCGTCTCCTGCTGTCAAAGCCGCTGTGCTGTCTGAAGCACTGCCGTATATCCGACGATTTCACGGCAAGACCATCGTGGTCAAGTACGGCGGCAACGCCATGACGGAAGAGCGTCTGCAGCGCAGCTTCGCGCACGATGTCGTGCTGCTGAAGCTGGTGGGTCTGAACCCGGTGGTGGTGCACGGCGGCGGTCCGCAGATCGACGACGCGCTGCGCCGCATCGGCAAACAGGGCACCTTCATCCAGGGCATGCGCGTCACCGACGCCGAGACCATGGAAGTGGTCGAATGGGTGCTGGGCGGCCAGGTCCAGCAGGACATCGTCATGATGATCAATGAGGTCGGCGGCAAGGCCGTGGGCCTGACCGGCAAGGACGGCGGACTGATCCAGGCCCAGAAGAAGCTGATGGCCAACAAGGACAATCCGTCCGAGCCCATCGACATCGGTTTCGTGGGCGACATCACCATGGTGGAGCCGGCCGTGGTCAAGGCGCTGCAGGACGACCAGTTCATCCCCGTCATCTCGCCCATCGGCTATGGCGAAGACGGCACGGCCTACAACATCAATGCCGACGTCGTCGCCGGCAAGATGGCGGAAGTGCTGGGCGCCGAAAAGCTGCTGATGCTGACCAACACTCCGGGCGTGCTGGACAAGGGCGGCAAGCTCTTGCGCAGCCTGTCGGCCCAGACCATCGACGAACTGTTCGCCGACGGCACGATCTCCGGCGGCATGCTGCCCAAGATCTCGTCCGCGCTGGACGCCGCCAAGAACGGCGTGAACTCGGTGCACATCGTCGACGGCCGCGTGCCGCACTGCCTGCTGCTGGAAATCCTGACCGACCAGGGCGTGGGCACGATGATCAGCTCGCACTGATGCGGGCACAGCGTTACCTGCTGCGGCCGGCGCTGCGCATGCGCCGGTCCCGCCGCACCGCCACGGGCGTTTCCGAACGCCTGTGGCTGTTCGACCTGGACAATACGCTCCACGATACCTCGCACGCCATCTTCCCCAAGATCGACCAGGGCATGACCATGGCCGTGGCCGAGGCGCTGAACGTCGACATCGATACCGCCAACCGCATGCGCTCGCTGTACTGGAAGCGCTACGGCGCCACCATGATAGGCATGGTCCGGCATCATGGCGTGGATCCCCACGAATTCCTGCATCGCAGCCACGACTTCGACGTCGGCCCGCTGGTGCGCTCGGAAAAAGCGCTCGCCTACAAGCTGAGCCGGTTGCCGGGCCGCAAGGTGCTGCTGACCAACGCGCCGCTGCACTACGCCCGCGCGGTGCTCGCGCGGCTGGGCATCCTGCGGCAGTTCGACAGCCTGTGGGCCATCGAGCACATGCGTCTGCATGGCGAATTCCGGCCCAAGCCGTCGCCCGCGCTGCTGCGCCATGTGCTGGCCCGCGAAGGCGTGCAGGCGCGCAACGCGGTCCTGGTGGAAGACACGCTGGCCAATCTGCGCGGCGCGCGCCAGGCCGGTCTGCGCACCGTGCACGTGTATCACCCCGGGACGCCGTTCGCCCGCGGCCGTTCGCAACGGCCGGCCTACGTCGACTTGCGGGTAAACTCCGTCAGTGATTTGCTGTTACGCCGACGCCCCTTGCGGGGATAACGGCGCGCTCCTCCCCCCTTCACCGTCAAGCCTGCGCAAGAGCAGACCCCTCCATGGCGAGCAAACCCGGCGAGCGCAAGACCCAGATTCTGCAAACCCTGGCCGAGATGCTGGAGCAGCCGCACGCCTCCCGCATCACCACGGCCGCGCTTGCCGCGCGCCTGGAAGTCTCTGAAGCCGCGCTGTACCGGCACTTCGCCAGCAAGGCGCAGATGTTCGAAGGGCTGATCGAATTCATCGAAACCAGCATCTTCACGCTGGTGAACCAGATCGCCATCGCCGAACCCCATGGCCTGACCCAGGCGCACCAGACCGTCTCCATGCTGCTGACCTTCTCGGAACGCAACAAGGGCATGACGCGCGTGCTGACCGGCGACGCGCTGGTCACGGAAGACAACCGCCTGCAGGAACGCATCAACCACATCAACGACCGCATCGAGGCGTCGTTGAAGCAGTCGCTGCGCATCGCCGTCACCGATGGCGGCCTGCCGCCGCAGGCGAATGTGGCGGCGCATGCCAGCCTGCTGACGCACCTGGTGCTGGGCCGCTGGCTGCGTTATGCGCAGAGCGGCTGGCGCGTCGCGCCCACCCTGCATCTGGATGAACAGCTGCGGCTGGCACTGGGTTGAGCAGCCGGCCGGGTCATCCGGCCACAGTGCCGATTAGCATCGTGGCACGATCTAATTGATCCCCTGTTTGCCTGCTTCATCGCCGATTAGCGTTGTTCTACGCAACAATCTTCGCTTGCCCGCGGCGCGGGGCGACGAGCATAATGCCCGTCAGAGGTTTTCCACAAGCCCAAATCTCCACAGGCTTGATCTGTATCAATACGGGTTTTCCGCAATGCCGTCACGATCATGCTGTAGCGTCGACACACCGATTTGACCTATCCCGTTGCTCGCGGGGCGGTGTGTCGGCAGTTTGACCTCAACCGGAGATGGATATGACCGCGCAAGCCGCCGTCCCTGCCTCGCAAGCCCCAAAGAAAACCAAAATTCCAATCGGACTCATCGCCGGCGTCCTCGTGATGATCGGCGTGCTGATGATGCCGCTACCCGCCGACTTGCCTGTCGCGGGCCACCGGATGCTCGCCATCCTGGCATTCGCAGTGGTGGTCTGGATTACCGAAGCCGTGTCCTACGAAGCCAGCGCGATCATGATCACGACGCTGATGGCCTTCCTGCTGGGCACGGCTCCGACAATCAAAGACCCGCAAGTCATCTATGGCACCTCGGCCGCGATCAGCATGGCGCTGGCAGGCTTCTCGAACTCGGCGCTGGCGCTGGTCACCGGCGCCTTGTTCATTGCCGCGGCCATGACCTTCACCGGGCTGGACCGGCGCATCGCGCTGGTGACCCTGGCCAGGGTGGGCACCAGCACGCGCCGCATCCTGATCGGATGTATCGCCGTGACCATCGTGCTGAGCCTGGTCGTGCCCAGCGCCACCGCGCGCAGCGCGGCCGTGGTGCCCATCATGATGGGCGTCATCGCGGCCTTCGGCGTGGACAAGCGCTCCAACATCGCCGCCGGCATCATGATCATCGTGGCCCAAGCCACCAGCATCTGGAACGTCGGCATCCAGACCGCCGCCGCGCAGAACCTGCTAACCGTCGGCTTCATGGAAAAGATGCTGGGCGAACGCGTGGCGTGGTCGGACTGGCTGATCGCCGGCGCGCCCTGGTCGCTGATCATGTCGGCCGTGCTGATCTTCGTCGTGCTCAAGCTGCTGCCGCCGGAAAGCGACAGCATCGCGGGAGGCAAGGAAGCCGTCGAGAAGTCGCTGCTTGAACTGGGTCCCATGACCGGCGCGCAAAAGCGCCTGATGGCCGTGTCGCTCATGCTGCTGCTGTTCTGGTCGACTGAAGGCAAGCTGCACAAGTTCGATACCACCTCCACCACCTACTTCGGCCTGGTCCTGCTGCTGCTGCCGCGCTTTGGCGTGATGACCTGGAAAGACGTGCAATCGCGCATCCCATGGGGCACCGTGATCGTGTTCGGCGTCGGCATCAGCCTGGGCACCGCCCTGCTGACGACCCAGGCCGGCCAATGGCTGGGCAACCAGGTGGTGGCGCACACCGGCCTGGACCACCTGGGACCGCTGGCCATCTTCGCGATCCTGGCTGCCTTCCTCATCGTCATCCACCTGGGTTTTGCCAGCGCCACCGCGCTGACCTCGGCCATGCTGCCGATCCTGATCTCGGTGCTGGCCACGCTGCCGGGCGACTTCAGCCGCCTGGGCATGACGATGCTGCTGGGCTTCGTGGTCAGCTACGGCTTCATCCTGCCCATCAACGCGCCGCAGAACATGGTGTGCCTGGGTACGGAAACCTTCAACGCCAAGCAGTTCGCCAAGGTTGGCATCATCGTCACCATCGTCGGCTACCTGCTGATGCTGCTGATGGGCATGACCTACTGGCGCTGGCTGGGCTGGCTGTAAGGAGGCCGCATCATGAAGATTTCGATCGCCCAAGCCAATGAATACGGCCGCCGCGTGCTGATGGCCCAAGGCGTGCCCGAGGACATCGCGCGCGACGTGGCCGAGCACCTGGTCGAGTCCGACCGAGTGGGCTACACCAGCCACGGCCTGTCCATCCTGACCAACTACCGGCGCGTGCTGTCCGAAGGCCTGGCCCAGGCCGACGGCCGGCCCGAACTGGTCAACGACCGCGGCGCGATGCTGGCCTACGATGGCCACCACGGGCTGGGCCAATATGTCGGCAAGGTCGTCATCGAGAAGGCCATCGAGCGCACGCAGGAACACGGCCAGTGCATCCTGACCCTGCGCCACAGCCACCACCTGGGCCGCATGGGCCACTACGGCGAAATGGTGGCGGCCAAGGGCCTGATCCTGCTGGCCTTCACCAACGTGATCAACCGCTCGCCGACCGTAGCGCCTTTCGGTGGCGCGCAGGCTTGCCTGACCACCAACCCGCTGTGCTTCGCCGGCCCGCTGCCTGGCGGCCGTCCGCCGTTCATCGTGGACATGGCCACCAGTTCCATCGCCGTCAACAAGGCGCGGGTGCTGGCGGCCAAGGGCGAGGAAGCGCCTGCGGGATCGCTGATCGATGCCCAGGGCAACCCGACCACCGATCCCAATGCGCTGTTCACCGACCCGCCGGGCGCCCTGCTGCCATTCGGCGGCCACAAGGGCTACGCGCTGGGCCTGGTGGCCGAGCTGCTGGCCGGCGTGCTGTCGGGCGGCGGCACGATCCAGCCCGAGCATCCGCGCAACGGGGTGGCGACGAACAATATGTTCGCGCTGCTGTTGGACCCGCAGGTGGATTTCAATACGGACTGGCGGTCGATGGAGGTGGGCGCGTTCATCGACTACCTGCACGCCTGCAAGCCGCAACCGGGCGTCGAGGCCGTGCAGTACCCGGGCGAGTATGAAGCCCGCAATCGGGCGTTGAACGAGGATGCGTTGACGTTCGACAGCCGAATCTGGGATGGCTTGACCAAGCTGGCCGTCGACCTTGGGGTGCCTGAGGCGTTGCCTGCTTGAGGTTGCAGGCTGTTCTTGCGGGTAGCGCTTGCTTGCAGGCGTCGTTGGTTCTTAAGACGCCCGTCGCGTCGGCGGCCCGCCATGCGCGGGGCAACGATTGCGGTCCGGAGCCTTCGCTCCGGACTGCCCCATCCTCATCCTCGTCCAGGCCTTCGGCCTTCCCTACGGATTCCGTCGGGCTTATCGACGCCCCGCGCATGGCGGGCCGCCGCCGCGACGGGCTCGTTCAGCTGCAATTCGGCGTCAGCTGGGGCGGGCGGTGTGCTTGGCGTTCTGGCAACGAGTGGGGTATGGCAGTGGATCTTGCGGGGCTCGCCTCCGGCCGGCCGCGCGGGCGGCCTTCCGAGGCTTCCTCGGTGTCTTGCGGTTGAGGATGGCGCTGCGCGTGCATGAGGCACTGGTCAGTATTTAACGCCTCGAGGGCGGCGGCTCATGACTGAACGTCACCAGGCCGTTGATCATTGACCGCCTCGGAAGGCGGTGATCCATCACTGAACGTCGCCAAGCCAAGTAATCATCACCGACGCTAAGCCACGGTGCCGGATGGGTGGCGCGCGCGAGAAAGTCTTCAAGCGCAGACCGCTGCCTGCCGCGCGCCACCCATCACCGCCCCCCCCCCAATGATGCGGGGCCGCTAGAAAACCACCCTCCGTCATCGCGCAAGCGACCATCGCCACGACGCCCACGACCACGTATGTTGCCTACGGCCGCCCGCGCGGCCTTAGGCAACGGGCGACGCAAGACTCGCCACCAACCACGGATCTAGCAGCGCAGCGAACCAAGACGTACGTAGCCCGTCGGCGCGGGCGCCATGGCGGCGAGCAACCTCGATGCGCCCGACGGAATCCGAAGGGAAGGCCGAAGGCCTGGACGAGGATGAGGATGGGGCAGTCCGGAGCGTAGGCTCCGGACCGCAATCGTGGGCGCTCGCCGCCATGGCGCACGCGACGACGGGCGGCCTACGAAGACGGTCGAGACCGCCCCAAGAAAGTCCAAAAAATGCTCAAGATCAGGTCTTAACCGACCGATGCCGACTAATACTCATCATGATCCCAAACGCAATCCCCATGGTGAACAAAGCCGTCCCCCCATAGCTCATGAACGGCAACGGCACCCCCACCACCGGCAGAATCCCCGTCACCATCCCCACGTTCACGAATACATAGATGAACAGCATCATCGTCAGCGCTCCGACAAGCAGCCTGCCGAACTGCGACGACGCCCGCGACGCGATCGTCAGCCCGCGCGCCATCATCAAGCCGTACAGCACCAGGATCGCAATCCCGCCGTACAGTCCGAATTCCTCGGCGTACACGGCGAAGATGAAGTCGGTAGTGCGCTCCGGGATGAAATCCAGGTGCGTCTGCGTGCCCTTCATGTAGCCCTTGCCGTAGACCCCGCCCGAGCCCACCGCGATCATCGACTGGATCGTATGGAAGCCCTTGCCCAGCGGATCGGAGCTGGGATTGAGCAGCGTGCACACGCGATGCTTCTGGTAGTCGTGCAGCACCACCCAGTCCACCTCGGGCTCGCAGAGCTGGTCCTCGTAGTAGACCAGCGTGCCGATGGCGATGATGCCGGCCAGCATCACTGGCACCAGCAGCTTGAACGACAGGCCCGCGAAGTAGATCACGAAGAAACCGGCGCCGAACACCAGCAGCGCCGTACCCAGGTCGGGCTGCAGCACGATCAGGCCGAAAGGCGCGGCCAGCATGGCGGCGGCGGCCAGGAAGTCGCGGATGCGGACCGCGCCCTCGTGGCGCTGGAAGTACCAGGCCAGCATCATGGGCACGCCGATCTTCATCATCTCGGAAGGCTGGATGCGGGTCACGCCCAGGTTCAGCCAGCGGGTCGCGCCCTTGCTGGTTTCGCCGAAGAACTCCACGCCCAGCAGCAGCACCACGCCCACCACATAGAAGGGCAAGGCCAGCTTCATCAGCCACTTCGGCGGAATCAGCGCCATGACCCACATCGCGAAAAAGGCGATGATGAAATTGCGCGACTGTTCGGCGAAGCGCCAGTCGGTGCCGCCCACCGCCGAATGCATCACCGTCATGCCGAGCGCGGCGAACATCAGCAGGATCGCCAACAGCGGCCAATCGAAGGCCGTGAACACGCGTAGCAGGATAAGGCCCAGGCGTTTCATTATCGGCGCACCACGTCGGAAGCGATTTCCTCGACCGAGGCCAAGGGGTCCGCGCGATCGGGCCGCACGATCTTGTCCTGGCGATCCTTGGCCAGCCAATAGTCGAACACCTTGCGGGCGACCGGCGCGGCGACGCTGGCGCCCCAACCGGCGTTCTCGACGATCAGCGCCACCGCGATGCGGGGGTGCTCAAGCGGCGCAAAACCCATGAACAGCGCGTGGTCGCGCAGGCGTTCGTCGATGGCGCTGGCGCGGTAATGGCCGCCGCGCAGGCTGAACACTTGCGCGGTGCCGGTCTTGCCGGCCGCCTGGTAAGGCGTGTTGGCGAACGCGCGCCGCGCCGTGCCGGCCCGCACCACGTCCGCCATGGCGTTCTTGATCACATCCACGTTGGCCTGCTTGAGAGGAATGCGGTAATCGGGCGCGGACTCGGTGGGCTTGGCCACGCCGCTGCGCGGATCGCGCACCGCGTGCACCAGGTGCGGGCGGCGGTACAGGCCGTTGTTGGCCAACGTGGACGTGCCTTGCGCCAGCTGCAACAGTGTGAAGGCGTTGTAGCCCTGCCCCACCGCCACGGAAATCGTCTCGCCCGCATACCAGCGCTGGCGCTCCTTGTCCTTATAGGCCGAGCGCTTCCAGTCGGTCGAGGGCAGCACGCCGCGCTTTTCACCTTCCAGGTCGATGCCCGTGATCTGGCCGAAGCCGAATTGCTTGGTGAAATCGTGCAGCGCGTTCACGCCGATCTCGGGGCCCAAGGAATAGAAGTAGGTGTCGGACGACACCACGATGGCCTTGTGCATGTCCGTCATGCCGTAGGCCGCGCCGCCGGCGTTGCGGAATTTCTGGCCGCCGAATTCGTAGTAGCCGGGGTCGGAGATGCGATCGGTGGCGCGGCGCTTGCCCAGTTCCAGCGCGGCCAGGGCCACGAAAGGCTTGTAGGTCGAACCGATGGGATAGGTGCCGTACAGCGGCCGGTTGATCAGCGGATGGTCCGGCGATTCGTTCAGCATGCGCCAGTTGTCCACGTCGATGCCGTCCACGAACAGGTTGGGGTCGAACGAAGGCTGCGAGACGAAGGCCAGCACCTCGCCGGTATCGGGATCGATGGCGACCAGCGCCCCGCGCTGCCCCTCGAAAGCCGCTTCGGCCACCTTCTGCAGGCCCAGGTCGATGGACAGCATGATGTCGGAGCCAGGCACGGGATCGATCCGGCGCAGCGTGCGCATGGGCCGACCGCCCGCGGTCACTTCGACCTCTTCCAGGCCGGTGCGGCCGTGCAGCTGCTCTTCCCAGGTTTTCTCGATGCCCTTCTTGCCGATGACATCGGTGCCGCGGTAGTTGCCCAACTGGCCGGCGCGCTCCAGCTCTTCGTTGTCGCCCTCCGCGATGCGGCCGATATAGCCGACCACGTGACCCGCCGATGCGCCCTGTGGATACTCGCGCACCCAGCGAGCGCGCAGTTCCACGCCGGGAAACTGGAAGGAATGCGCCGCAAACCAGGCGGCCTCGGTTTCGTTGAGATTGTTGCGCAACTGCAGGCTGGCGTAGCGGCTGGACTCGGCGGCGCGGCGCTTGAAACGGCGCTGGTCGGTCGGGCTGATGTACACGACTTCGGTCAGCCGCTGGAACAGTTCGTTGAGATTGCCCGCCTGCGCCGGCACGACCTCGAGCGTGTAAGTACGGTAGTTGCGCGCCAGCACCTCGCCATTGCGGTCCAGGATCTCGCCGCGCCGCGGTGGAATCGGTACGACCGCGATGCGGTTGCGGTCGGCGCGCTCGGACAGGCCTTCGTAGCGGTCGACCTGCAGGTACCAGAACCGGCCGATCAGCACACCGAAGCAGGCCAGCGCGAACAGCCCGCCCACCCAGGCGCGCAGGCGGAAACGCTGCTTCTGCTGCTGGCCGGTTTTCTTGAACTCGAACATGACGCGGCGCCGCCGTCAGGCGGAGGAAGATTCGGCGTCGTCGACACCGCGCTGCGGCAAGTGCAGAACCCAGCCCGCCAGCGGCCACAGGGCGGCGGTCAGGAGCACGCTGATGCCCCAATCCCAGCCCGGCCATTTGCCGGCCAGCCACGCATGGATGATCTGGGTCACGAAGCGGGCAATGAAGAACACAGGCAGCATGTGCATGGCCTGGCTCCAGAGGTCGAACCGCTGCAGCCGGCGGTGCAGCACCACGGCGCCGTAGGCGACCAGCGTGTACGACAGCGCGTGTTCGCCCAGCAGGCCGGCATCGTGCACGTCCATCAGCAGGCCAAAGAAGAAGGCGGTGAACAGGCCGATGCGGCGCGGCTCGTGCACGCACCAGAAGGCGATGATCAGCAGCAGAATGTCGGGCGCGCCCTGCCACAGGCGCCACGGCAGCAGCGACACCAGCCACGCCACCAGCACCGTGGCCCAGACGAACACGCCATGCGCGGGGCCGGAGAGCCGGTCGGGCTGCACATTGCTGGGGGTGCCGAGGCGGCGCGTGGCCTGCCCCGAGGATTGCTTAGTCCGATCCACCGGAATCGACCTCCTGACGGTTGGACTCGGCGCGTTCCACATCGACCTGCAGAACCAGGAAGTGGCGGTAGCGTTCGGGATGGGCCAGCGGTTCGCACACGGCGCGCGCAAAGCCGGAGGCGGTATCGCGTTCGACCGAGGTCACCTTGGCCACCGGCAGGCCGGCCGGGAACAGGCCGCCGACGCCGCTGGTAACGATAGTATCGCCTTCCTTGATGTCGGCATTGGCGGCAAGGTAACGGACTTCCATCTTGCCGGGCGAGTTGCCGCCGAACGCGATCAGGCGCAGGCCATTGCGCAGTAGCTGCACGGGAATGGAGACCTGCTCGTCGGTGACCAGCGCCGCCTCGGCGGTCATCGGCGTGACGCGCACGATCTGTCCGACCACGCCACCTTCGTCGATCACCGGCATGCCCGGGGCCAGGCCAGCCTTGCTGCCCTTGTTGAACACCAGGCGCTGCGTGAACGCGTTGGTGGGTTCGTACATGACCTCGACCACCACCGCGGATTGCGCCACGGTGTCGGTCACGCCCAGCAGCCGGCGCAACTGCGAATTTTCTGCGGCCAGTTGGGCGCCATGCGTGGTCACCTGGGCCAGCTCGATGCGCTGGCGTTGCAGGGCTTCGTTTTCGCTACGGATGAGATTGGCCGCGTTGACCCATTCGTTCACTTGCTGGACGAGGTCGCGCGGCGCCATGACGGCGCGCTGGAAGGGGTACAGCGCCACGGATATCGTCCGGCGCGCCGGTTCCAGCATGCGCCATTGCGAATCCATGACGATCAGGGCCAGAGCAAGGACGACCAGAACGACCAGCCGCACCTCCGCGGGTGGGCCGCGCCTGAATAGGGGAGGAGTCCCTTGTCGTTGCATGAATCTCAGCCCGGACGCCCGCGTCCGTCGCTCCGGCAGCGGCCGGAGCCGTGAAAAAGCGGGGCTCCGGGCTGGCGGGCAAAATTAGTCGTTGATGAAGATGGCGCCCAGTTTCTCAAGGTGTTCCAGCGCCTCGCCGCAACCGCGCACGACGCAGGTCAGCGGATCGTCCGCGACCACGACGGGCAGGCCGGTCTCTTCCTGCAGCAGGCGGTCCAGGTCGCGCAGCAGCGCGCCGCCACCGGTCAGGGCGATGCCCTTGTCGGTGATGTCGGCGCCCAGTTCGGGCGGAGTCTGTTCCAGCGCGATCTTCACGGCGGAAACGATCTGGTTCAGCGGATCCGTCAGCGATTCCAGGATCTCGTTGGACGAGACCGTGAAGCTGCGCGGCACGCCTTCGGCCAGGTTGCGGCCCTTGACCTCGATCTCGCGGACTTCGGAACCCGGGAACGCCGAGCCGATTTCCTTCTTGATCAGTTCGGCGGTGGGTTCGCCGATCAGCATGCCGTAGTTGCGGCGGATATAGTTGACGATGGCTTCGTCAAACTTGTCGCCGCCGACGCGCACCGAGCCCTTGTAGACCATGCCGCCCAGCGAGATGACCGCCACTTCGGTGGTGCCGCCGCCGATGTCGACGACCATGGAGCCGCTGGCGTCGGACACGGCCAGACCGGCGCCGATGGCCGCGGCCATGGGTTCTTCGATCAGGAAGACGTGGGACGCGCCCGCGCCCAGGGCCGATTCACGGATGGCGCGGCGTTCAACCTGGGTGGAGCCGCAGGGCACGCAAACGATGATGCGCGGGCTGGGCGCCAGCATGTTGCGGGGGTGCACCATGCGGATGAACTGCTTGAGCATCTGCTCGGTGACCGTGAAGTCGGCGATGACGCCGTCCTTCATGGGCCGGATGGCCTCTATATTGCCGGGAACGCGGCCAAGCATCTGCTTGGCTTCGTGCCCGACGGCCTGGATGATCTTCTTGCCGTGGGGACCGCCTTCATGACGGATTGCGACCACGGACGGTTCATCGAGCACGATGCCCTTGCCGCGGACGTAAATCAGCGTATTGGCGGTACCGAGGTCGATCGCCATATCGCTGGAAAAATAACTGCGCAGGAATCCGAACATGGGAGCTCAGCTAAATTCTGGGGGGAATGAGGTACATGCCGCGGGGCGTAGGGCCCGTAAAACAACGGGTCCGCCTGTCATCACGGCGATTAAACCGTGAATCATAACTTATAATTTCCCCGGAAATAGCGCATAAATGCAGGCTATTCAAGCTTTGTAACGGGTTCGGCATATGCATACTGCCCTCTCCCGCCCCTCGGCCTTCGCTTATCGATTTGCAATCCCCCATGGCGCTCAATGACACAGATGTGGCCCGCATTGCCCGGCTGGCCAGAATCGAACTGACCCCCGACCAGCGCACCCTCGCGCAGGCCGAACTCAACGGCATCCTCCACCTGATCGAACGGCTCCAGTCCGTCGACACCCAGGGGGTCGAACCCCTGGCCCACCCGCTGTCCGCCCACGAAGACATCGTGCTGCGACTGCGTGAAGATGCCGTGACCGAACCCAGCTCGGAGGCCCGCCGCGAAGAGCTGCTGGCCAACGCCCCCGACGCCCAGGAAGGCCTGTTCCTGGTTCCCAAGGTCCTGGATTAAGTCATGACGAAACCCGCTCTGCACACCCAATTCAAGGGGATCGCCGCCCTGCGCGCGGCCCTTGCGCAACGCCAGGTCAGCGCCGTCGAGCTCGCCCAAAGCGCCTTGGCGGCCGCCGAAACGGCCAGCGGCCTGAATTGCTTTTTACATATTGACGCCGAATTGACGCTGGCCCAGGCCCGCGCCGCCGACTCAGCCCTGGCTGCCGGCTCGGCCGGCCCGCTGGCCGGCATCCCGATCGCCCACAAGGACGCCTTCGTCACCCGCGGCTGGCGCACCACCGCCGGCAGCAAGATGCTCGAGGGCTACGTCAGCCCGTTCGACGCCACCGTCGTAGAGCGCCTGGGCGAGGCCGGCGCCGTGTCGCTCGGCAAGCTGAACTGCGACGAATTCGCCATGGGTTCCGGCAACGAGAACTCCGCCTACGGCGCCGTGAAGAACCCCTGGGACCACGCCGCCGTGCCTGGCGGCTCCTCGGGCGGTTCGGCCGCCGCCGTGGCCGCCCGCCTGGTGGCCGCCGCCACCGGCACCGACACCGGCGGCTCGGTGCGCCAGCCCGCCGCCTTGTGCGGCGTCAGCGGCATCAAGCCCACCTACGGCACCGTGTCCCGCTACGGCATGGTGGCCTTCGGCTCCAGCCTGGACCAGGCCGGCCCGCTGGCCGAAAGCGCCCGCGACCTGCTCGAACTGCTGGACGTCATCAGCGGCTTCGACCCGCGCGACGCCACCAGCCTGGAAAAATGCGACGCCGCCACCAACGAGCCCGGCCGCGTCCGGCGCGACTTCGAGGCGGCCCAGGGCCGCTTCGACGCCGCCGGCAGCCAACCGTTGAAGGGCTTGCGCATCGGCGTGCCCGCCGAATACTTCGGCGCCGGCCTGGCGCCTGACGTGGCCGCCGCGGTCGAAGCCGCGCTGGCCCAATTCGAGGCGCTGGGCGCCGTGCGCGTGCCGGTGTCGCTGCCGCGCACCGAGCTGGCCATTCCCGCCTATTACGTCATCGCCCCCGCCGAAGCCTCCAGCAACCTGGCACGCTACGACGGCGTGCGCTACGGCCACCGCGCCGCCCAGTACGGCGACCTGAACGAAATGATCAGCCGCTCGCGCGCCGAAGGCTTCGGCGACGAGGTCAAGCGCCGCATCCTGATCGGCACCTACGTGCTGTCCCATGGCTACTACGACGCCTACTACCTGCAGGCACAGCGTCTGCGCCGCCTGATCGCGCAGGACTTCCAGCGCGCCTATGCGGACCAGTGCGACGTGATCATGGGTCCGGTGACGCCCACCGTGGCCAAGAACATCGGCGACAACCGCGACGATCCCACCGCCGACTGGCTGGCGGACGTCTACACCCTGGGCGTGAGCCTGGCCGGGCTGCCCGCCATGTCGATCCCCTGCGGTTTCGGTGGCGCTGGCAACCAGCGCCCGGTAGGCCTGCAGATCATCGGCAACTACTTCGACGAAGGCCGCCTGCTGGCCATCGCCGACCGCTACCAACAAGTGACGGACTGGCACACGCGTGCCCCGGTCCAGCAAGGCTGACAACATGAACTGGGAAATCGTCATCGGCCTGGAAACGCATACGCAGCTTTCCACGGACTCCAAGATTTTTTCGGGTAGCAGCACCGAATTCGGCGCCGCGCCCAATACCCACGCCAACGTGGTCGATCTGGCCCTGCCGGGCAGCCTGCCGGTCATGAACCGCGGCGCCGCCGAACGCGCCATCCGCTTCGGCCTGGCCGTGGGCGCCACCATCGCGCCGCGCTCGGTGTTCGCGCGCAAGAACTACTTCTACCCCGACCTGCCCAAGGGCTACCAGATCAGCCAGTACGAGCTGCCGGTGGTGGTGGGCGGTTCGCTGTCGTTCTTCGTGGGCGAGGAAGAGAAAACCGTCAACCTGACGCGTGCCCACCTGGAAGAAGACGCCGGCAAGTCCCTGCACGACGACTTCAATCTGGCCAACGGCGCGCCCGCCAGCGGCATCGACCTGAACCGCGCCGGTACGCCGCTGCTGGAAATCGTGACGGAGCCGGAAATGCGCTCGGCCGCCGAGGCCGTGTCCTACGCCCGCGCCCTGCACAGCCTGGTCGTGTGGCTGGGCATCTGCGACGGCAACATGCAGGAAGGCTCGTTCCGCTGCGACGCCAACGTGTCCGTGCGACCGGTGGGCCAAAAGGAATTCGGCACCCGCACCGAGATCAAGAACGTCAACTCGTTCCGCTTCCTGGAACGCGCCATCGTCTATGAAGCGCGGCGCCAGATCGAGCTGATCGAAGACGGCGGCACGGTAGTCCAGGAAACCCGCCTGTACGACGCCGACCGCGACGAGACGCGCAGCATGCGCAGCAAGGAAGACGCGCACGACTACCGCTACTTCCCCGACCCCGACCTGCCCACGCTGGTGATTTCCAGCGCCTGGGTCGACGAGGTCCGCGCCGCCATGCCCGAGCTGCCGGCCGCCCAGCGCGCGCGCTTCGAATCCGAGTACGGCCTGCCCGCCTACGACGCCGCCCAGCTGACCGTCAGCCGCGACCTCGCCGCCTACTTCGAGGCCGTGGCGCACGCGCTGCCGGCCGGCCAGGCCAAGCTGGCCGCCAACTGGGTCATGGGTGAAGTCTCCGCCGCCCTGAACAAGGACGAAAAGAGCATCGCCGACTCGCCGGTGCAGGCGCCGGCGCTGGCCGCCCTGATCGGCCGCATCATCGACGGCACCATCTCCAACAAGATCGCCCGCGAAGTCTTCGGCGCCATGTGGGCCGGCGAAAACGGCGGCCAGGCCGATGCCATCATCGACGCCCGCGGCCTCAAGCAGATCAGCGACACCGGCGCCATCGGCGCCATGATCGACGAGGTGCTGGCCGCCAATCCTGCCATCGTGGAAGAGTACCGGGCCGGCAAGCAGAAGGCGTTCAACTCGCTGGTGGGCCAGATCATGAAGGCCGCCCGCGGCAAGGCCAACCCGCAGCAGGTGAATGATCTGTTGAAGCAGAAGCTGGATAGCTGATCCTGGACCGGGCGCGCCTCGCAACGGTGCGCTCAGGAAGTATCAGACGAAACGAAGGGCCGCGGCGTATTGCCGCGGCCCTTCGTTTATCCAAGAATGATCTGGTCGATTTCGACCGGAGACTCGGACATGAATTACCTGGAAATCAGCAGCAGCGACCTGCTGCATCGGTTTGCCGACCACCTGCAAGCGGTCCGAGAGGGCCAGCATTTCATCATTTCACTGGACGGCGTGCTCTGCGCCAGGCTGACCCCCGCCCTGCCCACAACGTCGCTGGACGCGCATGATGCGCTTGAGGCAATGAAATGCTTCACGCCCGCGCCGGCCGTCCCGCACGAAGTCATCCGTTCCTGGATCGAAGAGGGCCGGGAATGAATCCGATCCGCTTGATACCGGACGCCTCGCTTGCCCTCGCATGGCTGATCGACCGCGCGGACGCCCACGAAGCACTGATAGCCCGGCATCTGCTGGAAACTGCTCACGAGTCTGAAAACACGGTGCCCCCCATCTGGCACACGGAAGTCGCGAACGGCATGTTGCGCGCCGAGCGCGGCCAACGAGCATCGGCGGGTCAGTTGTTATCGTTCAGACAGCTTCTCGAACGCCTGCCCATACTTCCAGACCCGGCTGCCCCATCTTCCTGCGTTGCCCGCAGCTATCTGCTGGCTCGAACGCACGGCTTGACCGTCTACGATGCCAGTTATCTCGAACTGGCCCAAAGAACCAACGGTTATCTGGCCACCTTCGACCGCAAGCTGGCGGATGCCGCCCGAGCGAGCGGCGTGGCCGTCTTCGGCCAACCCCATGGGGTCGCTGAGCCAGCGGCAAGCTATGGATAAAAGGGCGGCACCTGGCCGCCCCACTACCTGCACTCGCTGAGGACAGGCTTTACTTCACCCCGTACTTCGTCCGATACGCCAACACCGCCTCGCGGTGCTCGGCGAACGAAGCGTCGTCCTGCAGCAGCGCCAGGATATCCGCCAGCGAAGCAATCGCCACCACCGGAATGCCATAAGTCTTGGCCACGTCCTGCACGGCGGAATGCGCCGACAGGGCGTCGTCCGGACCCGCGCGCTCCATGCGATCCATGGCAATGAGCACGGCGGCCGGCTCGGCGCCGGCGGCGCGGATGATCTCCACCGATTCGCGCACCGAGGTGCCCGCGGTGATCACGTCGTCAATGATGACGACCTTGCCCTTGAGCGGCGCGCCCACCAGGGTGCCGCCTTCGCCGTGGTCCTTGGCTTCCTTGCGGTTGTACGCGAACGGCACGTCGCCGCCCTTCATGCCGGGGTGGCCCGCCAGCGCAATGGCGGTCGCCGTGCCCAGCGGAATGCCCTTGTAGGCCGGACCGAACAGCATGTCGAATTCCACCCCCGAATCCAGCAGCGCCTGGGCGTAGAACTGCGCCAGCTTGCCGACCGAGCGTCCGCTGTTGAACAGTCCGGCATTGAAAAAATAGGGACTGATACGGCCCGATTTGACCTTGAAGCTGCCGAAGCGCAGCACGCCCTCGTTCAAGGCGAAGCGGACGAAATCCAGGGCGGTGGCGGAAGAATGGGCGGCGGGCATGCGTAAAGGTCCGGTAGATGGCAAACGCAGGCATTTTATCCGCTGTCGGGGCTATTCCCGGACAGCCGCGCCGAGTCGGTTAAATTGCTGGCATTGTCCCGGCCCTCGCGGCCGCCCAACAGGAGTTTCGCTTTGCTGCGCATTACGTCGATCAATCTCAACGGCATCCGGTCCGCCTTCCGCAAGGGCCTGCAACCTTGGATGGAAAAGCATGCAGCCGACGTGCTCTGCCTGCAGGAGATCAAGGTATCCCACGAGGACCTGACCGACGACCTGCGCCACCCGCCCGGTTATACCGGCCACTTCCACCATGCCGTGAAGAAGGGCTATAGCGGCGTGGGCATCTACCTGCGCGACGCGGCCGAACGCGTCAACACCGGTCTGGATTGCGAAGAATTCGACCCCGAAGGCCGCATCATCCGCGCCGACTGGAAAAACCTGTCGGTCATCAGCGCCTACCTGCCCTCGGGCTCCAGCGGCGACGAGCGCCAGCAGGCCAAGTACCGCTTCCTGGACCGCTTCGGCCCCTGGATCGACGCCCTGATGCACGAGCACAAGACCACCGGCCGCGAGTTCATCATCTGCGGCGACTGGAACATCGCGCACAAGGAAATCGACCTGAAGAACTGGAAGGGCAATCTGAAGAATTCGGGCTTCCTGCCCGAAGAGCGCGCCTGGCTGACCGACGTGTTCGACAAGCGCGGCTTCGTCGACGTGTTCCGCACCATCGACGACCGCCCGGACCAGTACACCTGGTGGAGCAACCGCGGCCAGGCCTGGGCCAAGAACGTGGGGTGGCGCATCGACTACCAGATCGCCACGCCGGGCATCGCCGCCCGCGCCCGCAACGTGGCCATCTACAAGGACGAGCGCTTCTCGGACCACGCCCCCCTGACGATCGACTACGACGCCACGCTCTGAGCGGCATCCGCCGGACCGCCCACCGCCTCGTGTAGCGATGCGGCGGCTTCCCGGCGCAACCATTCCAGAAAGGCTTCCGCCCGCGGATCTTCTGAACAGGGCCGGGGCGACAGCAACACATAGGCCGAGCCGTCGCGGGCAAAACCGCGAGGCGCCTCCAACCGGCGATCGCCCAAGGCGTCGCACGCCATCAAGGCGGAACCTATCGCCACACCCAGGCCTGCGGCGGCAGCCTGCAAACTCAGATAGAAATGCTCGTAGGCCGGCCCGGACCGGCGCGGGGGCTTCATGCCTGCCGCCCGCGCCCAATGCCGCCAGGCTTGCGGACGGGTCGCACTGCTGAGCGCAGGCGCGCCGCCCCAATCATCCGCAGCCGGATCCGCGCCGACCAAGCCCGGCCGGCATAACGGCCCCGTCCATTCCTCGCACACCCGCTCGGCATGCAGGGCAGCATCCCAGTCAAAGTCATTGCGGCGCAACGCCACGTCCACGCCCTGGGTGACGAAATCCACGGGACCGCCTGCCGCATACAGGTGCACCTGCACGCCGGGATGGGCGCGCTGGAAGTCCGGCAGCCGCGGGATGAGCCACATCATGGCGATGGTGGGCTCGCAAGACAGCACCAGCGGCGCATCCGCCGCCGGCTGGCGCAGCTTGGCCAGGCCCGCCGCCAACTGCTCGAACAGGGCGCGCGTCACCTCGAATAGCTGCCTGCCCGCATTGGTCAGAAAAACAGCCCGATTGCGGCGTTCGAACAACGCCAGGCCCAGCGCGTCCTCGAGCAGCCGGATCTGCCGGCTGACGGCGCCATGGGTCACGTGCAGCTCTTCGGCCGCCTTGCCAAACGCCAGGTGGCGGGCAGCGGCATCGAACACGCGCAAAGTATTGAGCGGCGGCAGCTTCATGGCAAAAGGTGATTTTTTCTCACGTATATCCGACATTAGAAATCGTTTTTCCAGCGGGCGCCAGCGTCCCACAATGCCGGCTCCGTTTAGCAACCTGCTGCCGCCATGACCGAACTGATCGCCGTCGCCCTCATCACCATACTTGCCGTCATCAGCCCCGGGCCGGACTTCGCCATGGTCACGCGCAACAGCTATCTGTTCGGCCGGCGCACCGGCCTGATCTGCGCGCTGGGCATCGCGCTGGGCGTGCAGGTGCACGTGTTCTACACCATGTTCGGGGTCAGCCTGCTGGCGCACTACGCACAGCCCGTGCTGCAGGGCATCAAACTGGCGGGCGCCTGCTATCTGATCTACATGGGCTGGAAGACCTTCTTCAACCGCACCCAGGTCAGCCGCGACCTTTCGGAGCGCCCCCCTATCTCGGGCTGGCAAGCGCTATACAGCGGCTTTCTGACCAATGCGCTGAATCCCAAGACTACGTTGTTCGTGGTCAGCACCTATACCCAGGTGGTGTCGCCCGGCACGCCGCTGGCCTGGCAGTTCGGCTATGGCCTGTTCATGTCGTTGGCGCACTGGATCTGGTTCGGCGCGGTGGCGTGGTCGGTGTCCTCGCCCTTCCTGCGGCGGATGCTGCTGGATCATCAGCTTGCGGCCGACCGTGTGGTGGGAGCCGTCCTGATGGCGCTGGGCGCGGCGCTGGCCGTCGTACAACTGTAATCCCGCAGAGGGGACGTGATTTTGCTCAAACAAATAATGGGGACGCATTAAATCAGTATCGCTCCTCCAGCCAGCCAAAAACTACCCGAACGGGTCTGCCTTTCCTTTCCAACAATTCGGAAGGCCCTATGAACTCTCTATGAAAATAAATGGGGACATATTTAATTCCCTAGGAAATTCAATAGTCTTCGTTGAGAACCCACAATTCAAGGCGACTCAACCTTGATTCCCCACTTTTATATGCCCCCAATAAATTAGAAGAAAAAGTGCTTTGATATCAAGGTGATGGCACCATTTTTGGGCTTTGCGCAGGGCAGCAATTTACCCCTACAATTCCGCACCATACAGGTGCGTCCATGCACCAAAAAAGAATTTTCGCGCCCCAATCCGGCGCAGTCCGCACCTATTCGAAGCACCCCCAAGGAGATCATGTTGAAAGTGCAGAGTCTGGACGACTTCCTGCGTGGCGTCGCCGCGCGCGACCCGCAGCAGCCTGAGTTCATGCAAGCCGTCCAGGAGGTGATGCTGAGCCTGTGGCCTTTCATCGAAAAGCACCCCCACTACGCCGAGCACGCCGTGCTCGAGCGCCTGGTGGAGCCGGAACGCGTGATTCAGTTCCGCGTGTGCTGGACCGATGACCGCGGCCAGGCCCAGGTCAACCGCGCTTTCCGCATTCAACACAGCTCGGCCATCGGCCCCTTCAAGGGCGGCATGCGTTTCCACCCCTCGGTGAACCTGTCCATCCTGAAGTTCCTGGCTTTCGAGCAGACCCTCAAGAACTCGCTCACCACGCTGCCCATGGGCGGCGGCAAGGGCGGCTCCGACTTCGACCCCAAGGGCAAGTCCGACGCTGAAGTCATGCGCTTCTGCCAAGCCCTGATGATCGAGCTGTACCGCCACCTGGGCCCGGACACCGACGTGCCGGCTGGCGACATCGGCGTGGGCGCGCGCGAAGTCGGCTTCATGGCCGGCATGATGAAAAAGCTGTCCAACTCGACCGCCAGCGTGTTCACCGGCAAGGGCCTGACCTTCGGCGGCAGCCTGATCCGCCCCGAAGCCACCGGCTACGGCACCGTGTACTTCGCTGAAGAAATGCTCAAGCGCGTGGGCAAGTCCTTCGACGGCCTGCGCGTGTCCGTATCGGGCTCGGGCAACGTCGCCCAGTACGCGATCGAAAAGGCCATGGCGCTGGGCGCCAAGGTCGTGACGATTTCGGATTCTAACGGCACGGTGGTCGACGAAGCCGGCTTCACGCACGAGAAGCTGGTGGCGCTGATGCACATCAAGAACGACCTGCGCGGCCGCCTGGACACGTATGCCCGCCAGTTCGGCCTGGTCTATGAAGCCGGCAAGCGCCCGTGGCACGTGCCGGTGGACGTGGCCCTGCCCTGCGCCACCCAGAACGAACTGGAACTGGCCGATGCGCAAACGCTGATCAAGAACGGCGTGCTGTGCGTCGCCGAAGGCGCCAACATGCCGGCCACGCTGGAAGCCGCCAAGGCCTTCATCGCCGCCCGCGTGCTGTACGCGCCCGGCAAGGCCAGCAACGCCGGCGGCGTGGCCGTATCCGGCCTGGAAATGGCCCAGAACTCGGCCCGCCTGGCCTGGACGCGCGAGGAAGTCGACGCGCGCCTGCACGCCATCATGCGCGACATCCATGAGAACTGCGTGCGCCACGGCCACAGCGAACGCGAGTACGTGAACTACCTGGACGGCGCCAACATTGCCGGCTTCGTGAAGGTGGCTGACGCGATGCGTCAGCAAGGGCTGTATTAAGCCCCCCCCCCGAAGCGCTGCGCGCTTCCCCCCAGGGGGCGCCGCAGCGGACCGGCAGAGCCCGGCTCCGCGCGGCCCCGATTGGGGGAGACCTGTTGTGTCGGGGCGGACCTGCCTCGTTGACAGGAATCCACCTGAGCCGGCCCATGGGCCGGCTTAGTTTTTCAGGCGCGGGCAGCGCCTGGCGCTTAGTGCTTCATCGTGCCGTGATTCATGGCGCCGTGGTCCATGCCGGGGTTATGCGAGGCCGGCTTGACCTTGAATTGCACGGCGACTTCGCCGGCTTTTTCGAACTTCAGCGTAGCCGGGACCGTGCCGCCTTCGGCGAACGGGGCCTTCAGCTTGATGAACATGACGTGGTAGCCGCCCGGGCTGAGCTTGACCTCGGTGTCGGCCGGCAGCGCGATGCCGCCTTCCACCTGGCGCATCTTCGAGACGCCGTTCTCGGTCTGGACCGTGTGCAACTCGACGCGCTCCGCCGCGTCGGACGACACCGACAGCAGGCGGTCAGCAGCCTTGGCATCGTTGTCGATGTCCATATACCCCGCGCCATTGGACTGGCCGGGCGCGGAGGCGCGCACCCAGAGGTCGTCGACCTCGATCTGGCCAACCTTGTAGTCCTTCGCCCAAGCCGAGCCGGCCGTGCACAGGCCCAGGGCGGCGATGACAGCGAACTTGCGGATGTTCATGGGTTGTTCTCCTAGGGGGTTAACGCCGCCTGACCAGGCTGCGGGCAGCTGACAGGACCGAATCCGTCAGGGCTTCCATCGCTTCGGAGTTTACCCGCCAATGCTGCCAATACAGCGGCACGTCCTCCCAGGCGCGGCCCCGAAGCAGCATCAGCTGACCTGCATCAAGGTGTTCCTGCACCAGCGGCAGCGGATTCATGGTCCAGCCCAGGCCGCCCAGCGTGGCCTGCACGAACGCGCGGGTGGAAGGCACCCACCAGACCGGCGGCTGCCAAGGCGCGGGGTCCGCGATCTTGTGCGCGAAGCGGGCCTGCAGCGCGTCCTTGCGGTTGAACACCAGCACCGGCGCCTGCGCCAGCGTCTGGGCGTTGACGCCCTGCGAGAAGTAGCGCTTGTGGAATTCGGGCGTGCAGGTCGCGACATAGCGCATGCTGCCCAGCGCATGGATGCGGCAGCCCTGGACCGGCTCGGCCAGGGCGGTCACGGCGCCCAGCACCGAGCCATTGCGCAGCAGCGTCGCGGTGTGGTCCTGGTCTTCGGACTGCATGTCCAGCGTGGCCCGGGTGCGCGCCGCGAACTGCACGGCCGCGTCGACGAACCAGGTCTCCAGGCTGTCGTGATTGACCGCGACCGGAATGCTGGCATAGGGCACATCGTCGTCCGCCACGCCCAGGCGGTCGAGCGCGTCGTGCTCCAGCAGCGCCGTCTGCTCGGCCAGCCGCACCAGCACCTGGCCGTCCGCCGTGGCCACCGCCGGCACGGTGCGCTGGACCAGCAGCCGGCCCATGCGGTCCTCCAGCGCCTTGATCCGTTGCGACACTGCCGACGGCGTGACGCTCAGCGACAGCGCCGCCCGCTCGAAGCTGCCTTCCCGCACTACCGCTGCCAGGGCGCGCAGGTTGCCGTGATCGATTTTCATAAGATTAGTTTTGCTTAAGATAGTGAAGGAAAATTAGCTTTATTTCATATCTACTGCAAGCGAAAATGGCCTTGTTACCGGAGCGCTGCGAGCGCCCGGCGTTGTCATCCAAACGCCGCCACAGGCGTAGCAGCACAGGTGCAGGTCATGTTCGCCACGTTGTCATCCCCCCTTTTCTTCACTGCCTGGGCCAGCGGCACGGCCACCGGGCTGGGCCTGTTCGCGGTCGTGGGCGCGCAAAGCGCGTTCATCCTGCGCCAGGGCCTGATGCGCGCGCACCTCTTGAGCGTGGTCGCCATCTGCGCGCTGATCGACGCCATCTTCATCTTCGCCAGCGTCTCCGGCCTGCAAGCCCTGACCTCCTGGTTCCCCTGGCTGACGACCGCCGTGCTGTGGTTCGGCGTGGCCTTCCTGTCCTGGTACGCGCTGCAGTCGGCGCGCCGCGCCTGGACCGCCACGGGCGGACTGGCTGCCGCCCGCGACGTGGTGCCGTCGCGCCGCGCCGCCATCCTGGGCGCGCTGGGCTTTTCGCTGCTGAATCCGCACTTCTGGCTGGACATGGTGGTGGTCGGCTCGCTGGCGCACGGCTTCGAGGACGCACGCATGGCCTTCGCTGCCGGCGCCTTCACCGCCAGCCTGCTGTGGCTCGCGGTGCTCGGCATCGGCTCGCGCCTGTTCGCCCCGTTCTTCGCCAGCGCCTCGGCCTGGCGCGTGCTGGACGGCCTTATCGCGGTGGTCATGGCCGCATTGGCGGTCAGCCTGGCGCTCAAGGGCGTATAAGGACTTCCGAAGGCGTTTAAGCCACGCCTCCCACAGTTTCCCCGAACGGCCGCCCGGACTTCCCGGCGGCCGGTTTGCTTGCGACCCCAGCCACGCCCGGAGTCCCACCATGTACAGCTCCACCTTCATCTTCGCCAAGAAGCAATTCGACGATGATTTCCATCGCCTGGACCAGGCCATCGCCGCCGCCGCCCGGGCCATTCCGGGCTATCTGGGCGAAGAAAGCTGGGAAGATGCGGCCCGCGGACTGATCTCCAACGTCTACTACTGGGAATCGCTGGAAGCGCTGGAGCAATTGATCCGACACCCCGCGCACCTGCAAGCCAAGGCCGCGCAATCGCGGTGGCTCGACGGCTACCGCGTGGAGATCTCCCAGGTGCTCAGGCGTTACGGCGAAGGGCTGACGCCGCCGTCCTTATAATCTGCCGGTTGCCATTCTTTCGTCGGGCGCAACACCGGCCCGCCAGACGATCATGCGCGGTCCCTCCCCCTCCAAAGATGTGCGCCTGCCGCCCCTGGCAGCCATTCAGGCCTTCGAAGCGGCCGCCCGCCTGGGCTCCTTCGAGCGCGCCAGCGAGGAACTCTTCGTCACCGCCAGCGCCATCGGCAAGCGCATTGCCGCGCTGGAGGCCATGCTGGACGTCACCCTCTTCATCCGCAGCAGCCGCGGCGCGACGCTGAGCTCTGCCGGGCGCGAGTACCTGGACCAGGTGCGCACCGCGCTGGATCTGCTGTCGGACGCGTCGCTGCATAAGCGCGGCGAACCGAAGCTCGAACCCTTGCGGGTCGTCTCCACTCCCACCTTCGCCCGCCAGGTGCTGATCCCCGCCCTGCCCGGCTTCACCGCGGCCCATCCCGAGGTGGAACTGGAAATCATGCTGTCCATCCCCTACCTGGACATCATGCCGCCCAATGCCGACGTCTGGGTGCGCTTCGGCAGCGGCAAGTACCCCGGCCTGAACGCGCGCCAGCTGACGGCGGATCCGGTTTTCGCGGTCTGCGCGCCCGGCTACCGCGACCAGCATGGTCCCTTCGAGCGACCCGCGGACCTGGCGCGGGCGCAACTGCTGCGCTGTCCCATGGAGCCTTGGCGGCCATGGCTGGCCGCCGCCGGACTGGACTGGCCCGAACCCGCGCGCGGCGTGTGGCTTGTAGACCTGGGCATCATGCTGGCGGCGGCGCGCGCCGGCCAAGGCCTTGCGCTCACGCGGCGCGCGCTGGCCGCGGAATGGCTGGACGAAGGCAAGCTGGTGCGCGTCCTGGACATCGAAATCCCCGGCGAGGCCCAGTATTACCTGTGCACCGAAACCGCGCGGCCGCCAGGCAAGGCGGTCCAAGCGTTTTCCCTATGGCTGGAAGGCGTGTGCAAACAGGTCTCCCAATGGCCACGCGGCCTGCCAGCCCGTCAGGAATAAATTTCCAGGCAGGGGCGGAATGAAATTCCGCGCAGCCCGCCGCCGCGCTGGCTAGGATGCGGCCAATGCAATGTCCCGCCCATGCCCGCCACGGCACGCAGCCTACTTCCCCCTTTCACACCCAGGCAGCGCCGCAGCGCATGACAGGAATCCTCGTGCGTCCGTACTAGGTATTTACGCGGAAAAACCCCGTCGGGTCAGTTTCGCGTAAGTGATTAGGCAGACAGTCACGACACGCCACACAGGAGAGCGCCGCAGCAATTGATTTCCGCCGCCTGGCGCCGGCACACGGTTTTCCACGCAGTTCTACCAATTACAACGGAGACATCAATGGATTTTCGTTTGAAGCTGCTCGCAGGAACCCTTGCATTTGCCGCAACGGCCGCGGCCCACGCCGCCGACCCCATCAAGATCGGCGTAGCCGGCCCCTACACCGGTGGTTCGTCCTCCATGGGCGTCAGCATGCGCGACGGCGTGCGCCTGGCCATTGAAGAAATCAACAAGAACGGCGGCGTCATGGGACGCCAGCTGATCGCCGTGGAACGCGACGACGAGGCCAAGAACGAGCGCGGCGTGCAGATCGCGCAAGAACTGATCAATAAAGAGCAAGTGGCAGCCACCGTCGGCTACATCAATACCGGCGTGGCGCTGGCCTCCCAGCGCTTCTACCAGGACGCCAAGATCCCCGTGTTCAACAACGTGGCCACGGGCAGCGTCATCACGCACCAGTTCAAGGCGCCGGAATACCCGAACAACTACGTGTTCCGCAACGCGGCGCACGACAGCATCCAGGCCCCGATGATCGTGGAAGAAGCGGTGACCCGCCGCGGCTTCAAGAAAGTCGCGATCCTGGCGGACTCCACCAACTATGGCCAGCTCGGCCGCGAGGATCTGGAGAAGGCCCTGGACGCCAAGGGCATCAAGCCCGTGGCCGTCGAAAAATTCAACATCAAGGACGTCGACATGACGGCCCAGCTGCTGAAGGCCAAGGCCGCCGGCGCCGAAGCCGTGCTGACCTACGGCATCGGCCCCGAACTGGCGCAGGTCGCCAACGGCATGACCAAGCTGGGCTGGAAGGTGCCGATCATCGGCAGCTGGACCCTGTCCATGGCCAACTACATTGACAACTCCGGTACCAACGGCGAAGGCGCGCGCATGCCGCAGACCTTCATCCAGGACCCGGACACGCCCAAGCGCAAGGCCTTCATCGACGCCTACCTGGCCAAGTTCAAGCCCAAGAACAACCGCATCGACTCGCCGGTGTCGGCCGCCCAGGGCTATGACTCCATCTATCTGCTGGCCGCGGCCTTCAAGCAGGCCAACTCCACCGACGGCCCGAAGGTCCGCGAGGCCCTCGAAAACCTGCAGACGCCCGTCGAGGGCGTGGTGATGACCTACAACAAGCCCTTCAGCGCAAACAACCACGACGCCATCACCGCCAAGGAAGTGGTCATCGGCGAAGTCAAGGGCGGCCGCGTGATCAAGGCCAACTAAGGTCCCGCAGCACATCCGGCGGCGGCTGCCCGGCCGCCGCCATCCGCGCCCTGCCTGCCAGGGCGCGGGTCTGCCGCCGCCTGAAAACCGCGTTCTGCCCAAGGGGGTTGGGACGGAACCACAGCGCTACACGACACACACCATGATTCTTCTACAGCTCATCTATAGCGGTATCGCGCTGGGCATGATCTATGCCGTCATCGCGTTCGGATACCAGCTCACGTTCGCTACGTCGGGCACCCTGAACTTCGGCCAGGGCGAAGCCCTGATGCTGGGCGCACTGGTCGGCCTGACGCTGGTCGGCCTGGGCGTGAACTACTGGGTGATGATACCCATCGTCTGCATCTTCGGATTCGCGCAAGGCGCGCTGGTCGAGCGCGTGGGCGTCAGGCCCGCCATCAAGACCCGCTCGGAGTTCGGCTGGATCATGGCCACCATCGCGCTGGGCATCATCTTCAAGAACGTGGCCGAGAACATCTGGGGCCGCGACGATCTGCGCTTCCCCTCGCCGCTGCCGGAAGCGCCGATCCAGGTACTGGGCGCCAATGTGCTGCCCATGGAATTGCTGGTGGTGTTCGGCGCCCTGGCCATGATGCTGCTGGTGGAAATCTTCAACCGCAAGTCCATCTACGGCAAGGCCTTCGTCGCCACCTCCAACGACCGCGACGCCGCCGGCCTGATGGGCATCAACACGGGCATGGTCATCACGTTTTCCTACGCGCTGTCCTCGCTGACAGCAGCGTTCGCCGGCGTGCTGGTCGCGCCCCTGACCCTGACCGGCGCCACCATGGGCGCAGTGCTGGGCCTGAAGGCCTTCGCCGTCGCCATCATCGGCGGCCTGTCCAGCGGCATGGGCGTGGTGGTGGGCGGGCTGATCCTGGGGATCGCCGAAACGACCACCGGTTTCTATCTTTCGACGGGGTACAAAGACGTGCCGGGATTGGTGTTGCTGCTGCTCGTACTGACCTTCAAGCCCGCCGGCCTGTTCGGCAAGACCGCGATCAAGAAGGTGTAAGCGATGAAACCCTTGCACCTCCTGCTATCCATCGTGGCGGTGGCCTGCCTGGCCGCCGTGCCGCTGGGCGTGACCAACACGTACTATCTGCACTTGATCGAAACCATCATGATCTACTCGATCCTGCTGTTCGGGCTCGATATCGTGGTGGGCTATACCGGCCAGGTCTCGCTGGGCCACGCCGGCCTGTTCGGCATCGGTTCGTATGTCGCCGGCGTGCTGTTCTTCCACCTGCAGATGCCGATCTGGGTCATCCTGCCCACCGCCATCCTGATCGCGGCGGCCTTCGGCGCGGTGCTGGCGCTGCCGGCGCTGCGGGTCACGGGGCCATACCTGGCCATGGTGACGCTGGCCTTCGGCACCATCATCCAGATCCTGATCAACGAGATGACCTTCATGACCGAAGGGCCCTTGGGCATCAAGATCTCCAAACCCGCCATCGCGGGCCACGTGCTGACCAAGAGCGAGTACTTCTGGCTGGTCGCCGCATTGCTGGTGCTGTCGCTGATCGTGGTGCACCGCATCCTCAAGTCGCACCTGGGCCGCTCGTTCGAGGCCCTGCGCGACAGCCCGATCGCGTCGGACTGCATGGGCGTGTCGGTCTACCGGCACAAGGTGTTCGCCTTCGTCATCAGCGCCGGCTTCGCCGGCCTGGCCGGCGCGCTGTACTCGTACTCGGAACAGTACATCTCGCCCAATACCTATAACTTCGAACTGACCATCCTGTTCCTGCTGGCCATCATCATGGGCGGCCGCAAGAGCCGCACGGGCGCGCTGCTGGGCGCTTCCATCATCGTGCTGCTGCCCAAGATGCTGGACGACATCTCGACCTTCCGCCTGATCGCGCTGGGCGTGGCCATCCTGGTCACTGTCGGCAGCGTGATCGCGATCTCCAAGGGCCGCACCGAGCCGCGCCGCGTCGTCGTGCCGGTCGTAGGCACCATCCTGCTGGCGGTGTTCTCGTACTGGCTGGAGGTGGTGACCGACTGGCGCCTGACGATCTTCGGCGCCATGATCCTGTTCGTCGTCTACTACCTGCCCGACGGCATAGTCGGCTTCGTGCGCAACCTGTTCTTCTCCAACCGCCGCGCCGCGCTCTCGGTCAAATCGGACCTGGTGAAAGAGCAGGAAGCCGTGCCCGATGCGGCCAAGGGCAAGGGCGACACGCTGCTGGCGGCCAAGGGTGTGCTGATGCAGTTCGGCGGCCTGAAGGCGCTGAACCAGGTCGACCTGACCGTCAAGCGCGGCACCATCCATGGCTTGATCGGACCCAACGGCTCCGGCAAGAGCACCATGATGAACGTGCTGACGGGCATCTACGTGCCAACCGCCGGCGCGGTGGAATTCTCGGGCAAGTCGCTGGTCGGCATGACCCCGGCCGACATCGCCGAGACCGGCATCGCGCGCACCTTCCAGAACGTGCAGCTGTTCGGCGAAATGACGGCCCTGGAGAACGTGCTGGTCGGCCTGCACCATACCTTTACCACGGGCCTGGCCGGCATCGCGCTGCGCACGTCCAAATGGAAGGGCGAGGAACAGGGCGCCCGCGCCCGCGCCATGGCGCTGCTGGAATTCGTGGGCCTGGAATCCCTGGCCAGCGAGGAAGCCCGCAACCTGCCCTACGGCAAGCAGCGCCTGCTGGAAATCGCCCGCGCCCTGGCGCTGGATCCGCAACTGCTGCTGCTGGATGAGCCCGCGGCCGGCCTGACCGCGCCCGACATCGTCGAGCTGCTGGCCATCATCCGCAAGGTGCGCGACCACGGCATCACGCTGATCCTCATCGAACACCACATGGACGTGGTGATGGGGGTGTGCGACACCGTGTCGGTGCTGGACTTCGGCCAGAAGATCGCCGAGGGCCTGCCCAACGAAGTGCAAAGCAACGCCAAGGTCATCGAGGCGTATCTGGGCGGCGCGCCCGCCTGACGCCAAGGGGACAACAAGATGCTATCGATCAAGAATCTGGAAGCGGGCTACGGCAAGGTGAAGGTGCTGCACGGCATCAGCATGGAGGTGCCGAAGGCCAAGGTGGTGACGCTGATCGGCTCCAACGGCGCCGGCAAGACCACCACGATGCGGGCGCTGTCCGGCATGATCCGCCCCACAGCGGGCGAGGTCACGCTGAGCGGCAAGCGCATCGACGGCCTGGAGTCCCACCGCATCGCGCGGCTGGGCCTGGCGCACTCGCCCGAAGGCCGGCGCGTGTTCCCGACGCTGTCGGTCACCGACAACCTGCTGCTGGGCGCGTTCCCGCGCCTGACGGGCAGCCGTCCCAAGGGCGACGTGCAGTCCGACCTGGGCCGGGCCATGGATCTGTTTCCGCGCTTGAAGGAACGCCGCGATCAACTGGCCGGCACGTTGTCGGGCGGTGAACAGCAGATGCTGGCCATGGCGCGCGCGGTGATGCTGAATCCCGAACTGGTGCTGCTGGACGAACCTTCAATGGGGCTGGCGCCGATCCTGGTGGAAGAAGTGTTCCGGATCATCGCGCGGCTCAAGGATGAAGGAGTGACGATGCTGTTGGTGGAGCAGTTTGCTGCTGCGGCGTTGAATGTGGCGGATTATGGGTATGTGTTGGAGAACGGGCGGATTTCTGTGCATGGGAGTGCGGATAAGTTGAAGCATGATCCGGCTGTTGTGGCGGCTTATTTGGGTGGATCGCATTGAGGGCTTCAGTGTTGAGTTCTTGAGACGCCTGCCACGTCGGGGACTCGCGTAGGGCGGGGCAACGATTGCGGTCCGGAGCGTTCGCTCCGGACTTCCCCTTCGTCATCCTCGTTGTCGCCTCCGGCGACTGCCTTCGGATTCCCTCGGGCTTATCGACGCCCCACCCTACGCGAGTCCCCGACGCGGCAGGCTGTGCTGCTTGAATCTTTACGGACGCTGGGGCGGTCTGTGTGCTTGGCGTTTTTTTCCGCATCGGGGTGTGGTGGCGTGTCTTGCGGGGCCCGCACCAGGCCGGCCGCCCGGGCGGCCTCTTGGGGCTTACGCGGTGTCTTGCGTCGCGTGATGGCGCTGCGCGCAGTGGCTGCGGCAGAACGTCTATTCAGCTCAGCTCTGCCTAACACCTGCAATTCAACTCCGGCGCCGGATGGGCGGCGCGCGCGAGACGCTCTGCGTGCGCAAGCCATTGCCCAACGCGCGCCGCCCATCACCGCCCCACCCCCTGGACGGCGATGCCATCAGAAAACAGCTGTCCACATTCGCGACAGCGAACACTATAGAAATTTTGTAAATCACGTATGTCATTTACGGCCGCCCGCGCGGCCGTAAATGACGGGCAACACAAGACTCGGCACCGACCACGGATCTAGCTGCGCGACAGGCCAAGACGTACGTAGCCCGTCGTCGCGTGCGGCGTGGCGGCTCGCAACCTCGATGCGCCCGAGGGAATCTGAAGGAAAGGCCGAAGGCCTTGACGAAGATGACGAAGGGGCAGTCCGGAGCGAACGCTCCGGACCGCAATCGTGGGCGCGAGCCGCCACGCCGCACGCGACGACGGGCGGCCTACGAACAAGGCCGCCCGCCAACAGCACATCAATCAACGATCAGACAATCGTCAACTATCAAACAATCGTCAACGTCACGTCAATATTCCCACGCGTAGCATTCGAATAAGGGCAAACGATATGCGCCGCAGCCACCAGCTTCTCAGCCTCGGCCCGCTCCATCCCCGGCAACGAAATCTTCAATTCGACTTCGATCCCGAACCCCGTAGGAATAGGACCGATGCCAACAGCGCCGTCAATCGTCGCATTCGACGGCATGGCGATCTTGTCGCGGCCGGCGACGAATTTCATGGCGCCCATGAAGCATGCCGAATAGCCCACCGCGAACAGCTGTTCCGGATTGGTGCCGGCCGCGCCCGCGCCGCCCAGTTCCTTCGGGGTCGTCAGTTTGACGTTCAGGTTGCCGTCGTCCGTGGCGCCCGTGCCTTCACGGCCGCCGGTAACGTGCGCATGAGCGCGGTAGAGCACTTTTTCGATAGACATGATGCGTTTCCTTTCATGGAAATGGAGGTTGGACTGCCAGGCCCGGCGGGAACATCCCGTCTTCGCCCTTACTAATTAAATAGTGCAATATTAAATAGTGCACTATTTATTGAATCTGACGATGGCGGGCCTTGCCCGCCACTTCAAAGACTTGCGGTCAGCTTCTGCCGTAGCGCATGCAGCGTTTTCATCATACCTTGCGCCTCTTCCAGCGAACACTGCGCGGCATCCGCAATGGAATGCGGCACCGCCTCGGCCTGCGCGCGCAGCTCGCGGCCCTGGCGCGTCAGGCCGACGATCACCTGGCGCTCGTCTTCGACCGCGCGCTGGCGCGTCACCAGGCCCGCCGCTTCCAGCCGCTTGAGCAGCGGCGTCAAGGTCGCGGAATCCAGGAACAGGCGCTCGCCGATATCCGTCACCGTGATCTCGTCGCCCTCCCACAGCACCAGCATCACCAGGTACTGCGGATAGGTCAGGTCCAGCCCGCGCAACAGCTTGCGGTACACCTTGTTCATCGCCAGCGAGGTCGAATACAGGGCGAAACACAACTGGCTGTCCAGCAGCAGCGGATTGAATGCCGCCTTGGGTTTGGATCGTGATTTCATTGCGCAATATTAAATAGCGCGCTATTTATCGTCAAGTTTTTTTTTCGAACGGCCTGTGCACTAGGCCGGTTCTCCTTCGACCGCCGCACGATCCGACCCGTATTGCTTCAGGCCATCCAGGTCCAGCACCCGGACCGCGCCGTACTCCACGTTCAACAGACCCGCCTCTTCCAGCTTGCGCAGCGCCTGGTTGGCGCGCTGCCGCGATACCCGGGCCAGATAGCCTACCTCTTCCTGCGTAATCGCCAGGCGCATGCCCATGCCGGGATACAGCAAAGGGTTGAAGAGCTCGGCCAGGCAGCGGGCCACGCGCGCGTCAGGATCCAGCAGGCGGTCGTACTCCGCCTTGCCGATGAACTGCGCCACGCGCTCATTCAATTGGTGGAGCAGATAGCGGTTGAACGGGATGCTGCTGTCCAGCAGCCAGTCGAAGGTGGCGGCCGGCAGGCGCGCCACCACCGAATCCCGCAGCGCAACGATGTCGTACTTGCGGATCTCGCGCTTGAGCAGCGAGCCTTCACCTATCCAGCCGCCGGCAGGCACGCCAGTCAGTGAAGCCACCTTGCCTTCGGCGTTACCCACCGAAACCTTGACCAGCCCCGCCAGCACGCCTATCCAAGCCTGTGCGAGTTCACCTTTGCGCTCTATGATCGACCCGGCAACCACCTGCTGCACGGTCAGGTCCCGCTCGACGCGTTCTTGCTGATCGCGGCTGAGCACGCGAAACCAGGCGGCGGCGAGTTGCAGGGAGTCGGCTAGCTGCATCGGGAATACCCTAAAAGTTCCTTGAATGTCGCGATGGTGACAGTTGGTAGCAACCCAACCTTATACCTTAACTCCTGCCGTAAATCTAAAACCAACTGGTCAAGCGCTTCATCGCCACCGCCGCTTACGCGGACTCCTGGCCCGATGCGCCCAAACCGGAGGAGACATCGTGGCACATACACCGCCCGCATCTGCACGGATGCCGGCTGCGCTGGATACCTTTCCGGCGCTGCTGTTCACGCATGCCAGCGTTCGCGGGTCGCGGCCCGCCATACGCGAAAAAGATCTGGGGATCTGGCAAACCCTTACGTGGTCCGAAGTGGCTGAGCATGTCCGGCACGTCGCGCATGGCTTGGCCGCGCTGGGCATCAAGCCCGGCATGCACGTGGCCGTCATCGGCGAGAATCGTCCGCGCCTGTACATGGCCATGATGGCCGCGCAGTCGCTGGGCGCCATACCGGTGCCGCTCTACCAGGACGCCGTCGCCCAGGAAATGGTCTACGTGCTGCAGGACGCCGAGATCACCGTGGCCATCGTCGAAGACCAGGAACAGGTCGACAAGATGCTCGAAGTCCGCGAGCAATGCCCTGCCTTGCAGCACGTGGTGTACGACGATCCGCGCGGCCTGCGCCATTACACCGACCCGATGCTGCGTTCGTATGAACAGCTGGAGGAACTGGGCCGCGAATACGCTGCGCAGCATCCCGGCTTCTTCGACCAGGCCGTCGCCGCCGTGCAGCCGCATGATCCGGCCGCCATGTTCTATACGTCGGGCACCACCGGCAAGCCCAAGGGCGTGGTGCTCACGCACCATGCGCTGATCGACCGCGCGCGCGCCGTGTCCGAAATGGAAAAGCTGACCGACCAGGAAGACGTGCTGGCCTATCTGCCGCCTGCCTGGATCGGCCAGAACATGTTCTCGTACACGCAGCTGCTGGTCACGGGCTTTACGGTGAACCATCCCGAATCGCCTGACACCGTGTCGATCGACATGCGCGACATCGGCCCCACCTATTACTTCGCGCCGCCGCGCGTGCTGGAAGGCCTGCTGACGCATGTGATGATCCGCATGGAAGACGCGGGGCTGATCAAGCGCAAGCTGTTCGCGGCCTGCATGAAGCTCGCGCGCCGCGTGGGCACCAGGATCCTGGACGGCGAACAAGTCAGCGCCTGGGACCGCCTGCGCTACGCGCTGGGCAACATGATGATCTACGGTCCGCTGCGCAATGCGCTGGGCATGAGCCGGGTACGCGTGGCCTACACCGCGGGCGAGGCCATCGGCCCCGACCTGTTCGTGTTCTACCGCTCCATCGGCATCAACCTCAAGCAGCTCTATGGCTCCACGGAAACCTCGGTCTTCGTCTGCGTGCAGCCCGACGGCCAGGTGCGCGACGACACCGTGGGTCCGCCCGTCGACGGCGTCGAGATCCGCGTGGCCGACAACGGCGAGATCCTGGTCAAGAGCCCGGGCCTGTTCAAGGAGTACTACCGCAACCCCGAAGCGACCGCCGAAGCGCGCAGCGCCGATGGCTGGTTCCACACGGGCGACGCGGGCTATCTGGACACCGACGGCCAACTGAAGATCATCGACCGCGCCAAGGACGTGGGCAAGCTCGCCAACGGCAGCCTGTTCGCGCCCAAGTACATCGAGAACAAGCTCAAGTTCTTCCAGCACATCAAGGAAGCGGTGGCCTTCGGCGCCAACCGCGAGGACGTGTGCGCCTTCATCAATATCGACCTGGAAGCCGTGGGCAACTGGGCCGAACGCCGCGGCATGCCCTATGCCGGCTACACCGACCTGGCGTCCAAGGACGAGGTCTACCAGCTGATCGCGGAATGCGTGGAACAGGTCAACGCCGACCTGGCCACCGATCCCAAGCTGTCGGCCTCGCAGATCAGCCGCTTCCTCATCCTGCACAAGGAACTGGATCCGGACGACGACGAGCTGACCCGCACGCGCAAGGTGCGCCGCGCCTTCATCGCGCAGAAGTACGGCGTGCTGATCGACGCGCTGTTCGGCGGCAAGCAGTCGCAGTTCATCGAGACCGAAGTGAAATTCGAAGACGGACGCACCGGCAAGATCTCGGCGGACTTGAAGATCCGCCCGGTCAAGACCTTCCCCGCCATCACCGCCAAGGCCGCGTAGAGATCATGAGCAACAACGACCGCGACCAGCGCATCGGCGACGTCATGCTGGACATGCAGAATATCTCGCTGTCCTTCGGCGGCGTGAAGGCGCTGACGGACATTTCCTTCAATGTGCGCGAACACGAGATCCGCGCCATCATCGGCCCCAACGGCGCCGGCAAGAGCTCGATGCTCAACGTCATCAACGGCGTCTACACGCCGCAGCAAGGCGGCATCGAGTTCCGCGGCGAGCGCTTCTCGCGCATGAATCCGCGCCGCGCCGCCGAAATGGGCATCGCCCGCACCTTCCAGAACCTGGCGCTGTTCAAGGGCATGAGCGTGCTGGACAACATCATGACCGGCCGCAACCTGCGCATGAAGTGCGGGTTGCTGGCGCAGGCCTTCCGCCTGGGCCCGGCCGAGCGCGAAGAGATCCAGCATCGCGAGTTCGTCGAGAACATCGTCGACTTCCTGGAAATCCAGGCCTACCGCAAGACGCCTGTCGGCCGCCTGCCCTACGGCCTGCAAAAGCGCGTGGACCTGGGCCGCGCACTGGCGATGGAGCCGCGCCTGCTGTTGCTGGACGAGCCGATGGCCGGCATGAACATCGAAGAGAAGCAGGACATGAGCCGCTTCATCCTGGACGTGAACGACGAGTTCGGCACCACCATCGTGCTGATCGAGCACGACATGGGCGTGGTCATGGACATCTCGGATCGCGTGGTGGTGCTGGACTACGGCAAGAAGATCGGCGACGGCAAGCCGGACGAGGTCCGCGCAAACGAAGACGTCATCCGCGCCTACCTCGGCGTGTCGCACTAAGGCGGACAGACATGGGATTTTTTCTAGAGACCTTATTCGGCGGCCTGATGAGCGGCATGCTGTATGCGCTGATCGGCCTGGGCTTCGTGCTGATCTTCAAGGCATCCGGCGTCTTCAACTTCGCACAGGGCGCGATGGTGCTGGTCGCCGCGCTGTCCATGGCGCGCTTCTCGGAATGGCTGCCGCGCTGGTTCGGCTTTGACAACATGATCCTGGCCAACGTGCTGGCCTTCATCGTCAGCGCCATCGTGATGTTCCTGCTGGCGGTCGCCATCGAACGCTTCGTGCTGCGCCACCTGGTCAACCAGGAAGCCACCACCCTGCTGATGGCGACGCTGGGCATCAGCTACTTCCTGGATGGCCTGGGCCAGATCACCTTCGGCAGTTCGGTGTATTCCATCAACGTGGGCATGCCCAAGGATCCGCTGATGATCCTGGATTCGGTCTTCGAGGGCGGCTTGCTGATCAACCTGGAAGACCTGACAGCGGCGGTGATCGCTGCCCTGCTGGTGGCCGCGCTGGCACTGTTCTTCCAGTACACCTCGACCGGCCGCGCTCTGCGCGCGGTGGCCGACGACCACCAGGCCGCGCAATCCATCGGCATTCCACTGAACCGCATCTGGGTGATCGTCTGGAGCGTGGCGGGGCTGGTGGCGCTGGTGGCCGGGATCATCTGGGGTTCGAAGTTCGGCGTGCAGTTCACGCTGTCCACCGCGGCGCTGCGGGCGCTGCCGGTGGTGATCCTGGGCGGGCTGACCTCGGTGCCGGGCGCCATCCTGGGCGGCCTGATCATCGGCGTGGGCGAAAAGCTGTCCGAGGTCTATCTGGGGTCGCTGGTAGGCGGCGGTATCGAAATCTGGTTCGCCTATGTGCTGGCGCTGGTGTTCCTGCTGTTCCGTCCGCAAGGGCTGTTCGGCGAGAAGATCATCGACCGTGTCTGAGCCCACAGGCCCTCTAGGATAAAAACATGTTCTATCGCGAAAACGGCCAATTCAAGACCAGCTATCGCGCTGACCAGCAGATCTTCCCGATCCGCCAGGACCGCATCTTCATCTGGCTGCTGCTTGCAGTGGCCTTCGTCGCCATCCCGGCCATGGCCAGCGACTACCTGCTGCGCGCCATCCTGATTCCGTTCCTGATCCTGGCGCTGGCCGCCGTGGGCCTGAACATCCTGGTGGGCTATTGCGGCCAGATCTCGCTGGGCACCGGCGCCTTCATGGCGGTGGGCGCCTACGCGGCCTGGAACTTCGGCGTGCGCTTTCCCGGCATGCCGCTGATTATCCAGATCCTGCTGGGCGGCTTTTTCGCCACCATCGTCGGCGTGATCTTCGGCATACCCAGCCTGCGCATCCGCGGCCTGTACCTGGCGGTGGCGACGCTGGCCGCGCAGTTCTTCGTGGACTGGGCGTTCCTGCGCATCCCCTTCTTCACCAACTACTCGTCGTCCGGCAACGTCTCGGTGCCGCCGCTGACCGCCTTCGGTTTGCCGGTGCAGAGCGCGCTGGAGAAGTACCTGTTCGTGTTGATCCTGGTCGTCGTCTTCAGCCTGCTGGCCAAGAACCTGGTGCGCGGCGCCATCGGCCGCCAATGGATGGCGATCCGCGACATGGACGTGGCGGCCTCCGTCATCGGCATCCGCCCCATGTACGCCAAGCTCACGGCCTTCGCGGTCAGCTCGTTCATCGTCGGCGTGGCCGGGGCCTTGTGGGGCTACATCCACCTGGGCTCCTGGGAGCCGCTGGCGTTCGACCTGACGCGTTCGTTCCAGTTGCTGTTCATGGTCATCATCGGCGGGCTGGGCTCCATCATCGGCAGCTTCTTCGGCGCGGCCTTCATCGTGCTAGTGCCGGTGGCCCTGTCCAACATTCCGCACGCGCTGGGCATTCCGCTGTCGGTGGACACGGCGGCGCATATCGAACACATGGTGTTCGGCGCGCTGATCGTGTTCTTCCTGATCGCCGAACCGCATGGGCTGGCCAGGCTGTGGAGCATCGGCAAAGAGAAGCTGCGCATCTGGCCTTTCCCCCACTGATTTCGCATTGATTTCCGCGGTCCGGAGCGGCACAAGCGCCCCGGACCCGCCCTGAATACCCGGCTCAAGACCGGGCCAATCCCGGTGTCCCAGGGTTTACTGACCCAAGCACCACGCAGGAGGTAAATGGAGATGAAGCGTCTTAACCTGAAGTTGGCGGCAGCTTTGATGGCCGCAGCCGGCGCCGCGGGCGCCGTGGCCACGCCGGCAATGGCGGCGGAAGAGCAGTTCGTTCCGTTGCTGGTGTATCGCACCGGGTCCTTCGCACCCCTGGGCATTCCCTGGGCCGACGGCAAGCTGGACTACCTGAAGCTGGTCAACGAACGCGATGGCGGCGTCAACGGCGTCAAGATCACGTACGAAGAGTGCGAAACCGCCTACGCCACCGACCGCGGCGTGGAATGCTACGAGCGCCTTAAGGGCAAGGGCACCGGCGCATCGGGCTTCGACACCCAGTCCACCGGCATCACCTTCGCCGTCAGCGACAAGGCCATGGTCGACAAGGTGCCGGTTGAAACGATGGGCTACGGCCTGTCGCAGTCGGTCGACGGCAGCGTGTTCGAATGGAACTTCCCGCTGCTCGGCACGTACTGGACCGCGGCCGACGTGATGATCCAGGACATCGCCAAGAAAGAAGGCGGCATGGACAAGCTCAAGGGCAAGAAGATCGCCCTGGTCTACCACGACTCGCCGTATGGCAAGGAGCCGATCCCCCTGCTGCAGAAGCGCGCGGCCAAGGAAGGCTTCGAGCTGGTGCTCTATCCCGTGACCGCCCCCGGCGTGGAACAGAAGTCCACCTGGCTGCAGATCCGCCAGGCGCGTCCCAACTACGTGCTGCTGTGGAGCGCCGGCATCATGACGCCGACCGCCATCCGCGAAGCCCAGGCCAGCGGCTATCCGCGGGACAAGATGTACGCGATCTGGTGGGCCGGCTCCGAAGGCGACGTGAAGGACCTGGGCGATGTCGCCAAGGGCTACAACGCCATCACCATCCACAACAGCGGCGCCGAGCACGACAAGGTCTACGACGACCTCAAGAAGTTCGTCTACGACAAGGGCCAGGGCGCGGACAAGACCGGCAAGACCACGCTGGGCACCATCGCGCATACCCGCGGCATGATGATCTCGATGCTGCAGGTGGAAGCGATCCGCACCGCGCAAGAGAAGTACGGCAAGGGCAAGGCGCTGACGCCCGAGCAGGTGCGCTGGGGCTTCGAGAACCTGAACCTGACGCAGGAAAAGCTCGACAAGCTGGGCTTCGGCCAGATCATGCGTCCGGTCAAGACCTCGTGCAGCAACCACAAGGGCGACGACTGGGCCCGCATCGTGCAGTGGGACGGCGCGAAGTTCAAGGTGGTCTCCGATTGGTATCAGTCGGACAAGACCATCCTGGACCCCATGGTGAAGGAAGGCGCCGCCAAGTACGCGAAGGAAAAGAACATCACGCCCCGCAAGTGTGAGTAGTCCCCCCGACGCACCTGCGGTGCCTCCCCCCAAGGGGCGCCGCGCGCGGACCGGCAAAGCCGGCTCCGCGGCGGCCCCGCTTGAGCCGCGCCGGCTGCATGCGGCGCAGGTACCGCAGATGCAGAGGATGTTGATACGAACCGGCTGCCGTCCCTTGGGACTGGCAGTCGCCACACCGCAGGAACCTTTATGAACGACGCCAATATTGCTGCCACGACAGACACCCCCAAGGTGCTGCTCGACGTGAACGGCATCGAGGTGATCTACAACCACGTGATCCTGGTGCTCAAGGGTGTTTCCCTGCAAGTGCCGGAAGGCAAGATCGTGGCCTTGCTCGGCGCCAACGGCGCGGGCAAGACCACCACCTTGCGCGCCATCTCGAACCTGCTCAAGGGCGAGCGCGGCGACGTCACCAAGGGCCATATCCAGTACCGCGACCAGCGTATCGAAAAGCTGTCGCCGGCGGAGCTGGTCAAGCGCGGCGTGGTGCAGGTGATGGAAGGCCGGCACTGCTTTGCCCACCTGACCATCGAGGAAAACCTGCTGACAGGCGCCTATACGCGCAGCATGAGCCGCGGCGACACCGCGGCGGCGCTGGAGCGCGTCTACCAGTATTTTCCGCGCCTGAAGCAGCGCCGCACCAGCCAGTCCGGCTACACCTCGGGCGGCGAACAGCAGATGACCGCCATCGGCCGCGCGCTGATGGCCAACCCCAACATGATTTTGCTGGACGAGCCCTCCATGGGCCTGGCGCCGCAGATCGTCGAAGAGATCTTCGAGATCGTGCGCGACCTGAACCAGCGCGAGCGCGTCAGCTTCCTGCTGGCCGAGCAGAACACCAATATCGCGCTGCGCTATGCCGACTACGGCTACATCCTTGAAAACGGCCGCGTAATGATGGACGGCGCCGCCGCCGACCTGGCCCAGAACGAGGACGTGAAGGAGTTCTACCTGGGCATATCCAGCGGCGAACGCAAGAGTTTCCGCGACAACAAGTTCTACCGCCGGCGCAAGCGCTGGCTGGCGTGATTCCTGGCATACGAGAGGGTGCGATCCCATGTCCGAGTTTTTCGATGTTCTGGAAACCAGAGCGCCCGAGCAACGCGAGCGCGAGCTGATGGCCGCCCTGCCCGCCGCGATCGCCCGGGCCATTGCGCGTGCGCCTGCCATCGCCGAGCAGTTGCGCGGCATCGACCCCGCCACCATCACGTCGCGCGCGGCCTTGGCAAGCCTGCCGGTGCTGCGCAAGCACGAACTGCTGGAGCGCCAGCAGCACAGCCGCGATGACGCGACGGCGCCTGCCGGGCCGCAGAAAGCCTTCGGCGGCTTCTCCGCCATCGGCTGGGGCGAGGCGATGCGGGTGTTCGCGTCGCCCGGCCCCATCTATGAACCGGAGAGCGCGCGCGGCGACTACTGGCGCTTTGCCCGCGCCCTGCACGCGGCGGGATTCCGCGCGGGCGAACTGGCCTACAACTGCTTTTCCTACCACTTCACACCCGCCGGTTCCATGATGGAAACCGCGGCGCATGCCGTGGGCTGCACCGTATTTCCGGGCGGCACCGGGCAGACCGAACAGCAGGTGCGCGCAATTCAGGACCTGGCGCCCACCGGCTATACCGGCACGCCCAGCTTCCTCAAGATCATCCTGGAGAAGGCCGACGAACTGGGCGTGAAGCTGGATTCGTTGCGCCGCGCGCTGGTATCCGGCGAAGCCTTCCCGCCGTCCCTGCGCGACTGGCTGGCGGCGCGCGGCATCGACGGCTACCAGGCCTACGGCAGCGCCGACCTCGGCATGGTCGCGTTTGAAACGCCGGCGCGCGAAGGCCTGGTGCTGGGCGAGGACATCATCGTCGAGATCGTGCGCCCCGGCACCGGCGAACCCGTGCCTGATGGCGAAGTCGGCGAGGTCGTGGTCACGACCTTGAACCCGGACTATCCGCTGGTGCGCTTCGGCACCGGCGACCTGTCCGCCGTCATGCCCGGCATCTCGCCTTGCGGCCGCACCAATACCCGCATCAAGGGCTGGATGGGACGCGCGGACCAGACCACCAAGGTACGCGGCATGTTCGTGCATCCGTCGCAGGTCGCCGATGTGGCGCGCCGCCACCCGGAGATCCTGCGCGCGCGGCTGGTGATCAGCGGCAGCACGGGGTCCGACCGCATGGTGCTCAAGGTGGAGTCCCGGGTGCGCAGCGAAGAGCTGGGCAAGCGCATCGCGGAGTCGGTGCGCGATGTGACCAAGCTGCGCAGCGACGTGGAATGGGTGGACGCGGACGGCCTGCCGAACGACGGCAAGGTCATCGACGACATCCGGACCTACGAGTAAACGGCGCTGCTGGCGGCCTCACGCGGCCGCCAGCAGCGCCAGCATGCCCTTGACCAGCATCGCCACGGCCACCACGCCCGCGAACAGCGCGAAGCTTTGCTGCAGGCGCCGCGGCGGAAAGCGGTCGGCCACCTTGCGGCCGGCCAGCATGCCCAGCACCGCAGCCGCCGTGAACGGCGCCGCGATGCGCCAATCCAGATGTCCGCCCGCCGCGGCGGCCACGACGCCGCTGGCGGACACCAGCGCGATCACCGCCAGTGAGGTGCCGACAATGGCCTGCATGGTCAGGTCCGTGGCGCGGCGCAACGCGGGCACGATGACGAAGCCGCCGCCCACACCCAGCAAACCGGACAGAAAGCCCGCGACCAGGCCCGCGCCCGTCAAGGCGCGCGCGCAGGGCGCGGTCCAGCGCAGCCTGCCGGTACTGGCGTTGAGCTGGCAGGGCGGGGTGCGCGGCGCGGCATGGACCGCCGTCGCGGGCTTGGCGCCCTGGTTCCACATGCGCCACGCCACCATGCCCAGCACGCCGGCGAAGATGATGGCCAGCGGCGCATTGGGCAGGCGCCGCGCCGCCCACAGGCCCAGCGGCGAAACCAGTATGCCGGTGACGGCCATGAAGCCCGCCGCGCGATAGCGGACCTGGCCCTTGCGCAAGCCCAGCACCGCGCCCAGCGCGGCGGACAGGCCCACTGCCAGCAAGGCGATGGGCGCGGCCTGCGAGACCTGCAAGTGCAGGCCGAAGACCAGCAGCGGCACCGCCATGATGGCGCCGCCGGCGCCGGTCAGCCCGAGTATCAGGCCCACGCACGCCCCCAGCGCCGCGCTGACGGCCAACACCGTATCGATCATGGCGGCGCTCAGTTGCCCAGCGGGCGGGCCAGCCATTCACGGCCCTTGAGCATGCCATTCCAGTAGATCCAGGGCAGCAAGGTCGCCTTGAGGAACCAGGCGCTTTTGCGCGGCACGGTCGGATCCAGCGGGAAGGTCGGCAACAGCTTGCCGCCATAGCCGAACTCGGCCAGCACGATGCGGCCGCGCTCCACCGTCAGCGGGCAGGAGCCGTAGCCGTCGTACTTGACCGGCATGGCGTGGCCTTCGCGCAGCGCCAGCAGGTTCTCGGCCACTGTCACGATCTGCTTGCGCGCGGCCGCGGCAGTCTTGGCATTGCTGGTGCAGATACCGTCGCCCAGCCCGAACACGTTGCCATGGCGCACGTGCAAAAGCGTGGCGGGATCCACTTCGCACCAGCCGGCGGCATCCGCCAGCGGGCTGTTTTTCAGGAAGTCGTGCGGGACCTGGGGCGGCACCGCGTGCAGCATGTCGAAGGACTTCTCCACGCGCGTCACCGCGCCGTCAGCGTTCTTGAGGTCGAACCAGGCCTTGCGCGCCGCGCCGTCCACCGCCACCAGCGCTGAATTGAAGGCCAGCGCGATGCCGTAGCTTTCCACGTAGCGCATCAGCGGCGGCACAAAGGTCGGCACGCCGAACAGCGCCGCGCCCGCCAGGTCGAACTCTACGTCGATGCGGTCCAGCACGCCTGTGCGCTTCCAGTGATCGCAGGCCAGGTACATGGCTTTCTGCGGCGCGCCGGCGCATTTGATGGGCATGGCCGGCTGCGTGAACAGCGCCTGCCCGCCCTTCAGTCCGCGCACCAGTTCCCAGGTATAGGGCGCCAGGTCGTAGCGGTAGTTGGAACTGACGCCGTTCTTGCCCAGCGTATCGGCCAGGCCCTCGACCTTGTCCCACGCCAGGCGCAGGCCGGGGCAGACGATCAATTGCTGGTAGCTCACGGCGCTGCCGTCCGCCAGCCGCACGCGGTTGGCTTCGGGCTCGAAGCCTGCGGCGGCGGCCCGCAGCCAGGTGGCGCGTTTGGGCATGACGGCGTCGGTTGGGCGCACGGTCTTGGCGACGTCGAAGGCGCCGCCGCCCACCAGCGTCCAGGCCGGCTGGTAGTAGTGCTTGTCGCTAGGCTCGATGACGCCGATGCGCAGGTCCGGACGGCGGCGCAGCAGGCTGGCGGTGACGCCTATGCCCGCCGATCCGCCACCCACCACCACCACATCGAAATCGCGCTGCGCCTCTGCTGTCGGCATGCTTGTCTCCTCGCCGGTTTACCGGCTTTTGAATTTTTCCAGGACTGAAAATATCGCCATGCCTGCCACCATGGCGGCCACGAAAATCAACGCCTCGGTCACGCCGGCCGCCGCGGCCACCAGTGCCGGTCCCGGGCAGAAACCGGCCAGCCCCCAGCCCGCACCAAACGCCACGCTGCCGACGGCCAGGCGCAAGTCCACCTGGGTGGCCGTGGGCCAACGCATGGGTTCGCCCGACAGGCTGGCGCGGCGGCGGCGCAAGAGTGCGAAGCCCGCCGCGGTCACCAGCACGGCGCCGCCCATCACGAAAGCCAGCGACGGATCCCAGGCGCCGGCGAGGTCAAGGAAGCCCAGCACCTTGGCCGGATTGGCCATGCCGGAAATGATGAGGCCCAGGCCGAACACCAGGCCCGATGCGAAGGCGATCAGCGCGACCATGTCAGAGCGCTCCCAGATGACGGATGACGTAGACCACGGCAAAGCCCGCGCCCATGAACAAGGCGGTAGCGGTCAGCGAGCGGCGCGATCCGCGCGACACACCGCAGACGCCGTGGCCGCTGGTGCAGCCCGAGGCGTAGCGCGTGCCGATGCCGACCAGCAAGCCCGCCACGATCAGGCGCGTGGTGCTGGCCTCCACCACCACAGGCGGCAAGGCGCTGCCCAGGCGGTACAGCCAGGGCGAAACCAGCAGGCCGATTAGAAAGGCCAGCCGCCACATGCCGTCGCGTTCGCCCTGAAGCAGGCCGCCCACAACCCCGCTGATGCCCGCGATGCGGCCCGCGCCCGCCATCAACAGCACGGCAGCCGCGCCGATGAGCAGGCCGCCCGCGCCCGCGGACCAGGGAGTGAAGGCGGACCAGTCCAGGCTCACTTGAGTGACTCCATGGCGCGGCCGCAGTACAAACTCGATAGTGTCTTCATGACCTGGCTGACCTCGAAACTGGCCATCTGGTAGTAGACGTACTTGCCCTCGCGCCGCGTTGCGACCAGTCCTTCATCGCGCAGCACGCCCAATTGCTGGGACAGCGTGGGCTGATGGATGCCAGTCAGCGATTCGAGTTCGCTCACGTTGCGTTCGTTCTGGACCAGCTGGCACAGCAGCAGCAAGCGGTCTTCGTTGGCCAGCGCCTTGAGCAGCGCGCAGGCCTGGGAGGCGGATTCGCGCAAGACGGCGACTTCGCACTCGGTCAGGGCTTCATTCATTTGATACGTATCAATCGGCGTGAGGGAGTTTGATCATTATATTTACCAATATAATATTCAACAATATTATTGAAATACATATAGTGTTTCATCGTGCAGCGACTCGCTGCGATGCGAGCGTTCATGTCTCCCCAGATCCAGGCCTTTTTCGATCCCGTCACCGCCACCGTCACCTACGTCGTGCATGAGCCCGCGCCGGGCGGCGCCTGCGCCATCATCGACTCGGTGCTGGACTACGACCCCAAGTCCGGACGCTGCAGCACCGCCAGCGCCGACCGGGTGGCCGACTACGTGCGCCAGCACGGCCTGAAGACCGAATGGCTGCTGGAAACCCACGCGCATGCCGACCACCTGTCGGCGGCGCCCTATCTGCAGCGGCAGCTCGGCGGCGTCATCGCCATCGGCCAGAGCATCCAGACCGTGCAGGGCGTGTTCAAGAAGATCTTCAACCTGGAACCGGAGTTCCAGCTGGACGGCTCGCAGTTCGGCCATCTGTTCGCCGACGGCGAAACCTTCCGCATCGGCGCGCTGACGGCGCAGGCCATCCACGTGCCCGGCCACACCCCGGCCGACATGGCCTACCTGATCGGCGACGCCGCTTTCGTCGGCGACACGCTGTTCATGCCGGACGTGGGCACGGCGCGCTGCGACTTCCCCGGCGGCGACGCCCATCAGCTCTACCGTTCCATCCAGCGGCTGCTGAGCCTGCCCGCCGGGACGCGGCTGCACATGTGCCACGACTACCCGCCCGCCGGACGCGACGCCTCCTGGCAGAGCACGGTGGCCGAACAGCGCCGCGCCAACATCCACGTGCGCGATGGCGTCAGCGAAGATGAATTCGTGGCCATGCGCACGCGGCGTGATGCCACGCTTTCCATGCCCACCCTCATCCTGCCCGCCATCCAGGTGAACATCCGCGCCGGCCACTTCCCGCCGCCCGAAGACAACGGCGTGCGCTATCTGAAAATACCCGTCGACGCGCTCTGACAGCGGCGGCGGGCACCGCGATCCGGGCTTGCGCGCCCCGGGCTTATCCCGCAAGATCGTCCGATCGCAGAATTGCCGATCAGACGGATCCCCCATGTTTGCAGAAGCCGAAGCCGACCCCAGCCTATCCAAGGAAGAATTCAAGCCGCTGGAGGCGAAGCTGCGCGTCGCCTTGCTGAACGCGCAGTACCAGCGCCTGCAGAAGGCCGACAAGACGCTGCTGATCGTGATCGCGGGCATAGACGGCGCCGGCAAGGGCGCCACCGTCAACCTGCTGAACGAGTGGATGGATCCGCGCCACATCAAGACGCTGGCCTACGGGCCGCGTGAAGGCGCCGCGCTGCAGCGTCCGCCATTCTGGCGCTATTGGAACGACCTGCCGCCCAAAGGCAGCACCGGCATCGTCTTCGGATCCTGGTACGCGCCGCTGCTGTTCGAGGCCACGCGCAAGAAGCCTGACCAGAACAGCATCGAGGCGCAAGCCGCGGCCATCCGCCACTTCGAGGCCATGCTCGCCGCCGAAGGCGTGCAGATCGTCAAGCTCTGGTTCCATTTGTCGGCCAAGGCGCAGAAGGCCCGCGCCGAACGCCTGCTGGCCAGCCCCGAAACCTCCTGGCAGGTCAGCCCGATCGACCTGAAGGTCTACAAGAAGTACGACCGCATCCGCAACGCCGGCCAGGTGGTGCTGAACCGCACGGACAGCGGCCACGCGCCCTGGGTCGTGATCCCCAGCGCGGACGAGGACATCCGCGCCGCGCGCACCGCCGAAGCGGTGCTGGCCGCCATGCGCCAGCGCGGCGTGCCGCGCATCCCGCCCGCCTTCGTGGCGCATGCCCGGACCACCCGCGTCGTCGACCGCCTGGGCGAACTGGACTACGAGGCCAAGACCGACAAGGACGATTACGAATCCGAACTGGGCCTGCTGCAAGGCCGGCTGGCGCGGGCGGCGCGCTCAAAGAAATTCCAGGAACGCTCGCTGGTGCTGGTATTCGAGGGCCAGGACGCGGCTGGCAAGGGCGGCGCGATCCGCCGTGTGACGCATGCGCTGGACGCGCGGCAGTTCGACATCACGCCCGTATCCGCGCCCAACAGCGAGGAACAGGCCAGGCCCTATCTGTGGCGCTTCTGGCGTCACGTGCCGCGCCATGGGCGCATCGCCATCTTCGACCGGTCCTGGTATGGCCGCGTGCTGGTCGAGCGCGTCGAAAAACTGACCGCGCCTGCCAACTGGCGCCGCGCCTACGCCGAGATCAACGACTTCGAGGGGCAACTGGCGGCCAGCGGCGCGCTGGTGCTGAAGTTCTGGCTGGCCGTGACGCCGGACGTGCAGCTGGAGCGCTTCAAGGAACGCGAGAATTCCCCCTTCAAGAATTTCAAGATCACGGCCGACGACTGGCGCAACCGCGACAAATGGAAGGACTACGCGGCCGCGGCCAACGAGATGCTGGCGCGTACCGACCTCGCGCACGCGCCCTGGCATCTGGTGTCGGCCAACGACAAGCGCTACGCTCGATTGCAAGTGCTGCGACACATCGTCGAAGCCATGGAAGACCAACTCTGAATCCCGCCTGGAGGCCGCAAGCCATGAGTACCGCAGAAATCCGTCCCATCGTCGCCGCCGACTTCGAGGCCTGGCTGCCACTTTGGAAGGGCTACCAGGACTTCTATCGCGTCAACATCGACGACGCGGTCACGCGCAACACCTGGGCGCGCTTCCTGGACCCTGCCGAACCCATGCACGCGGCGCTGGCCTATGAAAGCGGCCGGGCCGTCGGCATGGTGCACTGGATCTTCCACCGCTCCACCTGGACGGCGGGCGACTACTGCTATCTGCAAGACCTGTACGTAGACCCGGACGTGCGCGGCACCGGCGCCGGCCGCAAGCTGATCGAACACGTGTACGCGCAGGCCGCCGCCGCCAACTGCTCGCGCGTGTACTGGCTGACGCACGAGGCCAACGCCACCGCCATCCAGCTCTACGACCGCATCGCCGACCGCTCCGGCTTCATCCAGTACCGCAAGGTGATGCCGTGAGCGCACGCGATCCCAACTGTCCGCTATGCCAGGAAGACGGCGGCACGCTGCTGTGGCGTGGCCCGCACTTACGCATCATCGAGGTGGACGACCCCGACTATCCGGGCTTCACGCGGGTGATCTGGAACGGCCACCTGGCCGAAATGACCAGCCTGTCCACCGACGGCCGCGACCTGCTGATGCGGGCCGTGTACGTGGTGGAGGAAGCGCAACAATCGGTCCTGGGACCCGACAAGATCAACCTGGCTTCGCTGGGCAACATGGTGCCGCACCTGCATTGGCATGTGATCCCGCGCTGGCGCGGCGACCGCCATTTCCCCGATCCGATCTGGGCGCCGCCGCGCGTCGCCGCCGGCGCGGAATCCGCGGAATGGCAGGAGCGTCAGGCGCGCGTGCAGGCGCTGCTGCCGCGCTACCGCGACCGGCTGGTCGAGGCCATGAACGCCCTGCTCTGGCACTGAGCCGCCGCCCGCCTCAGGCGATGCGCGCCGATCCCCGCAGTTCCGCCAGCCAGCCGGCATAGGCCTGTTCCACCAGGGCCGCCGTGCGTTCGGCGGAAAACTGGCCCTGGCCCCGGATCAGCTCCCGGCCCGCGTCGCCCATGCGGCGGCGCAGCGCAGGATCGGCCAACAGGCTTTCCAGCGCGCCCGCCAATGCCGCCGGATCGGCAGGCGGCACCAGCAGACCCGTCACGCCAGCCTGCATGGTTTCCGGCACGCCGCCCACATTGGTGCCCACCACCGGCAGCCCCATGGCCGCGGCCTCGATGAATACCGTGCCCAGGGCCTCGCGCAGCGTCGGCAGCGCGAACACGTCGAAGGCAGTCAGGACGTTGCCGATGTCGTCGCGCCGGCCCGTGAAATGCACGCGCTGGGCCAGGCCCAACGCCTCCGCCTGTGTCCGCAACTGCCCGCCCATGGGCTGGCCTTCGCCCACCAGCACCAGATGGGCATTCGGGAACGTGGCGGAAATGCGATGGAAGGCGTCGATCAGATCGCAATGGCCCTTGTCCGCCCGCATCACGGCCACGCAACCGACCACCAGCGCGTCCTCGGGCAGGCCGAGTTCGCGCCTGACGCAGACGCCGCTTTGCACCTGGGGCAGCACCACCGGCGAATGGATGGTGGCGATGGCCTCCGGCCGCGCGCCCCCGTCCAGCAACTGCCCGCGCACGTAGCGGCTGACGGCGATGACGCGATGCGCCAGCCAGGTATAGGCGTAAAGGGAATTGATGGGCTTGGCCAGATGGCGCGTGCGCACGATGAGCCGCGTGCCGGCCAGGCGGGCCGCGATCGCGCCCAACACCGTATCGCGGCGGCTGTGCGTATTGACCACGTCAAAGCGCCCGCCACGCAACAGGCGGCGCATGACGGCGACGCAACGCACGAAATTGAGCGGGCCGTCCATGGCAACGAGATGCACCGTAAAGCCGACCTCGCGCAAACGCCTGCCCAGTTCCGCGTCGGGTTGGCAGACCGCTTCCAGATGATGGCCGCGCTCGCGCATGGCGATCATCTCCTTGTAGATGCAGAACTCCTGGCCGCCGAACGATGTGGCGGCTTCCGTATGCAGGATGCGCAGGCGCGCGTCGGGGCCGGGCCGGGCCTGGAGCGATTCGTTGGGATCCGGCATGATCAGGGATGGCCGCCTTGAGAGGTGTCCGCGTCGCTCCAGCGGCGGCCCTGCGACAGCAGGTAGGCCTCCAGGTAAGAAATGTCTTCCTGGTCCAGCGCCACCGCACCCGCGCTGGCGTGATCGCGCGGGCACTCGGAAGCCTGCAGCCGGTTTTCGGACCAGACGCGGGCCGCGCCAGTGCGGGACAGTTCAAAGCGCGCGCCCGCGCGCGCCCAGCCCAGCAGGCGTGCGCTGGGAATCAGTTGCCGGGTTTGGTAGATGCCGTGCGAACTGGGAGCCGCGGGCACGGTCAGTGTGTCACCGACATCCACCAGGCGGCTCGCGGCGCCGGGCTTGCCGGGCGTATAGGTCAATACCGTAAGAGGGCGTAGTGGCATTTAGCTAGCAAGAGTCGCCAGGCGGCCTTGCAAGCCACATACTGGTCGGGATTCAACGAAAGGGTTCGGTCGCCGAGCAAGCAACGCCAAGAATTCGACGCTGATTGGCTGTTTTTTCAAATAAATGAAAGACGTTCGACGAAATAGAAGAGTCCCGAAATGCCAATTCAGGTAAAATTCAGGAATGAAACGCGCATCTTATCAAAACGTAAGCAAAGCCGGTACTGCATGAATTCACAGCCCGTACCGCCCCACAAACCGGTCTCGTTCCTGCAAGCGTTCCTCCGTTCCGAAGCGCTGGGCGGCTATGTCCTGATGCTGGCCGCGCTGGTCGCGCTGGTGGTTGCCAACAGCCCGGCCGCGCCCGCCTATTTCAGCGTGCTGGAAACCAAGCTCGGCTTCCACGTCGGTCCGGTCCTGCTCAAGGAAACCGTGCTGCACTGGATCAACGACGGCCTGATGGCCGTGTTCTTCCTGCTGGTCGGACTGGAAATCAAGCGCGAGGTCCTGGACGGCCAGCTACGCGGCGCCGCCCGCATCGTGCTGCCCGGCATCGCCGCCCTGGGCGGCATGGCGTTGCCGGCGCTGATCTATGTGCTGATCAACTTCGGCAGTCCCGACACCCTGCGCGGCTGGGCCATCCCCGCCGCGACCGACATCGCCTTCGCGCTGGGCATCCTGGCGCTGCTGGGCAGCCGCGTGCCGACCTCGCTGAAGATCTTCCTGACGGCGCTGGCCATCCTGGACGACCTGGGCGCCATCGTCATCATCGCCCTGTTCTATACCGCCGAACTGAATGTGTTCGCGCTGAGCATGGCGGGCGCCCTGCTGGCCTGCCTGTTCTGCCTGAACCGCGCCGGCGTGCTGCGGCTGACGCCCTACCTGCTGATCGGCGCGGTGCTGTGGTACTTCGTCCTGAAGTCCGGCGTGCATGCCACGCTGGCCGGCGTGGCGCTGGCGCTGACCATTCCGCTGCGCCCGCAAAACCAGGGCCATCCCGGCGCGCATTCGCCCCTGCATGTGCTGGAGCACGCGCTGCACAAGCCGGTGGCGCTGCTGATCGTGCCGATTTTCGGCTTCGCCAACGCCGGCGTGTCGTTCGCCGGCATGGGCCTGGGCAGCCTGGCGCAGCCCGTACCCCTGGGCGTGGCGCTGGGCCTGTTCCTGGGCAAGCAGCTGGGCGTATTCGGTTTTGCCTGGCTGGCCATCAAGAGCGGCATTGCCACCCTGCCGCGCCACGCCAGCTTCACGCAGCTATATGGCGTGTCCCTGCTGTGCGGCATCGGCTTCACCATGAGCCTGTTCATCGGCGCCCTGGCATTCACCGATCCGGCCGCCATCGACGCCACCAAGATCGGCGTGCTAACGGGTTCGCTGGCGTCCGCCGTGGTCGGCTTCCTGCTGCTGCGCGCCTGCGGGACGCGCGCCGGCACCGCCGAAAATCCTTGAGCAGGGCCTGAGTACGGACGGCGGGCGCTAAAGTAGCGGGATCCGAAACCATTCCGGGAGCCGCCGCCATGAAGCCGTCCGCCATCACCGTGCAACGCGTCTACGAGGGCTTGGGCCCGGAAGGCAGCTACCGGGCGCTGGTGGACCGCATGTGGCCGCGCGGGCTGCGCAAGGCGGATCTGCACCTGGACGAATGGGCCCGCGACATCGCGCCCACCCAGGAACTGTGCAAATGGTTCAGCCACATCGAGGAACGCTGGGAAGAATTCCGCCAGCGCTACCAAGCCGAACTGGCGGAACCCGAGCAGCAGGCCCGCATGGCCGCCTTGCTGGACGCGGCCGGCGACCGCCCGCTGACCCTGCTCTACGGCGCCCGCAACACCGAACATAATCAGGCCGTCGTGTTGCACGACGTCCTGCAGGACTATGTGCGCCATCACCGCAAGCGCAAGAAGGCCTGAACCAGCACCCGCTTGCGCGTTCAGCCTGCTCTAATCCTGGAGCGCTACCATCAAGCCATGCTCCCCGCATCCGTGGGCGACAGGGCGTGGCCCGGCCCACCGGCAATCCCAACCCGGAGGTTCCAGCATGCATAACCTGAATGGAAAAGTCGCCGTCGTCACCGGCGCAGCCAGCGGCATCGGCAAGGAAATCGCCCTCACCCTCGCGCGCGCCGGTGCGGCAGTCGCCATCGCGGATCTGAACCAGGCAGGCGCCGACGCCGTCGCCCGCGAAATCGAACAGGCGGGCGGCAAGGCCATGGGCGTCGCCATGGACGTCACCAGCGAAGACGCCGTGAACCAGGGAATCGACCGCGTTGCCGCCGCCTACGGCAGCATCGACATCTTGATCTCGAACGCGGGCATCCAGATCGTCAATCCCATCGAGAACTTCGCATTCTCGGACTGGAAGAAGATGCAGGCCATCCACGTGGACGGCGCATTCCTCACAACCAAGGCGGCGCTCAAGCACATGTACAAGGGCGACCGCGGCGGCGTGGTCATCTATATGGGCTCGGTCCATTCGCACGAAGCCTCGCCGCTGAAGTCCGCCTACGTGGCCGCCAAGCACGCCCTGCTAGGCCTGGCGCGCGTGCTGGCCAAGGAAGGCGCGGCGCACAATGTGCGCTCGCACGTCATCTGCCCGGGTTTCGTGCGCACGCCGCTGGTGGAAAAGCAGATCCCCGAACAGGCCAAGGAACTGGGCATCAGCGAAGAGGACGTGGTCAAGAAGGTGATGCTGGGCGACACGGTCGACGGCGTCTTCACGACGGTCGAGGACGTGGCGCAGACCGCCCTGTTCCTGGCCGCCTTCCCCAGCGCCGCCTTCACGGGCCAGTCCTTCGTGGTCAGCCACGGCTGGTACATGCAGTGATTCGGCCCGCGCCGCCTATTGCCGCGCGGTCTTTGATACCCTAGCCCTCTTTGTGGACCGGCGCGCAATTGCGCGCCGGTCGCCTGCCTTGAGGAACCCCATGTCTTTCAGCTCCGATGCCTGGGCGCGCAACGCCGCGCTGTACGAAACCACGCGCGACATGCCGTTCAACCAGGAACTGGCCAGCGGCCAGCTCGACGAGAACGCATTCAAGCACTACATGATCCAGGATGCGCACTACCTGGTGGCCTTCGGACGCGCACTCGCCATCGCCTCTGCCAAGGCCGATGACGCCGACGGCGTGGTGCAGTTCGCGGATGCGGCCAAAGGCGCGGTCGTCGCCGAACGCACGCTGCACGCGGGCTTTCTGAAGCAGTTCGGCATCGACGACGCCACCTTCGAAGCCACGCCGCTCACCCCGGCCTGCCACCACTACACCAGCTACCTGATCGCCACCGCCTGGAGCGCGCCGTACCCGGTGGCGCTGGCGGCCCTGCTGCCCTGCTTCTGGATCTATGCCGAAATCGGCCGCGAGATCCACGCGCGGGCGGCCCAACCCAATCCCTATGCGGCCTGGATCGAGGCCTATGCCTGCGAGGACTTCCACGCCCTGGTGCGCAGGGTCATCGCGACGGTCGACCGCGTCGCCGAACAGGCGTCCGCCGAAACGCTGGCGCAGATGCACGCGGCCTACACCCGCGCCGCGCAGCTGGAATGGATGTTCTGGGATTCGGCATATCGGCAGGACGGCTGGCCGGTCTGAACGCCGGCGCAGCCGCCGGGCGCGCGTGTTCGTACGCGCACCCGGCCGCCGTTAGAACTGATAGCGCGTGCTCAGCAGGAAACTGCGAGGCGTGCCGTAATAGTTGCCGCCGTTGTTGCCTGCCAGCGTATCGAAATAGCGCTTGTCGAACAGGTTATTCACGTTCAGCTGGAAGTCCAGCTGGCGGTTCACCCGATAGCCCGCCACCAGATCGACCACCGCGTAGGGTGATTGCTTGATCACATACCCGGCGCTGCTGGTCAGAGACTGCGTCGTGATCTTGCTTTGCGCGCGCACCGCTCCGCCCACCCGCCACTTTTCCAGGGCCCCGGGCAGGTGATACATCGCCGACACCTTGAACTGGTGCTGCGGAACATAGCTGGCATAAGGTTGACCGGATGCGCCATCCACGCCCCCGCTTGAGACCTTGGCCCGGGTGTAGGAATAGCCGATGCCCACATTCAGGCGCGGCAGCAATTCGCCATTGATGTCGATCTCCACGCCCTCGCTCTTCACCTCGCCGACGGCGCGGTAGCAATTGGTGGCCACGAAGCACGATGGGATGTCCGTGACGGCTTGCGGCAGGTTGGTCTGCGTGGTCGAGAACAGCGCAATGGCGGCGTTGACGCGTTCGTCCAGGTAGCTGCCCTTCAAGCCGATTTCGTAATTGGTGCCTTCCACCGGCTTGAGCACGGTGCCGGACGTGTCCAGGTAGTACTGCGGCTTGAAAATGCTGGAATAGCTGGCGTAGACCGAATGGTTGTCGTTCAGGTCATAGATCAGCGCGGCATAGGGCGTGAAGTGGGCATCTTCGCCAAACTCGCGCTGACTGCTCCAACTGCCCTGGGTCTGTTTATTGTCGAAATCGAACCAATCCATGCGGGCGCCCAGGATCATGCTCAACGGATCGGCCAGGCGGAAGCGGCCCGTGGCATAGAGCGAGCTCAACTCGGAGCGCTGGTCGCGGCGCCACATCGTGTCTTTGACGAAGTCCTGGCGGCGCATGGAATCCGGGTCCCAGGTAGAGGGGTCGACGCCCGAGACCATCAGATAACCGCCCGGCTCGTTCAGGTAGCTGTAGCCGTTGTCGAGCCAATGGTCGTTGCGGTAGCTCGCGCCCACCGCGATGTCATGCTCGCGACCAAACAGCGTAATCGGGCCTTGGGCGGACAGGTCGAAGCTGCGCTGCTTCTTGTCATAGTCGTAGCGGCCTCCCATTACGTCATACACGTTGCCGCTCAGCCCACTGTCGCTGGCGACGAAGTACGCGCCATCCAGCGACGATTTGCCATTGACGCCCCGAGCCGCCGCGCGCGCCATCCAGCCGTTGGCGAAGGTGTGCTTCAGCTCGGCGAACAGGCTGTATTCACTCTTGTCCCAATAGCTCCATGACGGCGAAAAGCGGCGCGACCGCCGGATATCCAGCGGAGTGCCATCCACGGCGGTGGGCACGCCCATCCATTCGGAGCCAGGGTTGTCTTCGCGATTGGAATGCCCGCCCAGCGTCAGGACGGTGTTAGCGGTCAGGTCGATGTCCACCACGCCGTAGTACAGCTGCCTGCGGCTGCTGTAGCCGTCGGTGAAATAGTCCCGCGACTGCTGCGACGTGACGAAGCGTGCGCGCACCGAACCGCTGTCGTTCAATGGCCCGCTGGCATCGAATTCGCCCGAAAAGTTGTTCCATGACCCCGCGCGCGCGGTGGCAATGAATTGCGCAGCGTCGGTCGGCTGCTTGCGCACAAAGTTGATGGTGCCGGAAGGGTCGCCCATGCCGGTCATCAGGCCAGTGGGGCCGCGCACGACTTCCACGTGGTCGTACATGGCCGTAGTGCTGTAGGTGGAGGTGTCCGTCTCGTACGACACGGGCAGGCCGTCCATCAGGAAGGTATTGATGGTGAAGCCGCGTGAGAAATAGCGCGAGCGGTCATTGCTCCAATGGTTGACCGTGACGCCGGTGGTGCTGTTGGCCACGTCGTCGATCGTCTGCATGGCGAAGTCGTCCAGCTTCTGCCGGGTGACCACGCTGACGGATTGCGGCGTTTCCTGGATGGTCAGCGGCAGCTTGGTCGCCGTGCTCATGGCGCCAGTGGTGTAGGAACCGGTGTCCTCGGTGATCGAGTTGCCCTTGCCTACGACGGTGATGGTGTTCATCACCACGCTGTTGGCGTCCCCTACGCGCGACACCGACACATTGCTGCCCGATCGTTCAAACGCCAGCCCGGACCCTGCCAGCAGCGCCCGCAAGGCCTGGTCCGGCGTCAGATTGCCCGCCACGGCGGGCGCCTGCAGCCCCCGTACCGTATCGGGCGCGTACGCCAATTCCAGCGATGCCTGCGTCGCCAGTTGCGTCAAGGCGCCTTCCAGCGACTGCGCGGGGATATTCACGGCCAGCGGCGCTTCCTGCGCGTGGACCTCACGTTGCGGCATGGCCAGCGCCAGCATCAAGGACAGGGCCAGCACGGTCAGCCCGCGCGTCGGCTCGGCCTGGCGCGATGTGGGTCCAGAGGGTTTACGGTTCACGAGACTAGCGTTCCTGGAGGGGTCTTGAGACAAGGCGCGCCAGTCAACCCATGACGGAGGATGCTGGCGCAGCCGCGGCATCGGATCGATGCCCTTGGGAGACAAGACGCCTGTCGCGGACAAATCCCTGATGGAAAAACGCGATTGAATAGTAACTATTCGTAATTGAACGGGCCGACGGGATGGCCGCAAAAAGCTAGCGGCGCACGATCAAGGCCGAGCCATCCGCGCCGCTTTGCACGCGCACCGGCGCGATCGCGGGCAGCAAATCCAGGAAGGCCCTGGGATTGTCGACGCTGAACACGCCCGAAATCCGCATCGCCGCGACGTCATCACCCGACACGCGGATCGGCGCGTGGCCGTAGCGGTTCATTTCGGAAACGGCTTCGGACAGCGGCACGTCGCGGAATACCGCGCGGCCGCGCTGCCAGGCCAGCACAGTCGCCACGTCCAGTTTTTCGGACGGCGACAAGCGCCCATCCTGCGCCGTGCGCGTGCCTTGCCCCGCCGTCAGCAGTACCTGGCTGCGGTTCCACCAATGGCCAGACTGGACCGCCACCGTGCCCGATTCCACGGCCACGCGCACAACATCGGCGTCGCGCCGGACATTGAAGCGCGTGCCCGTCACGCGGATGGTCACGCCGCCGGCCTCAACATAGAACGGCCGGCTGGCGTCCGGCGTCACCGAAAATGTCGCCTCTCCCGCTTTCAACTCCACCACGCGGCGGTCCGCGAGTAGCGCTACCGACAATTGCGTGGCGGTGTTCAGGTCGACGATGGACGCATCGGGCAGCGACACCTGCTGGCGTTGCCCCAACTGCGTTGCGTATTGCGCGGCGTAGCTGGGATCGCCCTCGCCCCATCGCGGCAACGCCACGGCCGCGACCACGGCGGCGGCGCCTGCAAGGACCAGCCCCGCCGCCAGGCGACGCCGCGGCGGCGCGCGGCGGCGGGATGCGGCTAGCGGCTCCTGCGTCAGCGCGCGCAACCGCTCTTCCCCCAACTGCGCGCTGGCATTCCAGATGCCGCGCGCGCGGCGGAACTCCAGGTCGTGCGAGGGATGCGCCCGCCGCCACGCTTCGAACTGCAGGCGCTCGGCCTGGCTCATCTGTTCCGAATGCGCACGGGCGAACCAATAGGCGGCCGCATCGCGGGGATCGGTCAGGGTGTCGGGGTCGATGGGGTCGGTCATTGCGCGGCGGATCAATCCGGGCAGAAGTGTTTCAGCTGTTCGCGGACTTCTCGGGTGGCGTCCATGATATAGCGCTCGACGGTATTGAGCGCCAGGCCCATCCGCGCCGCGACTTCGGGCTGCGAATAGCCTTCGAGCCGGCACCACACATAGGCTTGCCGCTTCTTTAGCGGCAAGCTGGCCAGGGCGCATTCCAGCGCGTCAGCCAACTGGCGAGCGCGAGCGCTGGACTCCGGGTCATGCCACTGGGCAGGGTCATCGGCGGCCCAGGCTTCCAGCGATACCTCATCATGCCGCGCCTGCCGCCGCATCTCGCTGATCAGCCGATTCTGCGCCGCCCGGCGCAAATAGGATTTGCCGTTGGATACGCTGCGGCTGCCGCCGCTCAGCAAGCCGGCCATCACATCCTGCGCGGCGTCCTCAGCCTCGCTGGGCCTTGAATTGCGCTTGGCCCACGCACCCACCAACTCGCCGTAGTGGGCGAGCCAACCTTTCAGGCTGCTGGGAGGACTGGACATGGCGGCAATCGCGGCGAATGCAGGAAGGCCGCAATATTAACAATGATTCTCAATTCGAATACAACAGCATGTCCACGAGACGGGCCACCTCACCCTCTATGCCAAAATCGCGCCCATGCCTACCGATAATCGCCTCGTCCCTGACGCCCTTGGTACCCAGACCGCGCAACTACCCGACGCCTGGGCCGCCGCCTTTACACCTGGCGCCGTCGCCGACGCGCTGGCCGCCGTGACCGCTCACGTGGAAAAGCGCCTGAGCGAAGGCGCGACCATCTATCCCGCGACGCCCTTCCGCGCCCTGCACGGCCTGGCGCCGTCGGACGTGCGCGTGGTGATCCTGGGACAGGACCCGTACCACGGCCCCGGTCAGGCCCAGGGGCTGGCCTTCTCGGTGCCGGACGACTGCAAGCGGCCGCCCAGCCTGCGCAACATCTTCAATGAGATCGCCCAGGAGTATCCAGGCAGCGGCGTTCCTGCCGGCAACGACCTGAGCGACTGGGCCGATCAGGGCGTGCTGCTGCTGAATACCGCGCTGACCGTGGAAGACGGACAGCCTGCGTCCCATGCCAAGCGCGGCTGGGAAACGGTGACGGATGCGTTGATCGCCCTGGTCGCCAGAGATCCCTCCCCGAAGGTTTTCATGCTCTGGGGAGCCCATGCCCAAGCCAAGCGGGCGTTGCTCCCGGACAACAGCGGCCACCTGGTCCTGATGTCCAACCATCCCTCCCCGCTTTCCGCCAGAAGGCCCCCCGTGCCCTTCCTGGGCTGCGGCCATTTCCTGGCGACCAATCAGTGGCTGACCAACCAAGGGAAAAACCCTATTGATTGGGGGCTGGACAAAAAAATAATTCCCATGCAAGGCGAATTCGGGTTATGATCGCCGCACTGCACAAAACGAGTTCGGCATTTACCGCCTTGATTTAGCGGAAGTTTTCGCAGTCTGCCGGGTAACAGCCCCGGCCCCATGCCGAACTATCATCGATTCCTGACCCCTTTCCTTTCGCCCTGCGTTCCACTCAGTACTAGAGAACGCGCCACGCGCATGGTTGATCCGGTCGGCACGATGCTCCATCAACCGTCGCCTGGATCCGGCCGCCTAATCCCCTGGCCCGACCAAGCACTGCGTCGCATTGATTGCGGCAAGGGAAAGTAATGTCTTTCGAAAACCTGGGTCTTGCGCCCGCTCTGTTGTCGGCCGTCCAAGAAGCTGGCTTCTCCACCCCCACCCCGGTCCAAGCCTCCGCCATTCCCCAAGCGCTGGCCGGCCACGACTTGATGGTGTCCTCGCAGACGGGTAGCGGCAAGACCGCGGCCTTCATGCTGCCGGCCCTGCATCGTATCGCCCAGATGCCCGCCAACAAGGGCGTCGGCGTGCAAGTGCTGGTGCTGACCCCGACCCGCGAACTGGCCCTGCAAGTCACCGACGCCACCGCCACCTACGGCCGCAAGCTGGCCGACCTGCGCACCGCCACCGTCGTGGGCGGCATGCCCTACGGCGCGCAGTTGAAGGCGCTGTCGCGCCGCGTGGACGTGCTGGTCGCCACCCCCGGCCGCCTGATCGATCACCTGAACTCGGGCCGCGTCAAGCTGAACACCGTGCACACGCTGGTGCTGGACGAAGCCGACCGCATGCTGGACATGGGCTTCATCGAAGACATCGAGACCATCGTCGGCCGCCTGCCGGAAGACCGTCAGACGCTGCTGTTCTCGGCCACGCTGGACGGCACCATCGCCAAGCTGGCGGCGCGCATGATGCGTGATCCGCAGCGCATCGAAATGGCCGGCGCCAAGGAAAAGCACACCAACATCACGCAAAGCCTGCTGTACGCGGACGATGCCAGCCACAAGATGCAATTGCTGGACCACGTGCTGCGCGACGCCGCGCTGGACCAGGCCATCGTCTTCACGTCGACCAAGCGCGGCGCTGACGATCTGGCCGACCGCCTGGCCGACCAAGGCTTTGCCGCCGCCGCCCTGCACGGCGACATGAACCAGCGCCAGCGCACCCGCACGCTGTCGCAACTGCAACGCGGCCAGCTGCGCATCCTGGTCGCCACCGACGTGGCCGCCCGCGGCATCGACGTGCAAGGCATCAGCCACGCCGTCAACTTCGACCTGCCGATGCAGGCCGAAGACTACGTGCACCGTATCGGCCGTACCGGCCGCGCCGGCCGCAGCGGTTTGGCCTTCACGCTGGCCACGCACTCCGAGCGCCACAAGGTCCGTCGCATCGAGCACTACATTGGCCAATCGATCACGCCTGAAGTGATCGCCGGCCTGGAACCCAAGCGCACCCCGCGTCCTTCGACCGGCGGCGGTGGCGGCAAGCCGTACGGCAAGCGTCCCGGCGGCGGCTACCAGGGCAACCGCGAGGGTCGTTCCTTCGGCGGTCCGCGTGGCGAATTCAAGCCGCGTGAAGGCGGTTACCAGGGCAATCGCGACAGCGCCCCGCGTGAAGGCGGCTACCAAGGCAATCGTCCGTTCGGCGACCGCCCGGCCCGTTCCTTCAGCGATCGCCCCAGCTTCGGCGACCGTCCGCAGCGCGAAGGCGGCTACCAGGGCAACCGTCCCTTCGGTGACCGTCCCCAGCGCGAAGGCGGCTTCCGCGGCGGCGACCGCGATTCGCGCCCCAGCTTCGGCGATCGTCCCAGCTATGGCGACCGCCCCCAGCGCGATGCCCGCCCGTTCAGCGAGCGCGGCCCGCGTGAAGGCGGTTTCCGTGGCGGCGACCGTGACTCGCGCCCCAGCTTCAGCGATCGTCCGAGCTTTGGCGACCGTCCCAGCTTCGGCGACCGTCCCCAGCGTGAAGGCGGCTTCCGCGGCGGCGACCGCCCCGAAGGCGGTTTCCGTGGCAAACCCACGTTCGACAAGCGCCCCGGCGGCCCCGCCAAGCGCTTCGCCAAGCCGGCTGATCGCCGCGGCTAATCGCCCCGCTTGAGCCCACCACAAACCCCGCGCCTGTCGCGGGGTTTGTTTTTTGGGAAAATGACTGCTTGTCCACGCACCACCCGACCATGCAACGATCCGCTCCCGCCAACCTGCCCGCCCTTGCCCCCGCCGCCCAGGAACACAGCGCCGCCGCCGCCGCGCACCTGCGCGCCACGATCGCCGCCCATGGCGGCTGGCTGTCGTTCGACCACTGGATGGCGCAAGCGCTGTACGCGCCCGGGCTGGGCTACTACGCGGCCGGCAACGTCAAACTGGCTGACGCCGACGGCGACGTCCGCGCCCCAGCCGGCGACTTCGTCACGGCGCCCCAGCTGAGCCCGCTGTTCGCCCGCACGCTGGCGCGCCAAGCCGCCCAGGTGCTGCGCCAGACGCAGACCGAGACCGTGCTGGAATTCGGCGCCGGCACCGGCGCGCTGGCCGAAGGCGTGCTGCGCGAACTGGATGCGATGGGCCTCGCCCAGACCCGCTACCTGATCCTGGAAGTCTCGGCTGACCTGCGCGCGCGCCAGGCCGAAAGGCTGGCGGCGTTCGGCGACCGCGTGCAATGGCTGGACGCGCTGCCCCAGAGCTTCGCCGGCTGCGTGCTGGCCAACGAGGTTTTGGACGCGATGCCGGTGTCGATCTTCCACTGGAGCGAGGCCGGCGAAGTGCTGGAACGCGGCGTGGCGGTGGATGCCTCGCAAGACTTCGTATGGCAGGACCGCCCCGCGCCCCCGGCACTGGCGGCCGCCGTCGCCGCCCGCATGCCGGCCCTGCCCGGTTACGTATCCGAGATCAACCTGCAAGGCGAAGCCTGGATCGCCGCCATGGGCGGCTGGCTGGAGCGCGGCGCGGCGCTGCTGGTGGACTACGGCTTTCCGCGCAGCGAGTACTACCATCCGCAGCGCGCGGGCGGCACGCTCATGTGCCATCTGCGGCATCACGCCCATGGCGATCCTTTCACCGCGCCGGGCCTGCAGGACATTACCGCCCACGTCGATTTCACCGCCATGGCAGACGCCGCGCTCGAAGCCGGCCTGCAGGTCCTGGGCTACACCTCCCAGGCCCGCTTCCTGATGAACGCGGGGCTGATGGATCTGCTGGCGCAACTGGATCCGAGCGACGTGCAGCAATACGCGCAGGCGGTAGCGCCCGTGCAGAAGCTCTTGTCCGAATCGGAAATGGGCGAACTGTTCAAGGTGCTGGCGGTGGGGCGCGGCATCACCGAACCCTTGGCGGGGTTCTCGCGCGGCGACCGGCTGAGCAAGCTGTAAGGGCGCGCAGCGCCCCTTCTTTCAAATCGGTCGCGGAATCACTGCGCCCGCAGGCGCTCCAGACGCGCTGCTCGGACCTGTTCCTTGATACGCGCGGGATCTCCGGCGCAGGCGCGGGCGATGACCCCGGCATCCACGCCGCGCACGGCCGCCACGCGCGACAGCCAAGCCGGGCGGTCCACGGCACGCAGCACCGCGGCCGTATCCAGCAGATCGACAAAGCGTTCCGGCTTGCGCAGCGCGTCGGCACGCTCCATCAGCCCCAACTGCGCATCGGCAGGGTCCGCGCCCTGCTCCGCGGCATCCAGCCCCGCCAGCACTTCCGGCAGCAGCCGCGCGTAATCATTGCATTCGGTAGGCACGCGCAGGCGGCGGCCCATGGCGTCGCGTTCTGGCGTCAGCCGGCACAGCAAGGCGTAGCGGCCCGGCAGCGATAGGTCTTGTGCGGCCGCGCGGTCCACATCCGCCGCGGTCTGGTCCACACCTTGCAGCTCGGGCATCACGCGCGCCAGCGCCCCGCATTGCTGGAGGATGCCCAGCATGCGCGACGGCGCCGCCGCCATCAGGCCGCGCGACAATTCCTTCCAGACCCGCTCGGCCACCAGCGCATCGGCCTCGCCGGCCTCGACCATGCGGCGGCACAGTTCGATGGTTTCGGGCGCCACGGAAAAATCGCCAAAGCGCGCCGCGAAGCGGGCCAGCCGCAGGATGCGCACCGGATCCTCTTCGAAGGCCTCGCCGACGTGGCGGAAGATGCGGTCGCGCACGTCCGCCGCGCCGCCCAGGGGATCGACCAGTTCGCCGTCCTGCGTCTGCGCGATGGCGTTGACGGTCAAGTCGCGACGGCGCAAGTCCTCTTCCAGCGTGACATCGGCGCCGGTGTAGAAGGTGAAGCCCTTGTAGCCCCGCCCCGATTTGCGTTCGGTGCGCGCCAGCGCGTATTCCTCTTTGCTGCGCGGATGCAGGAAAACGGGGAAATCGCCGCCCACCGGCACGAAGCCGCGGCGCGCCATGTCCTCGGGCGTGGCGCCGACCACGACCCAGTCGTGGTCGCCGGGCGGCAGGCCGAGTAGCGCATCGCGCACCGCTCCGCCCACGATATAGACCTGCAGGCCGTCGGTGGCCGGATCCCGCGTCATGGAATCGAGGTGCTTTCCGCGCCCAGCGGCACGATGTTGCCCAGGCGTTCCTTCAGGGACTGGGACTGGCCGGTGAACATGGCCGCGTAATAGACCGAGTTGGACATCACGTTCTTCACGTAGGTGCGCGTTTCGTTGAACGGGATGGTCTCGGCGAAGATGGCGCCTTCCACCGGATGCGTGAAGGTCGAGCGCCAGTTGTGCGGACGGCGCGGGCCGGCGTTGTAGCCCGCGCTGGCCAGCATCTGCGAACCGTTCAGGTCGCGCAGCACCATGTTCAGATAATTGGTGCCAAGTTCGGTATTGGTGTCGAAGTCGTTGACGCTGTCGGGCGTGAAGTTGCTCATGCCGATCTTGCCCGCGACCCACTTGGCGGTGGCCGGCATCAGTTGCATCAGGCCGGATGCGCCCACGTGCGAACGCGCGTCCATGATGAAGCGCGATTCCTGGCGGATCAGGCCGTAGACCCAGGCCGGGTCCAGCGCGATGGCGTTGGCCTTGGCGGTGACGCGGCCTTCGAAGGGCGCGATGAAGCGCTGGCTGAAATCGAACTCTTTTTCCGTGCGGTCGGAGGTGTTGACCACGCGGTCGTAGATGTTCTCGGCGCGCGCCAGTTCGGCGGCGGCCATCAGTTGGCGGTCGCTCATGCCGCGCAGCGTGAAGTTCCATTCCGGCACGGCTTCGGCGCGCCAGCCCAGGCGGAAGAGCTGGATCGCGCGGCGCAGGCCGGGATTGGCGCGGGCCTCGGTGATTTCCTGGTCGCTGATGGGCGCGGGACGCGGCGGCACGGTGATGCGGCGGCCCAGTTCCTCGGCGGCAAGTTGGCCGTAGAAGTCGAAGCGGTCGGCGATGCTGGCGTAGGCGGTGGCGGCCTGTTCCTTGTTGCCGCGCGCGGCCTGGCCGCGAGCTTTCCAGTAGATCCAGGACGAGTCGGCCTGCTGCGAGGCCGGCATCTGGTCGATGGATTCCATCACCCACTTCCAGTCGATCTTGGGCTGGCGCAAGGCGGCGCGCACCTTCCAGGCGGCGTTGTACTCCGTCATGCGGATGTGGCCGGCCTCGTGGTACCAGTCGTCGGCGCGGCTGTCGAGATTCAGCGCGGCAACCAGCGCGTACTGGCCGCGGACCCAGGCCAGGTTCGACTTGGCCATGGACTTGGACCAGTCCCCGGACTTGCCCCATTCGCGGCGCAGGTAGGAATCGGCCACGCTGACATCGGAGCGCGCCAGGCGCGCCAAGGCGATGGTCACCAGCTCCTTCTCGTTGCGGCCCACGGGCTGACGGCTCTGGCGCGTCAGCCACTTCATGGGATCCTTCATGAGCAGGTCATAGGTTTTCAGGTCGCCCGGCTCGAACATGTACTGAGCGAATTTGCGCGCGTCGGCCGTCTTGTTGGCCTCGATGGCGTCGCGCAGCTGGGGTTCCAGTTGTTCCCAGCCCATGATGCTGTCAGCGACCAACTGGTCGTACAGCGCCCAGCAGGCGCCGCCCGGCGCGAACACGGCCGCGGCCTGCGCCGCGTTAACGCGCTGCCCGGTCATGTGTTTGGCATCGAGGATGGCGCACTCGATCTGCGCATTGCTGTTCTTGACGGGCGCGAGCTTGCGCACGGTTTCGAAGTCGCCGCTGCGGGCGGCGGCCAGCAGCCAGTCGCCGCGCAGGCGGTCGGCCAAATAGGCGTCGGAATTGCCGCTGATGAATTTCTGCAGGTCGGCGGTGGGCCGGCCCGTGGCGGGCGGGGTCCACAGCTGATAGCGCAGCAGCCAGTATTCGGGGTACATGCCCAGCGGGTCCGGCTTGGCCTGCGGCACCAGCGCGCCCAGCACGGACCACTGCTTGCGGTTCATGGCTTCGCGCGCCGCGACCACGGCGGCCAACGCGGGCGTCTGGGAAGTGGGCGGCAGGCCCGCCAGCACGGCCGGCGGCACGGAAATGGCGGGTTGCGCCGCCTGCACGGCGGGCTCGGGCTGGGTCTTGACGGACGCACTGCGCTGTTGCGCATCCACCGGCGCACAGGCCGCGGTGAACAGCGCCAGCAGCGGCAGCCAACGGCGCAGGCCGGGAGCAGCTTCGGATGTGGCGGCGGGCCCGGATTTCCGCGCGGTTTTCTGATACCGTCCGGATTGCAGAGTCTGTGTCATGCCCTGTCCCTCATACACTGGCCTTGCCGTACGCCAGCATGCCGGCAATCCGCATTTTCGTCCGCACTTTCGCCCGCACGTTCGCCATCATTTGTCCATCCCTCTTACAGCCACCGCATGACTACGCAAAATACTCCAGAGGATACCGCAGTACAGCTACGCGCGCGATTGCGAAAACTGCGCGCCGAACTGCCGGAAGACCAGCGTAGCCGCGGCGGCCTGCTCATGCGCGCCCGCTTGTTCACCTGGCTGAACGTGGCGCGCGACGAAGCCGTGCGCGCCGGCCGCCCCGCGCCAGCCACCGTGGCCGCCTTCTGGCCCATGGCCGACGAGCCCGACCTGCGCCCCCTGCTGCAGCAATGGGTCGAAAACGGCGTGGCCGTGGCGCTGCCCGTGGTGCGCGAACGCAACGCCCCGCTGGCCTTCCTGCCCTGGACGCCGGACGCCGAATTGCGCGCCGGCCCCTACGGCATCCAGGAACCGGTCGCAGGCCCCGAACTGCTGCCGGACGTGGTGCTGGTGCCTACTCTGGGCTACACCGAACAGGGCGACCGCCTGGGCTACGGCGGCGGCTATTACGACCGCACCCTGGCCGCGCTACGCGACCGCGGCCACCCGTTCATCGCCATCGGCATCGCCTGGAGCTGCGGCGAACTGGACGCCGGCCATGAACCCGCCGCGCACGACTTCCCGCTGGACGCGGTGCTGACCCAGGACGGCTGGGTGCCCCAGGCGCCGCTGGAACAAGGCGGCACGGGCGGCACCACGCTGCACAGCTTCCGCATGAACTGACGCACCAGCTTAGACCTGCCAGCTTGCACCAAAACGGTGCATGACCTAACATAGCCTGCGAGGCCGGCCACGCCCCCGGCCCTATTACGCAGCACGCCGCGCACCTTGCGCGGCCCGTCTCGGCGGCGCCACCGCGCTGCCCCATCCGTTCCCCCTGGCCCAGCTTTTCCGCGCCAGCCCGACTGACCCCGTTCAACCCGCCAGCCCCGGCCAGTCCGCGCCTGGCGCTTGCGCCATCCCTGGCCTCAGCCGCCGCGGCGATGGCGCCGCAACGCCCTTCGGAGGATATTGGTCCCCAGGGGCGCGCCCCGCGCGTGCCAGCCAGGCTGGCACGCGTGTTGCTTAATCCTTTGCAACCGGCCGGACATCGGCCGGGCGGTTGTCGCGCGCGAGCGCGGCGGCCAGCACCTGTACCGGAGGAGCCATGAAGGACAGATCACCCCGTCCCGCCGCCTATGACGAAATGCGCGACAGCGCCGGCGGCATACGCTCCCATTGCCAGGCTTTCGAGCGCTGGCACGATGAGCAGTCCGCGCAGGCCATGGCCGCGCGCCGCCTGGAAGCGGACCTGAGCTTTCGCCGGGTCGGCATCACGTTCTCGGTGGCGGGCGACGCGGCCGGCACCGAACGGCTCATCCCCTTCGACCTGATCCCGCGCATCATCCCCGCCGACGAATGGCGCCTGCTCGAGGCAGGCCTGAAACAGCGGGTGCGCGCGCTCAACATGTTCATTCACGACATCTATCACGGGCACGACATTGTGCGGGCCGGCGTCGTGCCTGCCGAACAGGTTTTCCTCAACGCCCAATACCGCCCCGAAATGCAGGACGTGGACGTGGCCGAGGACATCTACTGCCACATCGCCGGCGTGGACATCGTGCGCGCCGGCGCGGGCGAGTTCTATGTGCTGGAAGACAATCTGCGCGTGCCGTCCGGCGTGTCCTACATGCTGGAGAACCGCAAGATGTCGATGCGGCTGATGCCAGACGCCTTCAGCCGCATCAAGGTGGAACCGGTGGCGCATTACCCCGACCTGCTGCTGGACAACCTGCGCGAAGTGGCGCCGCATGGCGGTGACGATCCCACCGTGGTGGTGCTGACGCCAGGCATGTACAACTCGGCCTACTTCGAGCACGCCTTCCTGGCGCAGCAGATGGGCGTGGAGTTGGTTGAAGGCCAGGACCTGTTCGTCGAGCAGAATACCGTCTACATGCGCACCACGCAGGGGCCCCGCAAGGTGGACGTGATCTATCGCCGCCTGGATGACGACTTCCTCGACCCGCTGTCGTTCCGCGCCGATTCCGCGCTGGGCGTGCCCGGTCTGCTGTCGGTGTACCGCGCCGGCCGCGTCACGCTGGCCAATGCCATCGGCACCGGCATCGCCGACGACAAGTCCACTTACCTGTACGTGCCGGACATGATCCGCTTCTACCTGGCCGAGGAACCGATACTGTCCAATGTCCCGACCTGGCGCTGCAACCGGCCGGATGAACTGTCGCACGTGCTGGCCCACATGCACGAACTGGTGGTGAAGGAAGTCCACGGTTCGGGCGGCTACGGCATGCTGGTGGGGCCGTCGGCCTCGCGCGCCGAGGTCGACGCGTTCAAGGAGCGGGTGCGCGCCAATCCCGCCAACTACATCGCCCAGCCCACGCTGGCGCTGTCCACCGTGCCGACCTACGTGGAATCGGGCGTGGCGCCGCGTCACGTGGACCTGCGCCCCTACGTGCTGTGCGGCAAGGACATCCGCACCGTGCCGGGCGGCCTGTGCCGCGTGGCCCTGATCGAGGGTTCGCTGGTGGTCAACAGCAGCCAGGGCGGCGGCACCAAGGACACCTGGGTGCTGGAGGAGAACTGAACATGTTGAGCCGAACCGCAGACAATCTGTTCTGGATGTGCCGCTATACCGAGCGCGCCGAGAACACCGCCCGCATGCTGGACGTGAACCTGCAGATGTCGCTGCTGCCGCAGGACGCGCAGACGCGCGAAGGCTCGTGGCTGGCGGTGCTGCGCATCTCCGAGCTGCAGGGCCTGTACCAGAGCAAGTACGCCTCCATCTCGCCGCACGACGTGCTGCAGTACATGGTGCGCGATCCCGAGAATCCCTCATCCATCTATGCCTGCATGCGCGCCGCCCGCGAGAACGCGCGCGCCGTGCGCGGCAGCCTCACCACCGAGGTCTGGGAAACCTACAACACCACCTGGCTGGAACTGCTGAAGCATCTGCATACCGGTCTGCTGGAGCGCAACCCGGGCGAGTTCTTCGAATGGGTGAAGTTCCGTTCGCACCTGGCGCGCGGCGTCACCATCGGCACCATGCTGGAGGACGAGGCCCTGTACTTCCTGCGCATCGGCATGCACCTGGAACGCGCCGACAGCACCGCGCGCATGCTGGACGTGAAGTTCCACGAACGCAGCGCCAATGGCCAGGACGGCCGAACTGAGCCCGCCGGCGCGGCGGCGCTGCAAAGCGAGTTCTACCGCTGGTCGGCGCTGCTCAGTTCGGTATCGGGGCTGGAGATCTACCGCAAGGTGTATCGCGACGTCATCACCCCTGACCGCGTGGCGGAGCTGCTGATCCTGCACGGCGACATGCCGCGCTCGCTACTGGCCTCGATGCGCGCGGTGGCCGACGACCTGGCGCGCGTTTCCAACCAGCGCTCGACCGAAACCGAGAGGCGCGCCGGCATGCTGTGCGCGGAACTGCAATACGGGCGCGTCGAAGACATCCTGGACAGCGGCCTGCACCAGTACCTGGAGCGCTTCCTGGACCGCATCAACGATCTGGGCAACCGCATCAGCCAGGACTTCCTGGTGCCGCTGTCCGCCTAGGGAGACCGGAATGAAACAGATCATCACCCACCTCACGCACTACCGCTACACCGCGCCGGTCACCTACAGCATCCAGACCCTGCGCCTGACCCCGCGCGACGACGAGCACCAGCGCGTGCTGCGCTGGCACATCGAAGCGCCCGGCGCGCTGGACAAGCAGGTGGACGCCTACGGCAACATCACGCACACGCTGACGCTCAACCAGCCGCACAGCGACATCGAACTGCGCGTGGTCGGACAGGTGCTGGTGGCGCCGCTGGAACGCGGCCTGCTGGGCAGCGAGGACAGCCGCCTGCCGGTGCACGCCTATTGCGTGCAGACGCCGCTGACCCAGGCCGACGACACCGTCATGGCCTTCGCGCGTGGCGTGTTGCCCAGCGGCCTGAACACGCCCGACGACATCCTGGCCCTGGCCACCGCGGTCAGCGACCGCGTCGCCTACGAACCCGGCACCACCGATGTCACCACCGCCGCCAACCAGGTGCTGGCCATGGGCCACGGCGTCTGCCAGGACCATGCCCACCTCTTCCTGGCCTGCGTGCGCGGCCTGGGCGTGCCGGCCCGCTACGTCAGCGGCTACCTGTACACCACCGCCGAGCACGCGGCCAGCCACGCCTGGGCCGACGTCTGGCTGCCCGACGTGGGCTGGACCAGCGTGGACGTCACCAACCGTCAGTTCGCCTCCGACTGCCACTGCCGGCTGGCGGTGGCGCGGGACTACGACTCGGCCTCGCCGGTGCGCGGCGTGCGCAGCGGCGGGGGCCAGGAATCCATGGAGGTCAGCGTGCAGGTCCAGACCAGCGCCCAGCAGTAACATCCCGCGGGCCGCGCCGCAATACAATGCGGCGTGGTTTTCCCAATTTCAGATCATGACCTACTGCGTCGCCGCCCGCCTTGATTCCGGCCTGGTTTTCCTGGCCGACTCCCGCACCAATGCCGGAGTCGACCAGATCAGCGTCTTCCGCAAAATGACCGTGTTCGAGCGTCCTGGCGACCGCGTGATGGTGCTGATGAGCTCCGGCAACCTGGCGGTCAGCCAGGCCGTGCTGAACGCGCTGGCGCGCCAGCATGACGAAGGCGGCGAAACCGTCTGGAACGCGCCCGACATGTTCGAGGCCACCCGCCGCGTCGGCGCCGCGGTGCGCGACGTCTATCACCGCGAAGCCCCCGCCCTGCGCGAGCAGGGCGTGGACTTCAACGTCAACCTGATCTTCGGCGGCCAGATCGGCACCGAGCGCTGCCGCCTGTTCCAGGTGTATTCGGCCGGCAACTTCATCGAAGCCGGCCAGGAGTGCCCGTACTTCCAGATCGGCGAAGCCAAGTACGGCAAGCCCATCCTGGACCGCGTGCTGCGTCCCGACACCTCGCTGGACGAAGCCGCCAAGTGCGCCCTGATCTCCATGGACTCCACCCTGCGCTCGAACATCTCGGTGGGCCTGCCGCTGGACCTGCTGGTCTACGACACGCACTCGCTGCGCGTCACGCACTTCGCCAGCATTGACGAGCACAACGAGTACTTCCGCATGATCCGCGGCACCTGGGGCGAACGTCTGCGCCAAGTCTTCGCCGAGATCCCGGACCCGCTGTGGACCCAGCCCGACTCGCCGGATTCGCTGGTGCCGCCCAGCCGCGTGCACCAGCCGCTGCGCGCGGAGCCGGTGGACGTGCCCGCGGCAAGCTATGCCGCGCCACAAGTGCTGGCAGAGGATCCGGGCAAGGATCAGGCGAACTAGGAGCACTGTTTCACGTTCCGCTATCGGAAGCCCACAGGCAGCAACTTTATTGCGGTGGGCTTTTGCACATGAACGATCGCCCTTCCGCGTAAACCCTCCTTTCCAGCAACCGAAGCCCGGCTTGCGGAACCGCGAATTCTCATCCGGGCGTGGGCGCGCCACACTGGTGTCCGGCCGTCATGCTTTGCCTTGGGGGCCTCGACAACACCACAAGGAGCGAGACATGCCCCCCATCTACGCGCGCGCACTCAAGCGCGCGGCCTGGCCCGTGCTGGCCCTGTCCTGCCTGGTTTCTGGCAACGCCGGCGCGCAAGGCGCCTATCCCAACCACCCCATTTCGCTGGTCGTGCCGTTCGCGGCGGGCGGGCCGACCGACGTCGTGGCGCGCAGCCTGGGCGCGTCCATGTCCAAGACGCTGGGCCAGAGCATCATCATCGAGAACCGCACCGGCGCGGGCGGCACGCTGGCATCGCAGCACGTGGCGCGCGCCGCGCCCGATGGCTATACCTTCCTGATCCACCACAACGGCATGGCCACCGCGCCGGCGCTGTACCGCAAGCTGTCGTTCAATCCGCTGACGGACTTCGCCTATGTCGGACAGGTGGCCGACGTACCGATGACGCTGCTGGGCCGCAAGGACCTGCCCGCGGATGGCATGAAGGACTTCATCAAGTACGCCAAGGAAAACGGCAACAAGATCAACCTGGCCAACGCCGGCCTAGGCGCGGTGTCGCAGCTCTGCGGCATGCTGCTGCAGGAATCGCTGGGCGTGCAGTTCACCACCGTGCCCTACGCCGGCACAGCGCCGGCCATGACCGCGCTGCTGGGCGGCCAGGTGGACGTGCTGTGCGACCAGACCACCCAGACCATCCCGCAGATCAAGGCCGAACGCGTGAAGCTATACGGCGTCACCACGCTGGACCGCATCAAGACCCTGCCCGATGCGCCGACCCTGCAGGAAAACGGCCTGAAGGACTTCGAGGTCAAGGTCTGGCATGGCGTCTACGCGCCCAAGGGCACGCCGCCCGAGGCCATCGCCAAGTTCAACGAGGCACTGCGTGCCGCGCTTAAGGATCCGGCCTTCACGCAGAAGATGGCGGAACTGGGCGCCGAGATCGTGCCGGAATCCAAGCAGACGCCGCAGGGCCTGCAGACCTGGCTGCAGTCCGAGGTCGACAAATGGGGCGGCATCATCCGCAAGGCGGGGGTGTACGCCGACTGACGGCACGGAGGGACAGCGGCGGTTGCCGCTGCCCGTTCATGAATATATATTCCCGTGCATGAGTACGAACGACGTAAAAAGCGCCAGGCGCGTCCTGGACATCCTGCAGTTCTTCGCCGCGACGCGGGCGCCGGCCACGCTGTCGCAGATCTCGGCCGGACTGGGCATCCCCAAGTCCAGTTGCCTGGCCTTGCTGGACACCTTGGAAGGCGACGGCTACGCGCATCAGACCGCGGGCCGTTATTACCTCACCCGCCGTTGGCTGAACGAGGCCCGCACGGTCGCCGAGCATGATCAACTGACCACGCGCATCCGGCCCACGCTGGAAGCGCTGCGCGACGAGCTGGACGAGACCCTGATCCTGGCCCAACGGTCCGGCGACCAGGTGGTCTACCTGGACGTGGCCGAACCCGAGCGCATCGTGCGTTTCACCGCCAGGGTCGGCCAGCAGAAACCGCTGCATGCCTCCGCCTCCGGACGCGCGCTGCTGGGCGCCATGCCGCCCGCCGAGCGCGAAGCGCTGGCCACGCGCCTGCCCCTGGACCGCTACACCGGCAAGACGGTCAAGACACACAAGCAGCTGCTGCAGCTGATCGAAACCGAAGCCAGGCGCGGCTGGCACGTCAACCTGGCGGAACATCAGGCCGACACCCTGTCGGTTGCCGCGCCGCTGGTGCTGTACGGCGCCGTGCTGGCGCTGGTCGTCGGCGCGCCGCTGGACCGCTCTGCCGCCAAGGCAGACCGCATCGGCCAGACCTTGCTTGCCGCCAGCCGCGAACTCACGCAACGCCTGGACAGCCCGGCGCCCGCCGCGCCTGCCTACTAAGGCCAGTCCCTAAAAAGGGACGCGCCAAGCCCCGGCCTCCTCCCTGTCCCTGACATGGGACGGCCGCCCCCCTTTCCTGCTCCCCGCCACGCGCTCTCCGTGGTGGTGGTGGCGCACGTCCGCGCCCGCCACCACCGCAACGACTGCTGCGGGTTTACGCCAAGCAAAAACCATTGCCCGCCCTCGTTCATATCTATAAACTTTTGTTCAAGAGTAAGAACGCAGATCGGATTTACCGGCAGCGCGCTCTCGAAATCCGGGCCGCTCCCGGCGCTCCACACACGAAGGAAAGAATATGGCTGGCCTCTACTACGAACAGTTTTCTCCCGAACAGACGTTCGAACATGCCTGGACCCGCACCCTGACCGAAATGGACAACGTGCTGTTCAGCTCCCTGACGATGAACGTGCAGCCGCTGCACCTGGACGCGCACTTCGCGGCGCAGACGGAATTCGGCAAGCCCCTGGTCAACAGCCTGTTCACGCTGGGTCTGCTGATCGGCATGACAGTCAACGACACCACCCTGGGCACCACGGTCGCCAACCTGGGCATGACCGACGTGAACTTCCCCAAGCCCGTTTTCGCGGGCGACACCCTGCACGTGCGCACCCGCGTGCAGTCGATGCGCGAGAGCAAATCGCGCCCCAACGCCGGCATCGTCGAGTTCGAGCACACGGCGCTGAACCATCGCGACGAGGTGGTGGCCACGTGCAAGCGTTCGGCCCTGATGCGCAAGCGTCCCGCCTGAGCTGCCGCCGCATCGGGAGAACCGTAATGACCCGCTCTCTGTTGTTCGTACCCGGCGATTCCGGGCGTAAATTCGATCACGCGGCCGCCAGCGCCGCCGATGCCCTGATCCTGGACCTGGAAGACTCCGTCGCTCCGGACCGGAAGCCAGCGGCGCGCGCGGAAGTCCGCACCATGCTGGAGCGTGGCGCTCCGGCCAAGCAGCTATGGGTACGCATCAACGCGCTGGATAGCGGCGACGCCCTGGCCGACCTGGCCGCGGTGCTGCCTGCCGCTCCTTACGGCATCGTGCTGCCCAAGTGCTCCGGCCGTGCCGACCTGCTGCACCTGTCGCACTATCTGGACGCTTTCGAAACCGTGGCCGGCACGGCGCCCGGCGCCACGCGCATCCTCGCCATCGTCACCGAAACCGCGCAATCCCTGTTCGGGCTGCACGACTACCGCGATGCCACGCCCCGGCTATGGGGACTGTCCTGGGGCGGCGAAGACCTGGCCGCCGACGTCGGCGCGCTGCGCAACCGCGACGCGGGCCGCTATACAGAACCCTTCCGCCTGGCGCGCTCACTGTGCCTGATGGCCGCCGCCGCCGCCGGCGTGCGCGCGATCGACACGGTCTGCGTCGATCTGGATGCGCCCGAGGTGCTGGCCGCCGAGGCCGGCGAGGCGTTCCGTGACGGTTTCGTCGGCAAGATGGCGATCCATCCGCGCCACGTCGATGCCGTCAACGCCGCGCTGAGTCCGGACGACGGCCAATTACAGTGGGCCCGTGCGGTCATCGCAGCTTTCGCCGCAAACCCGGGCGCGGGGACCTTGCGGCTGGACGGCAAGATGATCGACCGTCCGCACCTGCGCCTGGCGCGCCGCCTGCTGGGGGAGGACTGACCATGCCCGGACCACTGCACGGCATACGCGTCATCGACATGACCAGCGTCGGCATGGGACCCATGGCCACCCAGATGCTGGGCGACATGGGCGCCGACGTGATCAAGGTGGAATCCGCCGAGGGCGACGTGTTCCGCCACGTCACGCCTCAGCGCCACGCCGCCATGAGCCATACCCATCTGAATCTGAACCGCAACAAGCGCAGCGCGGTGATCGATGCCAAGACCGCCGAAGGCCGCGCGCAGCTGGACGCGCTGATCGGCGGCGCCGACGTCTTCATCTCCAATATGCGCGCCCCAGCCATGCGCCGCCTGGGCCTGGACTACGCGACGCTGCAGCCCCGCTTTCCCGAGCTGGTCTATTGCGCCTGCTACGGCTATTCGGAGCAAGGCCCCTACGCGGGACGCGCCGCCATCGACGACACCATCCAGGCCGCGTCCGGCATGGCTTGGCTGCAGGGCGGCGCGGGCGCCGAGGCGCCGCGCTATGTCAACTCCGTGGTCGCCGACAAGGTCGTGGCGCTGTACGTGGCCAACGCCGTGACCAGCGCGCTGTTGGCGCGTGAACGCGGCGCGGGCGGCCAGGCCGTGGAAGTGCCGATGTTCGAATGCATGGTGGCCTTCCTGGCGCCCGAACATCTGGCCGGGCTGACCTTCGTGCCTCCCGAAGGGCCGGCGGGCTACACGCGCCTGCTCAACGAGTACCGCCGCCCCTTCCGCACCCAGGACGGCTACATGAGCGTGGTGCCTTACACCACGCCGCAATGGCAGCGCTTCTTCGCGCTGGCCGGCAACCCCGAGATGGCGCAGGACCCGCGCTACCTGACGCTCAACAGCCGCAGCAAGCATTTCCCCGAGCTGTACAGCTATGTCGAAAGCGTGTTGGGCACGCGCACCACCGCGCAATGGATCGAACTGCTGGCGAGCGCCGACATCCCCTACGCGCCGGTCAATGGCTTCGAGGAATTGCTGGCCGATCCGCACCTGCGGGCCACCGGCTTCTGGCATGAATCCGAGCACCCCACCGAAGGGCGCCTGATCCAGGCAGGCCTGCCAGTCAGCTTCAGCCGCACGCCGGCGGATATCCGGCGGCACCCGCCCGGACTGGGCGAACACACAGCCGAAATCCTGGCGGAAGTCCAGGCCGGCCGGGCCGCCTGAGCCCAGGTTCCAAGCACGAGGAGACAGACATGAAAAACAACATCCAATCCGCCCTGATCGCCGCCGCGCTGTGCCTGCCGTCCCTGGCAGGCGCGGCCCCCGGCTACCCGCAGGCGGACAAGCCTATACACTTCGTGGTCGGCTTTCCCGCCGGCAGCACCATCGACAACGTCTCGCGCGTGGTGGTCGACGATATCCGCGCCCGCAGCGGCGCGCAGATCATCGTCGAGAACAAGCCCGGCGCGCTGGGCGTGCTGGGCGTGGACACGGTGGCGCGCGCCGCGCCCGACGGCTACACCATGATGCCGAGTTCCAGCGCCACCAGTTCGTCCGGCCCTTACCTGTCCAAGGCCTTCCAGCGCTACGACGCCATGAAGGACTTCACCCAGGTCGGACGCGTGGTCCGCTTCGACGTGGTCATCGTCACCCGCGCCGCCGGCCAGCATGGCGATGCGCGCCAGCTGGTGGCGGCGGCCAAGGAGAAGCCAAACTCGGTGACCAGCGGCTATGGCTCGGGCACGGGTCAGGTCGTCGCGGCGGCGTTCAGCCGCGCTGCGGGCGCCGACGTGCTGGCCGTGCCCTATAAGGGCCAACCGGCAGCCATCACCGACCTGCTGGGAGGGCGTATCGATTTCGTGGCGGCCGACCTGGGGGCCGTGCTGCCCCAGATCCGCGCCAAGAACCTGAACGCCGTGGCCCTCGTTTCCAATAAGCGTTCGACCATCCTGCCGGCCGTGCCCACCGCCCAGGAACTGGGCATGGGCAGCCTGGACCTGACCGGCTGGATCGGCGTGGCCGGCCCCGGCGGACTGGCGCCCGAGGCCGCACAGTGGTGGTCCGAGCAACTGACGGCCACGATGCGCGAGCCCGCGATCCAGGAAAAGCTGCGCGCCATGGGCATGGAGCCCGATCTGGCCACGGGCGAACCGCTGCAGCAGTTCGTGCGGTCCCAATACGACGCTTGGGGCCAACAGATCCGGCAGGCGGGCATCCAGCCGGAGTAAGCGGCCAGCGCGCGCCCAAAGAAAAGCCCACCCTTGCGGGTGGGCTTGGCCTTTACGGCGGTTGCCAAACGCGCCGCCGCTATGCCTGCAGCGACAGTTCCTTCCACACGGCCATGGGCGCTTCCGCGTGGTTCAAAGTGTAGAAATGCACGCCCGGCGCGCCGTTGTCCAGCAGCGTCTGGCACAGCTCGGTCACCACGTCCACGCCGAAGGCGCGGATGGAAGCCTTGTCGTCGCCGAACTCGGCCAGGCGCAGGCGGATCCAGCGCGGCACTTCCGCGCCGCACATTTCCGAGAAGCGCAGCAGCTGCGTGTGGTTCGTGATGGGCATGATGCCCGGCACGATGGGCACGTTCACGCCCTTGGCCTGGGCCCGGTCGACGAAGTCGAAATAGGCGTCGGCGTTGAAGAAGTACTGCGTGATGGCCGCATCGGCGCCGGCTTTCACCTTGTTCACGAAATGGTCCAGGTCGGCCGAGGGGCTGGCCGCCTGGGGGTGCATTTCGGGATAGGCCGCCACTTCGATGTGGAACCAGTCGCCCGTTTCCTCGCGGATGAACGACACCAGCTCATTGGCGTAGCGCAGTTCGCCCGCATCGCCGCCCATGCCCGAGGGCAGGTCGCCGCGCAGGGCCACCACGCGCCGCACGCCGTCGTTCTTGTAGGCCTGGAGAATGTCCCGCAGGTCCTGGCGCGTGGCGCCGACGCACGAGAGGTGCGGCGCCGCCTCGCAACCCAGGTTGCGCAGCGTGCGCACGGCGTCCGCCGTGCCGGCGCGCGTGGAACCACCCGCGCCAAAGGTCACGCTGACGTACTTGGGCTGGATGGCCAGCATCTGCTTGGCCGCGCGCACCAGCCGCTCTTGGCCGGCCAGGTCGCGCGGGGGAAAGAATTCCAGACTGAAGGCGGGAGTAGTCGAGTCAGACATCAGGGAATCAGTTTGGTAAGCAAGCCAGAGATGATGCTGTACAGGATCGCACCGCCCACGGCCCACCAGAACCCGTTGACCTGGAAGCCCTTCAGCACGGAGCCGACGAACCAGAACAACAAGGCGTTGATGACGATGAGGAAGAGACCGAGAGTGACGATCGTGATGGGCAGTGTCAGCAGCACCAGCACCGGCTTGACCAGCATGTTGACCAGGCCCAGCACCAGCGCGGCGATGAGCGCCGATCCGAAGCTGGCCACGGTGATGCCGGGCAGCAGGTAGGCAACGGCCAGCAAGGCCACCGCGTTCAGGATCCAGACGAGTATCAAGGCCATGTTCGATCTCCTGTTGTGAGCCTGCCGGCCCTACCGCGGCGATACGTTCGCGGCAGGGATCCTGCAGGCCGGAAAGCCCGCGCCGACGTGGCGCGGCACTTCCCTATTTTGCTACAACCATCAATAGCGGTAGTGCTCGGGCTTGTAGGGGCCTGCCACCGGCACGTTGATGTAGTCGGCCTGGTCCTGGCGCAGGGTCGTGAGCTTCACGCCCAGCTTCTTCAGGTGCAGGCGGGCGACCTTCTCGTCCAGGTGCTTGGGCAGCACGTAGACCTGGCCCGAGGTGTAGGCTTCGTTGCGCGTGAACAGCTCGATCTGGGCGATCGTCTGGTTGGCGAACGAGGACGACATCACGAACGAGGGGTGGCCGGTGGCGCAACCCAGGTTCACCAGGCGGCCCTGGGCCAGCAGGATGATGCGCTTGCCGTCCGGGAAGATGACGTGGTCGACTTGCGGCTTGATTTCTTCCCACTTGCAGTCGGCCAGGCTGGCGACGTCGATCTCGTTGTCGAAGTGGCCGATGTTGCACACGATGGCCTGGTCCTTCATGGCGTTCATGTGCTCACGCGTGATGACGTGGTAGTTGCCGGTGGCCGTGACGAAGATGTCGCCGTGGGCGGCGGCCTCTTCCATGGTCACGACCTTGAAGCCTTCCATGGCGGCCTGCAGGGCGCAGATCGGATCGACTTCGGTGACCCAGACCTGGGCGCGCAGCGCGACCAGCGCCTGGGCGCAGCCCTTGCCCACGTCGCCGTAGCCGGCCACGACGGCAACCTTGCCGGCGACCATCACGTCGGTGGCGCGCTTGATGCCGTCGACCAGCGATTCGCGGCAGCCGTACAGGTTGTCGAACTTGGACTTGGTGACCGAGTCGTTGACGTTGATGGCGGCAAAGGCCAGCTCGCCCTTCTGCGACATCTGGTACAGGCGGTGCACGCCGGTGGTGGTTTCTTCCGTCACGCCCTTGATCAGGGCCAGGCGGGTCGAGTACCACTTGGGATCGCGCTTGAGGGTTTCCTTGATGGCGGCGAACAGGATGCGCTCTTCGTCGCTGCCCGGGTTGGCCAGCACCGAGAGGTCCTTCTCAGCCTTGGTGCCCAGGTGCAGCATCAAGGTGGCGTCGCCGCCGTCGTCGAGGATCATGTTGGCGTTTTCGCCATTGGGCCATTCGAAGATCTTGTGGGTGTACTGCCAGTACTCTTCCAGCGTTTCGCCCTTGACGGCGAAGACCGGCGTGCCCGACGCGGCGATGGCGGCGGCGGCATGGTCCTGCGTGGAGAAAATGTTGCACGAGGCCCAGCGCACTTCGGCGCCCAGTGCCACCAGCGTTTCGATCAGCACGCCGGTCTGGATGGTCATGTGCAGGCTGCCGGCGATGCGCGCGCCCTTGAGCGGCTGCTTGGCGGCGAATTCCTCGCGGATGGCCATCAGGCCGGGCATTTCGGTTTCGGCGATGGCGAGCTCGCGGCGGCCCCAGCCGGCCAGCGACATATCGGCGACGAGGTAGTCGGAGAAAGATTTATCGGTCACAGCATTCATGGTGTGTAGGCTCCACGTGAAATACGAACGGCGCACGATATGGCCGGACAACGCGAAGACACCACGATGGTCGAGTGCTCGCCTTTCCCGCCATATGCGACAAAGGTGAGCGCCGTTGCTGTAGCGCCGCGCAAAGCGCGCCGCTTGAACAAGGATTCCTGAGCCTGGCGAGCCTGGTTCCGCAGCCGTACAAGCTGGCGGGAACCGCAGGGTCGTCGCAACGCTCCTCAGGATTGCCGGGCATTGTACCCGGGAACCGTGCGCCAGGGATCAAACCCCTGGCTCCCTGGCGGGCATTTCGCCGCCGGGTCGCCTCGCCAGCGCGGCCCCTTCGGGCACGCACGATACCTCTGCGTGTTCCACGCCACGGGCGCTCCCGTCCAGGGGCACCAGTGCAGCCAGCAGGGTCGAGGCAACCGAGTCCCAACTGCGCGTCAGCGCGTGTTCACGCACCGCGTGGCGGTCCAGCGACAGGGCCGCGCGGCAGGCGTGGGCCAGGTCCTCGTCCAGGAATCCGGTGACGCCCTGGGCCACCACCGCCAACGGCGCCTCGCTGCGGAAGGCGGCCACCGGCGTGCCGCAGGCCATGGCCTCCAGCATGACCAGGCCGAAGGTGTCCGTCAGGCTGGGAAACACGAAGACGTCGGCGGATCCATAAAGCGCTGGCAGCGCTTCGTCATGCCGCATGCCCAGGAAGACAGCGCCGGGAAAACGCTTCTTCAACCGCGCCTCATCCGGCCCCGCGCCCACCACCACCTTGCTGCCGGGCAGATCCAGCGACAGGAAGGCGTCCAAGTTCTTTTCCCGCGCCACGCGGCCCACGCTCAGGAATACGGGACGGGGCAGATCGGGGAAGGCCTGGTCGGCGCCCGGCTGGAACTTGCGCGGGTCCACGCCGCGCGACCAGATCTGCAGGTTCGCCAGGCCGCGCCGCGCCAGCACGTCGCGCACCGTGGGGGTGGGCACCAGCACGCGCTGCGAGGGCCGGTGGAACCAGCGCAGATAGCGCCACGGCAAGGCCGCCGGGATGCCCATGCGCGCCTGCAGGTAGTCCGGGAACATGGTGTGGAACGAGGTCGTAAAGCGCCAGCCCCGCGCCAGCGCCATGCGGCGCGCGGCCAGGCCCAGCGGGCCTTCGGTGGCGATGTGCAGGGCGTCGGGCACGATGTCGCCCAGGATGCGGCGCAATTGCCGGCCGGGCTGCAAACACAGCCGCAGGTCCGGCTCGGAGGGCGCCGGCACGGTGCGGCTGCCCTGCGGGTTCACCACGATCAGCTCGTGGCCCCATTCGCCGAGGATCTGCTGCATGGTCGTCCAGGTGCGGACGACGCCATTGACTTGCGGATGCCAGGCATCCGTGACCAGGACGATGCGCATGATGGAGCCGGAAGTGGGCAATAGCGCGATTTAGCCCGCGCCATATGACATGCCCAAGACGGCCTGCGCGGCCGGGTGCTAGTTGTTGCGGCGGGGATACCCTTGCGCCGTGATGCGCACCCAGACTTCGCGCTTTTCCTCTTCCGTCATGAAGACCCAGTTGGCGACTTCCATGGCCGTGCGGCCGCAGCCGCGGCAGATGTCGTCAAACAAGGTGGAGCAGACCGCCACGCAGGGGGAATCCGTGGCTTTGAAGGCGCGTTGCGCGTCTTCGGGCTCGGGAATTTTGGAGAGGTCGACGTGGTGCTGATTCATTGGGCCTAGGTTAACACCCGGAGTGCGTCCCCTTTTAGAAGGCCCTATGTCCTGCCCGGACTTCAACATCTGTCGGCGCCCGCAGTGCTAAGCGCCGGCAACCAGGCTCGCAGAGCGCGTCAGCGCCAGCCGAAAAACTCCGCCGCCTGCGCCAGCAGGGCGTCCGGGCACTCTTCGGCCAGATAGTGCGCGCCCGGCAGCGGACCGCCGGACACGTCCTCCGCCACCGTCCGCCACAGCGCCAGCACGTCGAAATTCCGGCCTACCGCGCCGCGCTCGCCCCACAGCGCCCGCAAGGGCATGCTCAGGCGCTCGCCAGCGTCCCGGCCGGCGCGGTCATGCTCCAGGTCCAGCGTGGCGGAGGCGCGGTAGTCCTCGCAGAGGCCCGTGGCCCAACCGGGCAGGCGCGCGGCGCGCTCGTATTCGGCCATGGCCTCGGCGGAAAAGTGCGCCAGCCCGCCGGGCCGGCCGCCCATCACGGAACGCAGGTAGAACACCGGGTCGCGCTCGATCATGGTTTCGGGCAGGGGCGCAGGCTGGATCAGCCAGAACCAGTGGAAATAGGCCTGGGCGAAGGCGCGCGTGGTGCCTTCGTACATGTCCAGCGTGGGCGCGATGTCCAGCAGCATCATGCGGCTGACGGCGGCGGGATGATCCAGCGCCAGCCGGTGCGCCACCCGCGCGCCGCGATCGTGCGCCAGCACCTCGAAGCGCTCGTGACCCAAGGCGCGCATCAACCCGATCATGTCGGCCGCCATCGCGCGCTTGGAATGCGCCGAATGGTCCGCGGACGCAGCAGGTTTGTCGCTGTCTCCGTAGCCGCGCAGGTCTGCCGCCACGCAGGTGCGATGGCGGGTCAGCTCCGGCCAGACGCGGTGCCAGATGGCGTGGGTCTGGGGATGTCCATGCAGCAACAGCAGCGGCGGGCCCGAACCGTCGACACGCGCGGCGATCTCTATGCCATTGGCGGCGATGCGGCGTACGGGCAGGTCGAAAAATGCGGTCATACGGCCTCTCGGTCCAGGCGGTCGCGCACGCGGCGCGCCAGGTCTTTCATCCAGGGATGCCGCGCCCAATGGCGGGCCTCGAAACGTTCTACCTCGTCCAGCTGCTGCAATGATGCGCCCACCATGTCCTGCCCCTGGACGTACATGCGGCGATGCCGCTCGGGCAGCGTGAACGCCGCCGTCCAGCCGTCCGCCGCGACGACGCGCCCGGCCGCCACGTCGATGCCGAGACGGTTGGTATCCGCATTGGACACCCGCGCGAGCAAGGCGTCGATCTCGGCCGGCGCCAGGCTGATCAGCAACAGGCCATTGTTGACCGCATTGAAGTAGAAGATCTCGCCGAAGCTGGGCGCGATCACGGCGCGGATGCCGAATTGCTGCAGACCCCACACCGCATGCTCGCGGCTGGAACCGCAGCCGAAGTTCGGCCCCGCCACCACGATGGACGCGCCGGCATAGGCGGGCTGGTTCAGCACGCAATCGGGCCTGGGCGCGCCGCTGGCGTCAAAGCGCAGGTCATGCAGCAAGCCCCGGTCCAGTCCCGCCTTGTCGATGATGCGCAGGAACTGCTTGGGCATGATCTGGTCGGTGTCCAGATTGGAAAAAGGCAGCGGCGCGGCGACGCCGGCTATGGTTGCGGTCATGCGTGTTGCTCCCAGGCGCGAATGTCGACGATGCGGCCGGCCAGCGCGGCGGCGGCGGCCATGGCCGGACTCATCAGGTGCGTGCGGCCCGCGCGCCCCTGCCGGCCTTCGAAATTACGGTTGGTGGTGGAGGCGCAGCGCTCGCCAGGGCTGAGCACGTCGTCGTTCATGGCCAGGCACATGGAACAGCCGGGCTGGCGCCATTCGAAGCCGGCCTCGATCAATTGCGCGGCGATGCCCTCGGCTTCGGCCTGCGCGCGCACCGCGCCCGATCCGGGCACCACCATGGCCCGCACCCCCGCGGCCACCTTGCGGCCGCGCACCACGGCGGCGGCCGCGCGCAGATCCTCGATACGCCCGTTGGTGCAGGAGCCGATGAACACGCGGTCTATCGGCAGGCCGGCTATCGGCGTGCCCGGGGTCAGGCCGATGTAGTCCATGGCTTTTTCCAGCGCCAGGCGCGCCAGCGCGTCGGGCTCGGCCTGGGGATCCGGCACCACGCCGTCCACCGGCATGGCCTGGTCCGGGCTGGTGCCCCAGGTGACAAAGGGCGCGATCGTGGCGGCATCCAGCGCGTGCTCGGCGTCGAATGCGGCGTCCTCGTCCGAGCGCAGCGTGGCCCAGTAGGCGCGCGCCTGCGCCAAGGTTTCGCCTTGCAGTTCGGGCGCGTGCGCGGCGACGTAGGCCTCGGTGATGGCGTCCGGCGCGATCAGCGCGGCGCGAGCGCCCGCCTCCACCGTCATGTTGCACAAGGTCATGCGAGCCTCGGCGGACAGCGCGGCTATCGCCTCGCCACAGAACTCCACCGCGTGGCCGCGCGCGCCCTGCGCGCCGATGCGATGCACGATGCAGATCACCAGGTCCTTGGCGGTGACGCCGGCCGGCAGCGCGCCGTCGACGCGGATGCGCATGTTGCGCGCCACGCGGTACGCCAGCGTCTGCGTGGCCAGCACGTGTTCGACTTCGGATGTGCCGATGCCGAAACCCAGCGCGCCCAACGCGCCGTAGGTGGTGGTGTGGCTGTCGCCGCACAGCACCACCATGCCCGGCAGGATCATGCCGTGCTCGGGCGCGATCACATGTTCGATACCTTGCAGCGGGTCGGTGGTGTCGAACAACGCAATGCCCTGTTCGTCGCAATTGCGCTTGAGGTTGAGCGCCTGGCGCGACGAGGCATCGTCGGCGATCACGCGCAGCGCCGACGGCACCGGATGCGTGGGAATGATGTGGTCCACCACCGCCATCTGCTGCCCGGGACGCAGCACGCCGCGGCCGCGCGCGGCCAGGCCGCTGAAGGCCTGCGGGCTGGTGTACTCGTTCATGATGTGCAGGTCGACGTAGAGCAGGATGTGCTCCGCGTCGATCCGGGCCACCTCATGGCTGGCCACCAGTTTGTCGTACAGCGTCATGCCGGGCATGTCTTGCGTCCTTCGTAGTTGGGTCTTGCGGCCCGATCAGTTGGCCTGGATGCCGGCGTCCTTGACGATGCCGGCCCAGCGCGTCATCTCGGCGGCCACCATGGCGTCGGTCTTGGCGGGCGAGGAAATCAGCGGATCAAAGCCCTCGCGGCCCATGCGTTGCGCCAGCTCCGGCGAACGCAAAGCCTGTTCCAGCTTGGCGTTCAAGGTATCGATCACGGCTTGCGGCGTACCCGCGGGCGCGCTGATGACGAACCAGGTGTTGAACTCGTAGCCGGGCAGGCCGGATTCAGCGATGGTGGGCACGTCGGGCAAGAGCGGCGAACGCTTGGTACCGGTCACGCCCAGCGCCTTGAGCTTCTTGCCGTCGACCTGCGGCTTGGCCGCGGACAGCACCGGGAAACTCATCTGCACCTGGCCGCTGATGGTGTCCACCATGGCCGGGCCGCCGCCCTTGTAGGGCACATGCAGGATCTGCGTCTTCGAGACCGACTTGAACAGTTCCGCAGCCATGTGGAAGGTGCTGCCGGTGCCCGCCGAACCGAAGCTCAGATCGTTGGCGGGCCGCTCGCGCACATAGGCCAGCAACTCGCTCACGTTGGCCACCGGCAGCGTGTTGGTCACCGTCAGCACGTGCTGCGAAGTCCCTATGGTGCCGACCGAACGCAGGTCCTTCCGCGTGTCGAAGGGCATGCTCTGGAACAGCGCCGGGTTGATGGCCAGCGACATGGTGTTGACGGCCAGCGTGTAGCCGTTGGGCTCGGCGCGCGCCACCGCGGCCATGCCGATATTGCCGGAGGCGCCCGCGCGGTTCTCCACCACCACGCTCTGCCCCAACGCACGCCCCCAGGCGTCGGAGATCAGGCGCGCGGCGATGTCCACGCTGCCACCGGGCGCGAATGGCACGATGAGCGTCACGGCGCGCTGGGGAAAGGCGTCGGCGGCGGCCGGCGGGGTCCAACAGGATGCGGCGATGGCCGCGCACAAGGCGCCGGCCGCTATGTTGATCTTCATTCCTGGTCTCCTCGTTTGGCCGCGCCAGGCGGCTCTGTAGTGGTGAGCCCAGTGTATAAGCCGGTCTCGTTCTTATAATTAATGATCCGAATAAAGCTTTATTAAATTCAGTTTATAAATAAGCCCATGGACGCCCTCTCCGACCTTGCCTTCTTTTCGCTGGTGGTCAAGCACGGCAATCTGTCCGCCGCCGCCCGCGAACTGGGCCTGACTCCGCCCGCGGTCAGCACGCGCCTGGCCAAGCTGGAACAGCGCCTGGGCGTGCGGCTGCTGAACCGCACCACCCGCCGGGTCAGCGTCACGCAGGAAGGCGAGCTTTATCTGGCCGAAGGCGGCCGCATCCTGACGGACCTGGAAGCGCTGGAACGTTCCGTGTCGAGCGCCCGCGCCCGGCCCCAAGGGCTGCTGCGGCTGAACGCGACCTTCGGCTTCGGCCGCGCCCACATCGTGCCCGCCGTGTCGGACTTCGCTCGCCAGTACCCGGAAGTGGAGGTGCAGATGCGCCTGACCGACAGGCCGCTGAACCTGATCGAGGAAGGCTTCGACGTGGCGGTGCGCTTTGGCGACCTGCCCGACGCGCGCCTGACCGCGCGCAAGATCGCCTCCAACCGCCGGCTGCTATGCGCCTCGCCGCGCTACCTGGAAACGCATGGCGAACCGCGCGCGCCGGGCGACCTGCAACGCCATCGCTGCATCGTGGTGCGCGAGAACGACGTGGCCTATGGCACCTGGCGCCTGGAATCCGGCCTGCGCGCAGAGACCGTGAAGGTGCGCGGGCCGCTCAGTTCCAATGACGGCCAGAGCGCCCTGGAATGGGCGCTGGACGGTCACGGCATCGTGATGCGCTCGGAATGGGAAACTGCGGACCATCTGCGCGCCGGCCGCTTGCGCGTGGTGCTGGCCGACTGGCGCACGCCGCCCGCCGACATCCACGCGCTCTACCCCGAACGCCTGAACCTGCCCGCCAAGACCATCGCGTTCGTGGAGTTCCTGTCGCAGCGCTTCGCCCGGCATCTGCGCGCGCCGGGTTCGGACGCCGCGGTCTGGTGAACAGGCGCTCGCGTCCTGTCCCGCGGCGGCCGGGACCGGGATGGCGCCGCTAAACGTCCGCCCCCAGCCGCGCGCCAGCGCGGACAATGCCGCAGCGCTTGTGTGCCCGCATCACCACGCCGACTTCGCTGTTCAGCACGCCGTCCAGCTCGCCCAGGCGGCGCGTCACCACATCCCACAGATGCAGGCTGTCGCGGCACAACACGTGCCAGAACAGCTGCGACGCACCGCTGGTGCCGAACAGGCAACGGGTGTTGGGATCCAGCGCCAGGTGCGCGGCCAGCGCGTCCACGGCTTGCGGGCGCACCTGCACGGAAATCACCGCCTCCACCGGGAAGCCAACCAGCGCCGGCTCCACTTCCACGCGGAAGCTCAGCGCGCGGCGCTCCACCATGTTGTGCAGCAGGCGCTGCGCGGTGGGCTCGCTGACGCCTGCATGCTCGGCCAATTCCGCCAGGCTGGCGCGGCCATCGCGCATCAGGTAGGCCACCATGCGCTGTTCAGCGTCGGTCAGGGCTGCGGGCGGCTGCGACAGCGTGGGCTCGGCGGCGGCGCCATCCGCCTGAGCCTGGATGCGCCACTGGCCGGCGCGCCGGAACGGCCGCAGCACCAGCCGCGCTTCCACGTGCTCCACCCCATCGATGGACGGCAGCACGCGCGTCACCACGTCCGGCATGTCGGCGGCGTCCGCCAGGGTCAGCTCGGCCATCAGGTCGGCCGAGCCGGCCAGCGTGACCACCAGCTGGCTGATATCCAGCCGCGCCAGCTGGTCCGCCACCTCCGGCACGCGACCCGAACGGCAGCGCACCCAGGCATGCAGCACCACGCCGCGGCCGGTGGCCAGCGGATCGGGTTCGGCGATGACACGCAAGGCGTCGGCATCCATCAGGCGCTTGAGGCGGCGCGCGACGGTGCGCTCGGCGATGCCGGTCGCCGCGCCCAGCTCGCGCCAGGACGCGCGCGGGTCCGCCTGCAGCGCGATCAGGCAGGCGAGATCGGTGTCGTCCAGCCCCGGAGCTAGGGGCTTACCCTTACTTGACGTGTCCATATTCATTAAATTAACGTTCGCTCATTGATAAAAACATAAAATTAAACGGTCTTTTTGACCAAAAATAAATTCTTATTTGAGGTTTTCATGAGCAGCACATCAGCGCCCCTGCGCAAGCCGCAGGGGGCAGCCGCCTCGGCCGGCCCCGCGCCCGTCTCCCGCGCGCGCACCATTCTGGCCGGTAGTGTAGGCAATGCCGTCGAATGGTTCGACTGGACCATCTACGCGTCCTTCGCCATTTTCTTTTCCAGCCAGTTCTTCCCCGAAGGCAACGAAACCACGGCCCTGCTGGCCACATTCGGCATTTTCGCCGTGGGCTTCTTCATGCGTCCGGTGGGCGGCTGGCTGCTGGGCATTTTCTCCGACCGCTATGGCCGCAAGGCCGCGCTGGGCCTGACCATCCTGATGATGGCCGGCGGCTCGCTGATCATCGCCGTCACCCCCACCTATGCCGCCATCGGCCTGGCCGCTCCGCTGCTGCTGACCGCCGCGCGCCTGCTGCAAGGCCTGTCGCTGGGCGGGGAGTATGCCTCGGCCACGACTTTCCTGGCGGAAATGGCGCCGCCCAACAAGCGCGGCTTCTATTCCAGCTTCGTGTTCTTCAGCGCCGCCGTGGGCATCCTGGCCGCGTCCGCCATCGGCTGGGTGCTGACCTCGACCTTGACCAAGGCCGAGATGGCCGCCTGGGGCTGGCGCATTCCGTTCTTCCTGGGCGCGCTGGGCGGCCTGGCCGGCATGTGGATCCGCCGCTCGATCCCGGAAACCGAGGCGTTCTCGCACGCCAAGAAGGCCGGCGTCGAAAAGCAGCCGCTGCGCACCTTGCTGCGCGACCATCCGCGCGAAGTGCTGCGCATCGTGGGCTTTTCCATCCTGACCACGTTCGCGTTCTACATCTTCGTGGCCTATGTGCCCACCTACGCCATCCGCCAGGTGCACGCCGACCCGAAGACCGCGTTCGCCGCCAACACCGTCGCGCTGATCGTGTTCATGCTGGTGCAGCCGCTGTTCGGCATCCTGTCCGACCGCATCGGCCGCAAGCCGCAGTTGATCTTCTTCGCCGCCGGCTACCTGGTGTTCTTCTATCCGCTGATGACCACGCTGGGCCCCTCGTTCGGTTCGATCCTGGCGGTGGAACTGTTCGGCCTGGTGCTGTACGCCATGTACACCTCGATCGCGCCGGCCATCATGTCCGAGCAGTTCCCCACCAGCGTGCGCGCCGTCGGTATCGGCACGCCGTACAACCTGGTCGTGGCGCTGCTGGGAGGCACCACGCCCTATCTGCTGACCTGGCTGCAAAGCAAGGGCATGGAGCGCTGGTTCTTCTACTACGTGCTGGCGGGCGCCGTGATCACGCTGATTACTTTCATCCGCATGCCGGAAACCAAGGGCCAGAGCCTGAAGTAAGCCAATAAAGAACAAGCGTCACGCACTAGCGCTTTCCGGTTCCCGCAGGACCGGAAAGCTTTTTCTTTTCCGATGAGACCCATGCCAGCACAAGACACCGCCCTGCACTTCCAAGACGCCCAGGCCCTGGCCGGCGCCATCCGTCGGCGCGAACTGAGTTCGCGCCAGGTCACCACCCACTTCCTGGACCGCATCGAGCGCGCCCCCGCGCTCGCCGCCTACAGCGAAGTCACGGCCGAGCGCGCGCTGGCCCAGGCCGACGCCGCCGACCGCCTGCTCGCGGCGGGCATGCTGCTGGGTCCCTTGCATGGCGTGCCGGTGGCGGTGAAGGACAGCGTGCAATGGGAGGGTGTGAGCGTCTGCCTGGGGTCACTCGCCCTGCAGGGGCGCATCAGCGACGCCACGGCAGCCCCGCTGCAAAAGCTGGCCGCGCAGGGCATGGTGGTGCTGGGCAAAACACGCATGACCGAGTTCGCCTTTGGACTGTCGGGCCAGAACCCCACGCAAGGCACGGCGCGCAACCCTTGGGACGCGCAGACGGCGCGCGCGCCGGGCGGCTCGTCCAGCGGCGCGGGCGTGGCCGTGGCCGCAGGCCTGGCGCCACTGGCGCTGGGCGGCGACACCGGCGGCTCGGTGCGCGCGCCGGCGGCGCTGAACGGCCTGGTCGGCTTCAAGCCGTCCACCGGCGTGATCAGCCGCGACGGCTGTCTGCCGCTGTCTGACACCCTGGACGTGCTGGGTCCGATCACGCGCAATGTGGCCGACGCCCGCCTGCTGACGAAACTGCTGGCCGGCCCCGACATCGGCGACCCGGCCACGCTGGACTATCCCGCAAGCGCCATCGCGGCCTTGCGCCAGCCTGCCGCGCGCGGCCCGGGCCCGGTAGCGGTGCTGGCCCCCGAAGCCTGGCCCGCCCCCTTGGCAGACGCCGGCCTGCGGGCCTGGCGCGAGGCCGAGGAAAACCTGGCGCAGGCCGGCTACACGCCTACTCCCTGGCATCCGCCCGCGGCCCTGTCGTTCGCCCGCATGGCCGACGACAACTCCGTGGTGCTGGCGTACGAGGCTTACCGCTATTACGGCGCGCTGGCAGAAGACCCGGCCACGCCGCTGTGGGAAGTGGTGCGCAAGCGCATCGCGTCCGGCGGCCGCATCACGCAGGCCGACTACGAAGCCGCACTGCAACGCCGCGCCGCCGACATGGCCGCGTTCGCGCAGGCCATGCAGGGCCTGGACGCCCTGCTGATGCCCGCCTGCGACCAGGCCGCGCAAGCGCTGGACGCTGACGACACACGACACGCCGGCCTGGGCAAGCTGCTGCGTCCCGCCAACTTCCTGGGCGCGGCCGCCATCTCGCTGCCGGCGGGCTTTGATACCGAGGGCATGCCCATGGCGGTGCAACTGCTGGCGTCCGCGGGCGGCGACGCCGCACTGCTGGACTGCGCTGCAGCGCTGGAGCCGGTGCTGGACCCGGCGCCGCGCCGGCCCAACCTGTCAACCTGGGGTCTGTAAACCCCGCACGCAAGAAAAAGCCCCCGCAGTGCGGGGGCTGTGCTTACAGAATCAGAAAGGCTTACACGGCCTTCTTCAGATCCTGCACCTTGTCCGTGGCTTCCCACGAGAATTCCGGCTCGGAGCGGCCGAAGTGACCATAGGCGGCGGTCTTGGCATAGATCGGGCGCAGCAGATCCAGCATGTTGACGATGCCCTTCGGACGCAGGTCGAAGTGCTCGCGCACCAGCTTGGCGATCTGGTCGTCGGGGATGACGCCGGTGCCTTCCGTGTACACGGTGATGTTGATGGGCTCGGCCACGCCGATGGCGTAGCTGACCTGCACCTGGCACTGGCGCGCCAGGCCGGCGGCCACGATGTTCTTGGCCACGTAGCGGGCGGCGTAGGCGGCCGAACGGTCGACCTTGGACGGATCCTTGCCCGAGAACGCGCCGCCGCCGTGCGGGCAAGCGCCACCGTAGGTGTCGACGATGATCTTGCGGCCGGTCAGGCCGCAATCGCCTTGCGGGCCGCCGATGACGAAGCGGCCGGTCGGGTTGACCAGGAACTTCGTCTGCGGCGTGATCAGGCCTTCCGGGAAGCTGGGCTTGATGATGTCTTCGATCACCGCTTCGCGGATGGTCTCTTGCGAGACTTCCGGCGCGTGCTGGGTCGACAGCACCACGGTGTCGACTTCCGCCGGGCGGCCGTCGATGTAGCGGAACGTCACTTGCGACTTGGCGTCGGGACGCAGCCACGGCAGGCGGCCGTCCTTGCGCAGCTCGCTCTGGCGCTGCACCAGGCGGTGCGCGTACCAGATCGGGGCGGGCATCAGGTCAGGCGTTTCGTCGCAGGCATAGCCGAACATCAGGCCTTGGTCGCCCGCGCCCTGGTTCAGGTAGTCCTCGGAGCTGCGGTCCACGCCCTGGGCGATGTCCGGCGACTGCTTGTCGTAGGCGACCAGCACCGCGCAGCCCTTGTAGTCGATACCGTATTCGGTATTGTCGTAGCCGATGCGGCGGATCGTATCGCGCGCGACCTGGATATAGTCGACGTTGGCGGTGGTGGTGATCTCGCCGGCCAGCACTACCAGGCCGGTGTTGCAGAGCGTCTCGGCTGCGACTCGCGCATTCGGGTCCTGCGTGAAGATCGCGTCCAGGATCGAGTCGGATATCTGGTCGGCAACCTTGTCGGGATGCCCTTCGGAGACGGATTCGGAAGTAAAGAGAAAGTCGTTATTGGCCACAGATGCGTCCTTGGTGGCCGGCTTAGCCGGCGCATAGGTTCACGAGGCGCGTTGCACCCCCGACCGCATGACATACGCAAATCTGGGCGCGACGCTTTAGCGGATTTGGCAAAAGGCGCGCAAAGCGCTACACCCTTGCCGTCGCCCCGCAAGTTGTCGGTTAACTCGGCGACTGCGCTATTTTAAGCGAAAATGCGGTTCTGCCGCCAAAGCCAGGGGTCTAAGCATATTCCCCCTGCCCCAGGCGCACTTCCCGCCCGTCCCACTTTCCTGCCGCATGCTGCTCTTCCTGTTCAGATTATTCGCCGCCCTGCCCCTGTCCGTCGCGCACGCCGCGGGGCGCCTCGCCGGGCGCGCGATCTACGCCTGGCCAGGCAAATACCGGCAGCGCCTGCAAGCCAACGCGGTCCAGGCCGGCTACCCCGACCCGGCCTTCGCGCGCCACGCCGCGGGCGAAATCGGCGCCATGATCCTGGAAAGCCCGCGGGTCTGGTTCCGCAATGAACAAAGCCTGGCCCAGGTGATCTCGGACGACAACGACGTGGTCAGCGCGGCCCGCGCGGAAAACCGCGGCATTCTGTTCCTGACGCCGCACCTGGGCTGCTTCGAGATCACGGCCCGTTACCTGGCCCGCCAGATGCCCATGACGGTCATGTTCCGCCCGCCGCGCAAGGACATCCTGGCGCCGCTGCTGGAAACCGCTCGCAACACTTCGGCCGTCAATGCCGTGCCGGCCAATATGCAAGGGGTGCGCGAGTTCGTGCGCGCCCTGCGCCGCGGCGAGTCCGTGGGCATGCTGCCCGACCAGGCGCCCAGCGTGGGCGACGGCGTCTGGGCCCCGTTCTTCGGGCGCATGGCCTACACCATGACGCTGCCGGGCAAGCTGGCCACGCAGACGAACGTACCCATCATCCTGACCGCGGGCGAACGGCTGCCGGGGGGCCGGGGCTGGCGCATCCATTACGTGCGCGTGCCCGAGCCGCTGCCTGCCGACGCCGAAGCGCAAGCCGCGCTGCTCAACGCCGCCATGGAAACGCTGATCCGCCGCTGCCCGGAGCAATACCTCTGGAGCTACAACCGCTACAAGACGCCGCGCGGCGCACCGCCGGCACCTGCCGCCGACACTGCATCCCCGGCCAACTGAACCGCCGCGCCCCGTCCGCTCCACTTTCCTTACCCTATGACTAATTTCAAAACGCGCGCGCTGGTATCCCTGTTGAAATGGTTCGCCCGCATCAAGCCATCGACGCGGCTGCGCATCGGCGCGGGCCTGGGCTGGCTGGCGCCACGGCTGGTCAAATCGCGCGCGCGCATCGTGCGCCGCAATCTTGAGCTGTGCTTTCCCGAGCAGCCCGAACAGGTCCGCGAACAGTGGGTCGCAGACCACTTCCGCGCGCTGGCGCAATCCATCGTCGACCGCGGCGTGCTCTGGTACGGCACGCCCGAGGCTGTCAGGGAGATGGTGACGCTCAGCGGCGTGGACGAAGTCAACGCGCTGATCGCCCAAGGCCGGTCGGTGATCCTGCTGGCGCCCCATTTCATCGCCATGGACGCGGGCGGCACCCGGCTGACGATGGATATCCCCAGCGCCGCCACCATGTATACCCCGCAAAGCGACCCCAACATCGACGCCGTCATGGCCGCCGGACGGGCTCGTTTCAATGAGGCTTACCTGGTCAGCCGCAAGGACGGCGTGCGTGAACTGATCCGCCATCTGCGCGCGCCCCGCCCTGTCTATTACCTGCCCGATATGGATTTCGGCCGCCAGGGCTCGGTATTCGTGCCCTTCTTCGGCATCCAGGCGGCCACTCTGCTGGCAACCGCCCAACTGGCCAAGAAATGGGATGCGGCGGTACTGCCGGTCCTGGGCTTCTGGAATCCGGATACCGGCCGCTATCACATCGAAGTTCTGCCCCAGCTGGCCGACTTTCCGGGAACTGATTCGCTGGAAGATGCCACCGCCCGCCTGAACCGCGAGTTGGAATCCTGGGTCCGCCGCTGCCCCAGCCAGTACTACTGGGTCCACCGGCGCTTCAAGACGCGTCCGCCGGGCGAGCCCAAACTCTACTGAGTCCGCGGCCCGCGCCGCTCGCGCCCCAATATGGGCGATAATCCGGTGATGAACTGGAACTTCACCAAAATGCATGGCGCGGGCAATGATTTCGTCGTGCTCGACGGGGTCCGCCAGACCATCGACATGACGCCCGAGCGCGCCCGCGCCTTGGGCGACCGGCATTTCGGCATCGGCGCCGACCAGATCCTCCTGGTCGAGCGCGCGACGCGGCCCGACGCCGATTTCCGCTATCGCATTTTCAATTCCGACGGCAGCGAAGTTGAGCACTGCGGCAACGGCGCGCGCTGCTTCGTGCGCTTCGTGCATGAGCAGGGCCTGTCCGACCGCAACCCGCTGCGCGCCGAGATCGCCACCGGCATCCTGGTGCTGGACCAGGGCGACGACGAGCAAGTCACCGTCGACATGGGCAGCACGCGCTTCGAACCCTCCGCCCTGCCCTTCGACACCGCCGGCCTGGCCTCGCGCGTCCAAGGACAGGACACGCTGTGGGAACTGGAGCTGGACGCGCCCGCGGGGCTGCCGCGCACGGTCGCGCTGTCCGCCGTGGCGATTTCCAACCCGCACGCCGTGCAGGTCGTGGACGACGTCGACACCGCGCCCGTAGCCATCCTCGGGCCGTTGATCGAAACCCATCCGCGCTTCCCGCGCCGCGTCAACGCCGGCTTCATGCAGATCGTGGACCGCAACAACATCCGCCTGCGCGTGTTCGAACGCGGCGCCGGCGAAACGCTGGCCTGCGGCACCGGCGCCTGCGCCGCCGTCGCGGCCGGCATCCGCCGCGGCCTGTTGGACTCGCCGGTGCGCGTGCAAGCGCGCGGCGGCGTGCTGACCGTCGCCTGGAACGGCGAGCAACTGCGCATGACGGGCCCTGCCGAGTCCGTCTTCACGGGGCAGGTCGACATCGACAAGCTCGTCTTCTCCATGGGACTGAACCGATAAGCCATGACTGATACCGCTATTACCGCCCAGGACATCGCTGCTTTCCTGCAAGACAATCCTGGGTTCTTCGACGATCACGCAGATGTCTTCGCCACGCTGCAGGTGCCGCACCCGCACGGCTCGCGCGCCATTTCGCTGGGCGAACGCCAGATCCTGACCCTGCGCGAGCGCAACCGTGAACTCGAATGGCGCTTGAACGAGCTGGTGCGCAACGCCAGCGCCAATGAAAGCATCGGCACGCACGTGGCCAAATGGTGCTGCCGCCTGCTGTCCGAATGCGATCCGCAGCATGTGCCGGGCGAAATCGCCCTGGGGCTGGCCGAACAATTCGAGCTGAACCACGTGGCGCTGCGCCTGTGGGACCTGTCCGAATTGCCCGCCGCCGGTTACGGCGAGCCCGTCACCCAGGACGTGCGCGCCTTTACCGACAGTCTGAAGACGCCCTACTGCGGCACCGACACCGAGTTCGAAGCGGCCGGCTGGCTGGACGCCAAGCCCAAGTCGCTGGCGCTGGTGCCGCTGCGCCTGGAAGCAGACGGCCCTGCCGTCGGCCTGCTGGTGCTGGGCTCGGACGACGCCGAACGCTTCACGCCCGAAATGGGCACGACCTTCCTGGAATCCATCAGCCAGCTGGCTTCGGCGGCGCTGCATCGCCTGAATCCGGCCTCACCCAAGGCCTAGCGGCGACACGGGCGGACGCCATGCCGAAAACCACGCAAGCGCAGGACACGGCCCCGCCCGAAACTCCCCTGCCGGACGCGATGAGCGCCTGGCTGCGCCATCTGGAAACCAACCGGCGCTATTCGCCCCATACGCTGGACGGCTACCGCCGCGAACTGCATTTCCTGCGCGAGCTTGCCGACCACGCCAAGCTGCCGCTGGACAAGATCGGCAACGGCCACATCCGCCAGTTCGTGGCGCGCCTGCATGCCCAGGGGCGCGGGCCGCGTAGCCTGGCGCGCACCTTGGCGGCCTGGCGCGGCTTCTATCAATGGTGGGCCCCGGCCATCGAACTCGCAGGCAATCCCGTGGCGGGCGTGCGCGCCCCCAAGGCGCCGCGCGGCCTGCCCAAGGCCTTGTCCGTTGAACAGACCCAGGCCCTGCTGGACCGCGCGCCCGCGCAAGTCGCGACCGAACCCGCCGCGCTGCGCGATCAGGCCATGCTCGAACTGCTCTATTCCAGCGGTCTGCGGCTGTCGGAGCTGGTGGGGTTGGACCTGCGCTACGAACGTTCCGGCAACTATGAATCGCGCGGCTGGCTGAGCCTGGAAGAGGCCGAGGTCATCGTGCTGGGCAAGGGCGGCAAGCGCCGCTCGGTGCCCGTGGGCCAGGCCGCCCTGGAGGCCCTGCGCAAATGGATCGCGGTGCGCCCGCAGCTCACGCCATTCACCGCGCAGCCCGAGGACGCGGCCGCGCTGTTCCTGGGCGCACGCGGACGCCGCATCTCGCCGCGCGTGGTGCAGCTACAGCTGGCGCGCATCGCGCAACAGGCCGGCGTGCCCACGCATGTGCATCCGCACGTGCTGCGCCACAGCTTCGCCAGCCATGTGCTGCAGTCCGCGCAGGACCTGCGCGCCGTGCAGGAAATGCTGGGCCACGCCAACATCTCCACCACCCAGATCTACACGCGGCTGGATTTCCAGCATCTGGCCCGCGCCTACGACCAGGCGCATCCTCGCGCCGGGCGTAAATCCTGAACGTCTCGGGTCCGCTTCGTCAGACGTGAGCGGCGCCGCACGCTCATAGCGCTGGCCTTAACCGCCTCCGGCGATCACACCGCCCAGCAGCATCACACCCAGCAACAGCACCGCCAAAGCAGCCAACGCTTCCACGCCGTAACGCAGGCGCGCCGCCCCCGCGCCGGACAGCCGGCTGCCGATACGCGTGGCCGCGCCGCCGGCCGCGACCGCCAGGCAGGCCAGCGCCGCCACCGTCAACCCAGTGCCCAGGCCCATCGCCAGGGCCGAGGCCACGCCGGCCAGGAAGAAGCCCTGCGCCAGGGCGAACACCAGCACGATCAGCGCGCCGCTGCAGGGGCGCAGGCCCACGGCCAGGATCGCCGTTCCCGCGCGGCGCCAGTTCAGCGGACCTGACACCTGTTCGGGTGCGGGCACATGCGCGTGACCGCAGCCGCAATCGTGGTCGTGATGGTGATCGTGGTGGTGATGGACAGGGGCGTGAGTGTGAGCATGCTGCAACAAATGCTGCCGGCCCTGCCCGCGACTGCGGGCCTGGCTGTTGTAGTGCTCGTGCTCATGCATGGAATCCCCGGATGCGCGCCGCGCGCGGGACCGCAGCAACGGAATGATCGCCTTGACCCACACCAGCCACGCACCCAGCAATGCCACCAGCGCATAGGAGCCTAGCTCCAGCCAGCGCGTCGCGTTGTTCATCGTTGCGGCGGTAGCGTTGAAGATCAGCGCCAGCACTGCCACCAGCACAATCGCCACCAGCGCCTGGATCAGCGCGGACGCCAGCGCCAGCAGCGCGCCGTTGCGCGCGGTCTGGCGGTTGGCCAGCACATAGGAAGAGATCACCGCCTTGCCATGCCCCGGCCCCAGCGCATGGAACACGCCGTAGGCGAACGACAGCCCGATCAAGGCCCAGGCCGCGCCGCCGTCCGCCTGCCAGGCGCGCACCGCGCCCGTCAGCTGCCGGTAGAAATGGCTTTGCCAGACGGACACCTGGCCGAAGAAACCGGCCAGCCAGCCCGGCCCGCCCATGCCCGCGCCGCTCTCAGGCACGCCGAAGGGGTGCGCGCCCTGCGCCGCGACCGCACCGGCTGCGCCCAACAACAGCACGGCCAACAACGCGAGCGCTACTCGCACCGCACTTCGATACGATGCGTCAGCCCCTTGGTGATGGCGAAAAGCTCGTCCGGCAAGGCGTCCGGGTCGGCCGGGATCGCGGCCAGTTGCTGCATGGTTTTCCAATCCAGTTCCTTGGGCTTGCGGTAGGCTGAGGTGCAGGCTTTGGCATCCTGCCCGCCGAGCGAAACCGCGCCGTTTTCATCGAAGGCGTAGGCCACGAAATAGGTGGGATCGTAGATGTCCACCTGCGCGCCGCCGACGCCCGGCGCCACCGGCGTGGCCAGCGGCAAGGTGAAGGACAGCGTCAGCCGCGTCGTCTTCGGATTCCAGTCGACGCGCGCGTCCTGCGGGGCTGCGAAGGCCGCCGTCTTGCCATCCACGGTGACGCGCGTGAAGTAATGCGAGATAGGCTCGCCCAGCGCCTGCATCCAATCCCGCGCCATACCCTGCAGGATCTCGGGCGACAGCGAACCGTCCTTGCCCTTCTTCAATCCCTGCGTGGCGTAGGCGCCGAACATCTCGTCAAACCGCCAGACTTGCCGCACCGCCGTGATGCGCTGCTGTCCATCGATATCGATTGCCGCGCGGGCATCGATCCACATATGCGGGTGCGCGCTGGCGGCGCCGGCCGCCAGCAGCATTGCTGCCGCGGTCAGGGCTGCATGGCCGCGGCGAGCTGACGTGCGTTCCATTCAAACATTTCCAGGTAGGTGGCGCCGGGCTGTCCGGGCTTGGACAGGGCGTCGGAATAAAGCGTACCACCCACCTTGGCGCCGGTTTCGCGGGAGATCTGCTGGACCAGCCGGGGGCTGCTGATGTTCTCCACGAACACCGCCGGCACGCGCTCGCGCTTGACCTGTTCGATGATGCGCGCCACCTCGCCGGCCGCGGGTTCCGCATCCGTGGACACGCCCATGGCGGGGATGAACGCCACGCCGTAGGCATCGCCGAAATAGCCGAAGGCATCGTGCGAGGTCACGATCTTGCGGCGCTCGGCCGGGATCGCGGCGAAGGTCTTGCGGACCTGGGCGTCCAGCGCCTGCAAGCGCGCGGCATAGGCCCGCGCACGCTGACGATAGGCGTCCGCCCGCGCGGGATCCGCGGCTGCCAGTCCCTCCGCGACGTTGCGCGCATAGATGGCGCCGTTGGCCAGGTTCTGCCATGCATGCGGATCTGCATCGCCATGCTGGTGGCCATGGCCATGGTCGTGGTCGTGGTCGTGGTCGTGGTCGTGGTCGTGGTCGTGGTCGTCATCATCGTGCCCGCCGCCCGCGAACTTGCGCGGCTTCACGCCCTGCGAGGCGACCACGGTGGCGCTGGCAAAACCCGACGCCTTCGCCAGGCGCGGCATCCAGGTCTCGAAGTCCAGGCCGTTGACGAACAGCACGCGTGCCGCGGCCAGCTTCTTGGCGTCGCCCGGCGTCGGCTCGTACTCGTGCGCGTCACCGTCCGGCCCCACCAGCGTAGCGACGCTGACGTCGTCTCCGCCCACTTCCCGCACGATGTCGCCCAGGATGGAAAAACTGGCGACGACCTTCAGCGACTCGGCGGCCTGCGCGGTTCCGAACCACGCCGACAGGCACAGGCCTGCCATGGCCAGCAGCGCGCGGCGGCGCGCCAGGGAATTGAAACGCATGGCGTATCTCCTGTTGGATGAATCAGACCCGGCGCATGCGGCGCCGCGCCGGCAGCAGCCCGCCTTGCGGGCCGCCCACGATGGAAAACAGATAGCAGGCGCCCGCCGCCAGAATGATGGCGGGCGAGGCCGGCACGTTGAAGTGGTACGAAATGAGCAGGCCAGCCGTCGAAGCCGCCACGCCCAGGCCCGCGGCCAGCGGAATCTGGCGGGCGGCCGAGCGGACCCAGAAGCGCGCGGCGGCGGCGGGCAGCATCATGATGCCGACCACCATGAGCGTGCCCAGCACCTGAAAGCCCGCCACCAGGTTCACCACCACCAGCACCAGGAAGCCCATGTGGACCCAGCCCCCGGCGCCGCCGCTGGCGCGCAGGAAGCCAGGGTCCAGGCATTCGGCCACCAGCAGCCGGTAGATCGCGGCCAGCGCCAGCAAGGTCGCGCTGGCCGTGGCGGTGACCAGCAGCAGCGCCGCGTCGTCCAGCCCCAGCACCGTGCCGAACAGCACATGCAGCAGATCCATGTTGGAGCCGCGCAGCGACACCAGCAGCACGCCCAGCCCAAGCGATATCAGGTAAAACGCCGCGAAGCTGGCGTCTTCGCGCAACGGCGTAAGGCGCGCCACCAGCCCCGCCAGCAAGGCCACGGCCAGTCCCGTGGCGATGCCGCCCAGCATCATCGCCCCCAGCGACAGGCCGGCCAGCAGAAAGCCCGCCGCCACCCCGGGCAGGATGGCGTGCGACATGGCGTCGCCCATCAGGCTCATGCGCCGCAGCACCAGGAACACGCCCAGCGGCGCGGCGCCCAGCGACAGGGCGCAGGCGCCGGCCAGCGCGCGCCGCATGAAGCCGTAGTCCAGGAAGGGCGACAGCACCCATTGCGCCAGGCTCATGCGCGGCTCTCCGCGTGCCATTGCCGCGCCCGCTTCAGGTGCGCGTCGTCCAAAGCGTTCTCGGTGTCGCCCCAGGCCACGACCGATCCGGACAGCAACAGGCATTCGGGAAAATGGTCGCGCACCAGATCCAGGTCGTGCAGCACCGCGATCACGGTGCGGCCCTGGCCGTGCAGGCCGCAAAGCAAGGCCATCAGGTCGTCCGCCGTGTGGCTGTCCACCGCGGAGAAGGGTTCGTCCAGCAGCAGCACGGGCGCATCCTGCACCAGCATCCGCGCAAACAGCGCGCGCTGCATCTGTCCGCCCGACAGCGCGTCCACGCCGCGTCCGGCCGCGTCGGCCATGCCCACGGTTTCCAGCGCGTCCATGCAACGGTCCAGCTCCTCGTTCGCATACCGGCGCCATCCGCCCACGCGCCTCCAGGCGCCCATGGCCACCAGGTCCAGCACCGACACCGGAAACGATCGGTCCAGCTCGGCGGCCTGGGGCAGCCAGGCCAATTCCGACCGGCCCGCGCCGCTGATCCGCACGCTGCCAGCCATGGGACGCAGCACGCCCATGATGCCTTTGATCAGGGTGGACTTGCCGGCGCCATTCGGCCCCACCACGGCGGTCATGCCGCCGGCGGCGAAACGCCCCGACACCGATTTGAGCGCGGCATGTCCATGCCAGCCGAAGGAAGCGTCGGCCAGTTCGATCGTGACCGGCGCGTTCATCGCGGCCACCAGTCCAGCGCCCAGCCGGTCAGGGCCCACAGGACGGCGGCCGCGGCCAGGGCGGCGGCCATGCGGCGCCAGGCGGAAACGAGGAAGGCGGAACGCGGCGGGAGGTTTTGCCGGCGCGCGGTTGCAGGCGTCCGGGGCAAAAGCGTGAAATGGGACATGGAAAGAATGCGGAGACAGATAGCGGCTGCGGCCAAGTTTTATTATGTTATATCATAACTAAAAGGCTTGATTCCCCCGCGTTCGCCCGCATCTGGATGTTTTCTGCTACCTTCCAGGCATCTCGCGCGCATCGCGCGCGTTTTCCATAGAGATAAAGTCAGCCATGTCCGCACCGCCCCGCACCCCTCGCAGCGATACCGTCGGCGCCCAGCTCAGCGTCGCCGAAGCGCTGTGCGAGCAGCGCGGGCGCCGCCTTACTCCTATCCGCCGCAAGGTGCTGGAACTGCTGCTGCGCCACGGCCGCAGTCTGAAGGCCTATGAGTTGCTGGACGCGATGCGCGCCGTGCATCCGGGCGCCGCGCCCCCGACCGTGTACCGCGCACTGGACTTCCTGATGGACGAGGGCCTGATCCACCGCCTAGACGCGGTCAACGCCTGGAGCGCCTGCCACGACGCGGGCGGCGCGCCCCATGACCTGCTGGTGGTCTGTACGGGCTGCGGCGCGGTCGCGGAAGTATCCGACCCCGCCATGAGCCGCCAACTGGCCGAACGCGTCGCCCAGACCGGCTATGCCCTGGCCACGCACGAAACCGAAATCCGCGCGCTGTGCCCCCAGTGCCAGCAGAAGCAACCCGCCGCAGATGCCGGCCACGGCCATCACCATCATTAAGAACTAGTGCCGGCGGGCAGCCCGCCCCCGGCTCTCCGCCATCGGGCGCAAGCCTGCGGCGCGGCCCTTCATCCAGATGCGCGCATCGCGCTCTTGAAATCCGGCAAACCGCCCCCAAATAGTGGTATCGCCCGATACTTGAGGGCGTACGGACGCCATCTGGATGGCTACGGCCCCAGGGTTGACCCTGGGTTTGCCCCCTGCCCCCGACTGTGCTGTAATCCTGCGTCCGGCCGCTGCAGGCGACCCATGCAGCCTGCGGCAAACATCCTCCGGCAAAGACTGGGAAACCCCGTTCAAGCGTCGCAAGACGGCGTTCCAAGACAGGGTTGCGATCCCCGCCGAGAGTTCCTGTTTAACGCCTTGACTTCACGCTAGCAGCTTCGCCATGAACACCCCGCGCAGTTTGGACAAAATGGTTCCCGTCACCATCCTCACCGGCTTTCTCGGTGCGGGCAAGACCACCCTGCTCAAACGCATCCTGACCGAATACCATGGCCGCCGCGTCGCGGTCATCGAAAACGAGTTCGGGCCGGAAAGCATCGACAACGACCTGCTGGTGCAGGACAGCAACGAAGAAATCATCGAACTGTCCAACGGCTGCGTCTGCTGCACGGTGCGCGGCGACCTGATGCGCACCCTGTCCGAGCTGCGCGCCAAGCGCGAAGCCGGCGAACTAAATTTCGAACGCGTCATCCTCGAAACGACCGGCATGGCCAACCCTGGCCCCGTGTGCCAGACGTTCTTCATGGATGACGACATCGCTGAGTACTACCGCCTGGACGCGGTGGTCACGGTGGTCGACGCCAAGCATGGCATGGCCACCCTCGACGCCCAGCCCGAAGCCCAGAAGCAGGTCGGTTTCGCCGACCGCATCCTGATCTCGAAGCGCGACCTGGTCAACGAAGTCGACTACGAAGCGCTGCGCCACCGCCTGGTTCACATGAACCCGCGCGCGCCGATCACGCCGGTCAACTTCGGCGAAGTCGACCTGAAGTCCATCATCGACATCAGCGGCTTCAACCTGAATTCCATTCTGGACATCGACCCGCAATTCCTGGCCGATGAGCACCCCGACGCCGCCCACGACCATGTCCATGACCACGATCATGGACATGACCACGGCCACGATCACGACCATGATCACGAAGGCGACTGCGGGGCGCATTGCAATCATGCCCACCATCATCACCATCACCAGCACGACGACGAAATCGGCGCGTTCGTGTTCCGTTCCAACAAGCCGTTCGATCCCGCGCGCCTTGAGGAATTCCTGGGCGGCGTGGTGCAGGTCTATGGTCCCGACCTGATGCGCTACAAGGGCATCCTGTACATGAAGGGCATCAACCGCCGCATGTTGTTCCAGGGTGTGCACATGATGATGGGCGCCGAACCCGGCAAGCCGTGGACCGCAGCCGAAAAACCGTCCACCAAGATGGTTTTCATCGGCCGTAAGCTGCCCCAGGAGATTTTCACCCGGGGCTTGGAGCAGTGCCTGGCGGGGTAATCCCCCTTCCTGACGTGACGTGATGCGACGAAGGCAGTACTGTGAGGTACGAATAGCGTAGGCAACAAGTAATACGGACCGGGAATGGACGCCCGCGCCAGGATCGATTCATAGTGGAGTGTTTTCATGGCTACCAAGGCAGCAACCAAGAAATCAAGCAAGTCGACGAGCGATACGGCGATTGATCTGCCCAGCGAGAAGGAATTGCTGGCCATGCCCGAGTCCGACTATATGAACGAACGCCAACTGGCGTTCTTCAAGGAACGGCTCAAACAACTCGAGCAGGACATCCTGGCCAACGCCGGCGAAACCACCGAGCACCTGCGTGAAACGCAGTTCGTGCCCGATCCCGCCGACCGCGCCACGATCGAGGAAGAACACGCCCTGGAGCTGCGCACCCGCGACCGCGAGCGCAAGCTGCTGAAGAAGGTGCAACAGTCCATCGCCCGCATCGACAGCGGCGAATACGGCTGGTGTGAGGAAACCGGTGAACCCATCGGCATCCCGCGCCTGCTGGCCCGCCCCACGGCCACCCTGTCGCTCGAAGCGCAGGAACGCCGCGAGATGCGCCAGAAGCTCTACGGCGACTGATCCGTCCCGTATTCAGCCCCTACGCTGAAAGGCTATGCTGGTTTCCAGCATGGCCTTTTTTCTTTGGCCGCCCTTCAACGGGGACGCAAGCGTTCTGCCTTGATTTCCCCGCAACCGCCCCCAGCTAATCCCTTCATAGGAAGGAACGCATGGAACAATTTCACGCCACCACCATCGTGTGCGTGCGCCGCGGCAACCGCGTCGCACTGGGCGGCGATGGCCAGGTCACCCTGGGCAACATCGTCATCAAGGGCACCGCCCGCAAGATCCGCCGCCTGTACCACGACAAGATTCTGGCCGGCTTTGCCGGCGCCACCGCCGACGCGTTCACCCTGCAGGAACGCTTCGAGGCCAAGCTGGAAAAGCACCAGGGGAACCTGATGCGCGCCGCGGTCGAACTGACTCGCGACTGGCGCACCGACCGCGTCCTGCGCCGCCTGGAAGCCATGCTGATCGTGGCCGATGCCGAGCACACGCTGGTGCTGACCGGCAACGGCGACGTGCTCGAACCGGAACACGGCCTGGCGGCCATCGGCTCTGGCGGCGCCTACGCCCAATCGGCCGCGCTGGCGCTGCTGCGCAACACCGAACTTTCGCCCGAGGCCGTCGTCAAGCAATCGCTGGAAATCGCCGGCGACCTCTGCATCTACACCAACCAGAACCACGTCATCGAAACGCTGGGCGACTGACGCCCGCCACGCGGCGCGCCCAGCGCGCCGCGGCCGCCACCCCAGCCCGCCCTAGCTTCAAGGATCCGCCCTCATGTCCGCATCCAACATGACGCCCGGAGAGATCGTCTCCGAACTCGACAAGTACATCGTCGGCCAGAACCGCGCCAAGCGCGCCGTGGCCGTGGCGCTGCGCAACCGCTGGCGCCGCCAGCAGGTCGCCGAACCCCTGCGCCACGAAATCCACCCCAAGAACATCCTCATGATCGGCCCCACCGGCGTGGGCAAGACCGAGATCGCGCGCCGCCTGGCCAAGCTGGCCAACGCGCCCTTCATCAAGATCGAAGCCACCAAGTTCACCGAAGTGGGCTACGTGGGCCGCGACGTCGACACCATCATCCGCGACCTGACCGAATATTCGATCAAGCAGACGCGCGAGCTGGAAATGCGCCGCGTGCGCACCCAGGCTGAAGATGCCGCCGAAGACCGCATCCTGGACGCCCTGGTGCCGCCCCCGCGCGGCGCTTCCGGCGAACCGGAACGCGGCGAGGACAACAGCGCCCGCCAGACCTTCCGCAAGCGCCTGCGCGAAGGCAAGATCGACGACCTCGAAATCGAGATCGAAGTCGCCCAGGCCGCGCCGCAGATGGACGTCATGACGCCCCCCGGCATGGAAGAAATGGCCGAACAGCTGCGCGGCATGTTCGCCGGCATGGCCCGCGACAAGAAAAAGCCCAAGAAGATGAAGGTGCGCGAAGCCTTCAAGCTGATCGTCGACGAAGAAGCCGCCAAGCGCGTCAACGAAGAAGACCTGCGCACCGTGGCGATCAACAACGTCGAGCAGAACGGCATCGTCTTCCTGGACGAAATCGACAAGATCGCGGCCCGCCAGGAATCCGGCGGCGCGGACGTCTCGCGCCAAGGCGTGCAGCGCGACCTGCTGCCGCTGGTCGAAGGCACCACCGTCAACACGCGCTACGGCATGGTCCGCACCGACCACATCCTGTTCATCGCGTCCGGCGCCTTCCACCTGTCGCGCCCCTCGGACCTGATCCCTGAACTGCAGGGCCGCTTCCCGATCCGCGTCGAACTGGAATCGCTGACCGCCGAGGACTTCGTGCGCATCCTGTCCGACACGGACGCGTCGCTGACCAAGCAGTACACCGCGCTGATGGCCACCGAGGACCTGCAGCTGGAGTTCACGGAAGAAGGCGTGCGCCGCCTGGCCGAGCTGGCCTTCGAGGTCAACGAAACCACCGAGAACATCGGCGCCCGCCGCCTGTACACGGTGATGGAGAAGCTGCTGGACGAGCTGTCGTTCGACGCCACCGCCAGCAGCGACAAGAACGTGAAGATTGACGCTGCCTACGTCAACGCGCAACTGGCGGAAGCCGCCAGCAGCCAGGACCTGGCGCGCTACGTGCTGTAAACCGCGGGCGCGCAGCGCCCCCGGCAAAACGCCGTCCGCAGCCTCAGGGCAGCGGACGGCGTTTTTTTACTGCTGGAGTGCCCAGGACAAGCGCGCGTCCTGGGTGCTGCAAGCCCGCGCAATGTGTGGACTTGCGTACCCGGCCTGATGGCGGCTAGTTGGTAATCGCGGTCACGATGTACTTGCCGTCCTTGCGGACCGCCGTGAAGCGCACCTTGTCGCCCGCCTTGATCTTGGCCAGCAGCGCCGGATCCGCCTCATAGACCAGCGTCATGGCGGGCAGGTCCAGCGGCTTGATGGCGTCGTGCTTGATCGTGACCTTGCCGGCGGCCGGATCCACCCGCCGCACTTCCCCGCTGGCGTCGGCCTGCTGCGCGAACGCCAACGGCGCGGCCAGCGTGACGACGGCCACCGCCGCGGCGGCAGCCATGGGCATTGCATACTTGCGGTCAAAAATCATGCAGATATCCTCCGATTGCAGGGGCAGCGCGAGACCGGCGTCCCCGCTTTCCATAGTGCTAGGATACCGCCCTTGTGCAACAGTTCCCCCGCCCTGACGCAACAATTCTGACAGTTGATTGCGGAACACGCGAAGCGCGCCGCCATTATTCATGGCTGGACGCAAAACCCCTACCTTTCGTCACTCATTTCAGGAGTTCCCATGGCCAACCGCTTATCCGTAATCGCCACCCGCACGGGAGACGACGGCACCACGGGTCTTGGGGACGGATCACGCACGCCCAAGGACGCCCCGCGCATCGCAGCGATGGGCGACGTCGACGAACTGAACAGCGTCATCGGAGTGCTGCTGACCGAGGACCTGCCCGCCGAAATAGCCACGGACCTGCTGGGCATCCAGCACGACCTGTTCGACATGGGCGCGGAACTCTGCATCCCCGGACACACCGCCCTGAGCGACGAGCACATCGCCCGCCTGGACTCGCGCCTCGCCCACTACAACGCGACCCTGCCGCCTCTGCGTGAATTCATCCTGCCCGGCGGCTCGCGCGGTTCGGCCCAGGCGCACATCGCGCGCACGGTCTGCCGCCGCGCCGAACGGGCCGTAGTGGCGCTGACCCGGATCGACCCGGTGAACCCGCCCGTGCGGCAATACCTGAACCGGCTGTCGGACCTGATGTTCGTGCTGGCGCGTTGTATAAACCAGCATGCGGGACAGAAAGACACGTTCTGGGCGGGCGCCCAGGCGCGCAAATAGTCTCGCGCCCGGGACGCGTCCTGCGCGGCCAGGCCAAAGAACGGTACGGAACTTAGCAAGGGCCGCGTGAAGATCTTATTGCTGGGCAAGGACGGCCAGGTCGGCCGCGAACTGTGCCACGCCCTGCTCCCCTTTGGAGAGATCGTGGCGCTGGGCCGCGACGGCGCGGATCTGCGCGATCAGGATGCACTGCTCGCGGTCTTGTCGTCCTGCCGGCCCGATGTGATCGTCAACGCAGCCGCCTACACAGCAGTGGATGCGGCCGAAAACGATCGGGAGACCGCCACTCGGGTCAATGCGCTGGCGGTGGCCACGCTGGCTCGCCACGCCCAGGCCGCCCGCGCCCTGCTGGTCCATTTCTCGACCGACTATGTGTTCGACGGCGCCCAACAGCGGCCCTACTCGGAAACCGATGGGCCCAACCCCCTGAACGTGTACGGCAGCACCAAACTTGCGGGCGAGCGGGCCATCCAGGCCACGGGTTGCGATGCGCTGGTGTTCAGGATCGGCTGGGTCTATTCGCGGCATGGCAAGAACTTCCTGAACACCATGCTGCGCCTGGCGCTGGAGCGCCAAAGCCTGAACGTGGTGTCCGACCAGCATGGAGCGCCCACATCGGCTACATTCGTCGCCGACGTTACGGCCCTGGCGATCCGGCAACATTGCGCGGGGCGGTTGCCCGCTGGGACCTATCACTTGGCCGCCGCCGGTTCGACCAACTGGCATGCCTATGCAAGATACATCGTTGCCGGAGCCGCCGCGCGCGGCGCCAGCCTGATGTTGGCCCCGGAACAGATCCATGCGATCGCGGCGCGGGACTATCCCGGAGCCGCGCAGCGGCCGAGCAATTCCACGCTGGATACAGCCAAACTGTCGCACGCGCTGCAACTGCGTATGCCATCATGGACCGAACAGGTGGATCGCACCCTGGATCAACTCAGCCAATCCGGCAAGCCCGCATTTTGATGAAAGCCACCCCACTCGCCATTCCCGACGTCTTGCTCCTGGAACCCAGGGTACTGGGCGACGAGCGCGGCTTTTTCTTCGAGAGTTTCAACCAGGCCGTGTTCGAGGCGGCAACGGGGCTGCAGCGCAACTTCGTGCAGGACAACCATTCACGCTCCGCCCGCGGCGTTTTGCGCGGCCTGCATTACCAGGTCGAACAACCCCAGGGCAAGCTCATGCGCGTATGCGCGGGCGAGATCTTCGACGTCGCGGTGGATCTGCGGCGCGATTCGCCGTCATTCGGGCAATGGGTCGGCACCTTGCTCAGCGCCGAAAACAAGCGCCAGGTGTGGATCCCGGAAGGCTTTGCCCACGGCTTCCTGACACTGTCCGATTACGCCGAAGTCCTGTACAAGACCACGGACTATTACGCACCGCAGCACGAGCGCTGCATACGCTGGGACGATCCGCAACTGGCGATCGCCTGGCCTTGCCAGCAGCCGCCCCTGCTGTCCGAGAAGGACCGCAACGGCGCGCCGTTCGCCGACGCGCCGGCCTGCTGACTCAGTTCACGCCGGCCGCATGCGCCTGTTCGTCGGCGTGGTACGAGGAACGCACCATCGCCCCCACCGCCGCGTGCGAGAAGCCCATGGCATAGGCCTCGCGCTCGAACATGGCGAAGGTGTCCGGATGCACGTAGCGCAGCACCGGCAAGTGATGCTCCGAAGGCTGCAAATACTGCCCGATGGTCAGCATGTCCACGTTGTGCTCGCGCATGTCGCGCATCACCTGCAGGATTTCCTCGTCGGTCTCGCCCAGGCCCAGCATCAGGCCGGACTTGGTGGGGACTTCGGGGTGCAGCTGCTTGAACTCTGCCAGCAGCTTCAGCGAGTGCATGTAGTCCGAGCCCGGGCGTGCCTGCTTGTACAGGCGCGGCACGGTTTCCAGGTTGTGGTTCATGACGTCCGGGGGGCCGGCGTTCAGGATGGTCAGCGCGCGGTCCAGGCGGCCGCGGAAGTCGGGCACCAGCACCTCGATGCGGGTGGTGGGCGACAGTTCGCGGATGTGCGTGATGCAATCCACGAAGTGGCCGGCGCCGCCGTCGCGCAGGTCGTCGCGGTCCACCGAGGTGATCACGACATAGGACAGCTTCATCGCGGCGATGGTGCGCGCCAGATTCAGGGGTTCATTGGTGTCCAGCGGATCCGGGCGGCCGTGGCCCACATCACAGAAGGGGCAGCGGCGGGTGCACTTGTCGCCCATGATCATGAAGGTGGCCGTGCCCTTGCCGAAGCATTCGCCGATGTTCGGGCAGGACGCTTCCTCGCACACCGTGTGCAGGTTGTGCTCGCGCAGGATGCGCTTGATGTCGTAGAAGCGCGAGCCGGGCGCGGCGGCCTTCACGCGGATCCACTCGGGCTTTTTCAGGCGCTCGGCCGGGACGATCTTGATGGGGATGCGCGCCGTCTTGGCCTGCGATTTCTGCTTTTGCGTCGGATCGTAGACCGCCTCGGCGGGCGCGGCGGCGGATTCGTTCGAGGGAACAGGAGACTCGACAAGCGTGGACATGGGGCACCTTCATGACCGGCGCGCGGACGTGCCGGGTCTGAGACAAAAACGGCATTTTACCCTTCGCCGCCCCAATCCGCCGGGCAGGCTCCGTCCCCCAGGCGGCGGACGTCCTCGGGCCGGACCGGCCTGGGTTATCGTCACGCCTGACGAATCCGCCGGTTTTACCCATGTCTTCCCTGCCCCCGCCCCGCCCCATCGCCCTGATCGCGCCCCGACTGGACTGGGCGCCCGCAGCCCGCGCCGCGCAGGCCTGCGCCGAATTGCTGTTGCCCGCCGGCTACTACCTGGCCGCCGGCCCCTGGCATGACGCCCCCGGCCTGACCCGACTCGGCGACTTGCGTCCCGCCGCCGTCCTGTCCATAGGCCCGCTGGACGATCCCGGCCTGCGCGCCGTCCTGGCGACGCTGGAAATCCCCATCGTGGAAACCTGGAGCGCATCCGCCCAGCCGCTGGACGGCGCTGTCGTGGTCGACAACGCGGAAGCCGGCCGCATGGCCGCGCGGCACCTGGCCGCCAAGCGCCATGCGCGGGTCGCCTGCATCAGCACCGACAACCCCTGGGAACGCGCCCGTCGCGAAGGCTTTATCAGCAGCGCGGCCGCGCTCGGACTGGAACGGGTGGCGGACATCGTGCAGCCCGAAGTCCAGCACATGAACGACGGCCGCATGGCCTTCCTGCGCCTGCTGGCCACCAACACGATCTTCGACGCGGTGTTCTGCACCACGGACCTGCTGGCCGCCGCTGCGGTATCCGAAGCCCACAACCGCGACCTGCAGGTACCGCAGGACCTGGCGGTGCTGGGCTACTCGGACGACGGCAGCGCCGCGCAATGGGCGCAGGGCTTGACCACTTTGGGCGCCGACGCCGCGACCCTGGGCCGGCGCGCCGGCCAGCTGCTGCTGGACCGCCTGGAAGGCGAACGCGGCACGGGCGAGCGGGAAATCGTCGACGTGGTGTTCGAGGAACGGCTCAGTACCTAGGGCGTATCGGAGGTGGCCGGCAGCCCGGCCCTGGCGGCCCCGGCCTTCCCTGGGCTAGGCAATGCCTTCATACAGCGGCGGAAAGCCGCTGGCCTGGAGCATGCCGTTCGCTTCCCGCAGAAAAGCGGGCGTGGCCGTCTCCGGAACCTGGATCAGCCACTGCACGGCGTCTTCCTTGCGGCCACGCAGCAAGAGCAGGCGGCCCAGATGGAACATGCCACGGAAATCGCCGCCTTCGGCACAGCGCTGGTAGCAATCGAAAGCGCGGTCCAGGTCCTGTTCGACCACGTCGCCGGCCTCGTAGTAGCGGCCCACCACGCCGATGGACTTCACGTGGCCGGCCTGCGCCGCTTTCTGGTAGAGGGCCAGGGCCGCCGCGGAATTCTGCGCCACGCCGCCCCGGCCGCTGCGCAGCATGTGGGCGTAGTTGTACATGCCCCAGTCCAGGCCCTTGTCGGCGGCCAGGCGAAACCAGTAGGCCGCGACCGTGTCGTCGCGCGGCACGCCCCAGCCGTTCTCGTAGCAGCGACCCACCATGTTGATGGCCATGGGATGGTCGGCATGGGCGGCGCGCTTGAACCACGCCAATCCCTGTTCCTGATCGCGTTCGACGCCGGCGCCGTCCAGCAGCATCTGGCCGTAGATGGTCTGGGCTTCGATCAGCCCCAGTTCGGCCGCCGCGCGAATCCATGCCGCGTAGTCCTCGGCCGGCCCCCGCTCGCGCAGGCGCGCCAACTCTTCAGGCGTGGTCGCGGCCACGTCGGCCGCGGTATAGCTCTTCATGTCTTGTTCCTTGCGCGGTCCCAGGCCTGCGCCAGATTGCGCGCCAGCGTCTCGCCTGTCTCGGTCGGCTCGCGGTGCACGCCGCAGGCCGCCATGTCCACGGTACGCAGGCCCGCATAGCCGCAGGGGTTGATCCCCAGAAACGGCGCCAGGTCCATCCGCACGTTCAGCGATACGCCGTGATAAGCCCGGCCATTGCGGATCTTGATGCCCAGCGCGGCGATCTTGGCCAGCTCGCCCCCGTCCGGATCGGGCACGTAGACCCCCGGCGCGCCCGGTTTGCGGCAGGCGTCGGCCACGCCCATCTGGGCCAGCGTGTCGATGACCGCGCCCTCCAGCAGATTGACGTATTCCTTGACGTAGATGTCGGCGCGGCGCAGGTCGAACAGCGCGTAGGCCATGACCTGGCCGGGACCGTGGTAGGTCACCTGCCCGCCGCGGTCGCAGTGGACGATGGGAATGTTTCCGGGGTTGAGCACATGCTGGGGCTGGCCGGCCTGGCCCAAGGTGTAGACGGGTGCGTGTTCGCAGAGCCAGATCTCGTCAGGCGTATCGGCGCCACGCAGATTGGTGTACGCCTGCATATCGTGCCAGACCGACAGGTAGTCGGCCGGCCGCGCGAGCCACTTGATCACGGCTGTCCTGCTCTTGTGTCAGAGAACGATGGACACCATCGGATGGCCGTGCAGGGCGCGGTAGAGCGCGTCCAGCTGCTCGCGCGAGGTCGCGCGCACCGTGAAGGTCAGGCCCATGTAGTTGCCGCCCTTGCTGGGCCGCATTTCCACCGTCGCTGCGTCGAACTCAGGGTCGAACTGCAGCACGACTTCGGTCAGCGTCTGCGCGAATTCCGGGTGCTGCTTGCCCATGACCTTGATGGGAAAGTCGCTGGGGTATTCGATGAGGGAATCTTCGGGCGGAATATTTTGCATGATGTGCCTATAAGGTGTTGCCCCCCAGGGCTCGGCCACTGCTCGATCCTGCACCCGAGGGCTGTGCCACGGGGCGGCCAGATCCTATGTATATGGGGGCAAGCCGCCAGCCGGCAAGACCGCCGGGGCGGCCCCGCAGGAGCCGCCCGGTGATGCCGGGCCTAGAGCGCGGCGATGCGGGCATCATAACCCGCGCGCAATTGCGCAAAAACGGGGCCGGGCTTGCCCGAACCCACCGGCTTGCCATCCAGCGACACGATGGCCAGCACTTCCTTGGTGGCCGAGGACAGCATCAGCTCGTCGGCTTGTTCCACTTCTTGCCGCGTGATGGGGCGCGACTCGAAAGGAATGCCGGCCTCGGCGGCCAGCTCGCCCATCAGGCCGTAGCGGATGCCTTCCAGGATCAGGTTGTTCTTGGGCGGCGCCAACAGCTTGCCGCCGGAAACTACCCAGATATTGGTGGACGAGCCTTCGGTCAGGTAGCCGTCGCGGAACTGCACCACTTCGTCGACCTCGGCATCGACCGCCTGCTGCTTGGCCAATACGTTGCCCAGCAGGGACACCGATTTGATTTCGCAATGCAGCCAGCGCTCGTCCGGAATGCTGATGGCGCTGAGGCCGCGCTCGCGCTGGGCGGCAGGCGGCGGCGACCAGGCCGAGATCATGCCGAAGACCGTCGGCGTGACGGGGGTCGAGGGGAACTGGTGGTCGCGCTTGGCCACGCCGCGCGTCACCTGCAGGTAAACGATGCAGGTCTCCAGCTTGGTGCGCGCCAGCAGCTGCTGGATCAGGTCGATCCAGCCTGCGCGGTCGAAAGGCTGGGCAATCCGCAAGGCAGCCAGGCTGCGGTCCAGGCGGTTGAGGTGTTCGGCCATGCGGAACGCATTGCCTTGGTACACGGGGACGACTTCGTAGATGCCGTCGCCGAAAATGAAGCCACGGTCGAGGACAGAGACCTTGGCCTCGTCCACGCGCAGAAACTCACCGTTGAGATACACCTGGCTTTCGCCCGGCACGCCCGGAATCATGAGGCACTCCTGAGTATGAAATGGAGAGGGACGAACCGTCTGGTCCGTCCCGTGAATAAAGCACGGGCGTTTCATGCGAAACGCCCGTTGCTAGCTTACACCCCCCGCGCCCACGGCGCGGCAGGATTATTCGAACCAGCGCTTGACGGTATCGACCATGCGGCCGAAGAAGCCGGCGCGCTCGACCGCGTCCTGCACCACCAGCGGTTCGGTGCGCAGCACCTTGCCGTCCAGCGTGAATTGCAGGGTGCCGACCTGCTGGCCCTTGGCCAGCGGAGCGATCAGCGGATCCGTGCGCTGCGCCACCGGCTTCAAGTCGCCGGCCTTGCCGCGCGGCACCGCAATCGACACGGGGTTGGGCGGGCCGAGCTTGACGCTTTCAGCCGTGCCTTCCCAGACGCGCGCATCGATGCCAGGCTGGCTCTTGTCGAACAGCTTGACGGTGTCGAAGTTCTGGAAGCTCCAGTTCAGCAGCTTCAGGCTTTCCTCGGCGCGGGTGGCTTCGCTGTCCGTGCCTACCACGACCACCAGGATGCGGCGGTCGCCGCGCACGGCGGTCGACACCAGGCAGTAGCCGGCTGAATCGGTGTGACCGGTCTTCATGCCGTCCACCGAGGGGTCGGCCCACAGCAGGCGGTTGCGGTTGGGCTGGGTGATCTTGTTGTAGGTGTAGCTCTTCTGCTTGTAGTAGTGGAAGTGGTCCGGGTGATCGGTGATCAGGTGCGAGGACAGGATGGCCAGGTCGCGCGTGGACGTCATGTGCTGCGGATCGGGCAGGCCCGTCGCGTTCATGAAGTGGGTGTTGCGCATGCCCAGGCGTTCGGCTTCCTGGTTCATCAGCGAAGCGAACGAGGCCTCGCTGCCGCCCACGGCCTCGGCCAGGGCCACGGAGGCGTCGTTGCCGGACTGCACGATCATGCCCTGGTTCAGCTCATCGACAGTGACCGGCTTGCGCGGTTCGATGAACATGCGCGAACCGCCCGTGCGCCAGGCGCGCTCGGACACCGGCACGGTCTGCTCCAGCGTCAGGCGCTTTTCATCCAGCGCGTTGAACACGACGTAGGCCGTCATGATCTTGGTGAGCGAGGCCGGCTCGACCTTCATGTCCGGGTTGGAGGCGGCCAGGGTCTGGCCACTGTTCACGTCCATCACGATCCAGGCCTTGGCCGCGATGGTGGGGGCCGGCACGGCCGAGACGTCGCCCACCGGCACCACCGCCGAAGCATTCCGGCGCCAGCGGCTGCGGCCGGCGCCGCGGCCGGAGCCTGCTGCGCCCAGACCGGCATCGAAGCTGCCAGCATGGCTGACAGCACCGCGCCTGACAGCAGGCGACGGGTGAAGACAACGGGGGAGTGAGCGGAGTAAGGCAAATTCTTCATCGGCAACGTGGGTCCAGTAATGACGCCCGCCGGCGCGGGGCAAGTGGCTGACAATTATAGGCAGTCGATCAGACCCGTCCGGCCCGCCCGGGGTTCCCGCGCATTTAAAACATGCAACTTGATGCAACCTGGCGGCCTCGGGACGCGGCAACGGATCAATCGGGACTGCCGCCGTGATGGCGACGGTACACGGCCGGAGAAACGCCCACGTGCTTGACGAAGGCGCGGCGCAAGGTGTCGACGTTGGCAAAGCCGCATTGCGCGGCCACCTGCTTGGGCGTGGCCGAGCCCGCCTCCAGCAGCGCGCGGGCTGCGGCGATGCGCGTCATCTCCACCCACGCGGCCGGCGTGACGCCGACCTCGGCGTGGAACAGCCGCGTAAAGTGCCGGGGGCTCAGGCCCGCATGTTCGGCCAGCGCTTCCACCGACAGCGGCAGCCCAGGGTTGCCGGCGACCCAGCGCTGGACCTCCTGCAGCGCCGAGCGCCCTACCGGGCCGGCCTGTCCCTTGCGGCTGAATTGCAGTTGTCCGCCTGGCCGCTTGAAGAACATCACCAACTGGGCCGCCACACTGGCGGCCACGTCCCGGCCCAGGTCTTCCTCGACCAGCGACAACGCCAGATCCAGGCCAGCCGTCACGCCGGCGGACGTGCGCACTTTGCCGTCGCGCACATGCAGGGCGTCCTCTTCGACGGTCACCTTGGGATAGGCCAGGCGCAGCTGCGCCGCCGCATTCCAATGGGTCGTCACCCGTCGTCCATCCAACAGGCCTGCCGCGGCGAGCATGAAGGCGCCAGTGCAGACGGAGCCATAGCGCCGGGCGCCCCTGGCCGTCGCGCGCAGCCATTGCAAGGCGGAGCTGCTGAGCATGGCGCTGGCGGCCTGCGGCGTGCCGGCAACAAGCAGGGTATCCAGGCGCGGCACAGGGCCGTCAAGCGTCAGGTCGGGCAGCAGGCGCGCGCCCGATGAACTGCGGATCGGACCCGCCTCGTAGCCCACCACGCGCAGCGCGTACTGCTCGCGCCCGAGTTCGGCATTGGCCTGGGCGAACACGTCCAGGGGCCCGGAGACATCGAGCATCTGGACACCTGGCAGCGCAAGAATGGCTATGGTCTTGGTCATGGAATCGCGCCTTGCCGACTGGTGTCGGGAAATCGCATGTTTTGGCGGAATCTGGCGTATTACGACGATTGAAGCCATTCTAGTGCGGCGGGAGAATTTATCGAACCCCTACCCCACCACCTGTAAGGACTCCCGCCATGAACCCTGTCATCGACGGCATTCAGATCCCCGACAGCAAGCTCGCCCGTGAAATCACGGAGCTGGTACGCGACACCGCCACGCCGCTGCTCTTCCACCATTCCAGCCGGGTCTACTACTTCGGCGCGCTCGCTGGCAAGCGCCGCGGATTGAAGTTCGACCCGGAATTGCTTTATTGCGGCTGCATGTTCCACGACATGGGCCTGACGCATCAGCACAGCAGCGACTGCTGCCGCTTCGAGGTGGACGGCGCCAACGCGGCGCGCGACTTCCTGAATAGCCGCGGCATTTCGCAACAGGACATCGATCTGGTGTGGACCGCCATTGCGCTGCACACCACGCCCGGCATTCCCGAATTCATGCACCCGGTCGTCGCGCTGGTGACAGCGGGCGTGGAAATGGACGTGCTCGGCCTGACTTATGGCGAATACGGCGACGCCCAGCGCGAAGCCGTGGTGGCGGCGCATCCGCGCAGTCCGCGCTTCAAGGAAGAGATCATCCAGGCCTTCTACGAGGGCATCAAGCACAAGCCGCAGACGACGTTCGGCAACGTCAAGGCCGATGTGATCGCCGACAAGGAGCCGGCCTTCAAGCCTGGTAACTTCTGCAGCATAATCCGCGGCTCTCGCTGGCCGGGCTGAAGGCGTTGGCGCCGCAACAGCGGCGCCCCGTCTTAGTCCAGCGCGACCTTCAACCGCGCCTGCACCAGCTGGCGCAGCACCAGCAGCTTGCCATGGAAGAAGTGCGATGCGCCGGGCACCACCACGACGGGGATCGAACGCGGGCGCGCCCAGTCCATGGCCTCGGACAGCGGCACGACCTCGTCTTCCTCGCCGTGCACCAGCAGCGTGTCGTCCGGCACCTGCACTTCGTGCGACTGGAAGCGGTTCACGGCCGGCCCCATCAGCATCAGGGCCGACGGCAGCACAGCATCACCCTGCTCCGCCAACGCGGCATAGGTCTGCGCCGCGACGGCAGTGCCGAACGAGAAACCGGCCAGCACCCAAGGCGCATGGGCCAGTTCGGGATGCAGTTCGCGCATCTGCGCCACGACCGCCAGCATGTCCTGGGTTTCGCCCACGGATTTGTCGAACGCGCCTTCGGACTGGCCGACCCCGCGGAAATTGGGCCGTACCGCCACCAGGCCGTGCTGCACGCAGGCGCGCGACAGGGTCGTGACCACTTTGTTCTCGCGCGCGCCGCCCTGCAGCGGATGCGGGTGCAGGACCAGCGCCCAGCCGCGCGGCGTGCCCGCGGGCCAGTCCACGGCGCAGTCGATGCGGCCGGCGGCTCCGGTGAATGCGTGGGTTTCAGTGCGTGCGGACATGGCGTAACTCGGGATACGGAAAAAAAAGCGATGTTAACCGCCCGGCCTGGGCGCGGGCTTCAGCGTCGTGGCCAGCCACTGTGCCAATTGGTCGGCGGCGTCGTCCGTCGCCAGGCGCAACGCCGTGACCCCGCCTTGCGCGTCCTGCGTGGGCGCCGGCGCGCGTGCCTCGATGCGCGTCTGGCCCAGCACGCTGCGGCCGCTGAGCAACACCGCCTGCAGCAGCACGCGGCCTTCGCTGGACTGGCCGTCGGCCGCGAATACCTGTTCGAACTGGGACAGCGACACCTGCAGCTGCGGCGTCTGCAGGGTGACACGCTCATCCAGCACCGGCCCCTGGCGCGACAGGCGCTCGGTAAGGCGCTGCCGCACCAGATCCGCCGGCGGCGAGGCCCAGCGATAGCTGGCATAGGCCTTGGGCGCGGCGCTGTCGCCCACGCGCCAGATCACGCCGGTATCGGACAGGCTGGGCACGGCCTGGAAGACCAGCGCAATCGTCTCGCGCGCGGGCAAGGCCGGCGCCGGGCGGGAATCCAGGCCCAGGTCGAACACCGAGGGCGGTGCGGCCACCCGGCCGATGCCGCAACCGGCCAGGGCCAACGTCAGGATAAGAACGGCGCTACGCATCTTCATCATTTGGACGATCTCCCGAAGCCTGCAAAGCCGGCCTCGCCGGGCCCGGGCTCGCGGGGCGCCGGGCCGAACAGGAACGATTGCGGCGTGTTGTCCACACGGCGCAGGGTAACGGTGGCGCCGCGCGCGGCCGCGCTGACATTGGCGGCCATGCCGGTGATCGCCGGCAGGGTCTCGCCATCCAGCCGCGCGGCGGCCAGGGCGATGTCGTTGAGGCTGCTGGTGGCGGCGGACAGGGGTCCGCCAGGCGCATTCAGGCGCGCCAGCGACTGGCGAGCCTGCGCGGCCAGGTCGCCAACTTCGCGCGCGGCGCGGTCGGCCTGGCGCGAGGTCTTGTCCAAGGAATCCATCAGGGGACCGAGCTTGGCCATCGTGGGCCCCAGATCCTGGCTCGCAGCCCTGAGCGATTGGGTGATATCGGTAGCGTTCTGCAGGCTGGCAGTGAGCGCCTGCACATTCTGCTCGCTCAGCACGCGCCGCAGTTGTTCGGTGACCTCTTCCACGTTCGAGATCAGCTTGCCGCCGCGCTGCTCGATGCGATCGAGAAAACCGGGGCGCAGCGGAATGGCGGCCGGATGCGCGGCCGACGACGCCAGCCGCTTCATCGACGTGCCGTCGTCGCGCAGTTCCACGTTGGACATGCCGGTCACGCCCTGCACGCCCAGCTCGGCCCAGGTGGATTCGGTGATCGGCGTGTTCGGCGCCACCCCGATGCGGATGCGCACCTGCCCGGGCTTGTCCGGGTTCAGGGCCAGCGACTGCACCTTGCCCACCGGCACGCCCTGGTAGCGCACCGTGGACTGCGGGTTCAAGCCGCTGACGGCGGTGGCGGAGATGATTTCGTATGGCTGCAGCTGCGTCCGGTCTCGGCCGATCCAGATGGCCACCAAGGCGGCTGCGGCAAGCAGGACCAGCGTGAAGATGCCGGCCATGAGCGCATGACTACGGTTTTCCATGATGCAATCCCTTCGGCGCCAGATCCCCCAGCGCGCGCAAACCGCGCTCGCCCAGGAAGAACGTGTGAATGAACGGGTGATCGACCTTCAATACTTCCGGCACCGTGTCGCACACGATCACCCGTTTGTCCGCCAGCACGGCGACGCGCGTGGCCAACGCCAGCAGCGTGTCCAAGTCGTGCGTCACCATGACGACGGTAAATCCCAATTGCCGGTGCAGGCTGCGCACCAGGTCCACGAATTCGTCCGAACGCAACGGGTCCAGGCCGGCGGTGGGCTCGTCCAGGAACAGCAGTTCCGGATCCAGCGACAGCGCGCGCGCCAGCGCCACGCGCTTGACCATGCCGCCGGACAGGTCCGAAGGCCGCTTGTCGGCATCGCGCGCCGACAAGCCCACCATCGCCAGCCGGCACATGACGACGTCGCGCACCAGGTCTTCCGGCACCGTGCGCAGTTCGCGCAGCGGCAAAGCCACATTGTCGAACACCGACAGCGCGGAAAACAACGCCCCCGCCTGGAACAGCATGCCCCAGCGGTAGGACAGCCGCCGGCGTTCGCCCGCCGTCAGCTCGAACAGCGAATGTCCCAGCACCCGCACCGTGCCCGCGGCCGGCCGGTCCAGCCCGATGATCTGCCGCAGCAGCACCGTCTTGCCGGTACCCGAGCCGCCCACCAGCACCAGGATCTCGCCAGGGAAGACCGTCAGGTCCAGATTGTCGTGCACCACATGGTCGCCGAACGCCGTGCGTAGCCCGCGCACCGTGATGACGGGTTCTACCGTGACCCCGTCCTCGGCGAACAGCTTGTGCTGAGCGGCGCTGTTCATCAAATGCCCACCGAACTGAAGATGACGGCGTAAAACGCGTCCAGCAGGATCACGCCGGTAATGGAGGTCACCACCGAGGTAGTGGTGCCGCGTCCCAGGCTTTCCGTGTTGGGCTGGATGCGCAGACCGAAATGGCAGGCGATCAGCGCGATCAACATGCCAAAGGTCACACCCTTCAGAATGCCGATCCAGTAGTTAGTCAGTGAAATCGCATCCGGCAGCGACTGCAGGAACCATTGCGCCGACACGCCCAACTGCATCTGCGCGGCCAGCATGCCGCCCAGGATCGCCATGGCGTCCGTCCACAGCACCAGCAGCGGCATGGTCACGGCCAGCGCCACCACCCGCGGCAGGATCAGGCGCTGCCCGTGCGAAATGCCCATGACCAGCATCGCATCCAATTCCTGCGTCACCCGCATCACGCCGATCTGCGCGGTGATCGCGGAACCCGAACGACCGGCGACCAGGATGGCGGCCAGCACCGGGCCCAGTTCGCGCACGATGGACACGCCCAGCAGGCGCACGATGAAGCGGTCCGCGCCTATCATCTGCAGCTGCTGCGCCGACAGATAGGAGAGCACCACCCCGATCAGGAAACCGACCAGCGCCGTAATGCCCAGCGCCTGCGCGCCAGTACGGTATACCTGCGCCGAAATCTCGCGCCAGGGCCCCAGCCGCGGGCGCCGCAGCATGCCGCCGAAATCCAGCACCAGCTGACCCAGCATGACGAGCAAGGCGCGGCCATTGTCGATGGCCTGGAAGATCGCCTCGCCCACGGCGCGCGGCCAGCTCCACGGATCCCGCTTGGGCGCCGCCGCCGGCGTCTCGCCCTTGTTCATGGCCAGGGCGTTGAAAACATCCTGCTGGCCAGCCGACCAGCGCACGCGCTCGGGCAGCTTGTGGCCCCAGGCCTCCCAGATCAGCAGCGCGCCGATGGTGTCGAGCCGGCCGATGCCGTGCAGGTCCCAGCGCGCGCCGCCATCGGTGGCGCAGGCCAGCGCCTCGCGGCGGCGCTGCACTTCGCCGGGTTCGGCCAGCGCCAGCACGCTCCAGTCGCCGGCCACATGGCACACGCCTCCTTCAAAGCGGAAAGGCGCGGCGGCAGGTGCGGACGTAGCGGAATGCGGCATGAAGGCAGAATACCGGTGCAAAAATGTATCGCCAATCATAAACGCTGGCGCTGGCCGACCGCGAGCGCGGGCCGCGTGCCCTACAATCGCCGCCATATGCCCGCTCAAGCCAGCCCCATCGACCTGCCCGCGCCGGAAACCCTGGCCCGCACGCTCAGCACGCGCCTGCCCGCCTTCCAGGACATCGCCTGGACCGGCAGCACCGGATCAACCAACGCCGACCTTCTGGCACGCGCACGCGCGGGCGCTGGCGGCAAGCCCTGGCTGCTCGGCACTCACCTGCAGGAAACCGGGCGCGGCCGCGCCGGCCGCCCGTGGCAGAACCGCACGGGCTCCACCTTGATGTTCTCCTGTGCCTTCGACGTGCATCTGCCGCCCGCGCAACTGCCCGCGTTGTCGCCGCTGGCCGGCATCGCCGCCTGCGAGGCCCTGCGCGCTGTCGCCGGCCCGCATGCCACCGGGCTGTGCATGAAGTGGCCCAACGACGTGCAATGGCACGACGCCAAGCTGGCGGGCGTGTTGGTGGAAACCACCCGCAATCCTGGCGGCAGCGAGGCCGGCCATACGGTCGTCATCGGCATGGGTGTGAACCTGGTCGACGCCGCCCGGCTGTCGCTCGCGCTGGAGCGCGAAGTCGCCGACTGGTGCCAGGTACAGGCGGGCGCGGCCCGCCAGGCAAGCGCCGCCGACCTGGTCTGCGCCAGCGCCATGGCCTGGCTCGAAACGGTCCAGACCCTGGAGCGCGAGGGCTTTGGCGCCTTCAGGCAGCGTTTCGACCAGGTGGACGCTTTGGCCGGCCGCAAGGTCAACGTGCTGGACAAGGGCGCTATTCTTCTAAGCGGCACCGCCAGCGGCGTGGACGAGCAAGGCCGCCTGCTGGTGCAAACGCCCGAGGGCACCCAACCGATCCTGATCGGTGAAATCTCGATTCGACGCCAAGCATGATTATTCTCATCGACTCCGGCAACAGCCGTCTCAAGGTGGGTTGGCTGGACGCCGGCAACCCCGACACGCCGCGCGAGCCGGCGGCGGTGGCCTTCGACGGTCTGGACCTGGACGCCCTGGACCGCTGGCTATCCACCTTGCCGCGCCGCCCCTTGCGCGCGCTTGGCGTCAATGTGGCCGGCGAGGCCCGCGGCGCAGCCATCGCCGCCATCCTGCAAAAACACGGCTGCGCGGTGACCTGGTCGCCGTCGCAGGCGACCACGCTGGGGCTGGTCAACAGCTACAAGACGCCCACGCAACTGGGCGCCGACCGCTGGGCCTCGCTGCTAGGCGTGCTGTCGCGCCTGCCTGGCGCGCACCCGCCCTTCGTGCTGGCCAGCTTTGGCACCGCCACCACCATCGACACCGTCGGCCCCGACAACGTCTTCGCCGGCGGCCTGATCCTGCCCGGCCCGGCCATGATGCGCAGCGCCCTGGCCCATGGCACCGCCAATCTCCCCATCGCCAACGGCCAGGTCGTGGCCTATCCCACGGACACGCACGAGGCCATCGCCTCGGGCATCGCCGCTGCACAGGCTGGCGCGGTCGTGCGCCAATGGCTGGCCGGACGCCAGCGCTACGGCCAGACGCCGCAAATCTACGCGGCGGGCGGCGGTTGGCCCGAAGTGCACCAGGAAATCGAACGTTTGCTGGCGGACGCCGGCGGCGCCTTCGGCGCCGCTCCGGTGCCGATTTATCTGGATCACCCCGTCCTGGACGGCCTGGCGGCGGTTGCCCGCGCCACCCTGGACGTCGACGCCTGAACGGAGCCCCCGGCCATGCGCGTGCTCTTCATCCTCATCCTCCTTGCAAATCTGGGGGTCTATGCGCTGGGCCAGGGCTGGCTGGGCGTGCGCCCCGAGGACGAAGGCCGCGACCCGCGCCGCTTCAACCAGCAACTGAATCCGGACGCGGTGACCCTGGTCCCCAAGACGGCGCCGCCTCGCGCCCCCTGAAGCCCCGGCCGGCGCACACGCCGGCCGAGATGGGCGCTAGCCCGCCCTTCCCGCCTCCAGCCACGGCGCCAGCGCGTCCAACGTACGCTCCGTGGCCCCCGAATGCATGCGGAACCATGCCAGTGCCGCCTCTGCCGCACGCTGACGGCGCGGCTCGTCCGCCAGCAAGGCCATCGCCGCATCCACCGCCTCGGCGGCATCGGCCGCGCGCAACGCAGCGCCCGCCGCGATGGCGTCTTCCGCCGCCTGCTTGAAATTGAAGGTATGCGGGCCAACGATGACCGGCACGCCCGCTGCGCAGGCCTCGATCAGGTTCTGCCCGCCCAACGGCGCGAAGCTGCCCGCCACGATCGCAGCGTCCGAAGCGGCGTAGTAGAACGCCATCTCGCCCAGCGTGTCGCCCAGCAGCACCGCCGTGTCCGGGCCCGGCGCCTCGCCCACGGACCGCCGGACGTACGGCAGCCCGGCCGCTGACAGCAGACGCGCGGCCTCGTCAAAACGCTGTGGATGGCGCGGAATCAACACGAACAAGGGCGCGCCGGGCCGGGCGGCATGGCGCTTGATGCCCTCGATGAAACCGCTGTCCTCGCCCTCGCGCGTGCTGGCGACCGCCACCACCCGCCGGCCCAGCCGTTCGCGCCAAGCCTGTCCCGCGGCAACTCGCGCCGCCGGCAGGACCAGATCGAATTTCAGATTGCCCGTCACGACCGGCTGCGGCGCCCCGGCCTGCACCAGCCGGTCCGCATCCTCGGCGGTCTGCGCCAGCACCGAGTCCAGTCCGCCCAGCGCTTCGCGCATCACGCCGCCCATCCTGCCCGCCTGCCGCAGCGACGACGCCGAGAACCGCGCGCTGACCAGCGCCATCGGCACGCCGGCGCCGCGAGCGGCGGCCAGCAGGTTGGGCCAGATCTCGCGTTCGATAAGCAGGCCGCAACGCGGCCGCCAGGCCGCCATGAAACGGCGGGTCGCGCCGGGAAAATCGTAGGGCAGCCATGCCTGGCGCAACTGCCCGCGGGCGATCGCGTAGGCGTACTGGCGCGCGCCCTCGGCCCGGCCGGTGGCCGTCATGTGCGTCAGCAGCACCGGCAGCCCCCGGTCGAGCAAAGCCTGCAGCAAGGGCTGCGCAGCGCGGGTCTCGCCCAGGCTGACCGCATGCACCCAGACGGGAGCCGTCCACGCTGTACAAGAAATAGCGGGGGCCGGGGCATGACCGAAGCGTTCGCCAGAGAAGATTTCCCATTGGCCGCCCGCGCGCCGGGCGCGGTGGCCCATCCAGAGCCAGACCAGCGGTGACAAAGCCCTGAGCGCCAGCGAGTAGACGCCGCGGTTCATGTCACTGGGCGGCCAAGGCCTGCTCCACCGCCGCCATCACGGCCTCGCGCGAAGGCGAAGCCCCGCGGTCGCCCAGGCTGGCGGTGTAGCTGGAGCCGACCAGCGGCGTGCGCACCGGGGTCGAGGCGCGGTAAATGCCGATGGTGGGACGGCCCAGCGCGGCCGACAGATGGGTCAGGCCGCTGTCCAGCCCCACCATCATGCGGGACCCGGCCAGCAGGCGCGCCACCGCGCTCAGATCCATGCGCGGCATCACCTCGGCGCCGTCCATGCCGGCAATCAGCAGGCGGGCGCGCTCGGCCTCCTGCTCATTCCCCGCCAGCAATTTCAAAGTGCAGCCCGCCTCGCGCAGGCGGCGGAAAACGACGCGCCAGTCTTCTTCCGGCCAGAGCTTGTCGTCGCGGCTGGCCGACGGCATGATCACGGCGTAGCCGCGGTCCGTATCCAGATGGTGCAAACGCGGCAGTTCGCCGATGTTCATGCCCTCGCTGCCGACTTCCAGCACGGGGTCCGCCGCAGCCTGTGTCGCCTGGCGCGCGAAAGCCTGCAGGCCGAAATCGGGCGCGCCGGCGTACTGGTAACCGAACGTCAGGGCGGCAAGCTTGCGTTGGCGGATCACCGCCGGCTGCCAGAACTCCACCCGATGCCGCACGTTGTAGAACAGCGACGCCAGCGGCTCGCGCGCCGAACGCCAGTCCAACCCATGCCGCACACCACGGGTCTGGCGCACCAGCCAGGCGGATTTCAAGAGCGCCTGCATGTCGAGCACGATGTCGTACTGTTTGGACCGCAGGCGTTCTTTCAGCACATGGCGCTCGGCCCTGACCTGGCTCGACCACCATGCCTTGCGCCAGCGGCGATGCGCCACCTTTATCACCTCATTGACCGCCGGGTGCCATTTGGGGATTTCGGCGAATGCTTCTTCCGCCACCCAGTCGATTTCGGCGTCCGGCACATATCGGGCGATATCGGATATTGCGGGCAGCATGTGCACCAGATCGCCGAGGGACGATGTGCGAACGATGAGAATGCGTGTTGGCATCAAAGCAAAGACGGTTCGGTCAGAAACGCGAATGTACAACACAACGCCGTCCTTCTCCCGGGTGCGCGGCCGAATTCAGGCGCTACGATCCCTACTACACATCGCGGCTGGACGGTCACAATTCCACATACAGCGAAGCGCAGACTTGCCCGTCATCTTGGCCGGTTGACATACAATCACAATCTCATCAATGAGTTCGACCGAAATGCAATCCAAACCTGGCGATTTCCCGAATATTGTCGGCCTGCTGCTCTCCTATTGGAAATTGCTGGTTTTGGCCATTATCTTGGGAGCCATCATCGGCATCACCATGCCCAATCGCACCCCGCTTTGGACGGCCTCCGGACTCATTAGACTTGGGCAGATTAACGGGACCCTCCTTACCGATGGAGCGACGATTGGATCGGTCGCGCAGCAACCTAGCTTCATGCGCGACACCCTCGAGAAAGCTGGTCTGTCGAGCGATTTGCGCGATCCGAAAGCCCTGCTGGCGTCACGCACGTTCACCACGCTCGCTCAAGGCACTCCGAGTCTCGTCCTGTTGCGGGTAAATGCCTATGTGCCGGAAGATGCCAAGCGCATCGTGGAAGTCGCCATTGCCACGGTGCAGCAACGGACCGAAGCAGCTTTCCACGACGAAATTGAGCAGCGCAAGCGCAAGCTCGCAAATGCTGAAAAACAGTTGGCGGAAAACCTCAGCGAACGGGACATGGTCGTTGGGGCGCTCCAATCGGGGCAAATTGCCCCTGCGACGGCCGTAATGGATTCGCTGGTGGTGTCGTATCTGCTGCGCGCCACCCAAGCCGATTCCGACCGTTTGCGCCTCTTGATTGAGGCGCTGCAGGATCAAATTAATCCGATCCGCACTTTCAACACAAAGCTGGAGACACCGATTTCGGTTACGACGCCTCTGGCCGCCAGCAAGATCGTCAGCGGCGCAATAGGTGGCATTGTCGGTTTCATCATCACCTTCTTGTTGGCGCTGATTCAAATCCTGATTCGTACCCGATATCCCGTGAGCAGGCTCATCAACCGCGACTAACGCGTCGGTTGAAAGTGATGCCGTATGCAACTATGTTCACTGATCGCAGCAATCCGAACAAAAGCGAAGGCGTGGCGCGGTGGCTAGCGTTTGGTGCATTTTGCATCATGTTTCCGGCCTACATCGCCTACCAAATTTCCGTGCAAAAAGGGGTAATCCACCCATATCTGGGTGGGTACTTTTCGGCCGGGATAGCAATCAGCCTGCCACTGCTGCTGCTTGCTGCCTGTATCAAACCACACTCGCGTATCCCTCCCGACTTGGTGGAATGGTTGTTCGTCCTGTTCATGCTGCTTTTCGGCATGAGCCTCGCCGTGGGCGTGTATTTCAATGTCACGCCCGAGATCCTGAAGCCCAATGCGATCACGTGGGTCTCGTTCGTTGTGCTGTACCTGCTGGGTTTGCTTTTCCCCTGGGGCGAAAGGACTGCGACGCTCTATGCGCAGTTCATTTTCGTCGGTCTTCTACTTCTCATCGTGCTCAATACGGCAGGAGGCCAACTGGTCGGAGTAGGCTACATCGCGCCGGGAGCCGACAAGGAATTGAATTACCAAGCGGTCGCGCTGGCCTACATCGTAGCAACCCTGGCCGCGCTGCCCCCCGCACGTGTTTTGATCAGATACGCCGGCTACATACTCTCGATCATTGCTTTGTACTTAATCGGCGCACGCTCCGAATTCATTGCCTTTGTGCTTATCGCTGGCACAATCGAGTTCTGCATGGCCAAGCGAAAAGCGCAGTTCGTCGCGCTAGGCATCGTCGGAATTGTCGTGCTTCTGGCCCTGGCCCATGCCATGCTCGGCACGCTGCCGGGCAGCCGCATCCTGGGCCTGTCCGATGTCAGCGAAGACGCTTCCAGCATTGCCCGAGCCGCGCTGACCAGCGAGGCATGGCTGTCGATCAGCGAGGCCCCCTTCCTTGGCAACTACGGCAGTTATCTGCCCGGCAACTACGCCCACAACATTCTTTCCGCCTGGGTCGACATGGGCTTGTTGGGCTTCGTTACGCTAGCACTGCTGCTGACGTTCGCTGGCGCCAGCATCATGCTCACTTACCGCGGCCAGATCCGCACGCCCGTATTCCTCGTAACGGCAGCGCTGCTGATGGCGAACATACTGCTTTTGCTCTTCGCCAAGTACTACACCTATCAATTGCTGCCTATTGCAATCGGCGCCTATGCGAACCTGCGGCGCCGGGATGCCGGCTACTCCACGTGACGAATGTGTTTGGCGGGGTTGCCCGCCACGATGCTCTTATCATCGACATTGCGCACAACCACGGCACCAAGGCCCACAATGGCCTTCTCACCGATTTTCAGCTGGTTTAGTACGGATGCATTGGGCGCGACCCAAGCCTGGGCGCCAATGCGTACGCCGCCGCTGATCTCCGCGCAAGCAATGACGAACGCATCCTCGCCCACATCGACGTTATGCGCGATGTGCACGTGATCGTCAATCTTTGCCCCGCGCCGGATCAGCGTATCACCCAGCGTTCCACGGCAAACGGTAGTTAACGAGCCGATCTCTACATCGTCCTCGATGATCACTCGGCCCAAATGGGGAAGCCGCAGCGCCTTGCCATCAACATCACGTTCGAATCCAAAGCCATCTTCACCGACGACCGCGCAGGACTTGATGATGCTGCGCGCACCGATGGTGACTTCGTCCTGGATCACGACGTTGTGCAAGATCCGTGCGCCCTCGCCGACCACCACCCCCTTGCCAAGCACCACGTTCTGCCCGATGAAGGCAGTGGGATGAATGTCGGGCTCGGCCTGGGACCAGACATAGCCCGCCGTCTCTTCGATATAAGCCAATGCCCGCGCGAAATCCAGCCTGGGAGTCGGCGACACCAGCGCATGGCCTCTCACCAAGGCAGCGTGCTCCGGCGAGACTATCACCACGGCTCCGGCTGGCGCCTTTTCCGCCCAAGGCCCCGATTTCGCGAAGCTCAGCGCTCCCGCGACCGCTTCGTCGACCGCCGCGATAGACCTAATCTCGACATCGCTCGCCAAGGCCGGCAACCCCAGATATCGGGCGACGTCATTGGCCGAAACCGGCTTGCTTATTGCTCTACCCATCGAATCACCTCGAAAGCTTCCGCATAGCGCATGCCGACCTGGCAACCACGCTGCACAGCAAGACTGTGGATCAATTCATCGTAGTTTGGCGCACGAAATGCCTGCGACTTATAGGCAGCCAACGCGCGGATCTTGGACTGCAGATGCTTCTCTTCCACTCCGTGGAAAAACGTCAAATCCGTCCGGCGGTTATTCCAGGGAATTTCGTAACCCAGAATCGTTGCGCGCTTGAATGCCCTGAACGCTTCACGATTGATGACTTCGTGATCCTGGTGCGTGTCGTAGGAATTCGGGCCCACCACCACATCGGGATCGATCTCCTTGCGAAGGCGGACCATGGCTTCCAGGATTTCCTGGCGGTCACGCGGGAAATACCGCACGCGAAACTGGAACACCTGCAATTGTGAGGCCGGTAGGTTGATTTCTTTCGCCGCATCCACGATTTCGGTGCGCAGAATGTCCTGCGGCAGGCCAGCGGGCACGGATTCCTCGGCAGCGGAAAACGCCGCATAGTGCACTTCGTGCCCTTGCTCCGCCCACTTCGCCATCGACGCGCCGCAGCCCCATTCGCCATCGTCCGTATGGGGGCCCAAAATCAGGTACTTTTTCTTCTTCAAACCTATTCTCCTGGAGCAGATCATTGTGCTCGGCTGGGCCGCACCTCGCCCGCTCCTGTTCGGCTCGCCCTACCGTAGGGCTGCCTCGTGCGCCGGCCCCTAAGGCCCAGCATTCAACCCGGAATTATGCCAAAACATTGGAACCAATATCGTTCAGCAGCAATACCAACGCAACCAATCCGACGCCAGGCCGGAGCGTACCCACATGCGGACTTGTACTGTGGTATGAAGCGCAAGGCTGCAGCCGCAGAGGGCGACCAGAAGTATCACTGATTGAGAGGAAATTCAAGAAGTAATACCCGCGCCCAAAACGCGCCGCCATTCTCGCCGCTTCTGTCCTGCGTTCGTCGATCCAAACATCGTCGCCGATATGCAATTCGCCTTCCAGAGTACGTAGCGCGATAATTCCGTCTTGACGCTGTCTTTATGGAAAAGAAAATCGGGACGTATCTTTGAGCGGATGCAGGGTACCGCCTACGGTTACGCCACTAGTGATCGAGTTGAGCCAACGCACCAATACGGATGCCGTTAAAACGGTGACAGATTGTGCGCCGCAAAATTCATCCAGCATGTAGTTTTCGGCAGCAAATTGCAAAACCGGGCTACCGGCACGACGGTCACGCCGACGCCAACGAGTTGATCCCTACGTGCAGACTTTGCTTGCAATTCCAGCCGTCCATCGCTTGTCCCTGTGGCAGAACCCGAGCGGCTATAGTATAGTCTTCGCGATCCTCCCGCACGGTTCCCGCGAGTGTCGTAAGCACCGACCACAAGTGGTCTGCCAGTGATGCCCGCCATTGCTCCGTGCTCGCCCACTATTTCGCTCTACAGCCACCAAAATGAAGAACGCAGCCCAGGTGGACAGCCGGGGCGACACGTGAACCGGCATCCAGGCAGGCTGTCGCCTCTCCTTTACCCCCAAGCTGGCGCTAGGCATCTCGCCTTCCCGCGTTGCCATTGCAGCGCGCTCGGCTGCGGCTGCCGATCCGCGGCCTGCCGTCGACGCTTGGCAAGTCGGCACCAATCGATGTTGCAAATACCCCACCATAACGCGGTGGCGGTACATATGCTTTCATGCGAATCCGGACAACAGGGCATAGTTGTTCCTGCGGCTTTCGCTTTGTCCATGGCCTATCAATCTACCGCTAAATATTCAACTCTATGAAGAATTTTGCCCTCATCGGCGCCGCCGGATACATTGCGCCGCGCCACATGATTGCCATCAAGGAAACCGGTAACGATTTGGTCGCCGCGTTGGACCCCAATGACTCTGTAGGCATTATTGACAGCCATTTTCCGAACGCCGACTTCTTTACCGAATTCGAACGATTCGATCGTCATTTGGACAAATTGCATCGGGCCGGCGATTCGAAGCGCGTAGATTATGTCGCTATTTGCTCGCCGAATTATCTTCATGATTCGCATATGCGGTTTGCGCTACGCTCTGGCGCCGACGCCATATGTGAAAAGCCGCTCGTGTTGAATCCGTGGAACATCGATGGCCTGCAGGATATCGAGCGCGATACCGGCCGCAAGGTAAACACCATTCTTCAGCTGCGCGTCCACCCTGCAATTGTCGCGTTGCGCGAAAAAGTGCAAAAGGAAAAAAAGGCTACCAAGCATGAGGTCGATCTAACGTATATTACGTCGCGCGGCCATTGGTACTTGCAGTCCTGGAAGGGAGATTTGAAAAAATCTGGTGGCATCGCGACCAACATCGGCGTCCATTTCTTCGACATGCTCCATTTTATTTTTGGAGCGTTGCAAAATAACGTTGTGCACCTGTCGGATGACACCAAGGCCGCGGGCTATCTCGAATACGAGCACGCTCGTGTCCGCTGGTTCCTGTCGGTAGACTTCGCTGACGTCCCCGAAGCACAACGCAACGCAGGCCAACGCACCTTCCGCTCCATCACCGTTGACGGCGACGAGATCGAATTCTCCGGCGGCTTCACCGACCTCCACACGCGCAGCTACCAGGAAATCCTGGCGGGCCGTGGCTTCGGACTCGAAGAGAACCGCGTGGCAATCAGCACCGTCGCGGCGATTCGCCAGGCGCCGCTCGCACCACGCACGGGCGACTATCACCCGTTCCTGAAGAAATGAGCCACTACCAGCACCCCAGCGCCATCGTGGACGAAGGCGCTCAAATCGGTGACGGTTCGCGCGTCTGGCACTTCGTGCACGTATGCGGCGGCGCACGCATTGGCACGGGCGTCTCGTTGGGACAGAACGTCTTCGTGGGCAACAAGGTCGTCATCGGTAATGACTGCAAGGTGCAGAACAACGTCTCCGTCTACGACAACGTCGTTCTTGAAGATGGTGTTTTCTGTGGACCGAGCATGGTCTTCACGAACGTGTACAACCCGCGATCCCTTATCGAGCGCAAGGACCAATACCGCGACACGCTCGTCAAGCGCGGCGCCACTCTGGGCGCCAACTGCACCGTGGTTTGTGGCGTCACCGTGGGCGCCTTCGCATTCATCGGCGCCGGCGCGGTCGTCAATCGGGACGTCCCCGACTACGCGCTCATGGTGGGCGTACCCGCCCGACAAATTGGCTGGATGAGCGAATTCGGCGAGCAACTTGACCTGCCGGTGCAGGGCAATGGCGAAACGCTGTGCCCCCATACCAATGCCCGATATGTGCTCAGCGACGGCGTTTTGACCAAAACGGAAACCAATTCATGATCGATTTCGTTGACCTCAAGGCTCAACAGAGCCGCATTAAAGACAAGATCGACGCAGGCATCCAGCGCGTACTAGCGCACGGCCAGTTCATTCTCGGACCCGAAGTCGCTGAACTTGAACAAAAGCTGGCAGCTTATGTCGGCGCCGAATTCTGCATCAGCTGCGCAAACGGCACGGACGCCCTGCAAATCGTACAAATGGCGCTGGGCATCGGCCCTGGCGACGAAGTCATCACACCGGGCTTTAACTACATCGCGACCGCCGAGACCGTCGCGCTGCTGGGTGCCAAGCCGGTCTACGTAGACGTCGACCCGCGCACGTGCAACCTCGACCCCACGAAGCTCGAAGCGGCGATCACCCCCAAGACCAAAGCCATCATTCCGGTTTCGCTCTATGGGCAATGCGCCGATCTCGACGCGATCAACGCCATCGCTGAGCGCCATGGCATCCCCGTGATCGAGGATGCCGCCCAGAGCTATGGCGCGACCTACAAAGGCCGCAAGTCCTGCAATCTGAGCGCGATTTCGTGCACCAGCTTTTTCCCGAGCAAGCCTTTGGGCTGTTACGGCGACGGCGGCGCAATCTTCACCAATGACCCCGAGTTGGCCCGTGTTATCCGCCAGATCGCCCGTCATGGCCAGGACCGCCGCTATCACCATGTCCGCATCGGTGTGAACAGCCGACTCGACACTCTGCAGGCAGCCGTCCTACTTCCGAAGCTGGAAATCCTCGACGAAGAACTGGCCCTGCGCGATCAGGCCGCAGCCCGCTACACCGCCGCGTTCCACGCCGCGGGCATCACCGATACGCCTTTCGTGGCCGATGGCAACGTTTCCGCATGGGCGCAGTACACAATCCTGGTGCCGAACCGCGCCGCACTACAAGAGCACCTGAAAGCCCAGGGCATCCCGACGGCAGTGCACTATCCGATTCCGCTGAACAAGCAGCCTGCCGTGCGTGACGACTCGGCCAATCTGCCGATCGGCGATCATCTTGCCGAACAGGTCATGAGCTTGCCCATGCACCCGTACCTGGAGCCGGATGTCCAGCAACAAATCGTTCGGGCAGTCGCCCAAGGCATCGAACGTAGCGTCCACCGCTGATGCCCCGCGGGCATCGCTGGCGGCAGCCCTGGACCGCGTCCCCCTCACATGCCGACTATCAATATTCGGACTTAGCCCACTCAGTTGAGGGGGCTGACTGATTGTGAAGGGAGAGATGCCCAGTTTAGAGTCGGACCTGGCTAGGTACAGTGCTTCGCTGCCTTAAAACTGCCTGCGATGCTATCGGTGAAAGGCTGATTGATTCATGTCCAGTAGATTTCGCTATAAGAACATAAAGAGTTTTTTTCAAAACCACGGATTGTTGCGTTCAATATTGATCTTGGTAAGTGGCGCCGGGCTTGCTCACCTTATCACTGCGATCGCTCTGCCATTTCTTACCCGGCTGTATACGCCAAATGAGTTCAGCACTTTGGCAGCATTTTCCGCCGTGCTGTCCACTATTTCTGTAGCCGCATGCTTACGATTTGATATCGCAATTCCATTGGCTAGTCGCGATGAAGAAGCCCGCCATCTACTTGGATTTGCGTTAGCCGCTACATCTGTTATGGCTTTCGTCGCCGCGGTCGTGGTCTTTTGGAAAGGAGATGCGCTCGCTGCACTTTTTGGCAGAGGTCTGTCAACTGCCCATCTTTGGCTTATGCCATTGGGCATTATATGCGCAGGAGCTTATGCTGCATTTCAAAATTGGTTCATCCGAGAAAAGAAATTTTGGTCGATAGCAAAAAGCAGAATTGCCCAGTCAATAGCAAGCGTTGGAACACAAGTAACACTCGGAATTTTAGGGGCGGGTGCGGTAGGCCTGCTAACGGGATATATATTTAATACTGGCATTGGCTTTTTAATTCTTTGTGGAATTTGGTGGTACTCGAGAGGATCGCGACCAACCCTTCACGCGGAACTGCCACCTAGTCCAAAAGCAACATGGAAAAAATATGACCAATTTCCAAAATTCTCAGTTGTAGAGGCTTTAGCCAATAGTGCCTCCACTCAAATACCATTGATGATAATAGCCGCCTCCCTTACTGGACCGGAGGCAGGCTATCTATTATTGGGGATAAGTATAATACAGGCTCCCATGGCGGTACTGGGATCATCCATTTCTCAAGTATTTATCTCCCAAGCCCCAGAACAATATCGGCAAGGAAAGCTCAATCAGTTTGTTTCCTCCATGCTGAAAAACTTGCTAAAAACAGGCGGCCCTCCGCTATTGGTTTTAGGTGCCGTTTCTCCGTTTTGCTTTGGCATAATATTTGGAGCAGGATGGGAACGCGCAGGGACTCTAGTAGCATGGATGACTCCATGGTTTATCCTGCAGTTTGTCGTTGCCCCCGTATCTTCGAGCTTGCATATTATTGGCGCACTCAGGCTCGCACTATTCGTGCAAGTGCTGGGATTCTTGTTAAGAACGGGCGCAGTTTATCTCTGCACGCGCTTTGCTTCGGATTGGGTTTCTGAGGTCTATGCGCTGACCGGTGCGTTGTTTTATTTATTTTATTTGGCAGTGACAATGATGGCAATCAAGAAACATCGTTAGATCCATGTCTTTCTGGATTTCATGTCAAACGATGGCGAACATTATTAAGAGAAAGTCACTACAATCGGCTCCGGCCTTCCGCAATTGTTTTGCCTTTATGGCGCACTGTTCCGTACTATCAAAATCCCCGTGCAAACGATGAGCATCCGCAAAAGAGTCCTCTATATCGATGGCGCCGGCCCTTTTGGCGGAGCAAGCAGAAGCCTTTTTGAATTGGTAAGACGCATGAAAGATACGGGCTTTATTTCTCCGTATTTTTTGACGACCAGAGGATCTTCCAACGAGTACTACCAGAAAGTGGCGGAGGATATGGTTGCCACTGTGGGCTTAACTCGATTCGACAATACCGAGTATAGCCACTATAGAGGGCTCCGATGGTTAGTGCTATTGCGTGAACTTTGGCATTTGCCGTTCATGTTGTCCGCTCTATTTCAAGCCAAGCGGCGATGGAAAAAATTTGATCTCATTCATGTTAATGAGATCACGGAGCTTATTCCCGGCCTGCTGGCCAAGTATTTGTTCGGATGCCCTTTGGTGGTGCATGTAAGATCGGTTCAGTCAAGAAAAGACAATCTGAGAACCAAATGGATAACCAGATTGTTGAAGAAGGTTGATGGAATTGTCTGTATTGACGAAACGGTCTCAAGAAGTGTTGATGCGCGTAATAAGATTGTAATTCACAATTCTTTTACTATTGACTCGGACAAATTAGACCAGGACTTTGAAAGCAGGATCTCCGCATACAAGAATTTCTTCCGCGTGGGCTTTGTTGGCAATTTTCAGGAGAACAAGGGAATTGCCGACCTGGTTGAGGCAGCCGTTTATTTGAAAGATCAGGGAAACATAAAATTTCTGATCGTGGGCGATGAAACGGAAAAGAAGAAGCTTTTTAGAAGACTGGTTGAACGTGTGCTTGGGTTAAGTCAAGATGCGAAATCACGAATTATTTCCCGGGTGAAAGAGGCAAGTGTCGAAGATAATGTAATTTTTTTCGGAAAGACTTGGGACATTTCGTCGGCGTACAAGAACTTCGATGTCTTGTGTTTTCCATGCCATGCGAATGCCCCTGGACGTCCTATTTTCGAAGCAGCCTTTTTCAAGGTTTCATCAATTGCTTGCATAGAAAACCCCACTGCAGACACTTTGATTCCTGACGTAACCGGCGTGACAGTGCCAGAGAAGGAGCCGAGGGCCCTGGCGGACTCGATTCTTTCTTTATCGAAAAACATATCCAAAGTGGAAGAAATGGGTGCAGCCGCCTTTATGCTGGCTCAACAAAATTTCGATCCAAAAAGAAACTCGGAAAGAATGAAAATTTTCTATAATTCCATTTTTGACAAAGAAGTTTAGAGCTATACTGGACGGCTATTGCACGTTGCCTCCAAGTTCTTTTTTAAATGTTTTTATGCCTTCTACGGCCCGACTGCGTGACGGGCCTATGGCGGAATGATTGACCTGGAAGTGATATGGCGACAGATGGGAATTACAGGATTTGTAATCGCACCATAATGGACACCAGCGATCCGAACATTACGTTCGACGAGCGCGGCGAGTCCGATTACTGCGCGAATTTTGACACGCAGATCAAACCCAATTGGCATACGGATGCGCGCGGCGAAGCCGAACTCATGCGGACGGCCGAGAGGATCAAGGCCGCAGGCAAAGGCAAGGACTTCGACTGCATCATCGGCTTGAGCGGAGGTTTGGACAGCTCGTACACGGCTTACATCGCCAAGGAAAAAATGGGCTTGCGCCCGTTGCTGTTCCACGTCGACGCCGGTTGGAATACCGACCAGGCCGTCGGCAACGTGGAAAAGCTGGTCGATGGCCTGGGCCTGGAGCTGTATACGGAGGTCATCAACTGGGAAGAAATGAAGGACCTGCAGGTCGCCTTCCTGAAAGCGCAGATACCGGACCAGGACCTGCCCCAGGACGTTGCTTTTTTCTCGGGGCTATATAAGTTCGCCAACAAGCACAAGCTCAAGTATGTGCTGACGGGCGGCAACTATTCGACCGAATGCTGTCGCGAACCGGAAGAATGGGGCGGCTACCCGGGTATCGACAAGCGCCTCATCCTGGATATCCACAAGAAATTCGGCAAGCGTCCGCTCAAGACTTTTCCAATCGTCGACATTCTGACGTACAAGCTGTACTACCGCTACGTGCTGGGCATGCAGGTCTTCAAGCCATTGAACCTGGTGCCGTACATCAAGGCCGACGCCGAGCGGGAACTGGAGTCGCGCTTCGGCTGGAAGAAATTTCAGCACAAGCATCACGAATCGCGCTTCACCCGCTTCTACGAAGACTACTGGATGCCCCGCAAGTTCGGCTACGAAAAGCGCCGCGCCCACTTCTCCAGCCTGATCCTGACCGGCCAGATGACGCGTGACGAGGCCCTGGACCGCATTTCGCGTCCCGAACTCGATGAGCACTTTTCGCGCCAGGAATTCCGCTACGTCGCGCACAAGCTGGACCTGACCGAAGACGAACTGCAGGCGATATTCGACGGCCCGAACCAGACCTTCCGCGATTACGCCAACAAGAAGGCGCTGATCGGACTGGGCGCGACCGTCATGCAGAAGATCGGCCTGGAAAAGAGGCTTTTCCGATGATCGCCATTATTGACTACGGCCTGGGCAACGTCCTGGCATTCGCGAATATGTACCGCCGCATGGCGGTACCTGTGTCCATTGCCCGCACCGCCGAAGACCTGGCTGGCGCAACCAAGCTGATCCTGCCCGGCGTGGGCGCATTCGACTACGCCATGGATTCGTTCCGCCGTTCAGGCATGTATGACGCCGCTGTCGAGCGCGTCACCAGGGACGAGGTCCCGGTCCTGGGCATCTGCGTCGGCATGCAGATGCTGGCGGGCGGCAGCGAGGAAGGCTCCGAGCCCGGCCTGAACTGGGTGCCCGGCATGGTCCGCAAGCTGGACACCACCCATTTCACGCAGCGCACCCAATTGCCGCATATGGGCTGGAACGACGTTTATCCCCGTCAGGCCTCACCGCTGTTCGCCGGCCTGGAAACGGATGCGCGCTTCTACTTTCTCCATTCGTACTATTTCGACTGTCAGAACCAGGACGACACGCTGGCGAGCGCCGAATACGGCACCAAGTTCGCATGCGCGGTCAATCATAAGAACGTCTATGGCGTGCAATTCCACCCAGAGAAAAGCCACGAATTCGGTGCGCGGCTTCTGAAGAACTTCGCGGATATCTAACGTGCTTCGTCCCAGAATCATTCCCTGCCTACTGGTCCGAGATAAAGGTCTGGTCAAGACCGTGAAGTTCTCGTCCGACAAGTACGTCGGCGACCCGATCAATGCCGTCCGCATCTTTAACGAAAAGGAAGTGGACGAGTTGATTGTCGTCGACATCGACGCCACTACCAAGGGCCACGGCCCCGATCTGCAAATGATCGAACGCCTGGCCGCTGAATGCCGCATGCCATTCTGCTACGGCGGCGGCGTCAAGACGGTCGAACAGGCGCAAGCCATCATCAGCCTTGGCGTGGAGAAGGTCGCCCTCAGCTCTGCGTTGGTCGAAGACCCCTCGCTCGCAAGCCGGATCGCCGACAAGCTCGGCCGCCAAAGCGTGGTCGCAGTCCTGGATGTCAAGAAGAAGCGCTTCAGCTCGCGTTACGAGGTCTGGACGCACAATGCCAGCAAGAACACACACCTGAACCCGGTTGAGCTTGCCCCCCTGCTACAGCAGCATGGCGTGGGCGAGATTGTCGTCAACTCCATCGACCATGACGGCGTCATGAAGGGTTATGACCTCGGCATCATCGAGCAGATCCGCAATGTGACGACCGTGCCGATGTCGGTGCTTGGCGGTGCGGGCTCCGTCGCTGACCTCGGCGAACTCATCAAGAAATTCGGGATCATCGGCGCCGGCGCCGGTAGCCTGTTCGTGTTCAAGGGCGCCTACAAGGCCGTGCTGATCAACTACCCCACCTTGGCTGATCGCGAAGCGCTGGTACGCGCGGCGCATCTGCACAGTGCCTGAACGGCATTGCCTCGGCTCATAGAAAGAGACTTGCGAATATGTTGAAACCTAACGCCAAACTGCTCATCACCGGCGGCACGGGATCCTTTGGCAATGCCGTCCTCAAGCGCTTCCTCCAGACGGATATCGGTGAAATCCGGATATTCAGCCGCGACGAGAAGAAGCAAGATGACATGCGCAAGCGCTACTCGCATCCGAAGCTGAAGTTCTACCTCGGCGACGTCCGGAATAGCCAGAGCCTGCTGAACGCGACGCGCGGCGTGGACTACATCTTCCACGCTGCCGCGCTCAAGCAGGTGCCTTCCTGCGAATTCCACCCGATGGAGGCGGTCTACACCAACATCCTGGGAACTGAAAACGTCCTGGAAGCCGCCATCCGCAACAAGGTGAGCAAGGTGGTCTGCCTGAGCACGGACAAGGCGGTCTATCCCATCAATGCGATGGGTATTTCCAAAGCCATGATGGAGAAGGTCATGGTCGCGAAATCGCGCGACCTGGATGCGACCGAGACCGTGATCTGCGGCACGCGTTATGGCAACGTGATGGCTTCGCGCGGCTCCGTGATTCCGCTGTTCATCGAACAGATGCGCGCCGGCATTCCGCTGTCCATCACCGACCCCGACATGACCCGCTTCATGATGACGCTGTCGGACGCGGTGGACTTGGTGCTGTACGCGTTCGAACACGGCAACAACGGTGATCTGTTCGTGCAGAAGGCACCCGCGGCTACCGTCCAGACACTGGCCACGACCCTGGCCCGCATGGTCGGCACACCCGAGCACCCGATCAACGTGATCGGCACGCGGCACGGCGAGAAGCTGTACGAAGTCTTGCTGAGCCGTGAGGAAATGGCGTGCGCCGAGGACATGGGCGATTACTATCGCATCCCGCCCGACCTGCGCGACCTGAATTACGCAAAGTTCGTCGAACAAGGCGAAGAGAAGATTTCGCGCAGCGAAGACTACAACTCGCACAATACCCAGCGCCTGGACACCCACGGCATGGAGCAATTGCTGCTGAAGCTGGAATTCATGCAAGCCATTCAGCGCGGCGAGCAAGTGACGCCGGAGGAATAAGCCATGAAGGTTCTCATCACCGGCAGCAACGGGTTCGTTGCGCAGAATCTCATCGCCACGCTGCAGGAGCGCAAGGACATCGAGATGTTGCGCTTCACGCGCGAAGACGACGTCTCCCGTCTGGAGGAACTGGTAGGCCAGGCCGATTTCGTCTTTCACTTGGCCGGCGTGAACCGGCCCAAAGATCCCGCCGATTTCCAAAGCGGCAACGCTGGATTGACGCAACAGCTCTGCGCCAGCATCGCCCGCAGCGGCCGGCGCACGCCCGTGATCTACTCCTCGTCGACCCAGGCAAGCCAGGACAATCCTTATGGCCTGAGCAAACGAGAGGCCGAGGATGCGCTGTCGCAGCTGGCAGATCAGCATGGCTCGCCCGTCCACCTATTCCGCCTGCCCAACGTATTCGGCAAATGGGCGCGCCCGAACTACAACTCCGCAGTAGCGACGTTCTGCCACAACGTCAATCGTGGCCTGCCCATCCAGATCAATGATCCGGCTGCGGCAATCACGCTGGTGTACGTGGATGACGTCGTCGCCCGCTTCATCGAGCTGATGGACGGCGCCGTCACCGACGACCGGTTCTGCACCGTCGCGCCCCAGTACCGGATCACGGTCGGCGACCTCGCCGCGCAGCTGGAGACGTTCCGCGACAGCCGCAACACGCTGATCACGGCGCCCGTCGGCACCGGCCTGGTTCGCGCACTGTATGCCACCTACGTCAGCTACCTTCCGCCCGAGCGCTTTTCCTATGAAGTGCCTAAGTACGGCGATCCGCGCGGCGTGTTCGTCGAAATGCTCAAGACGCGGGACAGCGGCCAGTTCTCCTACTTCACCGCCCACCCCGGCGTGACGCGCGGCGGCCACTACCATCACTCCAAAACCGAGAAATTCCTGGTCATCAAGGGACGCGCGCGCTTTCGCTTCCGCCACATTCTGACCGGTGAATTCCACGAGCAGGACACGGATGGCGAAAGGCCGGAAATCGTGGAAACGGTGCCCGGCTGGACGCACGACATCACGAATATCGGCGACGACGAAATGGTCGTCATGCTGTGGGCCAACGAGATCTTCGACCGCGCCCGTCCCGACACTTATGCCCGCCCTCTCTGACATGAAAAAACTCAAAGTCGCCACTGTCGTCGGCACCCGGCCGGAAATCATCAGACTGTCGCGCGTGCTCGCCAGCCTGGATCGCCATTGCGACCACGTGCTGGTTCACACCGGCCAGAACTACGACTACGAACTCAACGAGATCTTCTTCCAGGACCTGGGCATCCGCAAGCCGGACCATTTCCTGAACGCAGCGGGCGCCACTGGCGCGGAAACGATCGGCAAGGTAATCATCGCAACCGACCAAGCCCTGGCCGAGATTCAACCGGATGCAATGCTGGTGCTGGGCGATACCAACAGCTGCATGGCTGTCCTGCCCGCCAAGCGCCGCAAGATCCCCACCTTCCACATGGAAGCGGGCAACCGCTGCTTCGACCAGCGCGTGCCTGAGGAGATCAACCGCCGCATCGTCGACCACACGTCCGACATCAACCTGACGTACAGCGACATCGCGCGCGAGTATCTGTTGCGTGAAGGCCTGCCCTCCGACCGGATCATCAAGACCGGCAGCCCGATGTTCGAAGTGCTGAATCATTACCGCGACGGCATCGAAGCATCCGACGTTCTGGATCGCCTGGGCCTGACGCCCGGCCAATTCTTCGTCGTGAGCGCCCACCGCGAAGAGAACATCGATTCAGACCACAACTTCTCCAAGCTGGTGAAGTTGCTGAATACGGTGGCCGCCACCTACGATCTGCCCGTTATCGTCTCGACCCATCCGCGCACGCAAAAGCGCGTGGACGCGATGGGGGTCAAATTCCACGCGAACGTGCGCCTGCTGAAGCCGCTCGGTTTCAAGGACTACAACAAGCTGCAGGTGTCCTCGTGCGCCGTGCTGTCAGACAGCGGCACGATCACCGAAGAATCGTCGATCCTGAACTTCCCGGCGCTCAACATCCGCGAGGCGCACGAGCGTCCCGAAGGCATGGAGGAAGCGTCCGTTATGATGGTTGGGCTGGAGACCGACCGGGCGTTGCAGGCGCTGGAACTGCTTACGCACCAGTCGCGCGGCGCGAACCGCGATTTCCGCCTGGTGGCGGACTACAGCATGCCGAACGTGTCCGAGAAGGTGGTGCGCATCATTCATAGCTATACCGACTACGTCAATCGCGTCGTATGGAAAAAGGCGAATTGAAGATCGCACTCGTTACCCAGTACTTCTGGCCCGAATCCTTCTCGATCAACGACCTGGTTGAAGCCTTGGTGGCCCAAGGCCATACCGTGGAAGTCTTCACGGGCAAGCCGAACTATCCTGACGGGAAGATCTTCCCTGGATATCAGGCGGAGGGCGCGTCCGAAGAATTGTTTGCCGGCTCCGTCGCTGTGCATCGGGCGCCGTTGCGCCCGCGCGGCGCCGGCGGCGCGGCCAACCTCGCACGTAATTATCTGTCCTTCGTCTGGAACGGCCTGCGGCATTTCCCGCGGCAGGCCAAGGGCAAGTCGTTCGATATCGTTTTCGTATTTTCGCTGTCTCCGATCACCGCGGCCATTCCCGCAATCTATCTGAAATGGCGTCTGCGCAAACCCATGGCGATGTGGGTGCTGGACCTGTGGCCGGAAAGCCTCAGCGCAACCGGCTTCATCAAGAACAAGTTCGTGCTGAACGCCATCGGGCTGATGGTGCGCGGAATCTACGCATGCTCCGGCCTGATCATGGTGCAGTCGCGTGCGTTCATCGACGCGGTTTCTCGCTATGCCGACCCGCGCAAGCTGGTCTACTACCCGAACTGCTCGCGCGACACGCCGCACACGCTGTCCGCCGACACGCAGGTACCGCGCGCACTGCTGGAGGAAATGGAGTCGCGCTTTTGCGTCGTGTTCGCGGGCAACCTGGGAACCGCGCAGGCCGTCGAAACCTTGGCCGCGGCCGCCGAGCAGCTCAAGCATCTGCCCGATGTCCGCCTCGTGCTGGTCGGCAGCGGCAGCATGTCGCCTTGGCTGGCGGAGCAGAAACAGGCCCGCAACCTGGACAACCTGATTCTTGCCGGCCGCTTTCCGGCCAGCGAAATGCCACAGTTCCTGACGCGCGCGCAAGGACTGATCGTTTCGCTCAAACGCAGCGAAATCTACGCGCAGACTGTACCCGCGAAGATCCAGACCTACTTGAGCGCCGGCCGCCCCATCCTCGCCTCGATCGACGGCGAAGGCGCGCGTGTCGTCGAGGAAGCGGGCGCCGGGCTGGTCAGTCCGGCCGAAGACGCCGGGCAATTGGCGCGCAACATCGAGCAATTGCACGGCATGTCGGCCGAGGCGCGCACCGCCATGGGCGAGCGCGGCCGCGCCTACTTCCTCGAACATTTCGAACTGGAAAAGCAGGCTGCCCGCCTGGCCGAACTGCTGCAGCAACATATCGATCGAGGTGGACGATGAGCCAAGCAATTACCGTGGGCGTCCTGGGCGCGACTTCCCCTGCGGGCCGGCAGGTGCTCGTCAAGCTTGCGGCTGCCGGTCACCGTGTTGTGGCATTCTCGCGCAGCACGCAACCGGCCGGCGAAACCGGCGCCGTAAGATGGGTATCGTTGGCCGACAGCCAGGCGGAAGATGCCGCCCGCGCCGCGGGTCCGATTACGGTCTGGATTGCGCTCTGCCATATCTGGGTGGTCGGTGAGCATTTCGATTTCATGCGCAGGCTGGGCGCCCAGCGCGTCGTCTGCCTGTCCTCGACCAGCCGCTACACCAAGATCAGCTCCCAGAACGCCTACGAAGAAGCCCTGGTACGGCGCCTGTCCGACGGCGAACGCGCCCTGGCCGAATGGGCCGAGGACGCCGGCATCGGCTGGACGGTGCTGCGCCCCACGCTGATCTACGGACGCAGCACCGACCGTAACCTGTCGGAGATCGTCCGCATCATCCGCAAGCTCCACATCTTTCCCGTGTTCGGGCGTGCCGGCGGAATGCGCCAGCCCGTCTATGTGGATGACGTCGCGCAGGCTGCCGTGCTCGCGGCGTTCGCGCCGCAAGCCGCCAACAAGGGATACAACATTTCCGGCGCGGAAGTACTGAGCTATCGGGAAATGGTGACGCGGATTTTCAAAGCCATGGGCCGGGCTCCGCGCCTGCTGACCGTCCCGATCTGGCTATTCAATTCCGCCCTGTTCTTCCTACGCCTGATTCCGCGCTACCGGAACTGGAATAGCGACATGGTGCAACGCATGAACCGCGACATGGTATTTGCGCACGACGACGCAGCGCGGGATTTCGATTTCAAACCGCAGCCATTCGTCCTGCGCGATATCGACGTTCTCTGAATTCGCGAGCGTGTCTGTTTTTCACTGGCCCGAATCCGGCCATTTCTGCATAAAAAGATAATGGATGCCCTGACGCTACCGTGGTGGTTATTCGCAGTATTCGCGGCGCTGGCCTGGCTGTTGACAGGCGCGCTGCGCCGCTATGCGCTAAAGCATGATGTCATCGACGTGCCAAATGCGCGCAGTTCGCACAAGACACCCACGCCTCGCGGCGGCGGTATTGCGTTTGTCATCAGCTTTCTGCTGGGATTGGCGACGCTGGCCGGTACCGGGAATATTGCACCCGTGGATGCGATCGCCCTGGGCGGCGCGGGCGCCTGGATCGCGCTCATCGGTTTTCTCGACGACCACGGCCATATCCCGGCGCGCTGGAGATTGCTGGCCCACTTCGCCGGGGCAGCCTGGGCGCTCTACTGGATAGGCGGCGTGCCCTCGATGTCGTTCTGGGGGCTGGAACTGCAAACAGGCTGGTTGCTCTCGATCTTGGGCGCGCTGTACCTGGTATGGATGCTCAATCTCTACAATTTCATGGATGGCATCGACGGCATTGCCAGCATCGAGGCGCTCTGCGTCACGGTGGGCGGCTGCATTCTGTACGCGATGGCCGGCCAACCGTTGGCAGGCATTCCCAGCGCGCTGCTGGCGGCCACGGTGGCGGGCTTCCTGATCTGGAATTTTCCGCCGGCGAAGATATTCATGGGCGATGGCGGCAGTGGCTTCCTCGGCCTGATGCTCGGCGCCCTGTCGCTCTTGGCTGGATGGCATTCTCCGGCCATGTTGTGGGCGTGGCTGGTGCTGCTGGGTGTTTTCATCATCGACGCAACCGTGACCCTGATACGCAGGCTTGGGCGCGGAGAAAAAGTTTATGAAGCGCACCGGACTCACGCGTACCAATATGCTAGCCGCAAATATTCCAGCCACAGAAAAGTCACGCTTACGGTGCTTGTGATTAATATCGTGTGGCTGTTCCCGTGGGCTGCGGCAATATCGACAGGATTAATCAACGGTCTGACTGGCGTACTTTGCGCATATATACCGCTAATAGCCCTGTCCATACGGCTTAAGGCGGGAACCCCGGAAACCACAAACTGAACATTTGGTAGCCCGGCAGCGGGCGCATCTTGAGTAGAATTCCGTCTGCGTGCGTTTGGCCGCAAGACACAGGCATGAATGGCGTAATTATGAATTCCAAAGGCATCTTGCTCATCATCGGCAGCGGCGGGCATGGACGCGCGGTCGCCGAAGCCGCCGAGCTGACAGGCGAATGGACCGGTATTGACTTCGCCGATGACGCGTATCCCGCCCTGCAGCAGTCGGGCGACTGGCACATCGTCGGCTCGACCGGCCAGCTGCCGGAGCTGGCCCGCAACTATCAGGCGGCGGTCGTGGCCATCGGCAACCAGGCTGTGCGCCAACGCTTGACCGACACGCTGACTGATCTCGGCATACCGCTCGCAACCATCGTTCATCCGCGGGCCTGGGTCAGCGCGCTGGCCGAGGTCGGCGCTGGCTGCGCCATCATGGCCGGCGCCGTGGTCGGCGCCTGTGCGCGTTTGGGGCGTGGCGTCATCGTCAATGCCAACGCCACAGCGGACCACGATGTCGTGCTCGGCGACTTTGCCCATCTTGGCGTTGGCGTCCAGCTCGCCGGCGGCGTAGTCATTGAAGATCGCGCCTGGCTGCAGGCCGGATCCTGTGCCGGATACCGGGTCCGGGTGCCTGCGGACGCCGTATTGCCCCCGGGTTCGCGCCTGATCGCGGATTGAATCCAGACTAACTATAAAAATGATCATCCCTACCCACTTTCGAACCGCACTGGTGTTTCTGTTTGACCTGGCGGCAATCCTCATCGCCTGGCTGGGGGCATTCCTCATCCGCTTCAATTTCGAATGGCCGACCGAGTGGGAAGGCCCCATAGCGCGAGCGCTGCTCGTCTTGCTGCCCGTGCAAATCATCGCCTGCCGCTGGGCGGGCCTGTATCGCGGCATGTGGATCTTCGCCAGCCTGCCAGACCTCAAGCGCGTCCTGAACGTGGTGCTCGCCTCAACGGTCGCCCTGCTGCTCTTTGCCTTCCTCAATCGTGGCCAGCCCGCATTGCCGCGTTCCATCCTGGTGCTGTATCCCTTGCTGCTGCTCTTGGTCATGGGCGGTGGACGCGCCGCCTGGCGCATGTGGAAGGAACACAGGCTATACCGCGCGGGCTTCGGCAAGGGCACGCCCGTCGTCGTGGTCGGCGCGGGCACGGCTGGCGCCATGCTGGTCCGCGAACTGGGTCGTAGTTCCGATTGGCATGTGGTGGCGTTGGTGGACGACGATCCCGCCAAGCGAGGCCTGGAAATCTCCGGCTGTCGCGTGGCCGGCGGCACCAACAGGCTGCCAGAAATCCTCAATGACTACGGCGCCAAGCACGTTATCCTGGCCATTCCTTCCGCCAAGGGAACCGCCATCCGCCACGTGTCCGACATCGTGACCCGCGCGGGCGCGTCGCTGTTCACCGTGCCGGGGTTGAGCGAGCTGATGAGCGGCCGTGTCGCCATCAACATGATGCGTCCGGTAAAGATCGAGGATCTGTTGGGCCGCGAATCCGTGCATATCGACAACGTCAATATCCACGAAATGATTGCCGGCAAGCAGATCCTGGTGACCGGCGCGGGCGGCTCGATCGGCAGCGAACTGTGCCGTCAGCTTGCACGCTTCGCGCCGGCCGCCATCATCCTGTACGAGGTGAGCGAGTTCGCCCTCTACACCATCGAACAATGGTTCACCGACAACCAGCCCTCGGTGCGCGTCATCCCGCTAGCGGGAGACGTCAAGGACGCCACGCGCGTGGATGAGGTCTTTGCGCGCTACAAGCCGGACATCGTGTTCCATGCGGCGGCGTACAAGCACGTGCCTCTCATGGAGATCGACAATGCCTGGCAAGCTGTGCGCAATAACGTGCTCGGCACCCTGAACGTGGCCCAATGCGCCGAACGCTACCAGGCGCAGCGCTTCGTCCTCATCTCTACCGACAAGGCCGTGAACCCCACCAACGTGATGGGAGCGACGAAGCGCATGGCTGAGATGGTGTGCGAAGTGCTGCATGGACGGAACGGCAAGACGCGGTTCCAGATCGTCCGTTTCGGGAACGTGCTGGGCAGCACGGGCAGCGTCATTCCCAGGTTCCAATCCCAAATCTCGCGCGGCGGCCCCGTTTCCGTCACCCACCCCGAGATTACGCGTTACTTCATGTCCATTCCCGAAGCGGCTCGGCTGGTGTTGCAGGCGGCCGCCATGGGCAACGGCGGAGAAATCTTCGTGCTGGACATGGGCGAACCCGTCAAGATCGCGGATCTGGCGCGCAACATGATCCGCCTCTCGGGATTCACCGAAGAGGAGATCCACATCGAATTCACGGGGCTGCGCCCGGGCGAGAAACTTTACGAAGAGTTGCTCGCGGATTGTGAAGAAACACTGGAAACACCGCACCCCAAACTGCGGATCGCGCGTTCCCGTCCCGTTCCCGACGGTTTCCGTGAAGCCGGCATGAGCTGGATCGCAGGATCCGAACCCGTGTCAGACGAGGACGTGCGCGCGGAATTGAAATGCTGGATGCCCGAGTACGAGCCCTCCAAGCAATGAGGCCGCCCTGACCCCAGGTTTCGGCTCGCGCCAACAACACCTCCGCCAGATCTCCCTGGCGGTGAACCAGAAACCTGGAACCGGCTATTCCGCGTAGTGTTGGCCGACCCAGCTCCGGTGATAGGCGCCGTTAACGATGTCATCCACCCATTGGCTGTTGCCGAGATACCATTGCACGGTCTTGCGCAGCCCGGTTTCGAATGTCTCGGCCGGCCGCCAACCCAGTTCTTCGCCGATCTTGGATGCATTGATGGCGTAACGGCGATCATGGCCGGGCCTATCCTTAATGAAAGCGATCTGGCCCTTATACGAGGCGCCGTCCGACCGAGGCTGCAGCGCATCCAGCAACGCGCATATCTCCGTCACCACTGTCAGATTCGTGCGCTCGTTCCAGCCCCCGATGTTGTAGGTCTCGCCCAGGCGTCCGGCTTCGAGCACTCTGCGCAGGCCGCTGCAATGGTCCTTCACGTACAGCCAATCACGCACTTGCTGACCATCGCCATATATAGGCAACGGCTTGCCGGCAAGCGCGTTGGCGATCACCAGCGGAATCAGCTTTTCCGGAAACTGGAGGGGGCCATAATTGTTCGAGCAGTTTGTCGTCAGTAGCGGCAAGCCATACGTGTGATGATAGGCCCGCACCAGATGGTCGCTGGCGGCCTTGCTTGCCGAATATGGACTATTGGGCTCATATGTGTGCGTTTCGGTAAACGCATCTTCATGCGCCGACAACGAACCATAGACTTCGTCCGTCGATACGTGCAGAAGGCGAAAACTGGCTTGGGCTGCCGGCTCCAGTTCGCTCCAGTAAGTTCTTACGGCTTCCAGCAGACTGAACGTGCCGACGATATTGGTTTGAATAAAAGCGCCAGGCCCATGGATGGAACGGTCCACGTGCGATTCGGCAGCCAGATTGATTATCGCGCGCGGCCGATGTTGCATCAGTAGCTTGCCGACCAGGGCAGTGTCGCAAATATCGCCTACAACCAGTTCGTGCCGCTTATCCCCTTGCAGCGCTCGCAGACTCTGTGGATTGCCCGCGTAGGTGAGCTTGTCCAGGTTGATGATTGGTTCATCGCTTTGAGCCAACCAGTCAAGCACAAAGTTGGCTCCGATGAAACCGGCGCCGCCGGTAACGAGAATAGTCATGGGATTTACAGGGGGATGAGGCGCCGACAGAAAATGGCGGGCGAATGCCGATTCTACTCTGCCCCTCCTGGCCCGTGCCGCGCACGCGCACGTGAAAAATTATCAGGTTGGTGTTTTGCGCGGATTGGGTACACAATAAAGACACGGACCGCACCGAGCAAGGAGACGACCATGCGCATTGCAGATGCCCAGTGGATTCCTTCAAGCCAACACCAAACTTGGGATGCCCTGACCGATCCTGCGGTGCTGCAGCGATGTATTCCAGGCTGCGTAGAGGTTTCCCGCCTTAGCCCGACCGAGTACGCCGTCAAACTCCACGCCAAGGTAGCGGGAATCGACACCGACTACGACGGAGAGATCCTAATGTCCGACGTCGATCCCCACAACAGCTGCACGCTAGTCTTCGAAGGCAAGGGACGCGCCGCCTGCCTGGCTATCGGAACTGCGCAGATCAACCTCAGCACCAAGGATGAAGGCACGCGGGTCGCGTATACCGTCGCCTGCATGACCGGCGGCAAGCTGGCGGAGTACGGTGAAGGGATGCTGCTGAAAGCGGGCGACAAGATCATCCAGAAGTTCTTCGCCACCTTCATCGACTACATGGCCGCCCAGCCCCGCGTGGCACCGCCGCCGCCACCGCCCGAGCCCGAACCACGCGGACTGTCCAATTCGCGCTGGTCCTGGATCATGGTAGTGCTGGTGATCGCGGTTTTCTGGGGCTACCACGCCTTCTATAAGTGAAATCCCTGACGCGCCGGTGATATGCTTTGCGGCATGACGCCGCCGCCCGCCTCACCTCCACCCCCACCCGCCCATACACGACGCGACCTGCTGATGGGTATGGCGGGGGTTTCGGCGACCGTCGTGCTGGCCGCGCTGGACTCCACCATCATCAGCACCACCCTGCCGCGTGTGGCCGATGCCCTGAATGGCATGGCGTTGTACGCCTGGGTGGGAACCGGCTACCTGCTGGCCACCGCCGCCTCCATCATGATTTTTGGCCGGCTGGGGGACATGTTCGGCCGCAAGCCCCTGATGCTGCTGTCGGTACTGATCGTCGCGCTAGGCTCGATCGCCTGTGGCCTGTCGCAAACCATGACCCAACTGATCATCTTCCGATCGCTGCAAGGTGTAGGCGGCGGCATGATGATAGCAACCGCGTTCGCCGCGCCGGCGGACCTATTTCCCGACGCCAAACAACGGGTGCGCTGGATGGCGCTGGTATCGGCCGCGTTTGCCATGGCCAGCGGCATCGGCCCAGTCCTCGGTGGCGCCGCAACGCAAGCGCTGGGCTGGCGGGCAGCCTTTTTCATCGCACCGATCGCGGCCGTGGCCGCGTTCTTCCTGCTGGCCCGTTACTTCCCCCGCATCCGCCCCATCCACGACGGTAGCCGCAAGATCGACTGGCTTGGCGCCATCTTGCTAGTCCTCGCGGTCGGCGCTCCGCTGGCCGCACTGGAACTGGCCTTCGCCAGCGGTGATCACGCCCAGCCCATGTTGGGATTGGCGCTGGCCGTGCTGGGCGTCGCGGCCATTGCCATCCTAATCCCGACGGAACGCCGCGTGACCTCCCCCATTTTCCCGTTGCGCGTGCTGAGGGGCGCGGAATCGCGCCTACTGAATCTGGCGGCAATGATGGTGGGTGCGGTCATGTTCGTGCTGATCTTCTACAGCCCGCTGCTGTTGCAGCAGGTACTGAGCTATACCCCCAGCGAAGCCGGCCTGCTACTCACGCCCCTGGTTGCCGCGATTTCCGTAGGAAGCATCATCAACGGCCGCCTATTCCCCAAACAAGCCGAACCGCAGCGCCTGATGGTGTTCGGCGGTTGCCTGCTGGCGGCCGGTTCGCTAATGGTGCTGCTGATCTCCCCGGGCACCTCGGCCTGGTGGATCCTGGCCGCTTTCTTCGTCAATGGCTGCGCGCTGGGCTTCCTGCTGCCCAACCTGACCCTGTTCATGCAGATGCTGAGCGAACGGCGTGACGTAGGCGTAGCTTCGGCACTGGTTCAGACCACTCGCGCCATCGGCAGTGCGCTCGGGACGGCTGTGGTTGGCATCATCATCTCCCACAGCACGATACTAAACGGAGTGCGCGCGGGCCTGATGCTATGTATTGTCCTGTCACTCGCCTGTGCCGTGCTCGCGCACCGGGTGAAAATGAAGAACTTGGTCACGTCGCGAAACCAGTAGGCAACGCCGGGGCTAACAGATGCGTCAACGTGATTTAACAGATTTGCTGCTTTTGGCGGCGGTCTGGGGCGGGTCGTTTCTATTCATGCGCCTAGCCGTGCCAGAATTCGGTCCCATCGCGCTGATCGAACTTCGAGTCGGATTGGCGGCATTATCCTTGCTCCCGATCGCCGTCCTTCGCGGCAAGCTACCCGTAATGGCACGGCACTGGCGATCCATTCTCGTGGTGGGCACGCTGAACGCCGCTGTGCCCTTCCTGCTCTATGCGTACGCTGCGCAATCCCTGGGCGCGGGGTTCCTCTCTGTAGCCAATGCCGTAACGCCGGTCTGGGGCGCTGTTGTAGGCTGGCTTTGGCTCAAGGACAAACTGCCTATAACGCGGGCGATAGGATTGGCCTTAGGGTTTCTAGGTATCGTCGTACTGGTCTGGGATAAGTTGGACTTCAGGGATGGAGGCGCGGGAATGGCCGTGCTCGCCTCGATCTCCGCACCAATCTTCTATGGAATCGCCGCCAACTGGACCAAGCGCTTCCTGAGCGAGGTAGACGCCCTAGCCAACGCCACGGGCAGCATGGTGGCCGCAGCTCTTGTTTTGCTGCCCTTCGCCCTTGCCGCGTGGCCAAGCACAACCATTTCCGCAACGGCGTGGCAAGCAACTATCGTCCTCGCTGTCGTATGTACCGGCGCGGCCTATATCGTGTTTTTCCGGTTAATCGCCAATGTAGGTCCGACGGGGGCCGTTAGCGTCACTTTTCTGGTTCCCATTTTTGGGGTGCTATGGGGTTCGTGGTTTCTCCACGAACCGGTCACTCCCTCAATTGCAGCTGGCGCCGGCATTATTCTGATAGGCACGGCGCTAGCTCTAGGCTTAATCAAGCCAAGACGGGCGGACCGAACCAGAGCGCCTTAATATGTTCGCTTGAATTCCTGAGCGATCGAGGCAAGATAGTCCCTGTATTCACAATTCGGCATATCCAAAAGCAAGCGTTCGAACTCATCTATGTTCAGAAAGCCTCGCCGTAGTGAAGCTTCCTCGGGGCACCCTATCTTGACGCCCTGCCGGCGTTCAATCATTTCAATATAGGCTGATGCCTCCTGCAAAGCGCTACTTGTACCCGCATCCAGCCAGGCAAAACCTCGACTCAGCTTGTGCACGCGCAACTCGCCGCGCTCGAGATACAGCCGATTAATATCCGTGATCTCGAGTTCACCTCTTGCCGATGGTCGCAGGCTCCTGGCCATCGGCAACACCTGGTTGTCATAGATATAAATGCCGGGCACCGCGTAATGGCTACGCGGCTGTTTCGGCTTTTCTTCAATGGACAAGGCATTGCCTTGCCCGTCAAACTCGATCACACCATAGCGTTGCGGATCCTTCACCGGATAGGCAAAAACAGCAGCACCCGAAACAAATCCTTCGAGTGCCTCCGGAAACGCCCGGGCCCCAGAAAAAATATTGTCCCCAAGCATCAACACGACACTATCGTCACCAATGAACTTTTCCGCGATCAAAAATGCTTGCGCAATACCCTCTGGCTTCGGCTGCGGCAGATACTCGATTGATAGCCCCCATTGCGCGCCGTCACCCAGCAATTGCTGAAATCTTGGTAGATCGTGAGGCGTGCAGATAATACAAAACTCCCTGACCTTCGCCGCTATCAGCATGGTCAACGGGTAGTAAATCATCGGCTTGTCATAGACAGCCTGCAATTGCTTGCTTGACACGCGCGTAAGCGGATACAACCGCGAACCATTGCCACCAGCGAGAATAATTGCTTTCATTTTTCAATACTCGTCAAGGTCTCTCCAATATGAGACGGCAACTCAAATTAGAACAGCGTAAGCAGTACGCCAAGCAAAATTACACCCACACCAAGCCAAAAAGACTTGTTCACTTTCTCGCCGAAGAACACCACACCCCCTAGAGGTACCAAAATATACGCACCTGCGGCGAAGGGTACTAGCTGGGATAGCTGCAATGTCCGCAACACCCAAACGGCAATCAACATCGACACGAACATCAAGCTTCCGCCGGCGCCGAGCAGCAAGATGCCCAACAACGTGTGCACGCGTTTGGATGCCCCCTTGACGCACAACTGAGACGCACTGCTGCAGCACACCGCTGCCACGCACAGCATGAACTCGGCCAATGTCATGATACGGTGCCAGCGTTCCGAGTCGTGATGAGAATGCCAACACAGATTAAAACGATACCCACGCAATAGGGCCAAGTCAGGGAATCGCCAAAGCAAAAAAAACTGACGATGGGCGTGAGGACGTAGACGGCAGCGGTCCACGGATACGCCTGCGACACTGGCAAGCGACGCAATGCAGCCAGCCAAGAAAACATGCCGAACAGGCAGGCAACGCCTCCGGCAATAAACCAGGTGTTGATCCAGCGCTGCAAGCCTTCCCCGGTCCCACCAATAACTGGGCCAGCAGCTAACTTGAATGCCAGCTGAGAGAAGACCGTGGCGCAGATGGTCAAACTGACAAACAGCCACGGCAAATAGCGACTGCCTTCTGTTTTAGCCACCGTTTCTCCATCAATCACCATGGCCTCTTCTAGCCACGGGTGGCGACAATCGTGCATTGCCCGCAGCCGATCTCCCTGACCAACGGCAGTCGCTCCACAATTCCCTCAAGTCCCTTGCAGAGCCTTGCCATCCAGTCTGGGCAAAACATGGGTACCAGGTTTGTGTACTCGACCTTACGCACCGTCATGCCGGCACTGGTAGCCCAGCCTTTTAATGTTGCCCCAGAGAATGAGCGCTCCTCGTGTTCGATATGGTAACGGGAAAAACGCTCGAGCAATTTCAGGACAGGGTTATACCCATTAGGCTCAAGTATTACCAAGGTTGGAGCAATAGAACTCACGCAATCAATCGCCTTTTTGGGATCAGGCAGATGGTGCAACACACCTCGCAGCACCACAACATCAAACTGCCTGTCGCCGAGCAGGGGTCCAAGATCGTAGATGTTTCCGACTTCGAAAGACACTTTGTCAGCGATGTCCATCTCGTGCGAACGCTTGTTGGCGCTCTCAACGGCCATGCTCGCTGGATCGATGCCCAATACGAGCTGAGCGCCATGCGCTATAAACTCGACCGAATAGGTGCCATCACCGCAACCCAGGTCCAATACTCGCTTTCCCTTAAAATCATAACTACTGGAAATCGATTCGCTAATCCGGCGATTCGCATACTTTGCAGACAATTTCTCGGCGGTGTAGGCATACGAACCTGTCCGACGGACATCCTCATCAAAACGCGCTACGTTATCTTTTACGGTCTTCGTGGGGACACTCATTTGAGCTCCTTTCGTGTTTTTCTTCCGGTCGCAATTATATTTCCCACGCGCAAAGCTACGCGCAGTTTTGCCAGGCCGGTCCTCTCCAGCACATACGCAACACCCCGCTTTAACGTTCGAGGCAGCGGCATCAGCCTTAGCCAGTATCGCAACGGGTAGGCATTACTGATGGCTTTTACTTGTATATCTTCGAACCCGGCGCCTTTCAGAAGAACTGTTATGGACTGCGGATTAAACAACTGGAGATGCTCGACATCGATTATTGGCGACTTCATGCCAAGCATACGATTAAGAAATCCTGAACGATTATGTACCACTACGGCAACCATGCCGTCCTGTTCAAGCAGATCAAAGGCGGTTCGTGCAAACTGCCCCGGATCCCGCAAATGCTCCAATGTCATGAACGAACATATCAAGGCAAGCGGCGTATTTTCCAATGCAACCGCAGAAAACATCCCTTCGCGCAACCATGGGAGAACTTCCGGACTGGCGGCGGCTATTGCCTGTCGTGATGGCTCGATGCCAATAACCTCCCGGAACCCGCTACGCTTCAACCAAGGCAGCAAAGGACCGCTGCCCGCCCCCACATCGACCGCCGCGCTCCGCGACACTAGGTTTCTCAACGGCGCCTGCAGGGCACGCGCATAGCTCCTGGCTGCGCAGGACGCCTCTTCCACAGAATCGTAAGCCGCATCTGCGTAAGCATCTGATAAAAACGAGTTATCAGGCGGCTGCGGTGCAAATACCAGGTCGCAGTCCGAGCAGCACACCAGTTTCAAACACATGAATTCTGGCTGTTTGCGAGAAGCATATGTAAATTCGCTCACCTTCTGCTGGTCCAACCGCTCATCAGCAAAATGCGAATTCCGGAAGCTGCCACATCCGGGGCATGCCCGACCCTTGCTGGCAGTACTCGGCACGGCCGCGTTCATACTGACGCTCCTGGGCCGTCCTGCTCAGCGGGTTTTATCTTGCCGCCCGAAATCAGACTTCTTCGTATGAACGCCGGCCGCGCCTTCGTTTCTTCAAGGATCTTTCCGACGTACTCGCCAAGCAGGCCAACTCCCAGCATCGTGGTAGACCCGAAAAACATCACGATCAATGATAGAAAAGTTACCCCTTTTGGCACAGACTCAGCATCGAAAATTCGAATACCAATACTAATCAAAGCGAGCAGCACGGTACCGACGAACGCAAGCCCTCCGAAGGCAGTCAACAAGTGCAACGGCATCCTGGAAAATGAGAAGATCGCCTTCTTCGCCCAGCCGATGTTCTTTATCCAATTATTAGTGCTGATGCCGAACATTCGCTCGGGCCGCACGTAGTCAACCCCAACTTGATTGAACCCCACGTAGGCGCGCAATCCACGCAGGAATGAGTCCCGCTCTTGACAGTTAAGGATCCACCGAACCACCGTGCGATCCATAAGCGAGAAGTCGCCAGCATTCCGCGGAATGGGCACTTCGCTCAGGGCGCTGAACAACTTATAAAATCCTCTATAGCACGCCTCCAACCAGGGGGGCATATCCCTCTTGATTCGACGTCCATACACAACATCCGCCCCAGCCCGCCACTCCGCCACAAATGACGCTATCAGTTCCGGCGGATCCTGCAGATCACCGTCAAGCAAAACACACGCTTGCTTACTGGCCAGTTCCATACCACTACGAAAGGCCGCCTGCGAACCGAAATTTCTAGAATGAGTGATACCCAAAACATGCGAATCGCGCGCGGATATTTCTCGGATTATCTCTGCTGAGTCATCCGGTGAATTATCGTTCACGAATATTATCTGGTAATCCACACCCAGATCGGTGAAAACCCGGACCAACCTATCGTGCATGATAGGAATAGCTTGTGCATCCCTATAACACGCGATGATCGCCGAAACGGAGTATTTCCCTTCGCGAATCTTGCTCTTCTTCGTGAGGGCATCGAACGGCAAACCGGACGATTGCAGATATTCCTGCCACCAATTACGCGTACGACGCAATCCCTCCCGCAGTGGCACGCTTGGTTCCCAGCCCAGCTTCTGTCTAGCCTTGCTGATGTCGGCAAACCAATTATCTACATCCCACGCCCTGCCTGCAGCCACATTAAATCGTGGCTTTGCACTAAGGGAGAAAATCTCGGTGGCTGTGTTCGCCAAAGCCTTCAATGTGGTTTCGACGCCCGTTCCTATATTGAAAGATTCACCAGCGATCTCCTGCCTCATCGCCAGAGCGGCATTGGCAAATGCCAGCACCACGTCGTCCACATGAACAAAATCTCGCGAAATCTCGGCTCCTGCGAATACCGGCAACTCTCCGTTCTCAGCGTTGTGGCACAGCGCCGGAATCAAGCGTGACGAATCCTCATAGGGGCCATATACGGAATACAGCCGCAAATTGACGACAGGCACGCCCTTCACTTTACCGTAATAGGTGATGGCTTGCGTTGTCGCGGCTTTGCTGACCGCGTAGTCGCTATTCGGAATTAGTGCGGCGTCTTCTCTGGGACCGGCAGAATTCAATCCGTATTCTGAGGAGCTTCCCGCATGCACGAATGCTGTCAACTCCCTCGCCAAAACGAGCTCCATCAGTTGAATAAAGCTCAGGTAATTCGTTGCATGGATGCGCGCTTTGTCTTGTTCGAAGGAATAGGCACCGAATGATGAACAGTCGAATATGGTCTTGGGATTGACACGATCCAACACCATTCTCATGCTGTCTACGTCTTGTAGATTCATGAATATGAGATTGGTCGTCTGGACACCGCTCAGCCGCCATGAGTCGCCAGAGAAAGTGGTCCCCACCACATCATTCCGCTGGTGCAGCAATTGACGCAGCAAATTCGCACCGATAAAGCCGCTTGCACCTATAACCAAAATAGGGCCCGGCACATCGCGTAGTTTCGCCCCGATGTCAATCACGTTCCTTCCACCATTGCCAAGATGCCCCCAACGTCCAAACCACATTGCGCCCGATGAAAAGCCTGGGATCCAAACTCCCTCACGGCATGCCCGGACGCATGGCGATGGTTGAAACTTGCCGGCACGCACGCTCTAGTAGCCAATGCCAAAGAAAACTGCATGCCGAGCCCGCCGGCGGCCACGTGCTCCTCGACGATGTAAACAGCCTGCCCAGAGGCTATGACGGCAAGGATTTCCACGGGCACGTCGCCAAACGGCAGCTCGCATACCGCCCACACCGCCGGTCGCCACTCCTTCGGCAATCCCTGCAGCGCCTCCCATGCCACTCCAGCCAATGGACCAAGCGCCAGCAGTATGCCGTGGTCGCCAGGGAGCACCTTACGCCAGGCTGCGTACGGTTCCACCGTCGCGCCTTTAGGCCGGGCGTCGTAGCCTAAACGCAGATATGTCGGACCATGAATGTGGGAAATGAGCGTCGGCAAATCATCGTCGAAGGCCGGCACCAAAACGCGCACACCCAGTGCGTTCATCGCCGCACAATCTTCCAGAGCGTGGTGTGTTGGCCCCATGTAACCGTAGGCGTAGCCGCCTCCGTTACCGACCAGGCATACTGATAGCTGCCCAAAGCAGATGTCATTCCGGATCTGTTCATATGGGCGTGCGTAGCAAAATGGAGCAATGCTATACACAAATGGTTTGAGTCCTTCGCGCGCCAGCCCCGCCGCCACGCCCACCATGTTTTGTTCGGACACACCCATGTTCACAAACCGGGGGCCCAATGACTCCCGCACTTCCTCAAGCGCCATGAAACCCAGATCGCCTGTAAGAAAGAATGCACTCGGATCGTCTTTATATTGCGCGATAATTGCCTGAGCGAATGCGACTCTCATGAGCTGGCTGCCTCATCATCCAAACGCATGCACGCTGCCGCAAAAAGATCGTCCGAAAGCGGCAAATAATGGGATTCCATCAAGTTTTCGTTGTGCAGACCCCGGCCCTTTATCGTATTCAGTACGATGATCGCCGGCTTACCTGGATGGCGCGACGCAAGAGTACTCTGCAGCGCCTCTGGATCGTGTCCATCGGCACTCACGACGTGAGCACCAAACGACATCAACCGCGGTGCCAAGTCATTGCACGAAATGACATCATGCGTAGATCCAAACCCCTGCAGACCGTTCTGGTCAATTACGATCGTCAAATTGTCCAGCTTCTGATGGACCGCGAATATCAAGGCTTCCCAGCAGGATCCCTCCTGCCACTCGCCATCCGAGCAGAGACAATAGATGTGGCGGCCACTCTTCTGATGACGCGCAGCGAGCGCCAATCCGGCAGCCAATGAAGGACCGTGCCCTAGACTGCCTGTCGAAAACATCAGGCCTGGGACCCCAGTGCCCGAAGGATGGCCCGGCAATTGAGTTCCATCCTGGCAGAACGTGTCGAGTTGCGCATCGGTCAGCAATCCAATGCTCCAAAGCGCCACATAGAGCGCGCCAGCCGAATGACCCTTGGAGAGTACGAAACGATCTTGCGGACGCATGATCAGAAGATGCAGGGCAATCATCGCGTCCAGGCAGGACAGATTCCCTCCGATATGGCCCGCACGTGCACGGTGATGCATCGTCAGTAAGCGCCTACGCGCCTTGAAAATGGCGGCAGGCAGCGATGCTACCTCCGGCAGTCGGCCACCGACGGCTGTCTTGTTAGTCATACGACAAGGCTCAAGAAGAGAGAGCGCACTAGTTCGTCACTAGCTCGCAGCGGATTTACCATACCGGATTAAGAACCTTGCGACGGCCCCATGTGTCGGTGCTTTCTCAAGAAACTCAAGGCCTACGCACCGAACCCCTGCTCTCCCGCGCAGCGTCGCACGCCGCAACCGCCGCCTTGAGCTCTCGGGTGGGTTTGTAGAGAAATTGACTATAACTAGCCGCAACTTCCCCTTTGGGCGACATAACCGTACCAATCAAGGCGTAATCTCTTGAAAGGTCAATCCCCAACTCTGGTAATAGACCTAAAGGCATCGGTCGGACTCCCTCGGGTTCTGCCAGCAGCCATGCCTCAGCCATCTGTTTGCATGGCACAGTGTCCAGCATGACTCTAGCCAGATCCTGGCTGCCGGGATAACCGCCGACCATCCAAGGTTGCCCGATGGCGTTCCCTCCCAGCGCGTAGACTGTACCCGGAGAGCGCCCAGTGAGGTCTATGACAGGTGTTCCCGCCACGAACCCACTTCCCCTTGCCAAATCACGCAGGTTGCTGATGTACCGTTCCACTGGCTCGGCTACCTGCAAGGGCCGAGTCCCTGGCGTTAGAAGGAGTCTAGCATGTTGGTCAACCAGAGGTACGCTCTGGCGATACGGTGCCAAAACAGTCAATCCAAGTAGGCAAACCGCTCCAAACTGAAGAAAGGCGGAGATGGGCAGGGTAGCAATCCAGGCCCCCTCCTCCCGCCGTCCTGGCACTACCAAGGCAACAGCGCTGAGCCCCCAAAACATGGCATTCGACCCAGCTGCCGGCCAGTAGTTTGCTGCGGTACCGAAAGCGGACAGGTGTGGCACTAACAGCAATAGGGCCGCCAGGACGACTTGGCGGAAAGACGGCCAAGGAGCGTAGCCAACCAGCGCCCGCACCACTACTGCAACTGCGGCTCCAGCCGGCACAGCGAGAAAAACGACGTTACGGAAGATGGTCAACGACCCATTTATCAGCGAATAGCCGGCCATGGCCATCATGGCCAGGACACTCGCTACAACCACCAAAGTCAAGGAGCCGACAAGGCCGAAAGCGCGAAGCGGCTGAACCAGGAGCACGAGAATCGTTGCCAGGGCCAATATTAGGCAAAGATGCCACTCATACTCGCTCATGGCGATGATGTCGGCTCTGAACATTGACACGTAGTCATGCTGCGCACCCAGTATTTGATACATCGCAGCGCCATTCTTCAGCCTATCCGCGAACCGATATATCGAGCCATCCTCCAGCAATGCACTAGCCGTCAACAGCGCCCCGCCAAGCAAGCATGCCAGGCCCAGCAGGCGCCAATTGACTTGCCTAGTGACGCAAAGACATGTGAACGCCAGGATTGCGAACGCCACCGCGGAAGTGGGCTTCGCCATGAAGATCAGCCAACAACCGATGACAAGACAGAACCACCCAAGCGTGCTGGTCCTGCTGGCCGTCCTGTCTGCCAGCACATATCCAATCACGCCCATGGTCAGGCCCTGGGAATTCAGTATGTTGTAGTTCGGCGTGGGAATCCACGGGCCCACCGTAAGCAGCGCCATGGAGCCCAGCATCAGGGCAACGCACAGCGTGCCACTCAAACTCCAGCCGCCCTTGAACGGCGACGACCGCCACATCACCAGCCCGCCCAACAACGCAGCCAATGCAAACGTCACCAGATAGGTAAACCAACGCAACATGGTGACGTCGCCGGACAATAGGACGTACAGAGGGTGATAGATAAAACCGAACTGCGTGGCTGACGCGTGGTATTGCCATGGATCGCGCATCCACAGCAGGTAGAACGCCTCGTCACTGAGTTCCACCCCACGACCGCTCAAGGTCCAGAACCAATAGAGAGCGATCGCGGCGGTACTCGCCCCAAAAAACGCCACTCCTAGCGTCAGTACCGATTTCCAACTGCGCTGGGCCTCCATCGCGGCAATCATCAGTCCCTCAAAAAAAATGGGCAACCGCCCAATAGCTGTGCCCCGAAAACCGGCGAAATTCTAGCACCCGTGAAACGATGGCAACAACATATGCGGAATAACCCCTAAGGACGCTGACATGCGTTAAATGCCTGCTCCAACATCGTCTTGCAAAACTGACTAATGCGTTCGGCGCATGCCACACCAGGGATTTATCATCCAGGACTTGGCTACCGCTATCTCCCGGAATCTATAGGTATCGGTTGCCATCGATCTGGAGCAAGCAACGGCAATCTGCGCGGCGACGGGCAGTGCACACTCCGGATCAGTACTTGTCCGAGGTCCCCGTCAACGCCACCCCGATGCGCAGCAGCGTATAGGAAACCGCGTCGACCCAACGCCGCAACCATCCGCGGCGCTGGTATTCGATCGGCCGAATGAAGCGCCCGCCCTCCCGGATGGCCGCCTCCAGCCGTTCCTGCAGGTCCCAGGAAAAGGGCTGGTCGTCCACCACCACGTTGGCTTCGCGCGCCAGCAGCAGGCTGAAGGGGTCCAGGTTGGACGACCCCACCGTCGCCACGTTGTCGATGACTGCCACCTTGGCGTGCAGGTAGCTCGGCATGTATTCGTAGATCTCGATGCCGTCGCGCAGTAGCTGGTCGTACAGCGAGCGCGTGGCGTGGTACTGCATGCGGTATTCGATCTTGCCTTGCAGCAGCAGGCGCACGCGCACGCCACGCGCGGCGGCCTTGGCGAGCGCGCGGCGGAACTGGCGGCCGGGGAAGAAATAGGCGTTGGCAATGAGGATGTCGCGGCGCGCATGCGCGATGCCGTACAGGTAGGCGCGTTCGAAGGTCTGGCGGAAGCGCAGGTTGTCGCGCAGCACCAGCGCCGCGCGCAGGTCGCCACAGGGCGCAACGGAAGCGTGGCGCGGCTTCAGCAGGCGCATGCGGTTCCAGTCGCGCGGATGGCGCCGCAGGCGCGCCCAGTTCAGCCGTACCCACAGCAGTTCCTGGGCATAGGAGGCTTCGGTGACCAGCGGTCCCTGCACCTGCACCGCGAAATCGAAGCGCGGCCCCGTGATGCCGTCCGTCGGGTCCTGGTCATCGTAGTCGTCGATGATGTTGATGCCGCCGATGAAGGCGATGCGTCCATCCACCACCGTAACCTTGCGGTGCAAGCGCCGCAGGCGGCTGCGCGATGGAATGTAGCGCGCGAACCAGCGCGGCTCGGGGCGGAAAATGCGGCACTGCGCACCAGCGTTGGTCAGGCGCGTGCGCAAGGGATCGACGAACTCGGCGCTGCCGAAGCCGTCCAGCACCACCCGCACTTTGACCCCGCGCCGCACGGCGGCCTCCAGGCAGTCCAGCACCTGCGAGCCGGTGCGGTCCGGCGTGAAGATGTAGGTTTCCAGGTGCACGCTGACCTGGGCGGCGTCGATGGCCGCGCACAGCGCGGGAAAGAAGTCGGCGCCGTTCTGGAGCAACCGAATGTCGTTGCCCTGCGTCCAGTCCAGCTTGGACTGCTCTGCCCTCACGGCAGTTCCAGCTCGGCCAGCAAGGGGGAATGATCAGAAAGCCTGGCCCATTCGCGGCCGCGCAGCACGCGGGCGCTGCGCACGGCGAAGCCGCGCTGGTAGATGCGGTCCAGGCGGAACCACGGGAATACCGCGGGGAAGGTGCGCGGCGGCGGCAGCAGCAGGCGCGAACTGTCGCCCATGCCGAGCTGGTTGGTGCGCTCCATGACGGAGACGCCGCCATTGGGCAGCCCGCGCAGGGCATTGCTCAGGCGCTTGACCGAATCGCGCAGGCGCGGCAATTCGCCGCCATGGCTGCGTGGCGCATGCGAGAACACTTCGTACAGGCCCAGCTGCTGCACGAACAGCGGCGCCAGGCGATCGCCCCAATCATTGAAATCGCCCGCGATCAGGATGGGCTCGCCATCCGGCACCATGCGCCGGATGCGCTCGGTCAAGGCCAGGATCTGGCGGCTGCGGCTGCCGGCGAACAGGCCCAGGTGTACGACGAAGCAATGCACGGCACGCCCGCCCAGCTCGATGCGCGCGTGCAACAACCCGCGCTGCTCCAGCCGGTGGTCGGAAATATCCAGATTTTCGTGGTCAAGAATGGGAAAGCGCGACAACAGCGCGTTGCCATGGTCCGTCTCGTGGCGGATGGCATTGCGGCCATAAGCCACATCCAGCCGCAAGGCGGCGGCAAGGGATTCGTGCTGGGCATCGAGCAGCGATTTCTGCTCGTTGCGGCCCTGGACTTCCTGCAGGAAGACCAGATCCGGACGCAGGCCATAAAGGCCCAGACGCAATTCGTTCAGGGAGTCGCGCCGGCCCAATGCCGAGCGGCCCTTGTGTATGTTGTAGCTGACGACGCGGATGAGCGACATGGAAAATGGCGCCTTTCAAAACTGGGGAACCGCCGGCCACCGCAAAAAAGAAGCCCGGCCAGCACCGCCAAAATCAGGCGGCGTTTGCCAGATTACTCCAATTCAGAAGACCGTTCCCACCGCCGCGGCGCACACCCCGCCCTCAAGCAGCAACAGGTCCCAGCGCCCAGTCGAGCACCCCACGCCGCAAGCAAACAACGCCCCCCAAGCCGGGCCGCACGGATCCGGGCTCCGCCGGTCCGTAGCGGCGCCCCCCTGGGGGGGAAGCGCCTACGGCGCTTCGGGGGGGGTCACTTCGGCTCTACGTTGCGCAAGCGGATGTGCAGTTCGCGCAACTGCTTCTCGTCGACTTCCGAGGGCGCCTGAGTCAGCAGATCCTGGGCACGCTGGGTCTTCGGGAAGGCGATCACGTCGCGGATCGATTCGGCGCCGGTCATCATCGTGACGATGCGGTCCAGGCCGAAGGCGATGCCGCCATGGGGAGGCGCGCCATACTGCAGCGCATCCAGCAGGTAGCCGAACTTCTCGCGTGCTTCCTCGGCGCCGATCTTGAGCGCGCGGAACACCTTGCTCTGCACTTCTTCGCGGTGGATACGGACCGAGCCGCCGCCGATTTCCCAACCGTTCAGCACCATGTCGTAAGCCTTGGCGAACGCCTTGCTGGGATCGGTTTCCAGGAAGTCTTCGTGGCCATCCTTCGGGCTGGTGAAGGGGTGGTGGGCGGCGGTGTAGCGGCCGTCTTCCTCGTCGTACTCGAACATCGGGAAGTCGACCACCCACAGCGGCTGCCAACCGGCTTCGAACAAGCCCGTCTTTTTGCCGAATTCGCTGTGACCGATCTTCACGCGCAGCGCGCCGATGGCGTCGTTGACGACCTTCTCGCGATCCGCGCCGAAGAAAATGATGTCGCCATCTTGCGCGCCGGTGCGCTTGACCAGTTCGGCCAGGGCAGCGTCATGCAGGTTCTTGACGATGGGCGATTGCAGGCCTTCACGGCCCTTGGCCACTTCGTTGACCTTGATGTAGGCCAGGCCCTTGGCGCCATAGATGCCGACGAACTGGGTGTAGCCGTCGATCTCGCTGCGCGACATTTCGGCGCCGCCGGGCACGCGCAAGGCGACCACGCGGCTGCCGGGCGCCGTGGCGGCGGCGGCGAACACCTTGAAGTCCACATCGCGCATGACGTCGGTCATGTCAGTGAATTCGAGCTTCACGCGCAGGTCCGGCTTGTCCGAACCGTAGCGACGCATGGCTTCGGTCCACGGCATGATCGGGAACGGCGAAGCCAGGTCGACGCCCTGCACCACCTTGAACACGTGGCGGATCAGGTTCTCGAAGATTTCACGGATCTCGAACTCGTTCAGGAACGAGGTTTCGCAGTCGATCTGGGTGAATTCAGGCTGGCGATCGGCGCGCAGGTCTTCGTCGCGGAAGCACTTGGTGATCTGGTAGTAGCGGTCAAAGCCCGACACCATCAGCATCTGCTTGAACAGCTGCGGCGATTGCGGCAACGCGAAGAAATGGCCAGCGTTCACACGCGAGGGCACCAGGTAGTCGCGCGCGCCTTCGGGCGTGCTCTTGGCCAGCATCGGGGTTTCGATGTCGATGAAACCCAGCTGGTCCAGGAACTTGCGCGTTTCGATCGACACGCGATAGCGCAGCATCAGATTGCGCTGCATCTGCGGACGGCGCAGGTCCAGCACGCGATGCGTGAGGCGCGTCGTTTCCGAGAGGTTGTCGTCATCCAGCTGGAACGGCGGCGTGACCGACGCGTTCAGGATCTCGACTTCCTTGCAGAGCACTTCGATTTCACCCGAAGCCAGTTCGGCGTTGGCGGTGCCCGCCGGACGCTCGCGCACCAGGCCGGTGACGCGGACGCAGAATTCGTTGCGCAGGCGCTCCGCGGTGGCGAAGGCGGCGTTGTCCGGATCGAACACGATCTGCGCCAGGCCCGCGCGGTCGCGCAGGTCGATGAAGATGACCCCGCCGTGGTCGCGGCGGCGGTTCACCCAGCCGTACAGGGTGACGGTCTGGCCGAGATGGTCACGGCAAACCTGGCCGGTGTAGCAGGTACGCATGCGGGATGACTCCGTTTATGTGCTTGGTTATAGCGTAAGGGTTACGAATCGGCGCGAGGCGTGTCCTGCACGCCAGGAGCCGGGACGGGAGCGGCCGGCCGGTCCGCAGGCGTCGCCGCCTGAACCGGGGCGACTACGCCCATGGAAACGATGTACTTCAATGCCGCGTCCACGCTCATCTGAAGATCGATCGCGTCGGCGCGCGGGACCATCAGGAAAAAGCCGGACGTGGGATTCGGCGTGGTCGGCACGTACACGCTGATGTGGTCGCCGGGCAACCGGTCGGCCACTTCGCCGCTAGGCGTGCCGGTAACGAAAGCAATGGTCCAGCTGCCCGCGCGCGGATACTGCACCAGCACCGCGCGGCGGAACGCCTGGCCGTTGGGCGCAAGCACGGTATCGCTGACCTGCTTGACCGAGTTGTAGATCGAGCGCACCAGGGGTATGCGGCCCAGCATATTTTCCCACTGGTCCACCATGGTGCGGCCGATCAGGTTGGCGGCGAACACGCCCGTCAGAAGCACCACCACGATGACCAGCACGAAGCGGAAGCCGGGAATGTCGATGCCGAACAGCGATTCGGACGACAGGAAGCCGGGCACGAACCCTTCGAGGGTCGCAACCAGCAAGCCCAGCACCCACACCGTGATGACCAGGGGAACCCAGATCAGCAGGCCGGTGATGAAGTACTTCTTGATGACGCGCATACGCATCGCGTGTGCTCTAGGAGGCGGCGCTACCGGCGGCAGGCGTCGCCGGGGCGGCCGGAGCTGCGGGCGCGGCGGCAGGCGCGGCGCTTTCAGCGGACGCCGCCGGCGTGCTGGCCGCAGCCGCACCCTGGCTGGCGCCGTTGCCGTTGCCGTTGCCGCGGAAGTCCGTGACATACCAGCCGGAGCCCTTGAGCTGGAATCCAGCCGCGGTCACCTGCTTGGAGAACGTGCTTTGGCCGCATTCGGGGCAAACCGAAAGCGGCGCATCGGAAATCTTCTGCAAGACGTCTTTGGCATGGCCGCAGGCGCTGCACTTGTAAGCGTAAATGGGCATCTAGGACTCCCAGGCGCGGGCCCGGCGTATCAAAAGCCGCTGTCGCCGGACGCGATGTCCGGGGCCGGATTGAATCCGAACGGAAGCGGCGGGCGGGCAAGGCCGGAAAAAATACGGGAAAGTCTTGAATTTTAGCGGTTTTTCGTGAACGGCCGGTGTCCGCCCCCGGCAGCCCACCTGGGGCGGCGCCTCAAGGACGCCGCCAGCCGGTTTTCCGGCCCCGTCGCCCTATACGGGAAGCAGGAACATGACGGCCGCCACCAGGGTCGGCGCCAGGGCCGACAGGAACAGCCGCCCCGACGAAATGCTGCCGTCCGGGAAGTGGTTCTTCAGGATGGCGAAGCCGGCCGGGTTGGGCGCGTTGGCGATCACCGTCAGGCCCCCGCCCGTGACCGCGCCGGCCACCAGCATGTAGCGCCAGGCCTCGTTGGTGCCTTCGACCAGCGAACCCAGGTAGGTCAGCGCGGCGTTGTCGGTAATGGCGGTGAGCGCGGTGGCGCCCCAGAACAGCACGAAGGGCTCGAGCCCGCCCAGCAGGTCCTGCAGCCACCATTTCTGCAGGCCGCCCAGCACCACCAGGCCGGCCAGGAAGAAGCCCACCATCAGGCCTTCCTTGATCATCAGACGGCTCTGGTAGCGCTTATAGGCTTCGGCAAAGCCGATGAACATCATCAACAAGCCCAGGAAGATGGCCGGATGGTGCGCGCTGAGCACCACGGCGACCAGGAAGACCAGATGCACCAGCATGACCAGCAGCGGCACCGGTCCGCGCGCATCGCCGCCTTCCGGCGCGTCCACGCCGCCGCCCGTGCCCACCGAGCGCTCCAGCAGCGCCTTACGGCAGATGAAGGTCAGGAGGGCCGCGTTCAGGCAGACCGCGATCGCGGCGCGCCAGCCGAAGTGCTGGGCCATGAAGGCCGAGTCCCAGCCGAAGGTGGAGGCCACCATCAGCACGGGCGGCGCGGCATAGGAGGTCAGCACGCCGCCGATGGAGACGTTGACGAACAGCACGCCAAGAGTCAGGTACTTGAAGCCCGCGCGCCCGCTGCTGCGGAAGTAAGCGTCGCGCAACAGGATGGCAGCCAGCGTCATGGCGGCCGGTTCGGTGATGAAGGAGCCGCCCAGCGGTACCAACGACATCACGACGAAGAAGGTGGCGAGTTCGCGCGGCAGCGGCAGCACCCGCGCCACCAGCCGCACCAGCGTCCCCACCAGTTCAAGGATCGGCCGGCTGGCCGCCACCACCATGATCACAAAGACGAACAGCGGCTCGGTGAAGTTGCGCGTGTCCATGTACTCGATGGCATGCGACGGACCCGACAGCGCCGCCATCGCCACGATCAGCACGAAGGCCCAGACGCCAAACACGGCCTCGACTTCGGAGAACAGATGCCAGATGCCCGCATGCGGTCCGCCACGATGCGCGAGCCGCGCGAAGAAGGGAACCGAGAAGGTATGAAGAACCGCCACTGCGAACAGGAGAGTGGCGATGACTTCAAGTGTCTGGGGCATGTAAACGACTTCCGGAAGAGGGATACGACAGCGCGGACGCCGCCCGGCGGGCCTGCGGGGCAAGGGTCGCAATATAGCGCAAGGCCCTTGCCGTGTAACGCAGGGTCAACACCAAGGCGCGCGGATCCGCGCCGCTATTTCCGCCAGTCTTACGCGTCGTTGGCTGCGCCCTGGCGCGCATGCCGGAACGGCAGCAGCCGCAGGTCCAGCGCCGAGGGTCCGGGCGCGTCGACGTCGATGATCGCGGCGCACAGCGGCAGGAAGGCCGCGCGGAAGTGGTTCTTGGCCTTCACGCACAGCAGCCGCACCTGATTGAGGTCGATGCCATGCAGGGTGAAGAAGCCCGGATCGTTGGCCGGCGCCACCAGTTCGGTAATGATGACCTGCACGTTGGGCCGGTCGCGCAGCGACAGCAGCGCGGTGCGACCGCAACGCGTGCGAACGCCCGTTTCCATCGGCCCGGTGTTGCTGAATTCGCCGTCGGTGTAGCGTTCGACCCGGAATGCCGCGCGCACTGGCGGACCGAAATCGCGGCTTACGCGGCCGCCCAGGTCCAGTTCGCAATCGCCGCCCAGACCCGCTTCGTACGCGCGCCTAACCGCATCCGGATCCGCGAAGCTGGCGAACACGCAAGACAGATCGATCTGCGCATCCAGCAAGGCGCGGAACAGTTCCGGTGTGTCGCAGACGCCTCCCGACAGCGGGTTGTCGCCCGGATCGGTGACGGCCACCAGGCCGCCGGCGCGCGCCGCCTCCACGGCTTGCGCCAGGCCCTCTTGCGGCGTCGGCAAGGTGACCGCAAACGCAGGCGCCAACCGCCGCATGGCGGCCATCATGGTCTCGGCCGCGGCCTGCGCCTGCGCGCCCGCGGCATCGCGGACCGTGTCGGCCACCACCAGCACCGATGCGCCGGTATCGACGGTATCCGCGTACGGAAAGCCGCCGAACACCGAGACTTCGGCCACGCCTTCTCGTACCTGCGCTGCGGCAAGATCCTGCAGCTCGCGCATCGGACCGGCATCGGTGCGCATGTTGAAGCTGGACAACAGCAAATCCGGCTTGGTCACCAGCACCCGCGGCGACAGCGTGCCGGCCTGCGCGCGCAGCAACATGTCGAGCACCCGCCCCGCCGCCTCGCGCATGTCGATGTGGGGATAAGTCTTGTAGCCGCTGGCGCAATCCAGCAGGCTGCCCAGTTCAGGGGCCAGGTTGGCGTGCAGGTCGAAGCTCGCGCCCAGGGGAACGCCGGGCAACAGGGCCCGCACGGCGCGCACGAAGTCCAGGTCGGGCGTCTGGCGCAGGTCGGTGATGGCGGCGCCGTGCAACGACAGGTAGACGGCGTCCCAGCCGGCGTCATCCGCGGCCAGCTCGGCCAGTACCTCTTCGGTAAAGGCGCGGTGCACGGCGTCTGCTATCGACCCGCCAGGCAGGGCGGATGCGCAGCGCAGGGCCACGACCTCCCAATCCGGATGCGCGCGGGCGAACTCGGCCACTTCACCCAGTTCGGTGGCCGTGCCAGCGGCGGCGGCCAGGGCGTCGCCGCCCTTGCGCCACTCGCGCCGTTCGAAATCCGCCATGGTGCAGGGCACCGGGCAGAAGGCGTTGCCTTCGTACCAGAAGCGCGCCACCGCCAGCCTTTTCTTCATGCCCTTGCCCATGCGTTTCCCCGCTTATTCCGGACGGATGTCGGTGCCTTCGATCAGGACGCGGTACTTCTCGCGCTCGGTCTGCAGATGCTGCGCCAAGGCTTGCGGCGTGCCGCCGATGGGCTGCGCGGCCAAGGTTGCCAGCCGTTCACGCGTGGCGGGCGCATCCAGCACGCGCTGGGCGGCGGCGTTGAGCTTGTCGATGACCGCTTGCGGCGTGCCGGCGGGCGCCATCACCACGAACCAGGAGGTCAGCTCGAAGCCCGGCACGGACTGCGCGATGGCGGCCACGCCCGGCGCGGCGGGCACCGGCTGGGCCGAAGTCACGCCCAGAGCCACCAGCTTGCCCGCCTTGATCAAGGGCAAGGCGGTGGGCAGGTTGTCGGCGGACAGATCGATCTGCCCGCCCAGCAGGTCATTGTTGGCCTGGCTGGCGCCCTTGTACGGCACGTGGCGGATGTCCACCTTGCCCATGCGCTTGATCATCTCCAGCGCCAGATGGCCCGAACTGCCCACGCCCGGCGAACCCCAGTTCAGCCGCCCGGGCTCCGCGCGCGCGGTGCGCAGCAGGTCGTCCATGTTCTTCAGGCCGGACCCGGGATGCGTCAGCACCACGTTGGGCACCTGCGCCACATAGGCGACCGGCGCGAAGTCCTTGACCGGGTCGTAGCCGATCTTCTTGTAGACGTAGGCATTGATGATCTGCGTGCCGGGCGTGCCCAGCAGCAGGGTGTAGCCGTCCGGCTGCGCGTGCGCCACCTCGGACGCGCCCAGGCTGCCGCCCGCGCCGGCCTTGTTGACCACCACCACGGATTGGCCGAGTTCGGCGCCCAGACCCTCGGCCATCAGGCGGCCCAGCAGGTCGGTCGTGCCGCCGGCGGCGAACGGCACCACCAGCCGCACCGGCTGTTCCGGCCAGGCGGCGCCGGCCTGCCCGGCCGCGCCCAACGCGGCAGCCGCCGCAATCCCTAGAGTCCAGCCACGCAACAGATGGGAAAACTTCATGACGCCCCCTTGAGCGAATGATGACGATGCAACGGCCAATGCGACAATAAAACCGTTTGGTTTATTTTTACAATAAATATACCATGTGTTTTATTTGACAAACCAGACCACGAGTCACCGCCCCCCATCATGAGCCGCATCATCCATCGCAATGCCAGCCCCCTGCCCGTCGCCGTCAAAGGCGAAGGCTGCTTCATCGTCGACCAGGAGGGCCGGCGCTACTTCGACGCCTCGGGCGGCGCGGCGGTCTCGTGCCTGGGACACGCGCACCTTGAAGTGCGCGCCGCGGCCATTGCGCAGCTGGACGCGCTGGAGTACGCACACACCAGCTTCTTCACCACGCCGGCCGCCGAAGAGCTGGCCGAACTGCTGGCGGCCAACAGCCCGGCCGGCCTGGGCAACGCCTATTTCGTTTCGGGCGGTTCGGAAGCGGTAGAGACCGCCTTGAAGATGGCGCGCCAATACCATGTTGAACGCGGCGAGCCGGGACGCTACCGCTACATCGCGCGGCGCCAGAGCTATCACGGCAACACGCTGGCAGCCTTGTCGGTGGGCGGCAACGCGGGCCGGCGCGCCCTGTACCAGCCCGTGCTGATCGAAAGCCACCACGTCTCGCCCTGCTTTGCCCTGCATTACCGCGAGGCCGGCGAAACGGACGAGCAGTACAGCGACCGCCTGGCCGCGGAACTGGACGCCGAGATCCTGCGGCTGGGCCCGGACACCGTGTCCGCCTTCATCGCCGAAACCGTGGTCGGCGCCACCGCCGGCACCGTCGCGCCCGTACCCGGCTACTTCCGCAAGATCCGCCAGGTGTGCGACCGCCACGGCGTGCTCTTGATCCTGGACGAGGTCATGTGCGGGCTGGGCCGCACCGGCAGCTATCACGCCTTCGAACAGGAAGGCGTGGTGCCGGACCTGCTGACGCTGGCCAAGGGCTTGGGCGGGGGCTATCTGCCGATCGGCGCCGTGCTGGCGCATGACCGCGTCATCGGGGCCATCAACGCGGGCTCGGGCGCGTTCCAGCATGGCTACACGTATGTCGGCCACCCGGTGGCCTGCGCCGCGGCGCTCGCGGTGCAGCGCATCGTGCTGCGCGACAAGCTGGTGGAGCGCGTGGCGGACATGGGCGCGCAGTTCGGCGCCATGTTGGCGGCGCGCCTGGAAAAGCATCCACACGTGGCCGACATCCGCGGCCGCGGCATGTTCTGGAGCGTGGAACTGGCCGAGGATCCCGGCAGCCTGCGCGCGTTCGCGCCGCAACGCCGCCTGCATGCACGCATCAAGGCCCAGGCGCGCGACCTGGGCCTGCTGTGCTATCCGGGCGGCGGCACCGTGGACGGCAAGCTCGGCGACCACGTGCTGCTGGCGCCGCCCTACCTCAGCACGGCTGACGAGCTGGCGTTCACGGTGGATGCGCTGACCCGCGCTATCGATCTGGCGCTGGCGGACGATACGCCATAATACGCGGCACCTTACCCGGAGCGCAGATGGATAAAGCCGCCATCGACAAACTGATCGAAGCCCAGTTTTCCGCCCTGCCGCCCAAGCTGCGGCAGGCGGCCCGTTATGCGATCGATCATCCCAACGACATCGCCCTGGAATCGATGCGCGCCGCGGCCGGCCATGCCGGCGTGCAGGCGGGCGTCATGCTGCGCCTGGCCCGGCAACTGGGATTCGACACCTACGAGGCGTTCCGCCAGCCGTACCGCGACTGGCTGGCCGCGGGCGGGTCGAGCTTTTCCGGCCGCGCCACCGCCCTGCGCAAGCGCCCACAGCACGACGCCGACGCGGGCCTGGTCGCCGACATCCTCGATGCCGAAGTGCGCAACCTGGGCAGCAGCCTCGGCCCCGCCGCCCTGCCCGCGCTGAAGGCCGCACACGGCCTGCTGGCGGGCGCGCGCCGCATCTACGTCATCGGCCTGCGCAGCCTGTATCCGGCAGCCTATCACTTCAGCTACGCCTGCGGCATGTTCCTGGACAAGGTCACGTTGCTCAGCGGCGTAGGCGGCACCTTGGCCGATGAACTGCGCCGCATCGGGCCGGACGACGCGCTAATCGCCTTCAGCCAGGCACCTTATGCGCAGGCGGCAGTCACGGCCGTGGAATTCGCGCATGAACGCGGCGCCGGCGTGGTGGCGGTCACCGACAGCGCGGTGTCGCCGATTGCCCCAGGCGCAAAGGCGCTGCTGCTGGTGGCCAACGACACGCCCTCGCTGTTTCCCTCGGTGGTGCCTGCGCTGTCCATCGCGCAGACGCTGGCCGCCCTGCTGGTCGCGCACAGCGGCGAGGAAAGCCTGCGCGAAATCTCCAACAGCGAAGCGCAGTTGCAGCGCTTCGGCGTGTACGCGGAAAAGCGCTGAGACCTCAGGCGATCGGCGCGGGCGGCTCGCCGCCTTGCTGCGCCTCTTTCATTTCCATCAGCAGGCTGTGCAGCATCTCGGTGGACAGCCCGTGCAGCACCAGCCGGTAGCCCGCGCGCAGGGTCGACATCGGCACCAGCGGATGGTTGTTGTTGACCAGGATCAAGTGCTGCGGCGCGCCCAGCAGCTTGGCCGCGTAGATGCCGATGGTCTCGTCCAGCTGCAGCGAATTGGCCGCGCGCCAGAAGTCGTTGTCGGTCAGCATCAGCTGATACAACGGCGTGAAGAGTTCGATCGCGCTTTGCAGGTCCAGGAAGTTCAGCTTGCCCTGCGGCATGTCTTCTAGCAGCAAGTCCGGATCGCGGATCATCGAAAAATCGACTCGTTCCGGCGCATGCATTTCCACGCCTGCGTCGCGCAACGCCTGGTTCAAACGAATGACGAAATTGAACAGGTTCAGGTCATGCTTGACGAAGAGTTCGTCCTTTAGATCGTCGATATCGCGCGGCTCCAGCGGCGTGGTGGTGACACGCACCGGCGAGTTGGCCGCGATGAAGGACAGTATCTGCGCGCCCAGGTGGAAGTGGCGCAGGATCAGCCAGTTGGCCTCGGGCGACACGAAGCGCTTCAAGCCCCAAGCCAGGATGCGGTGCAGCAGCTTCGAATGCGACCAGCGGCGCGGCAGGAAGGTCTTGATGACCTGGATCAGGATGATGAAGGCACGCGCCAGCGGCCGCAGAAAGGGCAGCAGGTACTGGCGCGAAGCGCAGCTGGAATCCGTCAGCCAGGCCTTCTTGACCTTGTCCGGCAGAGGCGTGCTGCGGTCCAGGTAGAGCGCCAGCCAGGGGCTGGGATCGGCGGGATCGTGCGGCTTGGCAAGGAATTCGGGCTCTTGGCTCATGACGCGTCGCCTTCCATCACGTGGTGGAACTGCATTAGGTACAGCGCGGCCGTGCGGCGCGCGGTGTCGACGATGCGCTGTTCGGCGCGGCCGTCCTCGTCGCAGTCCAGCGCCAGCTCCACCGCCGACAGCCAGCGCGCCAGGTGATGCTCGTCGTTGTGGCCGTGGTACTCCAGGAAGCGGAAGGCGTCGGGCGGCAGCGTCAGGCTGGCCTTGAGCAGCGGCAGCAGCGCCGGCACGATGCGCTGCCCGGTGCCCTCGATGATGTAGATGGCGCCCAGCAAGCCGATGGGATCGCGCGTAGCGGCCAGGCCGTGCAGATAGGCGTTGAGCGCCTCGCCGCCGGGATTGCGGCGCAGGGCATCGATGCTGTCCACCGGACCGCCCGCGTTGCGGTAGTCCTGGAACAGGATCTGGAAATCGTTCTGCTCTTCGCCGGCGTGCGTATCGATCAATGCGGCCAGCGGCGCGTACTGCTCCGACAGCGAGGCCGCGCCTTCGCGCATCCACTTGCTGCCTTCGCGCACCTGCGGAATCCAGTTCTCCATCCAGTTCAGATAGTCGGCCGTCTGGAACTGGCGATTGCGCAGGCGCCGCACTACCGGCGTGCGCCACACGCGCGAACGGTAGTCGTGCCAGATCGCGGCCAGTTCGGTCAGCAGCTGGCCCAGGCCTTGCGGCGCCATGTCCGGATCGTGCGGCGGCGCGATCGCGGCGGCGTCGTCGCTGTTCGCGTCCTCGCGCGCGGCGACCGTTGCGGGCGCGCCCACGGCGATCTGCGGCGCGTGCACGGCTTCGGCTTCCAGCAGCATGTACGCGGCCATGAAACGGCCCGATTCCGGGATGTAGCAGAAGATCTGCTCGCCCGGCTTCACTTCGCGCGTTTCCAGGAACTCGGCCAGCATGATCAGGATGGACGCCGCGCCGGTATTGCCGCGCCACGCCAGGTTGCTGAACCAGCGTTCACGCGGGATCACCAGGCCGGCCTTCTCCATCAAGTCTTCCACCACGGGAATGAACTTCTCGGACGAGTAGTGGCACAGGAAGTGGTCCACCTGGTCCGGATCCACCCAGCCGTCGCGCACCAGCTTGGCGTATTCATGGATGCCGATGTCGAACAGATGCGGCAGCAGGCGGATGTCCTGACGCAAGGACAGCGCGCCATCGGCCTCGGCCTCGTTCCACGACGGATAGTCCAGATGACCCTTGGCCCGGTCGGCCGACAGGCCCAGCTGCATGCACACCGGATAGTCGCCCGAGAACGAACGCTGATGCACCCACTTCAGACGCAGGCGCACGCCTTGCGAGGCGCCCGGCAAGGGCCGTCCGCTATTGCCCAACAACACCGCCCCCGCGCCGTCCGACAGCATCCAGCGCAGGAAATGCGCGTCGAAGTCGGCGTCGTAGCCGCGCGCCGCGAAGCGCGAGCGCTTGAACAGCCGCGACGGCAGCTCGCTGGCCACCGCCAGGGCGCTGGCGTGTCCGCCCAGCTCCACGCCCTGCGCGGCCGTCTGGATGGCCGACACGCCCGCCGCGCAAATGCCGTGCACCGACAGGGTTTCCATCGGATGCGCGGCCAGCTCGCCCTGGATCATGTTCGAGAAACCCGGCATCAACGCGTCCCCGCCCGACGAGCCGCTGGCCAGCAGCGACACGGCGGACAGGTCGCTGTCGTTGCGCCGCAGGCAATCGCGGATGGCGTTGGCCGCTAGCTGCGCGTTGGTGAATACCGTGGCGCCCTCGGGATCGATCGCGTAGTAGCGCTGCTTGATGCCGTTCTCGGCCAGGATGCGGCTCTTGATGCGGCTGGACATGCGGTTCAGCGGCGCGATGTAGCTGTCCATGGCATCGTTGGACACGGGCTCGCCCGGCATGAAGTAGCCGGCGCTTTCCAGGTAGACACGATGAAACGCAATGGGCATGAGAGGCCTCTGGTGGATGTAGGGAGTGCGGCGCTAGCGGATGTGCTCGGGCGCCATGCATGAACGGCTGCGAAAGCGCGGCATGAAGGCGCCCAGCACGAACACGCGGAACATATAGGGCGTGAGGCCCGGCTCGTTCAAGGCCGGATTCACGCGGTTGCGGTATTGCTCGCGGTGCAGGCGCGTCAGTTCGGACCAGTGCGCCCGCGGATGCTCGTGGTGGGCGGTGTGCAGGCCGATGTTGAAGAGCAGCGGATTGACCAGCCCTTCGAAATTGCGCGCATAGTTCAGGCCCGCGACGGACCGAGGCCCGCCGTCGGCGTGCGCATGCTGCAGGTAGTTGGTAGCCAGCAGCCAGTGCAACCCATGCAGCTGCGGCACGATGACGAACAGCAGCGCCTTCATGGGGTTTACGGCCAGCAGCCCGCCCCACAGGCCCAACCATACGCCGTACTGCGCCATGCAATAGCGCCAGGCGCCCGGCCAATGCCGGTACAAGCGGCCCAGCCACGCGAAGAACAAGGGATACAGCACCCAACCCGCCTGCAATGGATGGATCAGGTAGCCCCACAGATGGTTGGTGTCGCCGCCAAAGCGATAGGTACGCGCCACGTCGCGCGCGCCGTGCTTGTAGCGATGGTGGTTGGCCACGTGCGCCGGATAGAACACGAAGGTCGGATGCCCCTGCAGCAGCGTGATCCAGAAATCGGTCGCGCGGTTGGTCCAGCGTCCGCGCCACATGCGGATGTGCGTATGGTTGTGGTGGATGACGCCCACGCCCAGGGTCAGGAACAGCATCAGGCCGTACAGCGGCCACCAGAAGCCGTGCACCCACTGCCACGCCGCCAGCGCCGGCAACGCGGCCAGGTAGGCCAGGCTTTGCCAGTCGCGCCAGCTGCGCAGCGACGGCAGGCGGCGCTGCCGCTTAAGCGCGCCCGCCAAGCGATTCTCGCTGCCGGAAAGCATTCAGCTGGGCCTGCGCCGCCTCGGCCTTGAGACGGGTGCGGAACAGACGATCCATGAAGGTGAACTGGAAGCCGTAGTTGCCGTTGTAGCAGGCGTGGTGCAGGTGATGCCTGCGGCTGGCGGCGAACCAGTGCGCGTAGGACACGTTGGGAAAGAAGTCGTAGTTGGCGTGGCCGATGCAATTGAAGAACAGGCTGAACAGCGGCACCGACGCCAGCGACCAGAAACTGAAGTCGTGCAGCACCATGGGCAGCATGATCACGTTGCCCAGCATCAGCGCTTCGATGGGATGGAAGCTGTAGGTCGAGAACGGCGTGGTCACGACCGAGCGGTGATGCGGCAGGTGGAAGCGGCGCAGCAGCTTGGTGTGCAGCAGGCGGTGGTTGATCCAGAAATGCACGTCGTTCCAGGCCACCAGCACCAGGATCTCGAGCGTGATCTTTTGCCAGCTGGCATCCGGGTCCAGGTGCGCCCAGCCCAGCTGCAACAGGCCCCAAGGGAAAATCATGCCCGTGCCGAACAGCAGGATGGACAGCCCGGATTGCGCGAGCTCGCGCCGCAGCTGGCCCGGCGCCAACGGACGCGGATCCAGCGGGCGTCCGATGCCCAGCGCCGGCAGGACGTAGTGCGTCAGCAGCCAGGTGGCCGCGCCGAAGACCAGATAGATGCCGCCGAAGAAAAGCAGGCCCGCCAGCATCACTTGCCAGGCGGACAAGGCTACAAAAGCTTGGGCCATGAACGTTCTGTTTCACCCTGAGAATGGGCGCATGATAAGCAATCCGTCAGCTTCCAGGTAGGACATTTATTACAAAATGAATCCGAAGGCCACAAAGCTGGCGGACTGCTCGCCAAGTTCGGGCTACTGGCAAGGATATTGCCGGTTCAACCCCGCCACGGCGGCGTCCATGCGCGCGGCCAAGGCCATGCTGGCGGGCGGCATGGGCATGCGCAGCTCCTCGCTCAGCAGGCCCTGGCGCCCCAGTTGCGCCTTCAAGGGACCGGGATTGGGCTCGGCGAAGGTCAGCTGGATGATGGGGACCAGCGCGTGGAACAGCTTGCGGGCCAAGTCCAGCTGCTGCGCCTTCACGGCCTGGTGCATGGCCACGAACAGGTCGGGGCGGATATGTGCCGCGGCCGCGATCATGCCGGCGCCCCCCAGGCTCATCACGGACAGCGCCTGCAGGTCCTCGCCCGCCAGCACGTGCATGTTGCCGTCGGCGATCAGCGCGATCGTCTTTTCCAGCGAGCCGCCGCAGTCCTTGATCGCCGCGATATTGGGATGCGCGGCCAGCGCCAGCAAGGTCGCTGTATCCAATGTCGTGCCGGTGCGATAGGGAATGTCGTAGAGCACCAGGGGGAAGCGCGAGGCATCGGCCAGGCAGCGGAAATAGGCGGCGGCGCCTTCCTGGCCGGGGCGCACGTAGTACGGCGCGGGCGCCAGGATGCCGGCCAACGGACGCGTGCCGAAGGCGGCCAGGCGCTGCATCACGTGTCCATGATGGTTGCCCGCCAGGCCCATGATGACGGGCAGCCTGCCGGCCTCGGTCAGCACGGCGTCCAGCACCGCCAGCTGTTCGGCATCGTCCAGCGACGCAGCCTCGCCGGTGCTGCCGCACACGACCAGCCCGTCCACGCCCGCGGCGGCATAGTGGCGCACCAGGCGGCGCAAGGCCCCGCCATCCACGGCGCCGCCGGAAAACGGCGTGACCAGAGGCACCCAGACGCCCTGGATCGGAGATTGATGATGAGATTGCATGTGAACACTCCTGCGTTGTAAGCGGACCGTGGTTGGGGACCGTACAGAAGTGCTCGGGATGCCAGGGGATGCGCGGACGGCGCCAAGCGCCGCCAGGAGGCCGCTGTTCCGTCGCCCATCTGACGGAACAGCATGCTCCGGTCAGATGAGCGGCTGTTTTTTGGATTTCAGGCCGGCGCAAGCCAGTACCACGCCCTGGGCGCGGAACGGGAAAGCGGATTGCTTGGCCTGATGAATCATGAATGTGGGAACGGATGCGGTGGTGTGCAAGCGCAGATGCGGGAATCTACCGGGAGGCCGCAACCGTGTCAACGGCGCGCAGCGCGGCGGCTGCCGCCGCGGCTCAGCCCAGGCTGGCCAGGAACACCGCGCACAGGGCTTCCATGCCCTGGCGGTCGTCCTCGTCGAAACGATCCGGCACCGGGCTGTCCACGTCCCACACGCCGATCAATTGGCCCTGGTGGACCAGCGGCACCACGATCTCGGAACGCGAAGCCGCGTCGCAGGCGATGTGGCCGGGAAAGGCATGCACGTCGGGCACCAGCTGCGTCTGGCGCTGGCTGGCCGCGGCTCCGCACACGCCGCGATTCAGCGGAATGCGCACGCAAGCCGGCTTGCCCTGGAAGGGGCCCAGCACCAGTTCCGTGCCGTCATAGAAATAGAAGCCCGCCCAATTCAGGTCGGGCAGGGCCTGGTAGGCCAGCGCGCTCAGGTTGGCGGCGTTGGCGATGCGGTCGGGCTCGCCGTCGAGCAGGGCGCGGGCCTGGGCGACCAGGCCGGCATACAGGGCGGCCTTGGAGTCGGCGACGATGGGAGCGGCTTCGAACATGGAAAATGTAACTGTACAGGCGGTTATCGATGCAGGTGATTTTAGGGGCTGCGGCCGTTAAGGGGGCCGGGCCGCCGCCGTGTGGGACAATAGTTTTTTTCCGAATGTTTTTCCGCCGGGCCACCCAAAGGGACCAACCGCCCGTATTTTCCTACCCTTCTTTTTCAAGAAGCACTCCATGGACAAGCCTCTCGAACCTGCGTTTTCCTTTTCGGAACGCGCCCAGCAACTCACCAGCTCCGCCATCCGCGAGATCCTCAAGGTCACCGAGCGCCCCGAAGTCATTTCGTTCGCCGGCGGCCTGCCGGCGCCCGGCGGCTTCCCGGTAGAGGTAGTTCGCGCGGCATTCGACAAGGTACTGTCCACCAACGGCCGCGCCGCCCTGCAGTACGGCCCCACGGAAGGCTTTGCGCCGCTGCGCCAATGGGTTGCCGATGATCTGAACAAGGCCGGCGCCAGCGTCGCCGCCGACCAGATCCTGATCGTGTCGGGTTCGCAGCAAGCGCTGGACCTGCTGGGCAAGGTGCTGATCGACAAGGACAGCAAGGTGCTGGTCGAAGACCCCAGCTACCTGGGCGCGCTGCAATCGTTCAGCCTGTACCAGCCCAACTTCGTGCCGGTGCCCACCGACGAAGGCGGCCTGATCCCGGAAGCCATCACCCCTGAACTGGCCGAAGGCGCCCGCTTCCTGTACGCCCTGCCCAACTTCCAGAACCCCACCGGCCGCACGCTGAACCTGGAACGCCGCATCGCGCTGGTCAAGCGCGCCGCGGAACTGAACCTGACCATCGTCGAGGACGACCCCTACGGCGAACTGCGCTACGCGGGCGAACCGCAGCCCGGCCTGATCGCGCTGGCCGCCGAATACGGCGCCAACGTGGTGCGCCTGGGCACGTTCTCCAAGGTGCTGGCCCCCGGCCTGCGCCTGGGCTACATCGCCGCCGCGCGCCCGCTGATCAACAAGCTGGTGCAGGCCAAGCAAGCCACCGACCTGCACACGCCCACGCTGACGCAGATGGCCGTGTACGAGATCGTCAAGGACGGCTTCCTGGAAGAGCACCTGCCCAACGTGCGCGAAATCTACCGCGCCCAGGGCAGTTGCATGCTGGAAGCCATCAAGCAGGAGTTCCCGGACACCGTCACCTGGACCAAGCCTGAAGGCGGCATGTTCATCTGGCTGACCTTGCCCGACCACATCGACAGCACCAAGCTGCTGGAAAAGGCCATCGCGCAAAACGTGGCGTTCGTGCCCGGCGCGCCGTTCTACTGCGGCGCCGGCAAGACCAACACGCTGCGCCTGAGCTTCGCCACCGTGCCGGAAGACAAGATCCGCCGCGGCATTGCGATCCTGGGCAAGCTGCTAAAAGACGAGGTGAAGTAGGCCCCCCCCCCCGAAGCGCCTGCGGCGCTTCCCCCCAGGGGGGCGCCGCTACGGACCGGCGGAGCCCGGATCCGTGCGGCCCCGCTTTCGCCACGACAGTGGCAATATGACGCGGGTGCCTCGTAGGTGCTGTAGGACATGAACGGCGGCCGGGCGCGATGCCCGGCCGCCGTTGTTTTATGCTCTTGGTTTTCCCATTCCGTTTCGCCGTGACAGTGAGCGCCCCCCAACCATCCCCCGTTGACCTCAGCGACATCGTCTTCACCGACTGGGTCGAACGCTGGCTGCCCAAGTCCTGGCGGCCCTATGCCCGTCTGTGCCGCCTGGACCGCCCCATCGGCACCTGGCTGACCCTGCTGCCGGCCATCGCCGCGCTGGTACAGGCCGCGGGCGGCCTGCCGGACCTGCGGCGTTTGATCGTGTTCTCGCTGGGCGCGCTGCTGATGCGCGGCATCGGCTGCACCGTCAACGACATGTGCGACCGCAACTTCGACAAGCACGTCGAGCGTACCCGCTTCCGTCCGTTGACCAGCGGCCAGCTCACGATGAAGAACGCGGTCTGGTTCCTCATCGGGCAGTTGCTGGTCTGCGGGTCGCTGCTATTCTTCCTGAACGAAATGAGCCGCTGGCTGGCCGTGGCCGTGCTGCCCTTCGTCTTCATCTACCCGCTGTGCAAGCGCGTCACGTACTGGCCGCAAGTCGTGCTGGGCATCTGCTTCAACTGGGGCATGCTGATGGCCTGGTCGGACACGCAGAATCACGTGCCGCTGGCCGCCATCGCCATGTGGGCGGGCGCGGTGCTGTGGCAGGTCGGCTACGACAGCATCTACGCCTACGTGGACGTGCGCGACGATCGCAGCCTGGGCCTGCATTCCACCGCCATGCGTTTCGGCGACCAGGGCAAGCTCTGGATCGGCGGCTTCTACCTGGCCACCATCGCGCTGTGGGCCTGGGGCGGCTATGCCATCGGACTGTCGTGGGCCTATCAGGTCGGCATGGTGGCCGTGGCGGCGCACTTGGCGTGGCAGTTGTGGGTCTTCGACATCCAGCGGCCCGACCGCAACTTCATGCTGTTCCGCGCCAACCTCTGGCTGGGCGCCCTGTTGGTCGCCGCCGCGCTGGCGGGTACGCTGATCCGCTAAAAGCCGCATCGGCGCCGCACTAGCGGCCGCGCCGATGCCCCGTTGACGCTGCGCATTGCCCGCGGCGCCGACTGGGACCATGATGTAGCCTCCGCAACACATTCCGGAGACCACGCATGCCCTCATTGTTCAAATCCCTGGCCTTGACGGCCGCCGCAGCCGCCGCGTTCGTGGCCATTCCGGCCCAGGCCGCCAGCGATTGCTCGGCCCAGCGCGGCTGCGCCGCCAAGTTCTGCGCAATCGAAAACGACATCGCCGCTGCCAAGGCGCAGAACAATACCCGCCGCGAAGCCGGGCTGCGCAAAGCCCTGGCCGAAGCCAAAGCAAACTGCACCGACAGCCGCCTGCAATCGCAGCGCGAAGCTGATGTGCGCGAGAAGCAAAGCAAGGTCGCCGAACGCGAAAGCGAGCTCAAGCAGGCCCGCGCCAAGGGCAAGCAGGACAAGATCGACAAGGCCCAGCGCAAGCTGGACGAAGCCCAGGCGGAATACAACGCCGCGCTGGTTGAACTGAACCGCTGATCCCCCCTCCTGCCAGCCCCGGATCAGTCCGGGGCTGCGCGCCATCACTTCCCCCCCTCCGCCGCCTGACCTCCGCCCCTCCCGGGTGGACTACCTCCTATGGTGTCATCAAACGGAAATTCCACCATCCATGGTGCCATTTGGCGAAATGAAAACCTATTAGTCTCTTTTTTGGAAAGATGTTTTCAGGGAATCAGGGTTTATCCGGGGGTGTTTTGAGGCCAGAATGCATCTCATCGGGACACAGCAAGCGAACCCCCAGGCAATCAGGCCGGCGGTTCGGCTCCCAAGCTCAAGACACTGGAGGTCTGCCATGAAAACCCTTGCTACCGCTTTGATGCTGTCGATGTCCGTTCTGGCTGCCGGCGCCCAAGCCGCCGAGGCTGATCAGGGTCCCACCCGCGCTCAAGTCCAAGCCGAACTGCAACAAGCCAAGGCCTCGGGCCAATACACCTTCGGCGAAGAAGGCTACCCCGCCGCCATCGCCCCGAAGTCGACCCTGACCTCGCAGCAAGTGCAGGCTGAACTGCAGCAAGCCAAGAACGCCGGCGAAGTGACCTTCGGCAATCTGGACTACCCGCCCGTCGCCGCCGCCGAACAAGCCACCTCGTTGACCCGCGCCCAGGTCCGCACCGAACTGGCTGAGGCCAAGTCGGAAGGCCTGGTCACCTTCGGCAACCTGGACTACCCGCCCCTGGGCAGCTGATCCCCCCCTGGCCTCCCCGGCCAGGCAGCGCCCCGAAGCCCTCCGGCCCCAAACCGGAGGGCTTCGTTCTTGACGTTTCGACAATAAATTAAGTCGAATTAACGTTACCTACGGCCGATTCGACTATTTAGCATCTACACATCGACAGCGCCCCCGCATAGGATGAGCTCACCCACTCCCCTTCCATGCAGGAGCCGCACCATGACCACCGCCTCTCCCCGGCCCGTCCTACTCCTGGGCGCCGGAAAAATCGGTTTCGCCATTGCCCTAATGCTGGAACGCAGCGGCGGCTACTCGGTGCTGGTTGCCGACCAAAATCCCGAGCGCCTACGCATCGTGGCCGAGCTGGGCTGCGGAACCCGCCAGATTTCCGATGACGACAGCGTGGCGCAATGCATCGAAGGACGCTACGCGGTGATCAACGCGCTGCCCTTTCACCGCGCCGCCGCGGTGGCCGGCCTGTGCGCCAAGGCTGGCGTGCACTATTTCGACCTGACCGAAGACGTGGCCAGCACGCACGCGATCCAGGCGCTGGCGGAAACCGCAAGCAGCGTGCTGATGCCGCAATGCGGCCTGGCCCCGGGCTTCATCGGCGTAGTCGGCAACGCATTGGCGCGCCGCTTCGACACGCTGCTCGACCTGCGCATGCGCGTGGGCGCCCTGCCGCGCTATCCCTCCAACAGCCTGCGCTACAACCTGACCTGGAGCACCGAAGGGCTGATCAACGAGTACTGCAACCCTTGCGAGGCCATCGTCGACGGCCAGCTGACCAGCGTGCCCGCGCTGGAAGGCTACGAAACCTTCGCGCTGGACGGCGTGGAGTATGAGGCCTTCAACACCTCGGGCGGATTGGGCACCCTGCCCGCCACCTTGCGCGGCCGCGCCCGCAACGTGGACTACAAATCGGTGCGCTACCCGGGCCACTGCAGCATCATGAAACTGCTGCTCAACGACCTGCGCCTGCGCGACCGCCGCGACCTGCTCAAGGAAATCTTCGAAGCCGCCATTCCCACCACCGAGCAGGACGTGATCGTGATCCAGGCCTCGGCGTCCGGGCGCCGCCATGGTCGCCTTGAGGAAGAGTCCTACCCCATCCGCATCTTCGGCGCGGAAGTCGACGGCCATCGCCTCAGCGCCATCCAGCTCTCCACCGCTGCGGGAATCTGCGCCGCGCTGGATCTGGTGGCGCAAGGCGCCTTGCCGCAACGCGGGTTCGTGGGCCAGGAAGCGATAGACCTGGACGCTTTCATCAACAACCGTTTCGGCCGGGTCTACGCGGGCAAACCGCTGGCGTTGGCGGGCAGCGGCGCCATGGCCGACCGCTGAATCCGGGCGCGCGCCGCCCCCAGCGTCCTATCCCGCAAAAACTCACGGCGGGATGGGACGCTAGCTCCAGCCTTCCAGGCGCAAGGTCGCGCGCACCAGGCGCTGCTCTTCCTGCTCGATATCGGCCAGGCTCTGGCGCACGCTGTCTACGTGGTCCGCAGCCGCCTTGCGCGCCTGCTCCGGCTGGCGCGCCGTCACGGCGTTGAACAGCCGCGTGTGCTGGCGGTCGATCTGACGCTTCTCTGGCTGGCGGTGGTACAGGTTGTTGACGCAGGCGAAGACCGATCCCAGCAGCAGATCCGTCAGGGATTGAAGCGTGTGCACCAGCACCGGATTGTGCGAAGCCTCGCAGATGGCCAGGTGGAAAGCATGGTCCAGGTGCGCATGCGTCGCCGTGTCGGTGGCCGTGCCTTGGGCCGCCACCATTTCGTCGTAGCGGCGGCGGATCATGATGAAGTCCGCCTCGGTGCCGCGTATGGCGGCCAGCCGCGCGGACTCGGCCTCCAGCAGCGAACGCACTTCCAGCAAGTCATAGAGCGTGCGCGGCTGCGAATTGAACAAGTGCATCAAGGGGCCGGCGTCCACCTTCGAGATATGCGCCACATAGGAACCCTTGCCCTGCGCGGTATGGATGATCTCGCGCGCGCGCAACAGCTTCAGCCCTTCGCGCAGCGCCGTGCGCGACACGCCGAGCTTCTCGGTCAGGCGCCGTTCGGAAGGCAGCGCCTGGCCGGCCTTCAGCACCCCGTCCAGGATCAGGCGCTCGATCCGCTCGGCGACCTCGTCCGCCACCTGGCGGGGCTTTTCCTCTGTTTCCGCGTACATGCACTCTCCGTCACCAGTGGTATGACCAAGCGGCACCGCGACTGGGACGCTTGAGAAACACCTCTGTAAGTAGCTGATATAAAACCATAAAAAATACCGCCTTGCCCATACGGCAGTGCACAAACTGGTATGACCAGTTGGTTTTGATATGGACATTGAGACAGACGCGAACGATGATGTCGGGACCAGATACGCCCGGCGCGCGGCGTCGGCCAGTCCCTTACCGCTAGAGAACCGCATGACTCAACGCATCCAGCACCACGGCCTGCAAGTGGCGGCCAATCTCAACCAATTCATCGAACAGGAAGCCCTGCCCGGCACCGGCCTGGATGCCGACGGCTTCTGGCAAGGCTTCGCGGCCCTGGTGGACGACCTGGCGCCCAAGAACCGCGCGCTGCTGGCCGAACGTGACCGCCTGCAGGCCGAGCTCGACGCCTGGCACCGCGCCCATCCCGGCCCCATCGCCGATCCGGCCGCCTACCGCAAGTTCCTGGAAGGCATCGGCTACCTGCTGCCGCAGCCCGCCAGCGTGCGCGCCACCACCGAAAACGTCGACACCGAAATCTCGCAGCAGGCCGGCCCGCAGCTGGTTGTGCCCATGTCCAACTCGCGGTACGCGCTGAACGCCGCCAACGCGCGCTGGGGCAGCCTGTACGACGCGCTCTACGGCACCGACGCCATTCCCGCCACGCCCGGCGACACGGGGCACGGCTACAACCCGGAACGCGGCGCCGCCGTCATCGCCCGCGCCCGCGCCTTCCTCGACACCGCCGCTCCGCTGGCCCAGGGCTCGCATGCCGACGCCCGCGGCTATACCGTTGAAAACGGCCAATTGCGCGTGGCGCTGGCCAACGGCGCCACAGGTCTGAAGAACCCCGCGCAGTTCGCCGGCTACCAGGGCGAGGCGTCCGCCCCCTCGGCCATCCTGCTCAAGAACAACGGCCTGCACTTCGAAATCCAGATCGACCGCGGCCACAGCATCGGCGCCACCGACGCCGCAGGCGTCAAGGACGTGCTGGTTGAAGCCGCGCTCACCACCATCATGGACTGCGAGGACTCCATCGCCGCCGTGGACGCCGACGACAAGGTCCACGTCTACCGCAACTGGCTCGGCCTGATGAAGGGCGACCTGACCGAGGAGGTCACCAAGGGCGGCAAGACCTTCACCCGCAAGCTCAACGCCGACCGCAACTACACGCGCCCCGACGGTTCGCCGCTGACCCTGCACGGCCGTTCGCTCATGTTCGTGCGCAACGTCGGCCACCTGATGACCAACCCGGCCATCCTGGACCGCGAAGGCCGCGAGATCCCCGAAGGCATCCTGGACGCCGTGGTCACCAGCCTGGCCGCCTTGCAAGACCGCCAGCGCAAGCTGAATTCGCGCACTGGCTCCGTCTACATCGTGAAGCCCAAGATGCACGGCCCGGTCGAAGCCGCCTTCGCCAGCGAATTGTTCGACCGTGTCGAAGACCTGCTGAAGCTGCCGCGCAACACCCTGAAAATGGGCATCATGGACGAAGAGCGCCGCACCAGCATCAACCTCAAGGCCTGCATCGAGGCCGCCGCCGCGCGCGTGGCCTTCATCAACACGGGCTTCCTGGACCGCACCGGCGACGAAATGCACTCCAGCATGGAAGCCGGCCCAATGCTGCGCAAGGGCGACATGAAGTCCACCGCCTGGATCACCGCCTACGAGCGCAACAACGTGCTGGTCGGGCTGGACGCGGGTTTGCGCGGCCGCGCCCAGATTGGCAAGGGCATGTGGGCCATGCCGGACCTGATGGCCGCGATGCTGGAACAGAAGATCGCCCATCCCAAGGCGGGCGCCAACACCGCCTGGGTGCCCTCGCCCACCGCCGCCACGCTGCATGCGCTGCACTATCACCAGGTCGACGTGCAGACCGTGCAGCAAGAACTGGAGCGCACCAAGCTCGACAGCGTGCGCGATGATTTGCTGGGCGGCCTGCTGACCGTGCCGGTCGGAGACCCGTCCAAGTGGTCCGCGCAGGACATCCAGCAGGAACTGGACAACAACGTCCAGGGCATCCTGGGCTACGTGGTGCGCTGGATCGACCAAGGCGTAGGTTGCTCCAAGGTGCCGGACATCCACAACGTCGGCCTGATGGAAGACCGCGCCACCCTGCGCATCTCCAGCCAGCACATCGCCAACTGGCTGCGCCACGGCGTGACCAACCGCGACCAAGTCATGGAAACCTTCAAGCGCATGGCCAAGGTGGTCGACGGCCAGAACGCGGGCGACGCGCTCTATCGTCCGATGGCCGGCAACTTCGACACGTCGCTGGCGTTCAAGGCCGCCTGCGCCCTGGTGTTCGAAGGCCTGACCCAGCCCAACGGCTACACCGAGCCGCTGCTGCACAAGTACCGCCTGGAGTTCAAGGCCGCCCAGGCCTGAGCCCGACGTGCCAGGCCGCGGCACGAAAACCGGACAGCAAAGGCTGTCCGGTTTTTTTTGGGGGGTCGCGCCCCTGAAAAATAATGCGCGCCATTTCGCACGATCGTGCTAAATTTGCCGCATGACTGCCAAAACCGAGAAAAGCGAACTGACCTTCGCGGCCATTGTGGACGCGGCCCTGGACATGGCCGCGGCACAGGGCATGGAAAGCCTGTCGCTCGGCCAGGTGGCCAAGCGCCTGGGCATCAGCAAGAGCGGCGTGTTCTCGCGCGTGGGGTCGCTGGAAGCCTTGCAACAGGCGGTGCTGGACGAATACGACCGGCGTTTCGTCGGAGCCGTGTTCGCGCCAGCCATGGCCTATCCCCGCGGCCTGCCGCGCCTGAACGCCCTGGTCTCGCTCTGGATCGAACGCGCCAGCAACGTCGAAACGCTCACCGGCTGCATCTATGTGGCTGGCGCCTTCGAGTATGACGATGTGGAATCGCCCCTGCGCGCGGTGCTGGAAGGCAATCTGCGGCGCTGGCGCGACGCCATGCTGCGCACGGTCAACCAGGCGCTGGAAGCCGGCCACGTCAGGCCGGACACGGATCCCGAACAACTCGTGTTCGAGGTCTACAGCCTGATGATCGGGCTGATGCACGATGCCCGCTTCCTGCGCGACCCCAAGGCTCCCGACCGGGTGCGGGCCGCTTATGAACGATTGATTTCCACCTACCGCAGTTTCAAATACCTCGAGTAGTCGTCTTTCTTGCGCCGGCCTGTGCCGGCAATTCTTCACTTTAATTTCGCACGATCGTGCGAAATTTGACAGGAGTCTGACATGTGGATCCTTATCGCAGTGATCGCCGTTTCAGCAGGAGCCAGAGTCTGGCTGCAGTGGCGTGCCCTGCTGAAACAGTTGCCGGACTGCGCCGAGCATCTGGTACTTTTCTAGAAAGACATGGCCATCCCGTTCTATATTTCGAGTTCGCCTCCCCCGAACGTCGTCATGCCGCGCTCCAATCATCTACTGATCATCGATCCGCAGAATGACTTCTGCGACCTGCCTGAGTCCTACCTGCCCAGGGATCCCGTGACAGGCGCTGCGCATGCGCCCGCCCTGCCGGTGGCTGGCGCGCACGCCGACATGCAGCGGCTGGCGCGCTTCATCGACACGGCCGCGCCCGCGCTCACGTCGATCACGGTGACGCTGGATTCGCACCACCGCCTGGACATCGCCCATCCGACCTTCTGGTCCACCGGCGATGGCCAAGCCGTGGCTCCATACACGCCGATCACGGCGGCGCAGCTGCGCGCAGGCGAATTCCGGCCGCGCCACGCCGACGACCTGCCGCGCACCTTGTCCTACCTGGACGAACTGGAAGCGCGCGGCCGCTACACCCTGATGGTGTGGCCGCTGCATTGCGAGATCGGCACCTGGGGCCACAACGTGCATGCCGACGTGCGCGCCGCCTACAGTCGTTGGGAAGACGAGCGCCAGTTCATCGTGCGCAAGGTGCCCAAAGGCATGAACCCCTGGACCGAGCACTACAGCGCGCTGATGGCCGAAGTCCCCGACGCCGACGATCCGCGCAGCCAACTCAACCACAGCCTGCTGGATTCGCTGGACCGCGCCGAAACCATCCTCATCGCCGGCCAGGCCGGCAGCCATTGCGTCAAGGCCACCGTCGAACACCTGGCCGAGCATCTGCCCGGCCGCGACCTGTCGCGCCTGGTCCTGCTGACCGACTGCATGAGCCCGGTCGCGGGCTTCGAAGACGCACAGGCGACATTCCAGCAGCGCATGCGCGACCTGGGCATACAGGCGCGCACCAGCGTCGACATGGCGCGGGCGCTGCTCGCGGCCTGATTTCGCCGCGCAAAGACAACGGCCGCCTGCTTGCGCATGGCGGCCGTGGCTGACAGGCTGAAGAAGCGTTCAGGCGCCGCCTTCGTGGCCTTCGCACTGCACGTACAAGGCGCCGATCGCTTCGCACAGGGCGGCGGGTTGCTGGAACAGGCGCGCAATCAGTATGCAGCCCTGCACCGTGGCGAACACCGCGCGGCCGGCCGCCTCGGGCGTGCCGGAGAACTTCATCGTGCCCTGCGCCGCGCCTTCGGCCAGCACCCGGGCCAGCCAGGCTTCGTGCGCGCGGAAGAATCCCTGCAATGCGCCGCGCACACGTTCGGGCAGCGAGTTCACCTCGGCCGCCAGCATGCCGGCCAGACAGAGTTCGCCGGACCCGCAGGCGCGCGACTCCATCATCGACAGATATTGATCCAGCTGCTCCTGCGCCCGCAGCGAAGTATCGATGGCGCGTATGGCAGCCAGCGCACGCGTGCTGTAGGCGTCGACAGCTTCGTAGAGCAAGTCGTCCTTGCCCGGAAAGTAATAGTGGATGCTGGACGTCTTCACGCCCACGTGCTCAGCCAGGTCGCGATAGCTGAAGCCGTTGCATCCGCGCGTGCGGATCAGCTTCTCGGCATGAGCCAGAAGCTGTTCGCGAGTGGTGTTGGAAGTAGGAGTGTCCATGGCTGAATATTACCTACTAATAGGTTGATTCGTCATCGGTTCCGGCAGCGTTGCCACTGCTCCAAAACCCTTGCGGATCCCGGCCGGGAAACATCCCGCCCCCCGGGATCCGCATGTGCCGGCATCAGATTCAGCCTTGCACGGGCGGGTAGGCCAGTTCGCCACTGTCGGTCAGGCCATGCGCACGGGCGGCGGCCAGTTCTTGCTGCACTTGCGCGCGGGTCTTGTCGCCGGTGGCGGCAAACAGGGTCGTCGGGTAGCCTTCTTCGCCAGACACCAGTTCGCCATTGGCGCGGGCTTGGGCCAACTCTTCTTGCACCTGGGCGCGGGTCACCGTGCTTTCGGTGTTCAGGGGAGGCGGGTAGCCCAGCTCGCCGGCTTGGGCGGCGCCGATGAAGGAGGCGGACAGGATCAGGGCGGATACGAGGGTCTTCATGGTTGATCTCCAGTAAGGATCGGGTGCTGCATTCGGGATTCGAAAAGCTATCTACTTATAGATAGATTTGATGTGAAAAATACTCAGCCTTGCACGGGCGGATAAGCCAGTTCGCTGCTGTCAGTCAGGCCTTGAGCGCGGGCGGCGGCCAGTTCTTTCTGGACTTGGGCGCGGCTCTTGTCGCCGGAGGCAGCAAAAATCGTGGCGGCGTAGCCTTCTTCGCCGGACACCAGTTCGCCATTGGCGCGGGCCTGGGCCAGCTCTTGTTGCACCTGGGTGCCGGTCACCGTGCTTTCGGTGTTCAGGGCGGGCGGATAGTCCAGTTCGCCGGCTTGGGCGGCGCCGATGAAGGAAGCGGACAGGATCAGGGCGGATACGAGGGTCTTCATGGTTGATCTCCAGATAACGATTACGTAGCGGTTCAAAAAACTATCTACTTATAGGTAGATGAAGAGGGAAATAAAAAAACGGTCCTACTGTATTTCTGGTTTCGACTGCGGCGGGGTGTTTGGTTTGCTGCGTCGATGGATGAATCTTATCTACTACTAGGTAGACAACGCAAGAGGGTTTTGTGAAACAAAATGCTTCAACCCGCCTCACCGTTTGGCGCGACTGCCGATTGAACCCTGTCTCGGGTCCGTCCAGCGAGAAGCTGCAACGCCTGCGGCATGCCGGCGCGCATGTCGCAGGCATGCGAACCCGGACAATCCTTCACCCCAACACTTGCCGCCGGGGCCGCGCCGGAGCGATGGCCGCGCCTATGGGTTGGCCGGAGGCCGGCACGGCGCGCTCACGGCCCCAAGCGCGAATGTTCTCGATTTGTTCCGGGGCGGTCTTCGACAACGGCACCACATTGCGGAAGCTGTCGCGGAACAGTTCGGGCGTGACGGCCGCGTCACCGCTGAGATAGGCCTCCTTGACGACTTCGCGCACGGCGGCTTCCAGGTCCGAACCAGCGAAACCGTCAGACAACTCCACCAGTTCATCCATCAAAGCCTGCGGCTGCGCGGCTTTCAGGCCACGCTTGATATAGATGTCGATGATCTCGTGACGCTCGTGCGCGGTGGGCAGGTCCACGAAGAATAACTCGTCGAACCGGCCACGGCGCAGCAGCTCGGGCGGCAACTTCGACACGTCATTGGCCGTGGCCACCACGAACACCCGCGACCGGGCTTCCTGCAGCCAGTAGAGGAACTGCCCCACCAGCCGGGTCGACGTGCCGCCGTCGCCCGACCCCTGCGCGCCGGCCAGGCCCTTCTCGATCTCGTCGATCCACAGTATGCAGGGCGCCACATGGTCCGCCGTGGCCAGCGCGTCCTTAAGGCGCGATTCGCTCTGGCCCAGATACTGGCCGTGGATCGTGGACAGGTCCAGGCGATACAGCGGCAAGCTCCAGCTCGCCGCGATGGCCTTGGCGGACAGAGACTTGCCGCAGCCCGGCACACCCACCAGCAGCACGCCACGCGGCGGACGGATGCCGCGTTCGCGCAGGTCGGCGGTCAGCAGCGGCCGCTCCTTGTCCAGCCAGGCCTTCAGGCCGCCCAGCCCCCCCACGCTCAGTTCGTTGCCGCGCACCGACACGCGTTCGATGCCGCTGATGTCAGCGAAAATGCGATCCTTGGCGTGCATGAGTTCCACCATGTCGCTCTTGGCGATGCGGCCATTGGCCAGCAACGTGGCGATGATGTTCTCGGCTTCGATGCGCGAGATGCCCGCGAGGATCGCAGCGGCGCGGCGCTCATCATCGGTGTCCCATTCGATCTCGAAGTGGCTGCGGTACGCCTCCAGCGTATCGTGGATGATGGCGTACATCTCGTCCTCGCTTGGCGCGGAGAGCGTCAGCGCCATGCCGGCCCGCTGGAGTTGGCCCCACACCGGTTTGGTCGTGATGACTATGACCACGCCGCTGTGCTCAGCGGCCAGCATCACGACATCGAGCAAATGACGGGCAGAGGCAGTGTCGTCCTCGATGTCCGAGATTTCAGTCAACACGCAGGACAGATTCTGGCGCTGCGCGAACTGCTGGCTCGCGAAGTCGACCGCGCCTGTGACCGAGCGGTCTTCGTTCACGCTGCGGCCGGTCGCGAGTTCGCGCGTGCCCTGCGACAGGGTGTGCACGAAGATGGGCGCGTTGAGCGGCGCCACCACTTCGCGCAACAGCTCCAGCACCCGGCTGCGCTCGGCGCTGCGGATCGAAATGAAGGGAATGCGGGCCTTGAGGTAACGCGTCAGCGTGGCCTTGAACTCGGTCGTGTCGCTCATGGATCGATATCAGAGAATAATGTTGCGCCGGCGCGCGCCGGTTTGCGAAAGAGGATGCTGTGCCGCCGCGCCAACGGCAGCGCCCATGCCCATCGCCCGCGCTGTGGAGGCGGCGCCCCCGTCCTGGGCGGCGGGCTCGTACCGCACCAGCGGGTTGTTGCGCAACAGGACCAGCAGGCGGCCGCTACGGTCTGTCCTGGCGCTGTCTTCCAGCGACTGTTGCGCGCGCTGCGCGAACTTGCGCAACTCGTCGGTCAGGTGCGTACGCAACGTGGCGGGAAAGCTCTCGATGTGCGCCAGGCGATGCAGGAAAGCCAGATGCTTGCGAGCATTCAGAATGGCGCGCACGACCTGGCTTTCGTCGTTGCCTATGCTCAGGTCACGGGTCAGGTGTTCCGAGCAGCGCATCAGACGCGCATTGAACTCTTCCGCCAGACGCTGTGAAAATAGCGTGACCACGCCACCGCTGGCATTGAGTTCACCCGCACGCATCGCATCCAGGCAGGCCTCGTCTTGCAGCCCTTCCGACAAGCGATCCAGCCAGACAGACCACTGCGCATAGCTGCGCGGCACATCGGCGGGCGCGGGCGCCGCGTTCACTTGAAGCGGCGAATGAAGGGCGAGGCGGGCAACAGGTCCCACGCCGGCAGCGCTCCCGCCAGCGCATCGCGCGTATCGGCAGACGCCGGTACCGCGGCGCTTGCAGGCGCTGCAGCAGGGACGACGGCTGGCACTACAGGCCGCGATTCAGGCATAAGCGCGGGGTCCGGGGAAATCTGGCGGATCATCGTTGGTTCCTTAAGCCTTGACCATGACGCGGCGCACCGCGTCATGCGAAGAAAGCACGTGCTGTTCAGGGGAGATGCTTTCCAGCAGTTCGGCCACGCGGGTCGATATCGAGTCGCGGGCCGCAATATCGCGACGCAACTCGACCACTTCGGCCAAACACGCGCGCAGCGCATCGCCGGCCTGCTGGCGCAGCTTGGCATAGTTCGCCTTGACCGTCTTGCGTCTCGTCTCCATCTGGCGATGCGTGAGGTAGACCCACAACAGACCAGCGGCGCCCAGCAGCAGGGGCAAGATGCCCACGCTCACGGAACTCAGAACGAGGGCCGCGCTCAGCGCCGCGCCCAGCCAGTGCTTGGCCGTGAACTTGATGGCGGCCAGATCGCCTGCCTCGCGCACGGCGATGGCGTCCTCCAGGCTGCGCAGCAGTTCGGCCTCGTTGTCGCCGTTTTGCGTGATGCCTTGCCAGTCTTCGATATCGAGATGCACGTCGGCCGGCACGGTCATGCGCGCCTTAGCGGTCACATCGGCATGACCGTCCAGGATCCAGTCTCGCGAATGCGCGACCGCGAACCGTTGCGTGGCTCGCGTCACGTGCGAGACCTCGGGATGCATGGCCGCGTTGGTAAGCAGTTGGGTGAAATCGACTTCCTCGTCCAGCGCGGCGCTCTGCAGGTCGAAACGCTTCTGGGCGGCGCGGCGGTCGCCGCTTTCCTCGATGATGAGGCGGCACAACTCTTCCTGGCGGCGCAGCGGCAGCTCTTCGTCATCGAAACGCGTGACCAGCTTGCTCAACAGGTCGTCGACCGCCGCCAGCACGCTGGCGGCGGGACGGATCTCGCCCAGAAACACGCCTTCGAAGTGCGCCAACGCGGCGGCGTGCACGGCAACCCCGTTGATGGCTTGATTGAGCTCGGGCCAGGTCGGGCTCATGCGCTTGAGGTGCGGATAGCGGTTGCCGTGGTCCTCGTTGGGGGCCTTGGACAGCAGCGCGCGCCCCCATTGGTTGCGTTGCGCCTCGACGAACCCGGCCTGGGCCGACAACTCGTCGATCCAGTCGGCGATGCGCTTGGTGCAATGCAGGGCGACTTCCGCGCCAAATACGCCATTAGCCAGCGCATCGACCATGACCACAGTCTGGCGGTCAAGCTTGAACGGATTCTGCAAGCCGAAATAGCGATCCAGCCAGATGCGGTTGAGCTCGTTGCGGCCCGCGCGACGGGCGATCAGGGCGAAAAACAACGAGGTCTTCTCGTCGTCGCGACGTATGGCTTCGCTGAGCGCCCGCTCGGCCAGTCCGCGGTTGTCGCCCAACCAGGACGACAGCGCCACAAGCGCCGGCGCGAGCCAGTAGCGCGGCGCCGAGATCATGAGTTCTTCGGTCGCGCTGCGCAGCGTCTCGTTGCGCACGAGCTGGATATCCGAGGCCTGCAGGATGCCAGTAGCCTGGCGTCGCACGATTCCGTAGTACTCGTAGGTCGTGTCCAGCTCCTGGCGCACCTTCACCTGACGGGTTTCGGCTAGCGACAGCTCCTTGGCCTTCAGGTCGGACTCCACGAAGTCGGCGAACGCCTGCTCGAGCCTGGACAACTCGGCGCGCGTCTGGTTCAACTCCCGGCCCACCGAACCCACCTGGTCCGATACCGTGCCGATGTCGCCCTGCAAGCCGCGCAGTGAACCCAGGATGCTGCTCAGGTCTGCCGTCTGGATGATGCGATCTGCCATGTCTGCCTATTCAGTTTTCGATGATGGCGGTCTGACCGTTGACGCCCACGGCGATCAGTTTGTCGGTGTAGACCTCGATAAATGCGTAGTAGCCGTTGCGCGCCAGCGACCGGGCCTGCTCCATGCCCTGGGGCAGGGCCTCGCCGCCCTTGAAATGCTGGATGATGCTGCCCGAACAACTCAGCGTATGGACCTCGTAAGGCGCGCCCAGAAAACATTTGGCGATGATGCCCAAAGGCCAGGCCTCGACATGCACGTCCGGGAATTCCTGACGGATCGCATCGATGAGCGCCTCGGTGGCGGCCCTGCTGTGGACATGCCCGCCGGCATCAAGACGAGTCATGGCTTCGACGTAGGCGGTCGATCGGCGCTGGCGCAGCCGGGCCTGCAATTCAGCGGGGTTCAGGCGGGCACGGGATGCCGTGCTGAGGCTCAAATCGGTCTTGAGCTCGACTTTGGGGACTGCCGCCCCAAGGATGGAACGCACCATTTCGACTGACGAGCCGCGAAGGCCCCTGGACGCAAAAACTGTGACGGAGCGAAGCTTAACCCATTCTTACAAAAAATTTCGTAATGAACGGCCAGCGCGTACGGCGATTGCGAGCGCAAGAACCGGCCCGCGCCGCACGGACGCCCGCGATCAAAACAGACGGAAATAAAAAAACCCCCGCCTGAGGCGAGGGTTTGCATGAACCGGCCAGTAGCGATCAAAATGGTTATACGCACTAGAAGATGTTGATAGACGCCTGGAACGCAGTGGGAAACTCTAGAATCGCTGAACAAAAGTGTTGGTAGCGGTGGCCCAGCGCCGTCCACTCTCCGTCGTTCTACGTGTTTTACGGTGTTTTGTGGGTAGCAGGCACTGTTGTTCCACAACCACAAACAAGCCACAGGCCACGCTCACATTACATAGCTTTTCTGTCAACAGAGCCTTCAGGCGACGAACCATCAAGCCGCCTTCCGAGCAAGCTCATCCAGGATCCCAACGATCGCCTCCGCGTCCGCATCACGGAACGCGCCATCCAATCCTTCATGATGAATACTGGTGAATGGAGCGTCATAAAGTTGGCCGGGATCGACGGCTCCTTGCCGAGTAAGCCGCTCGATGATCATTTCCACAAAACGGATCTGCTGGCTGTTGTAGCGCGTGCTATCCAGGAAGATGCCAAAGGCCTCCTTGGCCGCGTTGCGATCCAGGCCTACCAGTGAGCGTATGAACTGCGGCAGCGACACCTCACCAAACTCCTGCACAAAGCGATCCCGGCCGCCTACCGCTTCGGCTTCGTAGACAAATCGCTCCAGCTCGGTCAGATCGGTCGGCGTCAAGGGTTTGGCGAAGCGTAGCTTGGCCATGGCGACGTGATTCTCATTGGCCCGTATCCAGGCCTCGACCTTGCGCTTGTACAGCGCAGTATTGATGCCAGTGCTGAAATCCCGCAGTTCGACCCTACTGGCCGCCCCGAGGACATCCTGCAAATCGGTGTAGACCGGCCCAATGGACTTGCGCTCGATGAATTGAATCAGGCCGCGTAGATGCTTACGCAGGTGCTCAATGATCGCCAGCGTGATGTCCTGCCAATAGGCTTCGGTCTGCACTTCCTGAATCAAAGGCAGCTCCTGCTTGACGGCCGGAATGCTCTGCACGTTCTCCAACGCCATGGCTAATTCAATCACCCGGTCACGATGACGGACGAAATCCTGGCTGTGCTGAACAATGGCGATCTGCAGGCCCAAGCAAGTCATGTCAAACAGCTTGGCGGTGATGTCTTCTTCGGGCAGTTGACTGGGCAAGCCCGCGACGTGGTCACGTAGTTCCACGTAATCCGTAGCACCAAGCGTGTTCCAACGCCCTCTGTCGGTGAACTTGCTGACGTGCTCACGCTGCTCACGCACGAGGAAGTTATCCAGGTTCATCGCCGCCACTTCATCATGCAATTGGGTCTGCAAGGCTGCTTGCAAGCCTTCCAATGCGTTGTAAGCAGCAGTCCCCTCTTGCAGTGCACCGTTTCCACTTGGTGGCGCGTCAGGTAGCAGAGACAACAACTCCAGGCGGCGCTTGAATAGCCGCTTGCCCAGTGGCTCGCTCATAGGCGACGGCGCGCCAGCGGGGTTTTCGTTGAAAAACTCGAAATTCCCGCAAAAATCAAAGATCACGAACTCGGTCTTGTCTAGCCCAGGGCCAAACAAGTCTTTAGACAGGCGCGTGCCGCGCCCGATCATTTGCAAGAACTTGACCTTGGAACGGACTGCCTTGAAAAACACCAGGTTCACTACCTCGGGCACATCGATACCGGTGTCTAGCATATCCACGGAGATGGCGATCTGCGGCAGCTTGGCGGCTACGCTGAAGTCATCAATCAGCGATTGGGCGTACGTCACCGCGTGGGTGATAACGCGGGCAAAGTGCCCCTGGTACTGCGGATAGTTGTGGTCAAAGCGCTTGGCGATGAACTTAGCATGCTCCTGGTTCACCGCGAAGATGATGGTTTTTCCCAGTCTATCGCCACCTTCCACTTTGATGCCATGCTGCATCAGATGCTGGAGCATCTTGTCCACGGTATCGATATTGAAGAGCTTTTTGTTGACATCCGAAGCCTGCACCTCATCGGGCGCTTCTTCGTCGCCCCAATCCAACGACTCCCAGTGGTCTTTTTCTTCGCCGGAAAGCTCGTCGTATTTGATGCCTTCACGCACGAATTTCAACGGCACAGACTGCATCGTTGGCTTGACCAGATAACCATCAGCCACGGCCTCGTTCAGGCTATAGGCATCTGTAGGCACACCCTTTTCCAGGCCAAACAACTGGTAAGTGTCGCGATCCACCTCATCACGCGGCGTGGCGGTCAAGCCGACTAGGTAGGCATCAAAGTAGCGAAAGATCGCGCCGTATTTTTGGTAAACGCTGCGGTGTGCCTCGTCGATGACGATCAGGTCAAAATACCCCGCGCCATACTTGCGCTGCACCCCATCCATCTCTTCTATCAGACCCATCATGGTCGGATAGGTGGAGAGAAACACGCGCCCCTGGCCGTCTTTCTCCTGAACCAGGTTGACCGGGCTGGAGTCCGGGAGGTGCGCTTTGAAGGCATTGGTAGCCTGCCGCACGAGCGCCACGCGATCAGCCAGGAACAGCACGCGCTTGACCCAGTTGGCACGCATCAGAAGGTCGATCAAGGCCACAGCGGTACGGGTTTTGCCGGTGCCGGTGGCCATGGTCAGCAAAGCGGCGCGATGCCCCGCCATGAAATGTTCGCCCACCGCGCGGATGGCGCGCGTCTGATAGGCGCGCTCGACGATGCTGCTGCTGATCTCAAGACCACGTAGGTCCTGATGCAATGACCTGCGGCTGATGGCCAACTCCAGCTCTTCACGCGAGTAAAAGCCTGACACTTCGCGCGGCGCGGCGCGTTTGTCGTCCCACAGCCAGGTCTTGTGGCCATTGGTATATAAGATCAGCGGGCGCTGGCCCTTCATCTGTTCCAGGCAATCGGCGTAGAGCTTCGCCTGCTGCCGCCCGACTTCCGGGTCGCTGAAGCTGCGTTTGGCCTCCACCACGGCGAGCGGCTTGCCGTTCTGCCCCCACAGGACGTAATCGGCAAAGCCTCCGCCAGGCTTGTTGGGCATGCCGACCAGCGGCACCTCGATGCCCATATTGTCGCCCTCTACCCAGCCGGCTTCGCGCAGCAGCACATCAATAAAGCGCTTGCGAGTCTCGGCCTCGGAATAGTCATGCGTGTCTGGGACGGCGATATTGGCGGCCTTGGCGGCGGCCAGCTCGGCACGCGCCCGCGCCAGTTCGGCATCCAGTTGGGCCAGTCGCGCTTCGTACTCAGCGGAAGTAGCCGCCACGACGGCGATCTGCTTTTCGCGCGCCTCGATCTGGGCGGTCTGCACCTGCAGGCGCTCCTTGAACTGGGCCTCCTGCTTTTTAAGCTCGTCCCGAGTGAAAGCGACTGCCTCATCGGCGTTCACCAAGTGCGGAATACGCTTTTCGTCCCAGTCGGCGACTAGGGATTTGGGATCGCTGGTACGCGTAAAAGTGCGCGCCAGCCAGTACATCACGTGGAACAGCTCGCGCACCAGATGCATCGAGTCGCCATGGCGAAGGGGTGCGCTGCCGTGCACGGCACGATTGCCCAGTTTCTGGATCAAGCGGGTTTTTTGCCGTATCTGAGGCGGAACTAGGGCCTCGAACGCTGGCTGGGTCAGCAGCACGCCCAGGCTATCGTCATACGGCAGACGCAGAGTCAGGTCATGCTCATACAACCAGTGCACAGCCTGCTCCAAGGCGTGGCGAGTGCGCATGCAGGCCGCGCGCGGATCGGAATACACCAGTTGTTCGGCGCTGACAGCAGGATCGTATAGCGATTCGAATTCTGCGCGGAGAAACTGGAAGTTGCTCATGACCTAGTGAGGACCTGTATTGGTAACTCGATATGTCAGAGTTTGCCAGAGAAAGCGAGATGTTGCAGGCTGGCGAATAAGGCGTTGGACTTCTCGGCGGCGCGATGCATGATCTGTTTTTGGGCTCCGATTTTTTCGACAATGGCGGCGAATTGCCTTTGTAGCCCTTCATCGGGAATCGGAATCGGCAAACCCGAAAGAATCTGTTGATTGATATTTTGGATATTCGCTCCTTGCCCCCCTTGAAAAATAAGGCGGCGGAATGGTACAGAGCGGAACAAATGGGCAACGTAAGTCGACTGCAGGGAGACGTCAGCAATCCGGTAACGGATGCAAAAACCACTGTAGGTAACTTTCTCCATTCCTGGGTAAACCGCCATGCAGCGACCTACTAGTTCTCGGTTTCCGTTGGATCGAACAAAGAGCAGATCGCTATCATGAAGAAAATAATCTTCCGCAGGCAGGTCATTGAGTTCAATGAACGCAAGACTGCTGAAATCATCTAAGGCAGCCTTGGATTGGAAATCCCCCACGCCCACATAGCGAACAGTCGCGCCGCTTTCGCCTTTGCCGAAATTGAGCCCATTCTTAAAGGAGCCATGCGCATTAAGGGAGCCAATGGCCCAACCTCTTGGGTTCGTCACCGGATCGCCAAACATCTCGATAAACACCGATTGCAGCAGTTCATCCAGCTTGGTAATTGCGGCACGGCGCTGCGCGCGCAGAGCATCTGCCTTGTCGAGGACGTCGGCAATGCGACGTTGTTCAGGTAGAGAAGGAACTCGAATTTCGAGATTATCTAGATGTTCATTTCGCAGATTGTTTATATTGGCTCCAGCGGCCAATGAAGAAATTTTTCTCCGATAACTTGATGTTTGAAAAAAATGAGCAAAATATCCGGCATCGACTAGTGAATTTGGTCGCAACACCTTGCAAAACGCTCCGAATCCTGCAGCCAGATCATTCTCGACGCGAGCTGCCTTGCCAACCACATCTAAGCTTCCGCTAGATGCAGCGATAACAACGTCTCCAGCTTTTAAAAACTGGCGTTCGCTTATGCACGCGTCGGGCACATACACCAAATCATCGAACGTCAATCCATGCTTCGTAATATTGTTGGCTCGAAGAATTGCCTTGTAGCCTGCTTGATTGGACAGAGTCGCATCGCTCTTGGAGTACGACACCCCACGAAGTTGCTCGCATAAGTCCCCTACGCGACGAGTAACTACAGCGCTCATCTAAGCCACTCCTCCAACTCCGCCGTCCCCTTAGCAATTTCCGTCTCGAGCGCCTTGAGGTCTGAAATGAGCTTCGCCGGTGATTCATACTCGATCACCTCATGAACCACCTGCTTATAGCGGTTGATGCTCAGGTCATAGTCATTGGCAGCAATCTCATCCTTGGGTACCAGGAAGCTTTGTTCGGTGCGTTCGCGCCCCGCCTCCCTAGACTGGTTCTGCCAGCGGCTCAGGATATCTGGCAGGTTGTCGTTCTCGTGCTTGGCATGATCCAGCTCGTTACGCTTGTCATCCAGCGAATAGCCGTCGGCCCGCATATCGTAGAACCACACCCTGTCAGTGCCACCGGAGTTGGTCTTGGTGAATAGCATGACGGCCGTGCTCACACCCGCGTAAGGGCGGAACACACCCGATGGCATAGAGATGATGGCGTCGAGCTTCTGCTCTTCAACCAGCATCTGGCGAAGGGTCTTGTGCGCCTTGCTGGAGCCAAACAGCACGCCATCAGGCACGATCACCGCCGCTCGCCCCCCTGGCTTGAGCAGGCGAAGGAACAAAGCCAAGAACAGCAACTCAGTCTTCTTGGTCTTGACCATGCGCTGCAAGTCCTGCGCCGTGCTTTCGTAATCCAGACTGCCAGCAAAGGGCGGATTGGCCAGGATCAGGCTGAACTGACCCTCTACCCCGGCGTGGCTTTCGCTCAAGCTATCACGGTTTTCGATGGCGGGGTTTTCCACCCCGTGCAGCAACATATTCATGCTGCCCACGCGCAGCATGGTGCTGTCGAAGTCGAAACCATGGAAGGTATCGTGGTTGAAGCGCTTGGCGCTCGCCTGGTCGGTATAGATCTCGTTGCGGTGATGGTGCTGCAGGTACTCTGCTGCAGCCACCAAAAAGCCCGCCGTGCCGCAGGCCGGATCGCAGATGGTGTCGGCAGGCTTGGGAGCCATCATCTCCACCATCAGTTTGATGATGTGACGCGGCGTACGAAACTGGCCGTTCTGCCCCGCGCTGGCGATCTTGCCCAGCATGTATTCGTAGAGATCCCCCTTGGTGTCGCGATCATCCATGGGAATGGCGTCCAGCATGTCCACCACCTTGGCCAGCAGCGCGGGCGAGGGGATGGTGAAACGCGCATCCTTCATGTGCGTGGCATATGTGGAATCGGCCTCACCCAAGGTCTTGATGAACGGGAAGACTTGGTTGGCAACCAAGTCGTAGAGCGTGGCTGCGTCACCTAGTTGCTTGAACACCGACCAACGCAGGTTCTGCTGCTCAGGGCTGAAAACCGGCTCTTCTATGGGCTTGCCCAGTCGCGCTGCCTTTTTCTCGCGCACGCTGTGGATTTCGTCCAGCCGCTTGATGAACAGCAGGTAGGTCATCTGCTCGATGACTTCCAAAGGGTTGGAGATACCGCCGCTCCAGAAAGCATCCCAGATGCGGTCAACCTGCGACTTGATGGTGCCTGTAATCATTTAATCTCTACTGAACTGGCCCCACACGGAAGGCGCGATGCGGGCATTGACTGGCAAGCGGTATGGCTACCGCCATTCACGGCCACGTATGTTAGTGCATTGATTGGGTGTACGTTGAAGTGCCTCTAGGCACTTCAATCCGCACGTCAGCTGGCACGATCGGGATCAGCCGCAGACTACCGGGCAAAGAGGGGGATCAGTCCGATCCGCACCTAGACGCATGAAACACTTACGCAATGGGTAATCCTCCATCGAAGCGCCGCTGTGGATTACCCTCCCAGGGAATAACGAACCTGGCCTGCTCACACTGAAAAGTTCAATAGGGACCACATGGCATACATTCCAATCCGAATCGACTTCGTTGACCCGGGAACGCAATGCACGCGCATTGCGGATAACGGACGGCAACACGGTTTCAGAACCAACACGGCGACTATCCTTCTGGATGAGGCGACTGGAAAAGAATACCCATTCGGACCTACGTGTACCCATTACATGATCACCGACAAATCGCTCCTTCGTGGTATCCCCGACTTCACAACACGCGACTTCACGCAGGAGGAAGGCGAAGGCGATGGTGGAACTGGCGGAGGCTCCGGCGGGAATGTCCAAGCAGCTCATGCGTCCAACCGGGAGAAAGCCATGGCATCTGCAAAACGCTACATCATGCTGCGAATGGACCGCGTCGCAAATATCCCAGGTATCCAGTCCGGCATTCAGTACCAGCCGCTAGCCCAAATCTACGCTGGGTTCCAACAAACCCGTGAACTTTCAGACAGCGACATCAACCACATCATCAACCTCGACAGAGCGCCGGCCACACCGAACATTTACCGTTCCGACCACCTGCTCGATGTCTATACCGCGTATACGCAACTACAGAGGCGCATCAAAGAGACGAAGCCAGGGACATATCGCGATTTTCTGACGAGTGTGCGCGACAGGTCTTTGCTACGAGGGCTGAAGCTCTCATCCGCACAAATTGAAAAGGCCGGACTCAAGCTCCACCCAAAAGCGTTTCAGGGCTGAATGAGTGGACGTTAAGCGCTGAGCGGAACGGCCGCCTCCAATGGCGCGGATACACCGACCAAATAGATTCGACGCCCAACGCGAAAAAAACCCGCCATCCTATGAGGAAGGCGTGCTTACTGCTAACCAATCTAAGCAAAGTCGAATTTTTGGCCAGTTCGCGCCGCAGCCCCGGTTTTGTAGGTAGACGATGTTGAAAACTGGATTCAGAGAAGCAAACCCTAGCGACGGATCATGGATCAACAGGTCCATTTGCCATACGCCCCGCCACCTCTCACAAAAGCCAAACAACCAGCGAAGATGCAACCAGCGCGACTCTCACTGCCGCCTCGGCAACCTCCAAACTGCGCGGCGCGCGTCAGCTTAGAGGTGCGTTACAGCAACTTAGCCCCAACGTCCCGATCGGACCTCTCAGACGCGCCCTCCTCGGCCGATTTCGGATTGGTGACATCGCGTCGCCCAAACGGACTCTTCCACCTGGCGGTGTAGGCCAGTTTTGGATTCGCCGCAGCAACGAAGGCTTGACCGAGGCCTCCTTGCTCGTCAGAACCCGCACCATCCTCTCCCAAAATATCCATGATCTTCATGCTCCTTCGCCGACCCACCTGCTGCATCTCCATTTTCCTCATCATCCGATGCGAACCAACGGAAGAATACTCGCAGTCGCGCCCCGTGGAACAGTTGGCGACACCCGCAGCAGATGACCTCTGTTGAGCGACCCACTAAACTCACACTGCGGGACCGGTCCCGACCTCGAGAGGTTCAACATGCTTAGATCGGATCAACTCAGAATTGAGATAACGCCAGCACTCCTCGCCCTTCTGGAACGCGCTGCAGCACTGGAGGACAAGACTTTGGAAGAGTTTGTCGCTCAGGCGCTAATACGAGCCGTTGAGGCGGCGGTGCCCACAAATGACGTAATTTTTCTGTCTAAAGAGGGTCAAGAGGTGCTTGCGCAGTCATTGCTCGACCCGCCTCCGCCAAACGCAGCCTTAAAGAAGGCGTTTCAGCACCACAAGAAACTATTTGGGTACTAGCCCGAAGGCTCGTCAACGAAAGAGTTTCCCCAGCTTTCCGCTCTTGGTGAGCACCCCAGACCGTCGCAACGCCTCCAAGGTCTTTTCGATGCCAATGTCGTAGGGATTATCTGCTGGAACCTCAACCTCAAGAACTTTGATACGAACGGGCAGGCGTCCCGTGCGCGATGCCGCTTCGCCGGCCAATTTAGGGGCATCCGCGCGTTTCTTATTCTCGGAGGATGAGTATGGGCCGATCCTCGAGTACCGAGCAATAACTTTGGTACGGGACATAGCAGTAACAGTTTTTTCCATGATTGAGCCCGCAGATGGGCGGCGTAAGCATCCCGATAGTAGTATGCGCCATGCTGGACGAGCAAGATTGAACGTTTTGCGTTCGTGCCTCAGAGATTGACCATCCCACAGGCTCGCGCGTCGCAGGACCCACGGCCTAAGCTTCTTCTTCGCTGTAGAAGACGTCGAGGATTTGCGACGCGTCCACGAGTCTTCGTTCTCGGGGCGCTTCCTCTTGAAGCTGATCGTGCGGGCGCGAGAACTCTCTCCCTGTCCCGCGCGAACCGCGTTGCGCTGCATTTTGACAAAATGCAGCCTTGAATGTACGATTTTCGTACACTAACAGGCACTTCGAGGACACCATGACGGACCTAGAGAAACAGATTAAAGCGGCGTTGGAAGAGTTCTGGGACGAACACGCCCTGATACCCGAAGCGGGTGGGCCAAGCACAGTGAATGAGTTGCTTGAGCCGATAGAATCCATGACCGCCGTCGAAGTATTGGCAACACTCGACAAGGTTGTGGGTACCGAACTCCCGAACAGCGTTATTCAAGCCGGAGGCTACAAAACGAGGGAGGAATTCGTTGACGGGCTGTCCGGCAAAGTCATTTCGTACCTCCAGGCCAAGAAAAAATGAGTCAAGGCACCCCAGGCCCAGTTGATGAACAAAGGTTGCTCCTCGCTCAACGCCTGCGCGAAGCTCGTGAGTATGTCGGTCTGTCGCAAGAGGATGTTTCCACCGCTTTGGGAATCTCAAGACCCGCAGTTACGAACATAGAAGCCGGTACGCGTAAAGTCGAGGCCGTTGAATTGGACAAGCTGAGCCAGTTGTACGGTAAGACGGCGCAGTTCTTTCTCACTGGGGAATCGAACGTTCAGGATACTCGTGTTGTCTTTCTCGCGCGGGCGACCCACGGGCTAAGTGACCGAGACTTCGAAGAGCTAGGTCGGTTCGCCGAATTCCTGCGTAGCTCTGGAAGATCGAAACGACGAGGCTCGTAATGGCACGTGACGACTTGCTGCAAGCTGGACGCCGGGCCGCTGAGGTTCTCGATGAATTCCGCGCAAAGGACCGCATCAAAGATGGGTATACGCGAGTTGACCCGGCGCAGTTAGCCAGCGAGGCCGACGTAACAGTAATGTTCCGACCGTTGGAAAAGCTTCTGGGAGGTTTTCTTCGAGAGGAAGGTGAAGCAGGAATATTAGTCAATGTATTACGCCCACGCGGGCTAGTGCATATGACATGCGCGCATGAGCTCGGCCACTACTTTCTGGGACATGAGAGCAACACCGACGAGACAGTGGACATCGGGATCAACGCAGCCCTAGTGGAACAGCAGGCGAATCAATTTGCATATTCACTTCTTGCACCTCGCTGGCTCGTCATTACCATCATGAGAATGAAAGGATGGTCGAAAGAACACCTGAACGATCCCGCGAACGTCTATCAGCTATCTCTTCGTCTGGGGACTAGCTTCGAAGCGATGGCCTGGTCGCTAGTACGCCTCGGATTGCTGTCTCCAGCCTCAGCAACTCGCACACTTAAGCAGCAACCAAAGTCCTTGAAGCTTGCTGCTTTGAACATCGACGACGTGTCATCGAAAGTGCCCGGCGACGTCTGGATTCTCGATAAGACCGACAAAGATCGGATTATCGAACCAGCGTCAAACGACCGTTTTGTCGTTGATTTGCCCAATCATGCCGCCGCAGGTCACTTGTGGACCGTCGACGAGTTGCGTTGTGAGGGATATACGCTCGAACCGTTTGTGCAAGATGCACGCGTAGTGTTCGGGCGCGAAAACCTGCCGATTCGGGTGGGGAGACTGGGCGCGGGCACGATGATGAGATATGAACTGATATCAACAGTCGACTTCAGCGGCCATCACACGATTGACGATAACAGGCGTTCAACAATCTCGCTTCATGAAACCGCACCCTGGTCCCAGGAATCCGAAATTCAAGATCTACTTGGTTTCAGTGCCGAATTCGACGACGTCAGCGGCGGGTTGTCGAGACCTGAGCGCGCTCGTCGGCTGAATAGCATTCGGAGCATCGAATGATTGAAGTTGAAGTGAATCACTCTGAGCGCCTCGGCCCACCACGCAGTCAAGGTCGGCGGCCAACATGCTTGGTGTTCACGACTTCCGATTTGAATGCGTTCGCCAATGCGACTGCGCCTCTAAGCGTGGAATTTCTATGCCATTATGCCGCTAAGGCGGAGGCAAGCTGGGAACCTAGCGACGGTTTTACCGTAGACCAAGTATTTACGGCAGTCGCGAGCCCTGGACAGCCCGAAGAATACATCTACCCTTACCGTCCGGATTCGCTAGATGCGCCGCTTCAAACTCCGCCGAGCGGGTTGACGCCGCTTTATCGAAGCCCCTCAAACACGCGTGCGTTGACACTCTCCGACGTTACCGCGTTGATCCGTCAAGGGCGGGCAGTGGGCGTAGTGATGGCGGTCACGAAGTCGTTATTTTACCCGGGAGATGGTATTGTCCAGTTTGACCCATATGTCATTCCAAACCAGTTCCACGCGATGGTCGCCGTGGGAGTCGGGAAACATCGCATGACCAACGAAACGCATATTTATCTCCGGAACTCCTGGGGAGCCGCATGGGGTAATCAGGGGCATGCTTGGGTGCCAGAAAGACATCTTCAGCTGCACATGCATGAGGGATTTTCGGTATAAAAGAACGATATGGCCATTCTCTTTGACAAGCAATCCCGGCTAGTGCCTACATGGTTGGCTGCCGCAAAGCATCTCGAATCCGCTCCGAATCATACGGCGATGAATCTCGTGCTCGAAATCAGCGAACCGCTAGCGATAACGGCTGAGGACCGGGCAATAATGCAGCGAGTAGACGTTGCTCTGGGGGCAGTAGACCTGACCCTCCGTACGGTTGCAGGCACCATCTTTCCGTTGGACCTCTATGAGCGTTATGGCCGCCCCGACTTCTACGACAAGTACAAAACCATGCTCAAGCGCGGAAAGAAACATGGCACTTGGGGTACTTATGCATCGAGGATGATTGAAAGACCCTCTGTGAAGGGAAAGGCGTCAATCAACCCTTTGGATATGCTTGTTAACCGACTACGCCAAGACGGACAACCGAAGAAGCAAGGCGGATCGGTCTCGTCATTTGCATCCGCTTATGAACTTGGGGTTGCAGACCCAGCCGTGGACTTGGCCCTTGATGATCATTTCGGAGGCGATGTGCCGACGTATAACGCGGCCGTAGACGGCCGTCGATGGATGGGGATGCCCTGCCTCTCGCATCTTAGTTTCAAACGTGTCAAAGAGGTGGACGGCTATGCTGTTCACCTCTCCGCGATGTATCGGTCACATCATTACTGCGCTCGAGCACTCGGGAATCTTTTGGGCCTAGCCCAACTTCTTTCCTTTGTTGCGAAAGAGGCCGAACTGAAAGTCGGGACACTCACTTGCCTCTCGTCACATGCCGTGCTCGATGCCACTACTTGGGGTGGCATAGGACAAGCCCAACAAGTTTTGGGTCTGACCGGATCAAAATAATGTGGACTGTGCCGTGGAAATAGATGGTAGCAAGCTGGCTCCATAAATTTCCCGCATGCCTCTACGAAAGTCCGTGACGCCACCGTAACTTGGATGACGCACGCACTCAACGCTTACACCGAATGCTTTGGCGTACGTGGCAGCATCCTGCCCGATACAGATGATTCTGCGTATATTTAGCCACTTGAACAGTGCATCATTCAGTTCAGATACAGAGGCTAACTCTCTAGCGGTAAATTTCCGGTTGGTCAGCGCATCGTTGGCTTCATGCGGATGGAACGGAAATACATTCCACAATAGCGGACATCGTTCCAGACGCGCCAAGATTGCCCAAATCTCAGCGGCAGTCCTCTCCGCGACGACGGGCCCTCTAGTCGCTTTATTGGCGGCTGCGCCCGGGTAGGTTAGCGCAACGTCGTCGAGCCGTTGCTCGTCTGTCAACGCCAATCCTGTACGTCGCCCCCCTCGATAACCGAGATCGCGGCCCATCCAAATAGTGTCAACGCCGAGCTCTTCGATGACGCTCAGATAGTTGCGAAGGTTTCTACGGCGTACGGCAGGTGCGTCCGCAAGGTCATGAACCTCGCATCGGTTCCTGTAGGGATTGAATACGCCTTCCATTTCGATTTCGGATAGCGCAGAAACAAATGAACGAGGAGTCATACTTCTTCTTTAATCAAAGTCGGGAGGTACGGCACCGACCACCATCTTCTTCTTCGGCACAACGAGCAGCAGGGCAGGCTTCTCCTCTTCCCGTATAGGAGAGAAGATGATGGAGTGTGCTTCCATATCCACAGTCACTTCGCCGCCTCCCGCTGCACAAAGCTCACGGAAAACCTTGAACCCATCAAGGATGGCCTTTTCCCACTGCCATAACGGGCATGCGTAAACTTCGTAGCCCTTCACCATCTCGCGAACCTGCTTCAGCACGCCATAGTCCAGCTTACCAGGTGCGGTATCAGTAAAGTACCGATGGCGATATGCGTGATTGAAAATCCACGTGGCAATGCCTTCTTCGATAATCATCGCTCGAGCGCCGTCTTCGTCGCGATCGACCTCCGGGTTGCTTTTGCGCTTCAGCTTCAGGAGCCCGCGCACGACTGGCGACCAACCTAAGTGAGCGATGTAGGCCAAATGGAATACATCGTGGAACCGATAACCGTCCGGTTCCGTGCGGTTGTCTGTCAGGCGATCACCGATATTTACACGGTTCATCTGCTGGACAACATAAGGAACGCCATCAACCCCGTGCAGCTCAATAAACCGCATCGTGAAACTACGCGGCAGTTGTTCTAGCTCCGAGTATGAATCATCGAACAGCGCATGATGTGCGGTTCCCTCTCGTGGCCACCTTGATTCGAACTTATCCAGATTTTCTTTGGCGACCTGGGCGATTGAGAGCTTAAATTGGGCGCAGACAAGGACCATATCTGCGAGCAGCGAGCCAAGCAGCTCGAGGCTTGAATGACTTGCGAGATCTCCTACACTTGTTATCGCCATCAATTGGCCGCAATGTGCACCAAGTCCACACAGCGTTTCAGTTCGCGTGTCTGAGGCCAGCTTATTCTGACAGAATGCTATTAGGCCATCGAACTCAGCAAACGTTACATTGCCTGTTGGCCTATTGTGATTCACTTCGAGGCGTCGCTGAAGTTCATCTAGGGCGGTAAGCCCTAGGTCGTTCAGGCTGTGTTGGCATTCAATGCCGACGGTTGTCAGATACCAGAGTGCATCGCCGATCTCTTCCGTTACATTAGCCTGTTCCGCCGGCCCAAGGTCGCGTTTGGATTTTTTGATGGCCGCGAGAATCCCACCGACTTCTCCGAAAAGACCGTATCTGAGTTGATTAAAGGCTTCAGGAGTTCCTTTGAACTGGTTCGACGCCGAGGCGCGTGCCTCATATTCAGAAAGCGGCAAAGCTAGGTTCTTGTCGGAAATGTCTGAATTGAACACGGCGGTGGCCCCCAGTCTGAGTTTTCTATGACTGCAACACTGAAATTCCTTCTCTGCGAAGCTCGGTTTTCAACTGCTTCGCGCATGTCACGATAGTACCGCGGTCGCCCTCCAAGGCACCAAGCATCAGGGCTTTCTCTCGCACGCTTACTGTAACGTCGTAATGCGGATAAATAGAACTCTCTTGGAACCAAGAACGGCGGAGTCCGAGCCTCTGGGCGAAATCATGCAGTTCGTGCAATGAATCCGCAACTAGGTGACACCATAGCTTCCCGCGCCACGATATGCGCTCATTATCGACGTAGATTGCCATGCTTGCTATTTTGCAAAATTTTTTGCAAAATAGCAAGCAGCATGCAAACAAATCGCAAGTCAGCCCTCGCTGCTAAGCAACTCGGAGACACACTTCGACGTCGTCGACAAGAGCGCGGCTTAACCCTAGAACAACTGGCGTCCGAGCTCAACGTGGACGTCAGCCAGCTTTCCCGGTTTGAACGCGCGCAATTCAAAATCGTGTCTCAAAATTTGCAAAAAACTGCCGATTTTTTGCAAGTTCGGGTCGATGACGGCATCGAGGAGCCGGGTAGCGTGGTTGAGCAATTTGCTGAGCTGCTCGGTCGGTCTGCTAGACATAGAGCTGCTGCGATTGCTCTGGTCCGAGCACTCCAGGAACTTCGTTGACGCGTGCTCCCAGACATACGCTGGATTGATGGCTTAGCTTCGACCGTCGGGAGGAGGTGCGGAGTGCAGCCGGCAATCAGTTCGGCTGCGTTCGTTCTAACGGTTCACGTGACGTCGGATAAAGGCCCGATATTCGTCAGACGTATTAATTTGAACTTTGAATCCTTCAGCGATTTTCACCGGCCCCTTTCTAAACGAATTTCTTCCGAACCCGTCATAGCCTACTTCTGCATGCGCGCCCGCCCCGAGGCTGAAGCACCAACGACGAATGGAGGCCGACAGTTCTGCAAGATCCTCTCGTTGCAAACAGCGACCAGTTAGTTGGCCGTGAAAGACTTTATTTCGGACGTCTCTTGCATCTTCAAGAGCTGGCCGAAGTTCACCATATACCACCCCTACCATGTCTTCAACGGATGCACGATACAGGGCATTTATGCCTAATTCGAAACCTTCGTAATACGCGTTCCTGCTGGCACCCAGCACCTCCCTTAATCGTCCAATGTCTCCAGGCCCAAACGCTGGGGATTGGAAGATGAGATACGTGAAGAGCTTTCGAAGCTGCCGCTCCATCTTAATGACAGATAGCGTGAATGCATCAACTCCGCTAGTTGGCATTTGGCATTGTGTGATGAGATCGACTACTCTAAATTCACTTTCAACAGTCATGATAAGAGCCTGGGAACGACTTGGAGAGCGGCATCAGGCCGCCAGCTTTTGCCCATAATACGAGATCCAGCCTTGTCTTCGCGGATGCCATTGTCAGGCAATTCGCTCAGTTGCTCGGCCCGGTCTGCCAGACATAGAGCTTGCCTCAACGGGCCACTTTGAGGGCTTACAAGTGTTTTCTCTGCCTTTGAACCGGTCGCGTTCCGGCTTTGGGAGCGGGGCGTTAAACATATCCACCATACTGCCCTTGCGCTCTGCATTACGACCGATTTTTATTGCTCGGTTTCACTTCGTGCAAGCGACCGTCCCCCTGCTGGCCACTTTCCGTTACTTCGGCGGCTTGGAGCGCTCACGCTCCGGTTTCGGCAGCGGCGTGTTGAGCATCATGATGGTCACCCCTTTGCGTTCCGCGTTGTGCGCCCAAGTCACGAACTGCTCCTTAAGCAATCGGTTCTCCTGTGTCAGTCGGTCAACCTTGCCCTGCAGCCGGTCGACTTGCTCCAATGCCGCTCGTACCCGCTCATCGCGAGGCGTGGCAGGCGTGCCACTCCAGGTTCCCCTCAGGGCTTCCTTCTTGAAGGCAAACGCGTTGGCGATCTCCGGGTAGCCGGAGAAGGTAAATCGAGAGTAAGCAATGCCAGTTGAGTCCTTCACCGCAGCAATGAGCAAGTCCCATGTGAGCTTGCCCTTCCAGCCGTCCAGGGCAGCGAGGACTGCCTGAATGCGCTCGTCAGTCAGATCTGGCGCGCGAGTTTTCTTCATGACAACAATTTCCGTTTTGCGGTCTGGACGAAATGGATGGGTTGAGATGCTGGTTCCTGCGTGATGAGGGCAGGATTGATGACGTTCAACCGAATCTGGGCACCGCGCGGGACCGAGGGGTCCTCATATATGGACAGCAGTGAGTCGATACGCTCGAGCGTCTTCGTCTGGTGAGCTACCCACGAGTCAGCCCCGTATTCATCATCTGTAAGCCCCTGCTTTGCCACCTCCAGGAGTTGTTCCGTCTCGGCCTTGCTGGCGCGAAGGTTCGCCTCTTTGTGCGCTTCGCCCTTGACACACTCGTGCTCCTCGCAATTTATGCAGTCGCGGTGCATCTGGCATGGTTCGCTGGCGAAGTCATGCAGGCAGTACCCAAAGTCCGTTGTGTGAGCGGCTGTAGCACCCAGCTCAGAGAACTGCGTGCGGCCCACCAACCGGCGTGGCTCCCATGCAACTAACCCACCCATGAATCCCTGGCTCAAGGCATCACTGATGGGGGCTTGAACCTCATCGGAAGTCATGTGGTCATAGGCTCTGTTCTGGGCCGCGTCCTTCCGCCCAGAGAACAAGGCGATTTCGGCGCTGCTCATGCCACCCATTTGGGCAAGCATGTTCAGGTAGTGTCTAAGGCTGTGGGTGTTCATTTCGATAGGAGAGCCGTCGTCCTCCGTGTACCCGAATCGGTCAAAGATGCTAGGCCGCCCATCGTGCCGCACCAATGCGCTGGCGATTGTGCCGTAGTCCGCGCAAGTAAACATGCACCGGCAGGTCCTATTCGTCACGTGCATTTCGTCGACCCGGACGACGACCAACGAATCCTTGCAGAGCAACTGCGGGGCTCCTGGCACATAGGGAAACGTATCAGGTAGCATCGACAAAACAGCCTGCTCGACATCCTTGAAGGTGAAGGCGACACGTCTGGCATCCAGCTGGTGCTTCGGCAGCTTGTGCGTCTTCTGCGCCCAAGTGTTGGCCGAGACTCTTAGGGCGTCCTCGCCCCACAGAATCGCCGCAATCTCCGTCGTCGATAGCAGCTCGCGGCCACGAAGGTGGGCTACATCTTCATGGAGGTATATGGACGTCGGATTCTCGGTGTACCAAGCCGCAATCTCTTGAGCAGGCCGAGTTACCGCCAGAAGGTTCGCTACGGCTTGCTCCGCCACCGAAGCCATCACGGTTGGAAGCCACTTGATGGTATCGTTCGCACCCTTGGAACCCGCCCATCGCAACCCTACGTGGCCCGCGAAGCGACCGTCCCCCTTTTCAACGCAGTTCCGGGTCAGCCGCAGTACCTCATTGATTCGCTCCGGCGCACAAGTCATGAGAGCAGTGCCGCTCGATACAAGCACGTCACGCACTGCAACCGCGTCCTGAAAAATGCCCCCAAGGGCCCGCAATGCAGCGGCGGAGGGCATCTTCGATTGTCGCGCTGTTAGCGCTTCCTTGGAGATTCTAGAGCCCAGTTCGCGTGGCTTTTTTAGCCCATGCTCCCAGGGCTGTCGGAGGGTGATAAAGCCCTTCGAGCCCATCAGATCAGCCACTATCTTGAGCTGGCCTGCAACTCTATACGCGACGCCAGCGGAAACGTTCTTATGGGCTAGTTCGACTGCCGTATCTAGCACTTCCTCATTGACCGCCGTAGGTCGCGAACCCTTGCCCCACTCGCGCAGCGACGCCTCGAGATACCGCAGCGCGGAGATTCGGACCGCCTGCGAGGTGACCGGACGACTGTCCTGCAGGTAGACCAGGACTGCCTTGGCGAAATCGAGAAACTGCGGAGGCATTGAGGGGTCCGGCTTATCCTGACTAGCGGCCTCCATGGTGCTGAATATTGCTCGAAGCCTGCCGTTATGCCCCTTACGGTTCCCAGTGTCCCAGACGTTCCCGTCAAACTGGAGGCGGGCTCCTAGGACCTCGGATTGGCGGCACAGCGCGACGAAGGCGTCAAGGTTCTCCTGGGGTTCGCGCTCAGCGCGTGGGACGAAATGGAGGACAGTCCCGCTCACAATGTGCTCCCTTCGGCCCGCTGGGTCCGCACCATGGCGCACTCAGCGATGACCTCCCTTACCGCGATGATGGCCGCGTCATTGATGGTAGCCATCTTGGGGTCGGCAGACCACTTTTCTCGCTCCTGCTCCAAGCGAGCGAGGACCGCCTCATGGGGGCCGTCCAACCACGGCTCAAATCGAAAGCACGTATAGCACGCGACCGGTTTGTCGAACGCACAGGAGTGAGTCGAGCCGGCACAGCTCGCGAGACCTTTTGTCGACACCCTGAAGTCAATGATAGTGCTACCCGGCACGTCCTTTTGGGTCGCCTGCTCTTCACCGTTGATAAGGCGTCCATGAAAGCAGCGAGCAACCGGTGCAAGGTTAGGGCCCATCGCCTTGTTCATGTTCGAAAGGCCGGTGGGGGACTGCTCAAAGTAGACGTCGACGTTTTGCAGATCAACGTGCCCCAGAAGGTGCGCCACAACGGTCCTACTGGCCCCCTCGTCGACGAGCCGAGTGCCGAATGTCGGCCGGAATCTTTTAGGACTAACCGGCATCTCCTCGTAATCAAGCCTTGGAGTTGCGGGCGCTATCTCGCTGAGAATGCGCGAGAAAGTGTGGGACAACTGGTCCCTGGTACAGTGCCCATAGAACATGTCATCTTTACCTCGAAGTTGTTCTCTTGGACCTCGGGCCAAGACTTCGGCAACTGGAAAAAGCGGGGCGTCAGCGCCCCGGCCGGCGATTCGCTGGCTCTCTATGTGCTCCGTCACCATGCGACCGGTCTGCGGAGAAAGGTCAAACGTGAGAAAGCTCGCGCGTGAGTGCTCAAGCCCAGTCTTCACGCGTGGCAAGCGCAGAATGAACTTGCCATTGATACCCTCCAAGTCCTTCAACTTAAGAGAGGCGTACTGAGAAATCCGGCCACCGGCAGCAAACAGGAGGCGGAAAAGAACAATGATCCAACGCGGTATAGCACCAGTCCCGTAAGCCGCGTCCACCGCCTTGTAGAGGGTGATGTACTCCTCCTCGCTGAAAGGCCCATCGACCGGATCGCGCTGGCGCACAGCCGCACCCTTCACATTGCCCGGCTTGCGACGTTCACGGAGGTACTGAACGCACTCCGCCTCGACGCCAGGAAGATCCAGCGCATGCCACTTCTGCAACAGGACGTTTAGATTCCCGAGCCGCCATTTCTCATGCTCCTGAAGCCGCGCAGCATAGTTGGACACCTCGGAGACGCTCACGGACTTCAAAGGAGCTTGGCCGTCACGAAGCGCGAGGAAGTGTACGAACGCATTGAACAGATTCCCCGCGTACGTTGGAGCGTTAAGCTTCACAAAGACGTGCAGGGTGTACTTGAGCGAAGCAATAGGAAACGTCGCCGCCGTGCTTAGCCGGGAAAAGTCCAGCCGGATGCGGAACACTCCGTCGACCCAGTGCCAGAGATCGTCGTTCGGGTTGAATCCGATGCCGCTGCGCGTATGAGCACGTTCCGGCAGAGCGCGCGCTAATGCCCCTGTTTGCTTCTTATTTGTCGTCGCGGAGCTTGTCATCGAGTTCTTCCTGGAGCCTGAGGGCTAGTTCCCTGCCCTTTCTATCGGTGTACCGACGCGTATAGGTGGCCGCGATCTTCGAGTTGTCGCTCCAGCCCTGCTGGCTGTTGCGCGCCCGCTGTTCCGCGACCTCGGGCAGGTTCATGGCCTCGGCCTGTTCCGAAAAACGCTCGTTCCAGGTGTGACGCATCACGTGGCTAGTGAGGGTCATCGGTAGCTCAGGAATCGCAGCTCGCAACTCCTTGAAGAGCTTGTCCACGGCCTGCATTGATAGCGCATTCCCATCCTCCGAGACAATGATCTGTGGAATAGACCGTGCAGCCTTGATACCTCGGCGTTCCTTCAAGTACGCCTGCAGGGCCCTCATTACGGACGGTGAAAGCTCCACAGTCCGATCGTAGGTTTTCGTGTTCGGTTGTCGGAGACGACGGTCTTCACTGGCATCGGCACGACGCAGAATGTTCAGCTTTGGCTGATTCGGGTGGATATCGCCAATCTGAAGGCCGAGAAGCTCTCCCCTTCGCATACCGCTGGCAAGAAGAAGGACAACGATTAGCCAATTGCGCCGCCGGACAAAACCACGAACCCATGGGTTATCAGGAGAGTTCGGGTGAACCACAGCAAGCACTCGATTCTGCTCTTCAATACTGAGCCCCACCCGCGCGCCCAACTTTGCGCGCCTGGACACCTCTGGAATGTGCGTCCGGAACATCGTGATGGCACGTGTGGACTCCGCCTCGAGGTCCCGCCGGTCGCCATGAGGTAGCGAGGCTGCTACGTAGCCTGAGATGAACGAGAGGTAGTCCGCCATGTATCGAAGCCGAGACGCGCACGTCTGAGCGTCGACCGGTTGGCGTTCGACCTGCTTCTGGCTCTTCCGGATGCTAATTCGCCGGATGTCGATGACATTCGATTTGCCGTCGGGCGACTCAATTTCAAGGTCCTCGGACCGATAGCGAGCGGCTGACACGAGGCGATCCAACTCAGGGGCGGTAAGGAATTGCCCACTCAAAAGCCGCTCGAGCAGGTTCACGCCGGCTGCATCTAGCTCACGATACAGAAGCGCCAAGCAGCAGCAAACGAAGTGAATCGTGTTAGCCGCACGTCCCTTGTTTCGGTACTTCCCTAGAAATAGGGTGACCTCCTGAACCGGAAGTCCATTGACCCTCTGTAAGAGGGAGTGCCGTTCGCCGTTTCGGAACGTGATGCGTTGAGCAACAAATTTGGTCATCTACCCACAACTGTTGTGTATGTACGGTTTAGCCCACATGGGCACTACAGCACGAAAACAGGTGTGGGTAAAGAAAAAGGCCCCCCTCCAAAGGAGAAGAGGCCTTAATCAACATTAATAAGGGATGGTAGGAACTAGAACGGAATATCGTCGTCCATATCCGCCAAATTAGCACCGCTGCTGGCCGGAGCCGCTGCGGGCGCCGGGCGCTGTTGCGGGGCCGGGCGCTGGGCCGGGGCGCGCTGCTGTGCCGGACGCGAAGGCGCGTCGTCGTAGCCACCACCGCCGCCAAAGCTTGCGCCACCGCCGCCGCCGTCTTCGCGGCCACCCAGCATCTGCATCTGGTCGGCGACGACTTCGGTGCTGTAGCGGTCAGCGCCGGTGTCCTTGTCTTGCCACTTGCGCGTCTTCAGACGGCCTTCGATGTAGACCGAGCGGCCCTTCTTCAGGTATTCGCCGGCGATTTCAGCCAGGCGGTTGTACATGACGACGCGGTGCCATTCCGTTTCTTCGCGGCGTTCGCCCGAAGCCTTGTCTTTCCAGGTGGAGGTGGTGGCAATGGACATATTGCAGATTGCCGCCCCTTCGGGGCTGTAGCGGACTTCCGGGTCGCGTCCCAGATTGCCCACGAGTATGACTTTGTTAACCGATGCCATGCCGTTGTCCCTCTGTTGTTGACAGCCTGCGTGTGCGTTGCCGCGGACGCGCCGGCAACAACATAAAAGCGATGTTGAAGACCGGCTTCATGAAACACGCCGGTCACCGCAACGATGACCGGCGACGCCGGGTTAAACCCTGAGTGAAGCCCTGATTTGATGCGTATTATCGACGAAAAGAGCCCGCCGCGCCAAACCAGGATGTGACAAAGCCGTCCACCCCGGCTAGCCGATTTTCGCGGCTGTTGGGCGCTTTTCGGGGAACGATCCCCGACTTTCCCGAGGGGAATTCGCTAGCAAGCCGGCTGGGGCAGCGGCCGCAACGCCCAGGTCACGGCCAGCCAGATCGCCGACAGGATGGCGGCAGCGATGAAAACAGCGCTGGACCCAGAATGCGAGGCCAGCCAGCCGCCCAGCGCGCCACCCGCGAACAGGCCGGCGGCCTGGGCGGTGTTGTAGAAGCCCAGCGCCAGGCCTTTATAGGCCTGCGGCGCCACCCGCGACACCAGCGAGGGCTGCAAGGCTTCCAACACATTGAACGCCACGAAGAAGCCCGTCAGGGCGGCGGCCAGGGTGTAGAAGCCATGGCTGGCCGCGGGCAGCAAGGCGCACACCAACGCCAGTCCTGCAACGGCGGCGCGCAGGGCGCCGCGATGGGCGCGGCGCTTTTCCGCGATGAACACCACCGGCACCATCAGCACGAAGGAAACCAGGATGACCGGCAGATAGACCTTCCAAAGCTCGCGCGCGTCCAGGCCGCCTACCTTGGCCAACAGGGCCGGCACCACCACGAACAGCGCCACCTGGATCAGGTGCAGCACGAACACGCCAAAATTCAGCCGCAGCAGGTCGCTGTGGGTCAGGACTTCGCGCGGCCTGGCCGCCTGCATGGTGCGGGCCTGGGTCAACGGCACCACGGGCACCACCCAACCCGCCACGGCCAGGCAGATCACGCCCAGGCAGGCGATGGTCCAGAACAGGCCGGACAGGCCCCACCAGCCCACCAGCACCGGCGACAGCACCAGCGAAACGGCGAAGGACAGGCCGATCGACCCGCCCACCATGGCCATGGCGCGGGTGCGGACCTCGTCGCGGGTGGAATCCGCCAGCCAGGCGGTCACGGCCGCCGAAATGGCGCCCGCGCCCTGGATGGCGCGGCCGATGGTGATCCAGTACACGTCGGACGCCTGCGCACAGACAATGCTGCCCGCCACGAACAGCAGCAGGCCGAACAACACCACCGGGCGGCGGCCCCAGCGGTCGGACGCCAGGCCGAAAGGGATCTGCATGAAGGCCTGGGTCAGGCCGTACATGCCCAGCGCCAGGCCGACGCGGGCGGGATCGTCGCCGCCCGGCATGCCGGCAGCGGCCACGGCGAAGACGGGCAGCAACAGGAACAGCCCCAGCATCCGCGCGGCGAACAGGCCGGCCAGCGCCACGCTGGCGCGGCGCTCGGACGGGGTCAATTTCAGTTTTTTATCTGCCTGCATGCGAAAAATTCAACGATGACTAGGGCTCGCCCGCGCGCGTGCATGTCACACGCTCACGGTCTGATCTGGCGGTGCAATGCCGCCCCCGGGACTATCCAGGCTGAAGAACTGCCCCGAACGCAGGGGGATTCGGCGCGCTATAGTACCAAGTTGGCCTTTGAAACCGCTTAAAAGAGCCCGATCGACGTGACAATACGCATTCGGGGTGCGCGCACCCACAATCTCAAGAACGTCTCGCTCGACCTGCCACGCCACAAGCTGGTGGTCGTCACCGGCTTGTCCGGTTCGGGCAAATCCTCGCTGGCATTCGACACGCTGTACGCGGAGGGCCAACGCCGCTACGTGGAAAGCCTGTCCGCCTACGCCCGGCAGTTCCTGCAACTGATGGACAAGCCGGACGTGGACCTGATCGAGGGCCTGTCGCCGGCCATTTCCATCGAACAGAAGGCGGCGGGACACAACCCCCGCTCCACCGTCGGCACCATCACCGAGATCCACGACTACCTGCGCCTTCTGTACGCGCGGGTCGGCACGCCCTACTGCCCGGACCACGGCCTGCCGCTACAAGCGCAGAGCGTCAGCCAGATGGTGGACGCGGTGCTGTCCTGGACGCCCGAGACCCGCCTGGCGGTGCTGGCCCCGATCGCCCGCGGCAAGAAAGGCAGCTTCGAGGACGAGTGCGCCAGCCTGCAGGCGCAGGGCTACGTGCGCCTGCGCGTGGACGGCCAGATGACCGAAATCGACGGCATGGCGCCGCTGAAGAAGACTGAGAAGCACGACATCGACGTCGTCATCGACCGGCTGCGCATCAAGCCCGAGAGCAAGCAGCGCCTGGCGGAAAGCTTCGAAACCGCCTTGCAGCTGGCCGAAGGCCGCGCCCTGGCGCTGGACATGGACAGCGAGCGCGAACAGGTTTTCTCCAGCCGCTACGCCTGCCCGGTGTGCAGCCACAGCCTGCCCGAGCTGGAGCCGCGCCTGTTCAGCTTCAACAACCCCATGGGCGCCTGCCCCAGCTGCGACGGCATCGGCCAGGTCGGCTTCTTCGATCCCAAGCGCGTGGTCGCCTTCCCCGAGCTGAGCCTGGCAGCCGGCGCCATCCGCGGCTGGGACCGCCGCAACGCCTTCACGCATTCGCTGCTGACCAGCCTGGCGGCGCACTATGAATTCGACATCGAGGCGCCCTTCGAGGAACTGCCCGAAGCGCTGCGCGACAAGGTGCTGTACGGCTCCGGCGACGAAGAGATCTCGTTCCTCTATCTGAACGAGAAAGGCCGCAGCACGGTCAAGCGCCACACCTTCGAGGGCGTGATCCCGAACCTGGAGCGCCGCTGGCGCGAGACCGATTCGGCCACGGTGCGCGAAGAACTCGGCAAGTACCGCAACATCAAGACCTGCCCGGACTGCGGCGGCTCGCGGTTGCGGCCCGAGGCCCGCAACGTACTGATCGGCCAGGATCCGCGCGGCGGCGAACGCCACGGCCAGGCCATCTATGAAGTCGAGGCCATGCCGCTATCGACCTGCCTCGCCTGGTTCCGCGACCTGAGCCTGACCGGCGCCAAGCAAGAGATCGCGCAACGCATCGTGCGCGAAATCGAGGCGCGCCTGAGCTTCCTGAACAACGTGGGCCTGAACTATCTGTCGCTGGACCGCAGCGCCGACACCATCTCGGGCGGCGAGGCGCAGCGCATCCGCCTGGCCAGCCAGATCGGTTCGGGCCTGACCGGCGTGATGTATGTGCTGGACGAGCCCTCCATCGGCCTGCACCAGCGCGACAACGACCGGCTGATCGGCACCCTGCAGCACCTGCGCGACCTGGGCAACAGCGTGATCGTGGTCGAGCACGATGAAGACATGATCCGTATGGCCGACTGGGTGGTGGACATGGGGCCGGGCGCGGGTGAACACGGCGGCCAGGTGGTGGCGCAGGGCGACCCGGAAGCCGTGCAGCGCGACCCGAATTCGCTGACCGGCCAGTACCTCAGCGGCGCGCGCGCCATCGCCATTCCGCAGCGGCGCCCCGTCAACGAAGAACTGTCCTGGCTGACCCTGGCGGGCGCAAGCGGTAATAACCTCAAGACCGTGGACCTGCGCATCCCGTCGGGCCGGCTGGTGTGCGTGACCGGCGTGTCCGGTTCGGGCAAGTCCACGCTGGTCAACGACACGCTGGCGGTCGCCGTTTCGCGCCAGTTGCACCACGCGCAGAGCGAACCCGCGCCCTACGTGTCGATGCAGGGGCTGGAAAACTTCGACAAGATCATCAGCGTGGACCAGAGCCCCATCGGCCGCACGCCGCGCAGCAATCCCGCGACCTACACAGGCCTGTTCACGCCGATCCGCGAACTCTTCGCGGGCGTGCCGGAGGCGCGCACCCGCGGCTACGATCCGGGGCGCTTCAGCTTCAACGTCAAGGGCGGACGCTGCGAGGCCTGCCAGGGCGACGGCGTGGTCAAGGTCGAGATGCACTTCCTGCCCGACATGTACGTGCCCTGCGACGTCTGCCACGGCAAACGCTACAACCGCGAAACGCTGGAAATCCGCTATCGCGGCCGCAACATCAGCGAAGTGCTGGACCTGACCGTGGAGCAGGCGCTGGAGTACTTCGAGTCCGTGCCGGCCATCGCCCGCAAGCTGCACACGCTGATCGACGTGGGCCTGTCCTATATCCGGCTGGGGCAGAGCGCGACCACCCTGTCGGGCGGCGAGGCGCAGCGCGTGAAGCTGTCGCAGGAACTGTCGCGACGCAGCACCGGCCGCACGCTCTATATCCTGGACGAACCCACCACGGGCTTGCATTTCCGCGACATAGAACTGCTGCTGCAGGTGCTGAACCAACTGGTCGACAGCGGCAATACCGTGCTGATCATCGAGCACAACCTGGACGTCATCAAGACCGCGGACTGGGTGATCGACATGGGCCCCGAAGGCGGCGATGGCGGCGGCCGCGTGGTCGCGCAGGGCACGCCGGAAGACGTGGCCGACACGCCCGCCAGCCACACCGGACAGTATCTGGGCAAACTGCTGCGTCGCAGCCCGGGCGCATGAACCCTCACATCAATGGCTAGAAAGGATCGCGGCATGTACACCTTGATCATCGGCAACAAGAATTACTCGTCCTGGTCCCTGCGCCCCTGGATCGCCTTGCGCGCCACGGGCATTGCATTCACGGAACAGAAGCTCGGCTTCTTCACCGAGGAATTCTCGCGCCGCGTGAGCGCGGTGTCGCCCGCGGGCCTGGTGCCGGTGCTGCTGGACGGCGACTTCGCGGTCTGGGATTCGCTGGCGATCTGCGAATACCTGGCCGAGCGCCATCCCGAGGCCCACCTGTGGCCGCAGGACCCCAAGGCGCGCGCCCGCGCCCGATCGCTGGCCGCCCAGATGCACAGCGGCTTTGGCGCAATGCGCCAGGCGCTGCCCATGAACGTCGAGGCGCGGCTGCCCGGCATCGACCTGCCCGAGGCCGCGCGACAGGACATCTCGCGCCTGCAAGCCATCTGGCACGACACGCGCGCGGAATTCGGCCAGGGCGGCGCTTTCCTGTTTGGCGCATTCTCGATCGCCGACGCCTTCTTCGCGCCGGTGGTCTCGCGTTTCAATACCTATGGCATCGCGGCCGCGGGTCCGGTGCGCGACTACATGGACGCAGTGCTGGCGCTGCCCGCCATGCAGGAGTGGACGCGCGATGCACTGGCCGAAGCCACCTTCGTGCCCGAGGACGAGCCCTACCGCAAGCACCGCTAGCGCGGGTTCAATCGCGCAGGCGCTGGGCCACGAATTCACGCACCAGCGCCATCGCGGGCGCCTCGGTGCGGCCCGTCAAGGTCACCATCGCGAACAGCGCGTGGCTGCGCAGCGGCGGGTCGGTGGGCAATTCCGTCAGTTCGCCCGCAGCGATGCCGACCCGCGCCGCGCCCACGATGCCCAGGAATACCGCGTCCGACACGCGCACCGCTTCCAGCACGCTGCCGATTTCATCGCAGCGCAGGCGCATCGACGTCTGCGGGTCCGCCTCGATACCGAAATGCTCGACCACGATGCGTACCGTGTCGGCGGCCAGGAACGTCGACGCCAGCGGATAGGCCGCGACCTCCGCGAAGCGCGCCGGCCGCCCCGCCTGGACTAGCGGGTGGCCGCGGCGGCAGATGAACCCGGCGCGCATTTCCGATATGGGTTCGATGCGCAGATCGGCCGCCGGCACAATGCCGCGGGTATCGACCACCAGCGCATCCAGGCGCCGCTGGCGCAACAGCGCCAGATGGGCCTCCGGCGAACCGCGCATCACATCCAGCCGCACTTGCGGATAGTGTTGCGCCACGTGCGCCAGCAGCGGTGTCATGAGCATGACGCCTGGCCCCGATCCCAGGCCTATGCTGATGCTGCCCCGGTCGCCCTGGGTCAGCAGTTCGGCGCTGCGGCGCAATTCGCCCGATTCGAACAGGATGCGCCGCGCGCGGCCGGCGACGGTCAGGCCCAGCGGCGTCAGCTCGGTCCGCTTGCCCATGCGGTCCAGCAGCCGCGCCCCCAGGTCCTCTTCCAGCAGCCGGATGCTGCGGCTGAGCGCCGACTGGGTCAGATGCAGATGTTCGGCCGCGCGGCTGAAGGAGCCTGCCTCGGCCACCGCCAGCAGATGTTCGAGCTGCTTGAGATTCATGCCCGAGTCCCCGTTCAAGTATGAGTTTTTTTTCTAGCTTCCAGAATAACAATTCGTTAGACAACTAGCGAGGCCAGTCCCTAGCATGCGGAACACGCCTATATCCATTCCAAGGGGAATTTCGTGAGCATGCTTTCCAATGGCCTGCGCCAGGCCGGCTGTGCGCTGGCGCTGGGCGCGGCACTGCTGGGCCAGAGCGCCCAGGCCGCAGACTATCCCGACCGGCCGGTCATGATGATGGTGCCCTACCCGGCAGGCGGCGCATCCGATTCCATCGCCCGGGTGGTGGCCTCGCCCGTGTCCAAGCAGCTGGGCCAGCCAGTACTGGTGGAGAACCTGGGCGGCGTCAGCGGCGCGCTAGGCGCGCAAAAGGTGCTGGGTGCCAAGGCCGACGGCTACTACCTGTTCCAGGGCTCGCCCAACGAGCTGATCCTGTCCCCCATCGCCAACCCCGCGGTCAAGCTCAAGAGCGAGGACTTCCGCCTAGTGCAGATGATAGGCATGGCGCCCCTGGTGATCGTGGCGCGCGCAGACCTGCCCGCCAACAACGCTGACGAACTGGTCACGCTGGCGCGCTCGCGTTCGGCCACTCAGCCGCTGACCTTCGGCAGCGTGGGCGTGGGCTCGCTGTATCACGTGCTGGGCGAGCACATGGCCCGCACCATCGGCGCCAACATGATGCATGTGCCCTACAAGGGCGGCGCGCCGCTGATGCAGGACATCGGCGGCGGCCAAGTGGACCTGGCCATCCTGCCGCTGTCGCAGCAGCAGGTGGCGCTGGCCGAACAGGGCCGCATCAAGCTGCTGGCCAGCCTGGACCCGCAGCGCAGCCAGTTGCCGGCGCTCAAGTCGGTGCCGTCGGTGAATGAAGGCCAGCTGCTCAAGGGCTTCAACTTCACTACCTGGACCGGCTACTTCGTCAAGCGCGACACGCCGCAAGACGTGGTGTCGCGCCTGAACGCCGCACTTAATGCTGCCATGCAGGATCCGGCGGTGAAGGACAGCCTGGCCCACCAGAACATCGAAGTCTCCGCCCCCATGAGCGCGGAACAGGCCGATGCCATGTACCGCGCCGAGACCGAACGCTTCCGCGAAATCTCCAGCCACGTGAAACTGGCCGGCAACCCGTGACCCGATTCCAGGATCTACCCGACATGCATCCCATCCTGCAGACCATGACTGCCCAGGCCGCCGAGTTCGTCTCGATCCGCCGCGACATCCATCGCCACCCCGAGCTCGGCTTCCAGGAATTCCGCACCAGCGACCTGGTGGCGCAATGCCTGACGCAATGGGGCTATGAAGTGGAGCGCGGCCTGGGCGGCACCGGCCTGGTCGGTCAGCTGCGCCGCGGCACGGGCGGCAAACGCCTGGGCCTGCGCGCCGACATGGACGCCCTGCCGATCCAGGAAGCCACGGGCCTGGATCACTCCAGTTGCAACGAAGGCGTGATGCATGCCTGCGGCCACGACGGCCACACCGCCATGCTGCTGGCGGCAGCGCATCACCTGGCCAGGCACGGCGACTTCGACGGCACGCTCAACCTGATCTTCCAGCCCGCCGAGGAAGGCCTGGGCGGCGCCAAGCGCATGATGGAGGACGGGCTGTTCCGCAAGTATCCGTGCGACGCCATCTACGCCATGCACAACATGCCGGGCCATCCGCAAGGCCGCCTGCTGCTGCGTGACGGCGCGGCCATGGCTTCGTCCGACAACGTCACCATCGTGCTGGAAGGCGTGGGTGGACATGGCGCGATGCCGCATTGCGCCGCCGACCCGGTGGTGGCAGGCGCGGCCATCGTCATGGGTCTGCAAAGCATCGTCGCCCGCAACATCGATCCCCTGCACATGGCGGTGATCACGGTCGGCGCGTTCAACGCCGGCAAAGCAAACAATGTGATTCCCCAGACCGCTACGCTGAAACTCAGCGTGCGCGCGCTGGACCGCGGCGTGCGCGACACCTTGCAGACGCGCATCACCGAACTGGTCCACAGCCAGGCGGCCAGCTACCAGGTGCGGGCGACCATCGACTATGGCCGCGGCTATCCCGTGCTGGTGAATACCCAGGAAGAAACCGATTTCGCGCGCCAGGTGGCGGTGGAACTGGTGGGCGCCGATAGGGTGGAGCTGCAGACCCGGGCACTGACCGGCAGCGAGGACTTCGCCTTCATGCTGGAGGAAGTGCCGGGCTCCTACCTGCTGGTGGGCAATGGCGATGGGTCAGCGGACGGCTTCAACAGCGGGCACGGCGCCTGCATGGTGCACAACCCGGGCTACGACTTCAACGACCACAGCCTGCCCGTGGGCGCGGCCTATTGGGTGCTGCTGACGCAGCGCTATCTGGCGGGCTGAAGCGAGGGCAAGGCGTCTGAGACCTGCGCCCGCGCCGCCGCGCGCGGGCCTCAGGCCATCTCGAACAGGCGCTTGTGTTCGCGGATGGCGTAGCGGTCCGTCATGCCGGCAATGTAATCGGCGATGGCGCGGGCCTGCTCATTGAACGCCGGCCGGCGGTAGTCGGGCGGCAGCAGGCGCGGATCGTCCAGGAAGGCGGCGAACAGCTCGCGCACAATGCGCCGCGCCTTGGTCGTCATGCGCAAGACGCGGTAGTGGCGGTACAGATTGTCGAACAGGAATTTCTTGAGCGCGTCGGCCTCGCTGCGGATCTCCGGCGAGAACGTCGCCAGGGGCGGCGCGCGGCGCACGTCGTCGGCAGTGGCGGGCGCGAACTCGCGGATGCGCGCCAGCGAAGTCCGCGTCAGGTCGACGATCAGCGTATTGATCATGCGGCGTATGGTTTCGGCCACGGCGCGGCGCGGGGCCAGCCCGGGATAGCTTTCCAGCACATGGGCGTGGTGGCGCTCGAAGATCGAGACTTCCTTCAACTGTTCCAGCGTGATCAGGCCCGAACGCAGGCCGTCGTCGATGTCGTGGTTGTTGTAGGCGACTTCGTCCGCCAGATTGGCCAGCTGCGCTTCTAGCGAGGGCTGGGTGCGGTCCAGGAAGCGCTGGCCCACGTCACCCAGTTGGCGCGCATGCGCGGCCGAGCAGTGCTTGAGGATGCCTTCCCGCGTTTCGAAGCACAGGTTCAGGCCGTTGAAGTCCGCATAGCGTTCTTCGAGTTCGTCCACCACCCGCAGGCTTTGCAGGTTGTGCTCGAAGCCGCCCGCCTCGGGCGCCAGTTCCCGCATGCAGGCATTGAGCTCGTCCTGCCCGGCGTGGCCGAACGGCGTGTGGCCCAGGTCATGCGCCAGCGAGATGGCTTCGGTCAGGTCTTCGGACAGGCCCAGGCTGCGCGCCAGCGTGCGCGCGATCTGGGCCACTTCCAGGCTATGGGTCAGGCGGGTGCGGAACAGGTCGCCTTCATGGTTCACGAAGACCTGGGTCTTGTATTCCAGGCGCCGGAACGCGCCGGAATGGACGATGCGATCGCGATCGCGCTGAAACTCCGTCCGATTTTCCGGCGGCGGCTCGGCATAGGTCCGCCCGCGCGATTGAGACGGGTGGGATGCATAGGAAGCCAGTTCTTTCATCTGCAACACCGTCTCCAGCATGTCTATTGGGTGGTACGGGCCAGGACGGCGCGCACCGCGTCGTCGGGAGCCGGGCGCATCATGGCTTCGCCGATGCGGGTCATGAGCACGTAGCGGATCGAGCCGCCTTCCGTTTTCTTGTCCACCTGCATCAGGTCCAGCCAACGGTCGGCGCCCAGGTCAGGGGCCACGGCGGGACAGCCGATGGCGGTCACCAGCGCGCGCACGCGCTCCACGTCGGCGCGCTCAAAGCCGGCGACGTCGGCCGACAGCTCGGCAGCCTGCACCATGCCGCAACCCACCGCTTCGCCATGCAGCCAGGCGCCGTAGCCCAGGCCGGATTCGATGGCGTGGCCGAAAGTGTGGCCCAGGTTCAGGATGGCGCGCAGGCCGGATTCGCGCTCGTCCTTGCCCACCACCTGCGCCTTCAGCTCGCAGGAGCGGCGGATGGCATGGCTGACGGCGTCCGGATCCAGCGCGCGCAGCTTCTGCGCGTTTTCTTCGCACCAGGACCAGAACGCCGGGTCGAGGATCAGGCCGTACTTGATCACTTCGGCCAGGCCCGCGGACACCTCGCGCGCCGGCAGCGTGTTCAGCACGTCCGTATCGATCTCGACGGCGACCGGCTGGTAGAACGCGCCGATCATGTTCTTGCCCAGCGGATGGTTGACGGCGGTCTTGCCGCCCACCGACGAATCGACCTGTGACAGCAAAGTCGTCGGCACCTGCAAGAAGCGCACGCCGCGCATGTAGACCGCGGCGGCGAAGCCGGTCATGTCGCCGATGACGCCGCCGCCCAGCGCCACCAGCACGCAGCGGCGGTCCAGGCGGTTGCCCAGCAGGGCGTCGAAGATCAGGTTCAGCGACTGCCAGTCCTTGTAGGCCTCGCCGTCCGGCAATTCGATGCGCAGCACCCGCTTGCCGGTCCTGGCCAGCGCCGCCTCGGCGCGTTCGCCGTACAAGGCGGCGACGGTCGGGTTGGTCACCACGGCGATCGCGGTGGCGTCGGCCGGAATGCTCTGGTCCAGGACGTCCAGGCGGCCCGGGCCGATGTTGATCGGGTAGCTTCCGCCCGGGGTGTCCACGTGTACAACGTTCATATGTGCTTCTCGAAGGCTTGCAATTGCGGCAGCAGCGCCTTGACCAGGGTGTGGATGGGCATGGCGCCCGTTTCCACCACCAGGTCGGCCACTTCCTTATAGAGGGGTTCCCGCAGGGTCATAAGGTCACGCAGCGTGCCGCGCGGATCGGCGGTGGCCAACAGGGGACGGTTGCGGTCGCGGCAGGTGCGGCGGAACAATTCGTCCACGCTGGCCCTCAAATAGACCACGATGCCGCGCTCGTGCAGGCGCTGGCGGTTTTCCGGCGCCAGGATGGCGCCGCCCCCGGTGGCGAGAATTATGTTGCGTCGTTGGGTACACTCTTCCAAGGCGGCTGATTCCCGGCGACGAAAACCGGCTTCGCCCTCGATTTCGAAGATTACCGGCACCCGCACGCCGCAACGCGCCTCGAGCTCATGATCCAAGTCCATAAACTCGCGCCCCAGCGCACGCGCCAGGCCACGCCCTATGGTCGTCTTGCCCGCGCCCATCATTCCGACCAGGAAGACCGGCAGGTCATGCGGCAATGTAGCGGCCCTGCCTGTGCACTCAGCGGCGCAAGGCAGGTTTTCAGGCGTCTCGCCAGAGGACGCCGGGTCCGGGTCGGCCTCCGGACATGAGATAGCGGAAAAGTTCATGACGGCATTATCACATCAGCCGCCAGTTGCCCGCCTACCACACTGAACGATTTTGTTACAGAAACCGGTGCCCCGTGCCAAGACGGACCCGGAGATACCCGTAAAATCGCCGCGATGAGCAAGCCCCAGAATTCCTCCAAGAAAGACAAGCCCGCCAAGAGCGGTTCCCCGATACTGCGATTCTTCGTCAAAACCGGCATCTTCTTTGCCGGCCTGTTCCTGTGCGGCGTACTGCTGGCCGGAATGGCGTTGGCGCTGGCCTGGCCCAACCTGCCGGACCTGAACGCCATGACGGACTACCGTCCTCGGGTGCCGCTGCGCGTCTATACGGCGGACCGCGTCCTGATCGGCGAATTCGGCGAAGAACGCCGCAACGTGCTGCGCTTCAACGAAATCCCGGACGTCATGAAGTCCGCCGTGCTGGCGGCCGAAGACGACCGCTTCTATCAGCACGGCGGGATCGACTGGATGGGCGTGGCGCGGGCCGGCCTGACCAACCTGATCAGCATGTCGAAGTCGCAGGGCGCCAGTACCATCACCATGCAGGTGGCGCGCAACTTCTACCTTTCGTCGGAGAAGACCTATTCGCGCAAGTTCTATGAACTGCTGCTGACCTTCAAGATCGAATCGGAGCTCACCAAGGACCAGATCCTCGAGCTCTACATGAACCAGATCTACCTGGGGCACCGCGCCTACGGTTTCGCGGCCGCCTCGCGCACCTATTTCGGCAAGCCTCTGTCGGAAGTCACGCCCGCGGAAGCCGCCATGCTCGCCGGCATCCCCAAGGCGCCGTCGCGTTTCAACCCGATCGCCAATCGTCCGCGCGCCGAACTGCGCCAGCGCTACGTGCTGGGCCGGATGCATTCGCTGGGCTACCTGACCGAACCGGAATATCAGCAGGCGATGGCCCAGCCCATCGTCATGAAGTCCGCGGAAGGCACGCCGGCCGGCGGCTATTCCATCCATGGCGAATACGTGGCGGAACTGGCGCGCCAACTGCTGTTCAACGTGTACCAGGACAACGTCTATTCGCGCGGCATCAATATCTACACCACGGTGCAGTCCAAGGACCAGGAAGCGGCCTACCGCTCCGTGCGCGAAGGCGTGCTCGAATACACGCGTCGCGCGCCCTATCCCGGCCCCGAAGAACAGCTGGACCTGCCCCCGGGCACCGAGAACAACCCGCAGGCGCTCGATGAGTTCCTGGACGGCGTGTTCGACAAGTTCAGCGACAGCGGCGACCTGCTGACGGCGCTGGTGCTGTCGGCCAGCCCCACCGAAGTGAAGCTGGCGCGCAGCTCGCGCGAGATCATCACCGTCACCGACAAGAAGGTGCTGGGCGTGGTGGCGCGCGCGCTGAACGACAAGGCCAAGCCCGAGCAGCGCATCAAGCGCGGCTCCGTGGTCTACATCCGCAAGTTCGGCGACAACTGGGAAATCATCAACCTGCCCTCGGTACAGGCGGCCTTCGTGGCGCTGTCGCCGCAGGATGGCGCGATCCGCGCCATGGTCGGCGGCTTCGACTTCTACCGCGGCAACTTCAACCGCGTGACGCAGGCCTGGCGCCAGCCGGGCTCGAACATCAAGCCCTTCATCTACGCCGCTTCGCTGGAACGCGGCCTGACGCCGGGCACGCAGATCTCTGACCAGCCCTTCGAGCTGACCGCCGCCCAGACCGGTTCCAAGGCCTGGAACCCGAAGAACTACGGCAATCAGTACGAGCCCATGCTGACCCTGCGTCAGGGTCTGTACAAATCCAAGAACATGGTGTCGATCCGTATCCTGCAGGCCATCGGCCCGCAATACGCGCAGGACTACCTGACCCGCTTCGGCTTCGACAAGGCCCGCCAGCCCGCCGTGCTGCCGCTGGCCCTGGGCGCGGGCTCGGTCACGCCCCTGCAACTGGCCGGCGCCTTCTCGGTGTTCGCCAACGGCGGCTACCGCGTCACGCCCTACCTGATCGACCGCGTCACCGACAGCAACGGCAAGGTCATCATGCAGTCCAAGCCGGTCGTGGCCGGCGACGCCGCGGCCCGCGCCATCGACCCGCGCACCGCCTGGATCATGGACGACATCCTGCGCGGCGTGGCCACCTACGGCACCGCGGCGCGCGCCCGCGTGCTGCTCAAGCGCAACGACATTGCCGGCAAGACCGGCACCACCAACGAATCCGTGGACGCCTGGTTCTCCGGCTACACCCCGTCGCTGGTCGCCACCGCGTGGCTGGGCTTTGACCAGCCCAAGTCACTGGGCTCGCGCGAAACCGGCGGCGGCGTCGCCATGCCGATCTGGGTCGATTACATGCAGACGGTACTCAAGGGCGTACCCGAAGAGAAGCCGCGCCCCCGGCCCGACGGCCTCATCGTGGAAAACGGCGAGTTCTATTTCTCCGAATTCCCGCCCGGACAAGCGGTGGCACGTCTGGGCCTGCCCGAAGCCGACACGCTGGGTGAATTCCTCAACGGCCTGAATGGCAGCACCAGCGAGGAAACCCGGATCAAGGTGGCGCCGGGCGTGGGCACGCAAAGCAATACGCCCTGGTCCCAGAAGATCCCGTTCTGACGCGCAAATGACAAGGCCGGCCCCATGGGCCGGCCTTTTTTTCGCCTGAACCTGGCTTTTTTACAGGCGTATCGTCACGGGCACGCCAGCGGCTGCGGAACAGATCTGCGACAGGGCGTCCGGCAACTGCGGGCCGCCTCGGGTATCGTTCCAATGCTGGCCATCGTAGCGGTAATGGAAGCCGCCGCTGCGCGCGGCGACCCATAGCTCCTGCATGGCAGCCTGGCTGTTCACCACCACGTGGGTGTTGTCTTCGAAAACCATCGTCAGCACATTGCCGCTGCGGCTGGTTTCGACATCGACATCGAGCGAAGCCGCCCAGTCATCGGCCTGGCTTTCGATGCTGTTCAGCACCTGGTCGATCAACGCAAGAAATTCGGTTTCGGTCATAATCGAGCCTGCAAGATTTAGGAGTTCCCAGTGTTCCACTTGGCATTTCGCCGCATGGTCCTTCGCATTGTAGCCACGCTGCTGGCGACCGGCATGGTCGCGGCCTGCGGGTACAAGGGCCCCTTGTACATGCCGACGCCTGACGGCAAGCCGCCCTCGCGTACGCAACAGCAACAACAGCCGATGGTCATCCCGCCGGCGCCGTCGCTGCCATGACTTCCCGATTCCCCGCGCAGCCTGAACTGGCCGGTCATCCGTACTTCCAGTTCCGCAACAATGTCCTGTACGCCGAGGACGTGCCGCTGGATCACCTGGCCGAAAAGCTGGGCACGCCGCTGTACGTGTACTCGCGCGCCGCGCTCAAGGCCGCCTGGGAATCCTACCGCAACGCCGTCGGCCAGCACCCCGTGCTGGTCTGCTACGGCATGAAGGCCAATTCCAACCTGGCCGTCCTGAAGGAATTCGCGCGCCTGGGCGCGGGCTTCGACATCGTTTCCGGCGGCGAGCTCAAGCGCGCCCTGGCGGCGGGCGCGGACCCGTCCAGGATCGTGTTTTCAGGCGTGGGCAAGCAGGCCTGGGAGATGCGCGCTGCGCTCGCGGCCCAGGTCAAATGCTTCAACGTCGAATCCGAAGCCGAATTGCGCCGGCTGTCGGAAGTCGCGCATGGCATGGGCCTGCGCGCGCCCGTCTCGCTGCGGGTCAACCCGGACGTGGACGCGCAGACGCATCCGTACATTTCCACCGGCCTGAAGGAAAACAAGTTCGGCATCGCCATCGAGTCGGCGCTGGACGTCTACCGCAGCGCGCAATCGCTGCCGGGCCTGGACATCGTGGGCGTGGACTGCCACATCGGATCGCAGCTCACCGACATCAGCCCCTATTTCGACGCGCTGGAAAAGCTGCTGGACCTGATCGAAAAGCTGGATCAGGCAGGCATCCGGATCGCCCATCTGGACCTGGGCGGCGGCCTGGGCATCCGCTATACGGATGAGATCCCACCCTCACCCCAGGTCTTGCTGGACCGCGTCTTCGAACGCCTGAACGCGCGCGGCTTCGGCCATCTTCAGCTGGTGCTGGAGCCCGGCCGCTCGCTGGTGGGCAATGCCGGCGTCCTGCTCACCCGGGTCCAGTACCTGAAGCACTCGGAAGCGCGCAACTTCGCCATCGTCGACGCCGCCATGAACGACCTGCTGCGCCCCGCGCTGTACGAGGCCTTCCATGGCGTGCGCCCCGTGCATCCGCGTGCGGGCGACGCAACCCTCTACGACATCGTCGGCCCGGTCTGCGAAAGCGCCGACTGGCTGGCCAAGCAGCGCAAGCTGGCCATCGAGCAGGGCGACCTGCTGGCGGTGGAGTCCACGGGCGCCTACAGCATGGCCATGGCCAGCAACTACAACGCGCGGCCCCGCGCGGCCGAAGCCATGGTCGACGGCGACAAGTACTACGTGGTGCGCCAGCGCGAAACGCTGGACGACCTGCTTCGGGGCGAATCCACCCTGCCTTGACGGGCTTCCGCCATCTGCGGCGCGATCCACGCGCCGCATGCGGGCGCGAACCCACGTCTTTCACTTGAACTCATGCGTGATGGAAGCCGGCCGGCCCGGAGCCACCGTCAAAGTCATGCGGTGATCCCCCGCCGACGCGTTGCGCACCGTCACCTGGTAGCGGCCGGGTGGCAGGGCCAGTTCGCGCAGCGGCGGACTCACCCCGCGCGAACGGCCGTTGACCAGCACCTCTCCCCAGGGACGCACGGCCACCTGCACCGTGACGGGCGCGGCCTGGGGCGGCGGGGTCGCGGGTGCAGCCGGCTCTGAAACCGGGGGGGCTGCCGCGGCTTCAGGCTCAGGGGCGCTTTCCGGTTTTGAGCTGGCGGCCGGCGCCACGGATCCGGCAGCGGCAGTCTGCGGCGCCGAGGCGGGTCCGGTCGCGGCGGAAGAATCCGGCAGGGTCTGTGGCGTCGGCGCAGGCGCTGTTGCGACGGTTGCGGGCTGCGGCGGCTGCGCCGGCCGCAACCACGCATACCCGACCGCCGCAAGCAGCAGGAGGCCCGCCACGGCCAGCGGCAGCAAGCGCCCCGGCCGCGCCGAGCGTTCCGGCCGCATCGCGGTCAGGCGGGCGGCAACCGGCGGTGGATCGGCAGATTCGTCGGCGGGCGTCTCCGCCATCAATGAGGGCGCAAATATGTCCGGCTCCGGCTCCGGATCCGCCGCGGGCGCCGGCGCTGGATGCGCCACAGCAGCCGCCACGGCCGGCGGGATCGCACCCATCGCCGCGACAAGCGCCGCAGCCGTCCGCGGCCTGGCCTGCTCCTCCATCGCCAGCCCCTCGTCCACGGCGGCGCAGAACGCCGCTCGATAGGTGCCCGGTTGCCATTCGTCCAAAGGCGGGCAGTCGTCGCGCACGCGCCGTGCCAGCGCGCCCGGAGGGGCTGCACCCGACGCCAGGAAGTACGCCAGCGCCGACAGCCCGTACACGTCCGTCCAAGGGCCGCAAGCATGGCTCGGATCGTCCGTGTACTGTTCGAACGCGGCGTAACCCGCGTGCCGGACGGCGTCATCCTCATCCGGCGCAACATCGGCAGGTGGCGCCAGGACGGCAACACCCTGCGCATCGCGGATCACGGCGCTGGGGCAGATGCCGCCGTGCGCCCGGCCGGCCTCGTGCAAGGCGGCCAGGGACGCGGACAAACCGGCGACGAGGTGCAGGATCTCCTGCTCACGCAGCCGCCCGGGCGGCAGGCGCAAGATATCGGCCAGGCGCGCCTCCTCTGGAGCGGCCGGCAAGCCTGCCGGGCCCGGTCCCGGCGGCACAGCTGAAGTTCGAAGCATGCGCGGTCCTCCGGCAGGTTCAGGGATGCCAGGTCGGCAGGGATGAGAACAATCTGGCGAACAGCGTAGCGTTCAGCGCGCCGCCATGAATGTAGGTCTGCAAGGCCGCGCCGTCCGCCTGGTTGGTCCACCAATAGCTGGTGTGGGAACTGGGGTTGAAGCAGAACGGCAGATCGGGCCAGGCGCCCAGCGCGCGGCGCGCCAGCGGCGCGGAATCCTGCTCCCGGCCCGCGCTCAGGATGTCCATGATGTCGCTGCCCGCGCGCGGCGCGGCGCCTGCGCCTGGCGCGGACACGCGCGCCGCCGCCACGGGCATGCGCAACTGCTGCAGGCTGCGGTCGAACTGTTCCGCCGGGCAGCCATGGCGCACCGCGGCTAGCATGCTGGCGCCGACCTGCCGGTAATAGTCGCTGGCGCCGTCCAGGATGCTGCTGTGGTACTGCTCGGGCGGCACGGCCATGACCACGCACAGCGGATAGCCCCGACCCACCCGGTCGCGGCTGGGCGTGATGCAGCCCAGCTGCGCGACGCCGGCGCCCGGCCCCGATGGAATCGCGAAATTCCAGATGGGCGCCGACGCGAAACCGCGCGCGGCATTGACGTCCGGCGCCTGCTTCAGCGCAGCCAGCCCGAACTGCAACCAGCGGTCCCACCAGGTGATCAGCTCGCGCGGCAGACGCCGGTGCACGAAATCTCCCGCCGCCGGAATCTTGCCGTACCAGCCCACCCGTCCCCGCTCCACTGCTAGCTCCATGTCCATGTCCTGTTCATGACGCGCCGGGGCAGGCAAAGGCCTGCATCTCGGCCAGATGAAAAGGGCTTTTGACGCTGCTGGCGGTGATCTCCAGCACCACCTTGCGCCCGCCCAGGTCGAATGTGGCCAGCGTGATTTCCGCCGTGGCGCCGCGCCGCAGTTGGGCGCGATCCAGCATGCGGTTCAGCGCCCAGGGGCCGGATGTGGTCATGCCCGCCGCCCCTTCCTGCGGCGTAAGCTCTATGCGCACCTGGTTGCTGCCGCGGGGGCCGGGCCACTGCACCGTGGTCGCGACCTGCGGGCCGTGCGCGTAGCGCACCGCCTGGCCGTCCACGTCCATCACGAACTGGGTAATGTCCGCGTCCATTTCCACGGGCCTGATGGCCACCCGGTACGAGGGCATGGGGTTGCCCGCCATGAAGTACACGTCGCGGATGACGCCGGCGCGCTGGAAGGCATCCAGCGTGCCGGAGTTCTCCCCCGACTTGCCATCGATGCCGGGCTTGAAGCGCCAGCGCTGTCCGGACACATCGATCTGGTTCGCCAGGTTCTTCTGGAAGAAGTCGTCCATCAGGCCGTTGGGCCCGAACAGCCGCGCCATGTCGTTGGGCGCCACGTCGCGCGTGGAACGGCCGGAAAACGGGTAGCGTCCGGCCACGGACTGGCTGCAGAACATGCCTATGGTGGCGGACACGGTCTCGCCCATGCGCGCCCGGGCCACGTCGGACACCTCGCCGGACGCGTTCACGGACAGGGAATTGAGCACGTCGCGCAACGGCCCGGGCAGGCGTCCCGCCTCCGCCCGCAGCTTGGTCACGGCATCCGAACTGGGCGCGGGACTGCCGCTGCGCAAGGCCGCGTCCGCCGCCGTCAGATAGGTATAGAGTTCGTTGATGAGGCCCGTGGTTGCGGCGATCGGAGAAGCAGCGCCGGCCGTCGCGCCCTCGCCTTCGGCCAGCCGGCGGTAGGGTTCGAAGTGCTGGTCCACGATGCGCTCCAGCTTCTCGTCACTGGCGTCGGCCCGCATGGCCGCGCCCGGCCCGGTCGGCCCGAACATCTGCTCCAGCGCCTCGCGCGTGCTGCTGACGCGGTCGCGCGCCTGATCCACCAGCGAACGGTCGTCCTTGCCGGTATCGCGCAGCAAGGAGGTTTCGCGCGCGACGCCGCGCACCAGCCGCACCAGCGGTGACTCCGGCGCCGACAAGGTGCGCGCCATCTGGATGTTCTGCAGCAGCGATTTGCTGGGCGCCAGCTGCAGATCGTTCAGATAGCCGTCCCACTGCGCCACGTAGTCGTTCATGTACAAGCGCTTGATGTCCACCACCAGCTGGCGTTGCGCCGTCTGGTCCAGCTGGCTGCGCAAGGGTATGTTCAAGATCCACGCATCGTCCGACCGCAGCACCTCGGCCACGCCGGTGACGCGCTTGTTGAACACGTCCCAGTAGCCGCGATAGCTGTAGAGCGCGGGTATGCCCTGGCTCAACGGCTTGCCGCTCTTGCGCACAAAGACGGCGCTGGCCTGCGCGCCGCCCAGCGTCACCACCGTGATCTCGGGCGCCGCATCGGCGTTGGCCAGGGTGCGGCGCAGCCGGCTGTAGGCGCGTTGCGCCAGCGTGTAGCGCGCCAGCTTCTCGCGCGCCTGTGCCACCAACGCGTCATCCTTGGGAAACGGCGAGGCCAGCACATGGCTCTGCGTCAGGTTGCGCAGGTGCAGCGACAACTGTTCGTACTGGCGCCGCGTGTAGCCCTCGGGCAAGGTGGCCTGCATGTCCGACAGCAGCCAGGCATGCATGAACTCCGCGTCATAGCGCTCCGCCTCGTACAGCATCAGATAGGCCCGCAGCGCCTCGTAGGAATATTCCAGGTCGCTGGCCGAGGCGTCGCGCAACGCGGTCTCGACGCGCCGCGCCACTTGCGGCAGCAGCACCTGGTCCAGGGTGTTGCCGTACACGCCCTGCGCCGCCGCCTGCAGTTTCTGGCCCTGGTAGAGGCCATAGCGATAGCTCAGCGGCGGGTTGTCGATCTCGAAGCCTTCATGCTGCGGCAGGTACCAGAGGCTGTCCAGGAAGGGCATCAGTCCCAGCAGGTCGCCGGTGCGCGTGATCTTGATGTCGCGCGTCAGCTTCTCCACTGCGGGTACGCGCCGCGCCACTTCCTCCACGTAATCGGCGTTGTTGCGATAGCTCATCGCCCACCCCCCGATCAAGGCCACGAAGGCCGCTGTCACCAGGCCGTAGCCCGCCCAATGCAGCTGCCGGTAGCGGCGTTCCCAGCGCAGGTTGCGGCTCGCCAGGCCCGCTTCGCGGAAGATCACGTCCTGCAGCAGATTTTTCAGGAAGTAGCTGCGGCCCTCTCCTTCACCCGGTACGCTGGCCGCGGACGCGGCGCCGCCGTCGATGCGCAGGTAGCGCTTCAGATGCCCGGTCACCTGGTCGAAGGTTTCGCCGCCCTGCGTGCCGCTGGTGAAGTAGACGCCTCGTGGAATGACGCGCGCCTCGAATTTCGAGGTCGCGAACACATCGCTCAGGAAATGGCCCAGGATGGCCTGCAGGCCGGCGAACTGCTGCGGCAGCATATAGGCGAGCGCGCGCCGCGCCGGATCGCTCTCGGCCGCCACCACTTCGGGCAAGGCGTCATCCAGGCGCCGCTGCAACAGGGCATATTCCTCGTGAAAGGCCTCGTACAGGTCGAAGTCCGGCTCCTGCGCGCGCGCATACGGCAAGGTGAAGCCCCATATCTGCGCCAGTTCCTCGCGGGTGAAGGAAGCGAAATACTCTTCGAAGCCCGACAGCAGGTCGGTCTTGGTCACCAGCACATAGACCGGAAACGCGATGCCCAACTGTTCACGCAGTTCCTGCAGCCGGCGTCGCAACACCGCCGCATGCTGCGCCCGTTCCGCGTCGGAAGCCGACAGCAGGTCTTCGACGCTGACCGTCAGCATGGCGCCATTAATGGGCTGCCGGCCGCGATACTTGGACAGCAGGCCGAGAAAGCCGCGCCACTCTTCCTCGTCGCCAGTCGGATCGCTTTCGTGCGTGGTGTAGCGCCCAGCCGTGTCCAACAGCACGGCATCGTCGGTAAACCACCAGTCGCAATTGCGGGTGCCGCCCACTCCCCGCAGGGCCACCTTGCCATAGCGTTCCGCCAGGGGAAAGTTCAGCCCCGAATTCACCAGCGCGGTGGTCTTGCCCGCGCCCGGCGCACCGATGATCACGTACCAGGGCAACTGGTACAGATACTGCTTGGAGAACCGGTCCAGCGCGCCGCGCCTGCCACGGCTCTCGAAGCGTGTCTTGCGCAGCAGTTCCACGGCCTCGTGGAACCGCGCCTCCAGCTGGCGTATCTCGTCATTGCCGGCGGCCTCCTCCAAAGGCTTGTCCGCCTTGGGCTTGGGCCGCCGCAGCTGGCTCAGCAACTGTGCGTTCAAACGCCCCTCGCGCCATTTGCGCCACAGCAACCGCAGCAGCCAGATTGCGAACATCGCCACGATGACCGCAATGCGCACTGTTTCGCTTTCCAGCGGGCGCACGGTGCCGATCGCGATAAGCGGCCCTGCGATCCAGATCAGCACCGCCAGGGCCACCAGCCCCAGGAAGTTCCACACGCGGCGGCTGAAGAACCATCCGAACAGCCTGTAGATCATTCCTGTCCTCCCTGCTCGTGCGCCGGCGGCGGCACCAGCACCGTGATCTCCACTCGCCGGTTCAGCGCGCGGCCCGCAGCCGTGTCGTTGGGCGCCACCGGATCGGCATCGCCGCGGCCCTCCGCGCGCACCCTGGCCGTCTGGCCCAGGCGCTGCTCCAGCATGTCCTTGACCGCATCCGCGCGCGCCTGCGACAGGTGCCAGTTGGACGGGAAGCGCGCGCTGCGCATCGGCGTATTGTCGGAGTAGCCGCGCACCAGAATGCTGCCCTGCGTCTCGCGCAAGGCATCGGCCACGCGCGACAACACCGGCAGATACTGGTCGCGCACGGAACTGGCGCCCGACTCGAACACGCCGTCGCCCCGCAGCACCACCACGCTACGGTCCACCTCGTCGCGCACGGAGACCAACTGATCGCGGATCTCGGGCGCCAGGAACACCGCCAGCCGCGGCGCAGGCGCCGGCCGCTTCACCGCCGTCGGCGCGATCTGCACGGTAGGCGGACGCAGCTTGGCGATGGATGCGAACACGGCGTCGGATTGGCTGCCCAGGCGCCAGCCCAGGCCCCAGTACAGCGCCAGCGCCAGCACGGCGGCCAATGCGCCGAACACCCACAGCGGCACGGGCAAGCGGCGCAAGGGCGTCTGCGCCGGTTCGTCGCGCCAATGGGGCGACAACGCTAGTGGATACTCGCCGCGCGCGCCGCGCAGGATCCGCAACAGGCGCTGCCGCAACGTCTCCAGCTGCGAGCGGCCGTTGTCGATCACGCGGTAGCGTCCTTCAAAACCCAGCAGCAGGCAGTAGTACAGCAGCTCCAGCAGATCCAGATGCTGCCCCGGGTTCTGCGACAGCTTGGCCAGCAGCTGGAAGAACTTTTCGCCGCCCCAGGTCTCGTTGTGGAAAGTGACCAGCAGGCTGTGCGCGGACCACACCCCGCCCCCGCCCCATGGCGTGAGCGCGGCGGCCTCGTCCAATGCCGTGCACAGGCAATAGCGCGCGCCCAGTATGGTTTCGTTGGGTATGCCCGCCTGCTGCGCGCGCAGCTCGAACTGGCGCACCTCGTCCAGCAGGTGCTCGCGCAGCATCGCGGGCGACGGATGGGCCGCCGTTGCGCGGATCTGCGGAATCAGGTCCAGCAGCGGGTTCGCCGCCGCCACCAGCGGATTGGTGCCGCTGATGACGTAGTCGTGGGGCCGCAGCCTGCCCGCCGTACTGGCAGCGCCATCGCCCATGCCGCCCGGAGGGCCGGCCAGCGTGTGATCCGAAGCATGCATAGTTGTCTCCGTCTGGTTGGACTGCGCTCAATCGCGCAGCGCCCAGAACTCCATCGTCAGCCCGGGAAAATCGCCCGCCAGATGCAGCGCAAGCGCGCCGGTGCGCTCCAGCTGTTTCCAGAATTCGCCGCTCTTATCCAATTCGAAATAGACATGTCCGGCGCTGTATGGGATCTGCCGCGGCGCCACCGGCAGCGCACGCACGGCGACGCCCGGCAATTGCAGGTGCACCAGGTCTCGGATGCGTTCCACCGGACCGATCTTGACCTGCGCCGGAAAGCGCATGCGCACGGCCTCCACGCCCAGATCCGCATGCACCGCGAGCACGAAGCCGGCCGACTGCAACAGCTCCGCATCCTGGATCTGCGCCACGCGCACGCCTTGGCCCCGGTCCTGCAGCGGAATCTGCAAGGCACGTTGCTCCAGCACGGCTGACAACGAACGACGCAGCTCATTCATCAGGGGCGTGAAGCTGCCCTGCAGATCGTCGTGCGCATACCCCGGCAATACGCCCGGCCGCCGCGTCGCGGATGTGAAGGTGGCGAGGTCGCAGGCCAGCATCAGCCAGTCGTGGAACAGGCGCTCGGGATGCTGCGCGGGGCTCTGGCGCGCATGCCAGACCGAGCCCATATAGCGGTTGACGGTCTCCAGCAGCATGAAGTCCGACACCTCGGAGACGCCGCCGCGGCCGGGCTGCGACAAGCGCGCGGCCAGCGCCTCGCTGCGCGCGTCGAGCAATCCGTGCAATTCATCGACAAAGCCGCGCAGGACCGGATGCTCGCCCGCCGCCACCCAGGGCGCTATGTAGCCCTCGTCCAGCACTACTCGGTTGTCCGAGCGGCGCTCCAGGATGCGCGCCACACCCAGGCCCAGCCAGTCGTCGGTCAGCTCGTCCTCCAGCATCAGCCGCAAGCGCAAGCGGCCCAGCTGCATCAGGACGGGTTCCAGGGCCACCGATCCGCTGTCCTCCACCTCGGCCTCGTGCACCAGATAGCGCGCCAGCGTGTCTTCCTCGCCTTCGTAGATGACGTCACTGGCGCCGGCGCGCACGCGCGGCAGGGCCAGCAGGATGCGCGCGCCGCGCGTTTGCGCCGGCACTTCGAACGCCGCCGGCGCCGCGTCCGGGTGCGAAAAATCGAATGGCGTGCCATCGGGCATGACGCCTTGCGCCCGCGTCAGCGCCACTTTGCCTATCGCCAGCGCGTCGCGGTCCAGCGACAGCTGGCTGAAGCCCCAGAAGAACCCCTGGAGCGCGGCCGCGCGCTGCTGCGCGGTGTGCAGCATATGGCGTTCAAACTGCTGGAAATGCTGGGGCCGCAGGAACATACCCTCCGACCAGATCACTTTGTCTCTGCTCACCATGTCCGGTTCTCTCTGCATCTAAAAAGGCCACCACGAACGGCTGCGATCCACTTCTTCCAGCCCGTCGCGCTTGACCGCGACTTTCACCGTCTCCTCATTCGGCGAAAACTGCCAGACCTTGTACATATTGGTGTTCTGCGCCTCGGGCAGCGCCACCAGCAGCCGCCACTTGCTCTGCTCCAGTTCGCGATAGGCCGCCACCACGCCCACCACGCGCGCCTCGGCATTGCCGGGGTACTGCACCACCTTGGTCTCGCCCGGCTTCAGGATCACCTGATCGACATTGAGCAGCTCAGCGCCCAGCGCCGCATGCGCATCGCCCTGCAAGGTGAAAAAGTCGCGCGATTCGAAGATGCTGGCTGACTTCAACTCGTAGATCGTCACCTGCACCGGCGACGGCCTGCCGCCCGCGTTCTGGTTGACTTTGGGATCCGCGCGCAGCTCGATCGCATAAGGCACGGGCACGCGCCTGGCCGTCGACGAACATGCCGCGAGCAGCGCTGCCGCCAGCACACCCGCAAGAATCGCCACGATGCGTCGCCGTCCCGTCGGAATCATTCGTAGGCATGGACTGCTCATAGGACCTCGGAAATAAAAGTACACACGTCTGTTACGCCGCGACGCATACCTTGCACGACGGGCCGCTATCATCGGCGGAATGACCAGGCCTACCCACCCCGAACGACACGCCCGCGCCATGAAACAGCCCGCACGCATCAGCTTGATATCCGCTCTCGCCCTGCTCGCCGCCTGTGCCGCCACGCCATCGCCGCAGGCCGTGGACGCCTTGCAGCAGGTCCGCGACGAATATGCCGCCAGCCGCTTCGGCGCTGTCGTGCGTACCGTGGCGACTTCCGACGCGCTGGCGTCCGCGCCCACGCCCACGCGGGTGGAAGCCCTCAAGCTGCAAGCCTTCAGCTACTGCGTGACCAACTACCGCCAGCTGTGCGAGGACAGCTTCGTCCGCATCCTGCAGCTGCAACCCTCGTTCCAGCTTGCGCCGAATGAGGCCGGACATCCCCTGTGGGGACCGGCTTTCCAGGCGGCGCAGGCGTCCCAGACTCGCTAACGCGCCGACGGCGCCCAGGAGACAGGCGTGAAACTCATCGTGTTCCAGCGTGCCGGCGATCCGGCCTTCGACCCCATCCACGCCGTGTTCACGGCGCCCGGCGCCACGATAGGCCGCAGTCTCGACAATCACCTGGCCCTGCCCGATCCCACGCGCGCCATCTGCCGCGTGCAGGCGGCGATCCGCGTCAACGACGCGGACGCCGGCTTTGTGCTGAACCTGAGCAGCATGAGCGCCGTCAGCGTCAATGGCCAGGCGCTCGCGCGGGACCAGGAAGTGCCGCTGAATCCCGGCGACGAATTGCAGATCGGCGATTACCGGCTGCGGGCAGATACGGGCGCGTCCGAAGCGGCGGTAGCCGCTACGTCCGTGGTCGCCGACGACGACATCTTCAGCGACCTGATCGGCCCGGGCACCTTGCCCGTGGGCAGCGCGCCGGACGTCTCCACGCATCCCTTCGATCTGGACTCCGCCCAGGCGCGCAATCCGGAAGACCCCTTGCGCCACCTGCCGCCCGGCGATGGCGCGGTGGCGAGCGCGCTCACCGATCCCCTGGCGCTGTTCGACGCGCCCGGCGATGGCACGCCCAGCATCTTCTCGGACGGCACCCCGTCCGCCCTGCCCGCCGACGATGCGCTGGCCGAGCACCGCGCCCATCCCGTCGATGATGCCTTGGGCCGTCCGCGCGAGTCCGCGGACCATCGCAGCGCATCCGACCATCTGCGGGAGATCGGCGGCTACTTGCGGCCCGCGCCCGTCAAGCCAGAGCCTGGCGGCCAAGACCGCTGAAGTCTCAGGCGTAGTCATAACGGAACTCCCCGTCGGCGGCTGACAGGCCTACCCTGCTCAGCCTGCGGTCCTGCATCGAAGCGCCCAGCAGCTCCCGGCTGATCCTGGGCAGCACCGTGTTGGTGAGCACGGCATCCACCATGCGCGCCCCCGACTCCACTTCGGCGCATCGCGCCACGACCAGCGCGGTGGCTTCGGGCGTCACCTCCAGCACGATGCCGTGGTGCTCCGACAGGCGGCGGCGCACGCGCTCGAATTGCAGGTCCACGATGCGTGCCAGCATGGTGTCCGGCAACGGCAGGTACGGCACCGCGACCAACCGCCCCAGCAGAGCGGCCGGAAAGGCCTGCAGCAGCTGCTCGCGCAATGCCGCGGCCAACGCGACGCTGTCCGGCAACAGCTCCGGGTCGCGGCACAGCGCCGCGATGCGGTCCGCACCCACGTTGGAGGTCAGGATGATCACCGCGTTGCGGAAATCGATGTAGCGCCCCTCGCCGTCCTCCATCCAGCCCTTGTCGAAGACCTGGAAGAAGATCTCATGCACGTCGGCGTGCGCCTTCTCCACCTCGTCCAGCAGCACCACGCTGTAGGGCCGCCTGCGCACCGCCTCGGTCAGCACGCCGCCCTCGCCATAGCCCACGTATCCAGGCGGCGCGCCCTTGAGCGTGGACACCGTATGCGACTCCTGGAACTCGCTCATGTTGATCGTGATCAGGTTCTGCTCGCCACCGTAGAGCGCTTCGGCCAGGGCCAGCGCGGTCTCCGTCTTGCCGACGCCGCTGGGGCCGCAGAGCAGGAACACGCCCACCGGCTTGTCCGGGTCGGTCAAGCCGGCACGAGAGGTCTGGACCCGGCGCGCCACCGCCTCCAGCGCTTCGCGCTGGCCGATCACCCGCGTCGACAGCGTATCCGCCAGATCCAGCACGGCGCGCGCCTCGTCCCGCAGCATGCGGCCCACGGGGATGCCGGTCCAGTCGGCCACCACCGCCGCGACCGCCGCCGCGTCGACCGCGCAATGCACCATCGCCGTCTCGCCCTGGCTGGCCGCCAGCGCTACGCGCGCCTGCGCCAACGCGCGGCGCTGGTCTTCCTGCGCATCGGACGCAGCAAGGTCCAGCGTCTTGCGCAATGTCAGCACATGCCCGGCCAACGCACGTTCCGACTCCCAGCGCGCCGCCAGCGTCCGCTCATCGTCCGCGGCGCCGGCCTGCTCGGCCGCCAGGCGCTGGATCCGCTGCGCGTCGCCTTCGCCCAGGCGCAGTTCACGTTCGGCGATGCGCTGCGCCAACTCCAGTGCCTGGACCCGCCTGCGCGCGTCCTCCAGGCTGGGCGGCACCGCATGCTGGCTGACCGCGACGCGCGCGCAGGCCGTGTCCAGCAGCGCCACCGCCTTGTCAGGCAGCTGGCGCGCGGGAATATAGCGATGCGACAAGGTCACCGCCGCCTCGATCGCCTCGTCCAGCAGCAGCACGCCATGATGGGCCTGCAGCGTTTCAGCCAGGCCCCGCAGCATGCCGAATGCACGCGCCTCGTCGGGCTCGTGCACCTGGACGACCTGGAAGCGGCGGCTCAGCGCGGGGTCCTTCTCGATGTACTTCTTGTATTCCGACCAGGTGGTGGCGCCTATGGTGCGCAGCTGGCCGCGCGCCAGCGCAGGCTTCAACAGGTTGGCCGCGTCCCCTGTGCCCGCGGCGCCGCCTGCGCCCACCAGCGTGTGGATCTCGTCGATGAACAGCACCACCGGCCGCTCGCTGGCCTGCACCTCGTCTATGACGCCGCGCAGCCGTTGCTCGAACTCGCCCTTCACGCCCGCGCCCGCCTGCAACAGGCCGATGTCCAGCAGATACAGCGCAACGTCGCGCAGCTGCGGTGGCACCTCTCCCGCCGCCAGGCGCAGCGCCAGGCCTTCCACCACGGCCGTCTTGCCGACGCCGGCCTCGCCGGCCAGTAGCGGGTTGTTCTGGCGCCGCCGCATCAGCACATCGATGAGCTGGCGGATTTCCTCGTCGCGTCCGGATACCGGATCGATCTCGCCCGCGCGCGCGCGAGCGGTCAGATCGACCGCGAAGCGCGCAAGCGCGGAACCGCCCTCGCCCGGCGCCCCGGCGGCGGCAACGGACGCCGCCTCGGCCGCGTCTTCCGGCGAGCCCTGCACGATCTCTTGCAGCTGTTCCAGCAGCGTATCCGGCACGATGCGCGAGAACTGCGCCGACATGCCCAGCAGCACGTGGCGCAGCGCGTAGGTCCGCGCCAGTCCCGCCAGCAGATGGGCGCTGCGGATGCGTGCCGCGCCATAGCGCAGCGACCCCAACACCCAGGCCCTTTCGACTGCGTGATCAATGTGTTCGGACAGATCGGACACCGAACCCGCCCCGGCCGGCAGGCGGTCCAGCTCCGCCGTCAGGTCGGCTTGCAATGCCGCCATGTCCAGTCCGAAGCGGCGCGCAATCCGGTGCAGGTCGCTGTCTTGCGCATGCAGGATCTGATGCACCCAATGCACCAGTTCCACATAGGGATTGCCGCGCAGCTTGCAGAACGCGGTGGCGCCCTCCAGCGTCTGGTAGAGCAGCGGATTGAGCTTTCCGAAGAGGTCGATGCGGCCGATATCCGACATGGCAGGGTGGCGCGTCAGGCGCGCGTGGTCGTTGAGGTTGAAGCCGGCAAGCGGCCACGCGGCGGGATACGGCCGCGGCTTTCATAATCCAGCAGGAGATCGCCAGCTTCGCCTTGCTCGGGCCGGCGCTTGCCCAGCCACGAAGAGAGGCCCAGCGGTCGCTGCGCCCCAAGGGCCAGTCCGCGCGCATCCTGCGCACGCAGCACCGGGCGCAGATCCCAGGCCAGCTCCATGCCGATGTAATGCCTGACCCAATGCGTCAGCTGCCGGGCGCGCTCGCCTCCAGGCAGAAAGCTCTGGTAGTCCGCCAGCGCCAAGGGACCGATCTCGATGCGGAACTTGTGCTGGGCATCGCGCACCGCGATCCCCAGCACGGTGTCACGCCCCAGCCCCGCCAAGCCGCCCAGCCCCAGTCGCTGTGCCGGTTCCAGGCGGATCCACTGCGGCACGAACTCGCGGATGCGCACCGGCAGGCCGAAGAACGATTGCAGGATGTGCTTGAGTCCTTCCGGATTGCGGGTCTGGCGCGTCAGATGCCCCGCCATGTGGTACTTGGCATGGTCCAGCACGGCGTCGCGGCGCCGCATCGACGGTTCGCCCATGTGCAGCAGGCTGGCCACGTAGCGCGTGAAGCGCTCATCCTTGCGATCCAGGCTGACCGTGCTCTGCGCATCGGCCCAGGCGCGGTAGAACAGCAGGATGAGCCGATGGTGGAACACGTCCGCGAATGCAGACAGCGTGCGGTCGCCGTGATGCGCCATGCGCTCGCGAGCGTGTTCCGTCAGATGCAGAGGCAAGGGCCCGTTCGGACCGAACAGGCCGAAGCTGAATATCGACAGTTCCGCGGGCTGGCCGCCCATGGCTGCGCGCGCGCCCGCTACGGTGGATGGCGCGAATGCCATCGACGGCTCCTGCCGCAGCCGCACGGGTTCGTGGCGCGCGACCGTGTCGCGGCCCAGCGGCTTGCGCGCCCCGGAGAGCGCATCTATCCAGCGCAAGGCATGGAACAGGTCGTGGGCGTGCGGTTCGCGCTCCAGCGCGCGCCACCATTGCGCCAGCGCGCCGTCTGGCGCGGCGGGCGGATTTTCGGCAGCGGCAAGGGGTTGGGCGATGTCCACCGTCCTATCCCATGTGGATCTGCTTGGCGTCCACCTTGACCAGGTCGCCGCCCGTCACCATCGTGTAGGCCGCGTGCAGCCGCGCGCTCTGCTCAGCCTGGAAATCGATGGCGCCGGCGCGCACCTGGTCCATCTCGCTGACGCTGCGCAGCGACAGCCGCGCCATCAGGGTCATGCGGTCCAGCACCGCCTCATAGTTCCGGCCCACCAGACGCGTCTCACCCACGGTGGCATGCAGCTGCTTCGCCACCATGCGCATGCTGCCGCAGGTATGGCGTTCTTCCTCGGCTTCCACCGCGTACTCGGACGCGCGCACGCGCACGGCGCGCTCGCTCTCCAGCAGCACCTCGCCGCTGCGCGAACGCAGTACCAGTTCGCCCTCGGCTTGCAGCGTGGTGCGCCCCGGATCGGCCTGCACGGTGATGGCGATCAGGTAGACCCGGGCGGGGTCCGGGCCACTGATCAGCACCTCGTCGCCCGGTTGCGGCTCCAGCAGGCAGCTGGCGGCGCGCTGCGCGGTCCAGACACGGCCGTCGCAAGCCACCGCGTAGCTGCCGTCGGGTTCGCGGCGCAGCAACTCGCCCAGCAGATGGACGGGGTCGTAAGCCATGCGGCTCAGAGGTGTCGCGGACTTCATCATGCGCTCCTTTTTGTGTGCACAGGCCCTAGACCACGGGCCGGCGTCCCATGCGGGGCTGGTAGCGGGCGATCTCACCGCGCTGCAGGCTCGAGAGGACCAGCTCCGACATCAGATTGATCGATACGTGGCGCGCGAAGAACTGCTCCAGCACGGCGCCGAACAAATAGGGGCTGATGCCCGAAAACGCCGTCTCGTCCACCTGCAGCGCAATGCGCACGCCGCGCCCATGGACGATGGGGCCTGGCACCGGCAGGCGATGATGCACCGGCGTGGCGCTGACATGCCGCAGGCCGGCGATGTGCCGGCGCGTGGCGGGCTCGGCCAGGCTGCCGTAGACGTGCAGCATCTCGCGCAGGGTTTGCGCGCCCTGCTCTGCGTCCAGGTCAGTCAGGCTCAAGTAGTTCAGGCCCAGGTGGCTGATCAGATGCCAGGTCGCGGCATTCTCCGCCAGCGCAGCGCGCGGCCGCGTGGGTCCGTGCAGCACCTTCACCGAGCGCACCGGCGCCGACACGCGCAGGGTCATGTCGGTCTCGGTCCCAAGCGGCAGCAGCAACGCCAGATCGCGGTTGGTGCACAGGGTTTCCAGGGTCAGGTGGCGCAGGTCACCGGAAAACGGCGCTTCCCGCCGGTCCACCAGCGACAGGAACACCTCGCTGCCGATGTAGCCGCTGCGGGTGCCGTTGCGCTGCGCAATGTCCGAAACCAGCCGCGCCTCGCGGCGCACGGAAAAGTAGGCGCCGTGCTCGTCGGGATCGCTGCCCAGCGAGCCATAGAATGGCCGGAACTCCTGCTCCTGGCGCTGTGCGGAAGCGTGGCCCGCCACGCGCGTCACGCCGTAGACCTCGTAGTCCAGCGGGCGGCTGCGGTCGATGACCACGTGGTACTCGGAAGTCCTGGGGGTTACCGCCACGCGGTCCGCCCGCTTGGCGAACAGGTTGATCACCGGCGCGCAATGCAACGCCAGATTGGCGGCCGATATCGCGCCCTCCAGTTCCGGCGCCGCCATCGAGAACAACAGGGTCAGGTCGAATGCGCGGGTCTCGCGCTGCGCGCCTTGGGGCATCGCGGGCGTGCGCAGCCCCCGCTTCAGTCCGTTGATGCTGAAGAACAGATAGCGCTGCGCGAACGCGAAGTACTCTTGCAGCAGCCGGTAGCCCTGGAACACGCGCGCGTCGCCCGGCAACAGCGCCTGCTCGTCGGCAAAGCCTTCATGGCGCACCGCGCCCGGGGGCAGCCTGTTGATCCAGGCTAGCGGCCGTGCGGCGTCATGGCCCAGCACCGCCACGGTATGCCCCATCACGACTTCCAGCAGGCGCTGCATCTGCAGGTCCTGGCCGTTCAAGTGAAACACCAGTTGATCGAGATCCAGGTCTTCCAGCCGTTGTCCGCCGCATACCTCTATCCGGATACGCAGCGCGCTCAGCACCCGCGCGGTGCGCCCCGTCAGACCCAGGCGCGCCAGCGGCAGATCCTGCGGCGCGGCTGTGAACTCCGCCTGCGTGACCTGCAGGGGCCACAGGCGCAGGGCGTGGCCGGTGGTGAAGTCGCAGGGCGTCTGCTCGCCGCGCGCCACGCGGCCGCGCAGCAACGTGCCGCGTGGCAGCTCGAAGCCTCCCGCCAAGGTGCCCTCGTTCATGCTGGGCGCAAACTGCACGATGGCCATCGCTGGCGTGGGCGCCAGGTAGTTGGGGTACACCACCTCCAGCAGCCGTTGCGAGAAACGCGGAAATTCCGCATCCATCTTCATATGGATGCGGGCAGTCAGAAAGCTGAAGCCCTCCAGCAAGCGCTCGACATAGGGATCGGCCACCTCGGTCGCATTCATGCCCAGGCGTCCGGCCACCTTGGGATGGGCTTGCGCGAATTCCGCGCCCAGCTCCCGCAGATAGACCAGTTCCCGGTTGTAGTAATCCAGCAGGCGATCGTCCATCAGGCACCACCCAGATCGCGCAGATCCATGTGGCCGCTCTCCAGGTCGATGTCCGTGCGGAACAGGAACTCGAGCGGCTGCGGCACGCACCACAGCATGCCGCGTATCTCCAGGCTCAGCACGTTGTGGTGCTCCAGCGTGCCAGCGTCCGACACACAGCGCACTTCCACCGAAGAGCGCAGGATGCGCGGCTCAAATGCGGCTATCGCTTCGCGGATCGACTCTTCCACGTCGATCCAATCGATCTCCGACATGCGCTTTCCCGCCATGGCCCGCACGCCGAAGTTCAGCGCGGAGGCGGCCACCGGCCGATGCGCCGACAAGTCCTGGGACGCCTGCAGGTTCACGGTATTGAGCAGCCAACGCAGGTCCCGCAGCACCGCCGCGCGCAACGCCTCATGCGTGAGCATGGCGTTTTCGCGCGGTTCCTCGCGCTTGGCGGGATCGTTATCCATCAGGCGATCCAGCAGCGACGGCTGCAGGCGGTCCCGCGCCGCGCGCTGGCCGCGCGACAGCGGTTCCCAATCGCCCGGACGGTCTGCGTGGCCCATCACGCCAACTCCAGTTTGCGCACCTCGAGCAGGGCCGTTTCCGCGGCATCCGTCAGCCACATCTTCTGCCCCACGCCCGCATAGGTATCGCCGTGCAGCGTACGCCAATCGGTCGTCCTGCCCAGCTTGGCCGAGTCCGACAGTTCGACCATGCGCGAGCCCGGCGCCGCCGGGTAACGCGCCGGCACCAGGCCCTGCCGCGCCTGGCCATCGGTCAGTTCGATCTCGGCTTGCGCCCAGATCAGATCGCACAGGCCTTCCGGCGCCAGCAGGCGCACGCGCTTGAGTCCGGCAAAGGGCAGCCAGACATAACGCCCGCCCGTCAGGAACTCGAACACCGGACCGAGGCGGCTGTCGCCATCGCAGATCCACTGAAACGGCTGCGCCGCCTCTTGCGCCGCCAGCTCCAGCAGGCCGGCATGCGTGCTGGCTTCCTCGAAAGCCTTGCCGCGCAGCTCGGCGGCCTGGGCCGGCGCGGTGCCGTCCAGGCGCAGCGCCGATATCATGTCCCGCAGCCAATCGGCGGGCTCATCCAGCAGCGCAGGCTCGCCTTGCCCGGCGAGCACCGCCTCGCGTTCGCGCTCCGCCGCGATGGCGCTGGCATAGAGCACCTGCGTCGGGCGCGCCTGCGCATTGAGATGCCCGCAGACGTCAAGTTGCTCGGCCGCGCGCGCCCAATCGCCCTGCACCGCCAGCAGCTGGAACAGCTGAGCGCGCAGGTCCGCGTCGGCGGGCTGCCGGCGCACCTGCGCCTGCAGCTCGTCCAACTGGCCAGCCAGGCTGAGCGCGCCGAAAGGAACGGCAGCTATGGACATCGGTGCCTCCGCCCTAGCCCACTTCCTTGTTCTGCTTGATATCCCAGGCCACCAGGCTTTCCGCGCCCTTGCCGCCCTTGTCGGTCTGCTCCCAGTACTGCTGCTTGACCTTGGCGGCCTGGAAGGCGAAGTTCACCACCACGCCCTCCGCACTTCTATCTCCGGAAATCTGCACCGACGACACCAGCACGTCCTCCAGCGTGATCTTGGAATACTCGATCTGCTCGCCGCCCGCCTTGCACATGGACAGCTCGATCTTGCTGAGATGCTTGCCGCTGGCGCAGTGCTTCATCACGGCGGGCGCGGCCTTGTCGATGCGGGCCACCACGTGCAGGTCGTTGAAGCTGGCCTTGCCCGCACCCAGGCCGCCGCCGCTGGCCAGGTTTCCTGGCTGGGTGGCGCCCCACGAGAAGGACACGATGTCGGTCCAGTCCTTGTGGTTGGAGTCCTTGGATTCGCCATTGGCTCCATCGATTTTCATGAACATGTCCACTGCCACATCTGTCTCCCGGAGTTATGGGGCACGGTTGCGCCCCGATTTGTCAGCGCCACTCAGCCTTCGTTCTGTTTGAGCGAGGGCAGCTTGGAAACCAGCCGCAGCGACACCGTCAGCCCTTCCAGCTGATAGTGCGGCCGCAAGAAAAACTTGGCGGAGTAATAGCCAGGGTTGTCCTCGATTTCCTGCACCTGCACCTCGGCGGCGGCCAGCGGTTTGCGCGCCTTGGTTTCCTGCGAGGAGTTCACGGGATCGCCGTCCACGTAATTCATGATCCAGTCGTTCAACCAGCGCTCCATGTCGTCGCGCTCGCGGAACGAGCCGATCTTGTCGCGCACGATGCACTTCAGGTAATGGGCAAAACGGCAGCACGCGAAGAGATAGGGCAGCCGCGCGGCCAGCTTGGCGTTGGCCGAGGCGTCGGCCTCGTAGTAGTCATGCGGCTTTTGCAGCGATTGCGCGCCGATGAAGGCAGCGAAATCGGAGTTCTTCCTGTGCACCAGCGGCATGAAGCCGTTCTTGGCCAGCTCGGCCTCGCGCCGGTCGCTGATGGCGATCTCGGTCGGGCACTTCAGGTCCACGCCGCCGTCATCGGTGGGAAAGCTATGGCAGGGCAGATTCTCCACGGCGCCGCCCGATTCCACGCCGCGAATGGACGTGCACCAGCCGTACAGCTTGAACGAGCGGTTCACGTTGGCCGCCATGGCGTAGGCGGAATTGGTCCAGGTGTAGCGATCGTGGTTCGAGCCGTCGGTGTCTTCCTCGAAGTCGAACTCGTCGACCGGATTGGTCCGGGCGCCGTAGGGCAGCCGCGCCAGGAAGCGCGGCATCGCCAGCCCGATGTAGCGCGAGTCCTCGGACTCGCGCAGGCTGCGCCATGCGGCGTATTCCGTGTTGGTGAAGATCTTGGTCAGGTCGCGCGGGTTGGCCAGTTCCTGCCACGAATCCATCTGCATCACGTTGGGCGAGGCGCCCGCGATAAAGGGGCAGTGCGCGGCGGACGAGATCTTGGCGATCTCACCCAACAGTTCCACGTCGGGCGGGCTATGGTCGAAGTAGTAGTCGCCGACCAGGCAACCGATAGGCTCGCCGCCGAACTGGCCATACTCTTCCTCGTACACCCGCTTGAAGATGGGGCTCTGGTCCCAGCCCACGCCCTTGTGCCGCTTGAGCGTGCGGCCCAGCTCCGACTTGGACATGCACATCACGCGTATCTTCAGGAGCTCGTCGGTCTCGGTATTGGTGACCAGGTAATGCAGGCCGCGCCACGCGCCCTCCAACTGCTGGAAATCGGGGTGGTGCATCACGCCGTTGATCTGCTCCGACATCTTCCGGTCGATCTCGGCGATGATGGCCTGGATCGTGCGGTAGGCGTCCGACGACAGACCGACACCGCTGTTCTCCAGCGCCTGGTGCGCCAGCGTGCGCACCGCGTGCTCCACCGCCTCCTGCGCCTGCTCGGTCTTGGGCTTGAATTCCTTCTTCAGCAGGGCGGACAGGTCGTCCGCCTGCAAGGTCTCGACAGCGCGCGCGTCGGCGCGTTTGGCCACTGCGGTCATGGCATTCTCCGAAAAGCGATTCGTGCGGAAATCAGGCGGCGGGATCCGTGGCAGGGGCGTCGGATGCGCGCGGCTCCTCTTGCGGCTTCGGCGCCGCCGCCAACGCGTTCATCAGCGCCGGGTTCTTGAGCACGCTGCCGATCAGTTCCTCGGCGCCGGTCTTGCCGTCCATGTACGTCAACAGGTTTGCCAACTGCGTGCGCGCGCTCAGCAATTCGTTCAGCGCGCCAACTTTTCGGGCGACGGTAGCGGGCGAGAAATCATCGATGCTCTCGAACGTGACGTCCACGTTCAGATTGCCTTCGCCCGTCAGCGTGTTGGGTACCTGGAACGCCACGCGCGGCTGGATGGAACGCATGCGTTCATCGAAGTTGTCGATATCGATGTCCAGGAACTTGCGCTCGCCCACCTCCGGCTGCGGCGTTTCGGACTTGCCGGCCAGATCCGCCAGCACGCCCATCACGAACGGCAGCTGGATCTTGCGCTCCGCGCCGTAAATCTCCACGTCGTACTCGATCTGCACCCGCGGCGCGCGGTTTCTTGCAATGAACTTCTGGCCGCTTCCCTTCAGGCTGGTCGCCATGGTGTCGTCTCCTTTTGTTGGTGCGGCGGCTGGCCCGCCTTACGGTTCCTGCCGGTTTGCCTCGGACCGCGGCAGCCATGCCTCGAATTGCTCCAGCCCCTGGGGGGCCAGATTCTTGATGATGTCGTGAAAGCTCATCGGGATAAGCTGCTGGGCGCGGCGGATGAGATAAGGCGCGGGATGGCCGGGCTCGTTGGCCTCGAAGTACGCACACACCTTGGAGAGCATCGCCAGCGCTTCGTCGCGCGACTGGATGGGCAAGTCCTGCCTGCGCGCCGCACCGTCGGCGGCGAGATGCATGGCGGCGGAAGGGGCCGCAGCAGCGGGTGCATCGTCCGCCAGAACTTCGGCCTGCGGCGCGGATTGAAGGTCCCGCGTCGCCTCCAGCACCAGGTCCAGGGTGCGAAGCATGGCGGCGTAATCGGGCGTCCAGGCATCACCCAGCTTGTCCGCCACGAGTTTCTGCATGCGCCGCAGCGCGTCGGCCGCGGACTGCAGCGCCTGCGCGTCGGCATTGCCTTGCGCCCAGGCCTGGCGCAGGCGCTCGACAAGTCGCGGACGCCCGCCCGGATAGGCGTCTGCGTCCTGTCGGCTGCCATCGAGCAGCGCCTCGGTATCGCGCAAAGTCAGTTGTCCGTGCACGCCGCTGACCAGGCTGGCCGAACGCACGCTGCGCGCGCAGCCCTGCATGTCGCCAAAGGCCGCCAGCGCATTCATACGGGGCATGGGATCGTTTTCACCGACGCTGTCGAGCCGGGGATGCACCGGCTCCCAATAGCGTTCCAGGGTGTCGACGGCCAGCGCCAGGCCATCGCTATAGCCCGGTAGTCCGCGGATCTCGGTCCAGGCCGAGGTCAACAGGCCGATGATGCGCAGGTCGCGAGTGCGTTCCAGCAGCGCGCGGGCCAGGCGTTCGACTTCGCGCCAGTCAGGCGGCTGCGCGGCAATGATGGTCGAGCCGAACTGCTGTTCGTCGCGACCCGCCGCGGCTTGCTGCAGTTGCAGGAAGTCAGCGTCGTATTCGAGGTCTTCCCCGCAGGGCAGACGTGAATCGAGTGTATTGAGGATGTCGGCGAATTCCATAGTCATCACTTAAATGCCTGCTGGGATGCTGCCTGGATACAACCACTACGCTCCGCGCTGCTCCACGGAAGGGTGAATTCTAGGCATCTCTTTCCGCATGCAACGGCAACCTAACAACTACAGATTTTTCTTACAGATAGCTAACACCCGAGTAAAAAATTGAACACTTATCTCCCAGCAGCACTGATTTTTAGACACAGACCTTACGGAATTGGCCGGCACACGGAAGGACTGTTACCGAAGCGTAAAAAACACAAAAGCATGTGATAGCGCTTCTCGGGCGCTTTGGCCCCTGCCTACAATCGGCGCTCACGCTGGCGGCAAGACCGGCGCGCTTCAAGAAGACTCAGAGACAGATTTCCCCGGTCGCATGCCCGCTTATCGTGAGCCATGCCCGTCCTTTGCAAGCGGCCCCATCCCGTGGCCGGTCATCCCATTGCAGTCCTCGCGACGCGCCTTGTGCGCGCCCGCGAAAAAATCCAAAGCAGCACACGCAACAACAGGCGCAGCATTCTCATAAGGAGACGGTGAGATGGACCGCAACGTGCCCAGCGATCGTGTCGTCAAGGCGCATACGCCCCTGCCGCCGGAACAGCTGAAGTTCCGCGCCATGCATGGCGCCGAAAGTCTTTCACAACTGTTCGAGCTGGAGGTCGAGCTGGTCTCCGAGTCGTACTCGTTGGACATGAAGTCGCTACTGGGCAAGCCTTTGACGCTGGAGATCGAGACCGGATCATCCGCGCCGCGCTATCTCGGCGGACACGTCACGCGCTGCGCCCTCGTCGGTCGCGAGAACAACACCTCGCGCTACACCATCTATCGCGCCACGGTGCGCCCGTGGCTCTGGTACCTGACCCAGACCTCGGACAACAAGATCTTCCAGAACAAGAGCGTGCCCGACGTCATCCGCGAAGTGCTGAAGGACTATGACTATCCTGTCGAGTTCAAGCTGGTGGACAGCTACCGCAACTGGGAATATTGCGTCCAGTATCAGGAAACCGACTACGCCTTCATCAGCCGCCTGATGGAGCACGAAGGCATCTACTTCTGGTTCAAGCATGACAAGGGCAAGCACACCCTGGTGCTTACCGACGACATCACGCAGCACGAACCCGTCGCGGACTACGAGCAGATCCCCTACTACGGGCCGGACCGCATCACCGTCCCGCGCGAAGACCATGTCCACAAATGGGAAGTGGCCGAGCAGATCACCCCCGGCGCCTTCGCCACCACGGACTACCACCCGCTCACGCCCGCCGCCAGCCTGGAGGCGCGCCGCAATAATCCCGGCGCCCACGACCACGGCGACCTGGAGATGTACGAATGGCAAGGCGGCTACACCAACCCCGACGACGCGGAACACTACACGCGCGTGCGACTCGAAGATCTGCAATGCAGAAAAGAGCAGAGCGCCGGCGCATCCAACGCGCGCGGGCTGGCCACGGGCCATCTCTTCACGCTGCGCAATCATCCGCGCCAGGCCGAGAACCGCGAATATCTCGTGGTCAGCACGTACTACCGTATCCGCGAAACGGGCTATGCCAGCGGCCAGCCCGACCCCGGCAGTTTCGACCTGGAGTTCGTCGTGCTGCCGTCCAGCACGCAATTCCGCGCACCCCGTGTCACGCCAGTTCCCCGTACCCATGGGCCGCAGACCGCCACGGTGGTGGGCAAGGAAGGAGAGGAAATCTGGACGGACAAGATGGGCCGCATCAAGGTGCAGTTCCATTGGGACCGCTACGGCAAGAAGGACGAGAACAGCTCCTGCTGGGTGCGCGTATCCAGCCCCTGGGCCGGCGGCGGCTTTGGCGGCATCCAGCTGCCGCGCGTGCGCGATGAGGTGATCGTAGACTTCATCGGCGGCCAGCCCGACCGCCCCATCGTGATCGGCCGCGTCTTCAACGCCAACAATCTGCCGCCCTGGGACCTGCCGGACAATGCCACGCAAAGCGGCTTCCTGAGCCGCTCCAAGAGCGGCACGCCGGCGACGGCGAACGCGCTCATGTTCGAGGACAAGAGCGGTAGCGAACGCATCTGGCTGCACGCGGAGCGCGAACTCTGCACCGAGGTGGAAGCCAACGAATTCCATACGACGGATGTAAATCGCACGACCACCATCGGCGAAAACGACACCACCAAGATCGGCGGCAACCGCGACATCAAGGTCACCGGCACCGACAACCTGCGCGTCGAAAAGACCCGAGATGTGTTCGTAAAGGGACATGAGGAATACACCGTCAAGGCGTCGCGCACGGTCAATGTGAAAGACGGCCTGATGGACGAGAAGTTCGACAACGGCTTGAAGACGACTGTCGCGGCCAAGGGCGAGGAACGCGAGATCACTGGTCTCTTCAAGGAGACGTTGAAGAACGGCGAGCAGGTCTACGTGAACGAAGGCGACTCGCTGCATCACGTGAAGACCGGCGCGCTCACGGAGAAAGCCAAGGGCAAGGTCGAACTGCTTTCCACCGACGCGAACATGGACGTCAAGGCCAAGACCGCGATGCGGGTGGAGTCCGAGACTTCCACCATGGATCTGAAGGCCAAGGGCAAGATAGACATGGAGTCGACAGGATCGACCGTGCTGGTCAAGGCCGACGGCAACATCACGTTGAAGACCCCTGCCGACGTCGTGCTGGACGCCGCTAACGTCAAAGACCTTTCCAAGGAGAGCTGGCTGCAAGCCACGCCGTTCTCCATCGGCCTGGCGGTGGCAAAGGCGGAATTCGGCATGCATCGCCTGGCGCTGTTCCGCACCACGGTCATGCTGAACGGTTCCTTCACCAACTACGCCCTGGTCAGCAGCATCGGCCAGCTGGTTTCCTACCGCACCACGGGCTCCAGCTATCAGTTCGACGCCGTTGCCGCGGAAAAAGTCGGCTTGGGCGCCTCGATGATGGGCCTCTGGAGCATCATCTGAGGCCGCCATGTCCGACTTCCTGAACGCCTGGCCCAGTTGGGCCAAGTGGGTGTGGCTGGGCCTGCTGCTGTCGCTGGCGCAGGCCGCATACATGCTGTGGCGCGAGCGCCAGCGCCGCGCGGCGGGGCGCAGGGAGGTACAGCGGCAGGACGGCTTGCGCGCCAGCGGGCTGCCCGGCACCGCGCGGGTGACCGCCGCGCGCGACACGCGCCGCCGCATCGGCGACACCTTGTACTTCATCGTCGAACTGGACCTGGAAGTCTTCGCCACCGGTGCCACGCCTGCCCTGTCACGCACACTCAGCGTGCCGCTGTCGCCGCTGCACCTGGGCGATTTCAGCGCTGGCAAAACCATACAGGTGCGCGTCGATCCCGCGACCCGCGAGGTCGTCGTGGACCAGGCCACCGGATAGCCATGAAAACCATCAAGCCGCTACGCCTGGGCCTGCTTACCCGCCCCTACCGCTGGCAGCGCCGCGACATGTTGGGCGTCGCTGTTTTCGCGCTGGTCGACATCAGGCAAACACCCACGTTGCTCATGGACCAGGAACTGTGGAAACTGGCGGGCGCCGAAGCCGGCGGCCTGCTGGACCTGGCCACGCCCAAGCTGTGTCCGGAGGTGCTGGTTGCGGGCCACGCCTATCCGCACGATCCGGCAAGCCCTGGTGCCTGCGCCGTGCGCCTGAAGGTCGGCGCGATCGACAAGTCGCTGCTGGTGTTCGGCGACCGCTATTGGCTGGACGGCAAGGCCACCGCCCCCCAGCCGTTCGAACGCATGCGTCTGGACTGGAGCCATGCCTATGGCGGTCCAGGCTGCGCGGAAAACCCGCTGGGCCTAGGCGCACAGGAAGAAGACATCAACGGCGTGCGCGTGCGCAGGCTCCCCAACATCGAACACCCGCAAGAGCGCATCGCATCGCCCTCCCAGCGCGTGGCGCCCGCCGGTTTCACAGCCATGCCCATGGACTGGCCCCAACGGGCCGCGCTGCTGGGCCGCCAATATGGCCAACAGTGGCTGGAGCATGACTTCCCCGGCTTCGCATCCGACATGGACTGGCGCTTCTTCAACGCCGCCCCGGCCGACCAATGGGGCGCTCCCAACGCGGCCTTGGCCGGCGGCACGGAGTACGAGCTATGGAACATGCACCCGGACCAGCCGGTGCAGCGGGGCCGCTTGCCCGATTGGCGCGCCCGCTGCTTCGTCAGCCGCCATGCCGATGGCAACGCACTTGAAGAAGTCGCGTTGCGCCTGACTACGGCCTGGTTCTTCCCCGACCGCGCACAACTTGCGCTGATCTGGCATGGCGCGCTGCCGGTGCGCGAAGACGACGCGGCCGATATCCTGCACCTCATGCCCGCGCTCGAACACGCCGGCCAGGCCCGCGATATGGCCCATTATCAGGCCGTGGTGGGGCAGCGCCTCGATGCGGAGCTCGGCGCCGTCTACGCCTTGCTCGATGCACAGCTGGTGCCGGAAGACATCTGCGGCGAACTGCCGCAAGCCGCAATGGAGGCTACCGTACAGCGGCCGTCGAATCGCAACATCTATGCCGGCGCAGCCCGGCGCCATGCCCGCGAACGCGAATCGCTGCTCGCCCAAGGCCTGGATCCCGATCTGTACATGGTTCCCCTGGAGCCGCCACCGCAAGCGCCGAGCCTGTCCGATCTGCCGCAGACGATACTGCGCATGCAGCAGGAGCTGGAGGAGGCCAAACGCTTGTCCAGCGGCCCCGCGGCGCGTGCCCTGGCCGACCCCAACCTGCCGTCCATGGTTGCAGTCGCGGGCGTCGACATGGACGCGCTGCGCAAGCTGGACGATGACGGCAAGCTGCCGGCCGGCTTCGATCCGCGCGTGGTGAAGCGGCATATCGCCGACTTCGACGCCAACCCTCACACGCAGGCCGGACGTGGCGCGCAGGACGCCCCGGGTTCGCCGCCGCCGCTCGGCCAGACCCTGGGTCCGCAGGTGCATCAGGCATATCAACAATCGGCGCATCAGTTTGCGCCGCCCCCGCCCATGCCGCCGTTGCGCGCGCGGCGCACACGCATGAAGCTGGAAGCGCGCCTGAAAGGCAACCGCGATTGCCGGGATATGAACCTGACCGGCGCGGATCTGAGCGGAATGGATCTTTCCGGTGTCGACTTCCAGCGCGCCATACTGGCCGGCGCCAAGCTCGCCGACGCGCGCCTGGATGGCTGCAACTTGACCGACGCCGTGCTTGCCGGCGCCGACCTGACACGCGCCAGCATGCGCGGCGCCGATATGTCGCGCGCGAACCTGGGCCGCACGCAATGCGTGCAGACGGATTTCACGGACAGCCGGATCCAGGACACTACCTGGGACCATGCGAACTGCGAAGAATGCCGCTTTGCCGGCAGCACCTGGTTGCTGGGACGCCTGCATCAGGCTCGCCTGCGCGGCTGCGACCTGAGCGGCGCTTCGTTCGAGCAATGGGCCACGATAAATGCCAATTTCGAAGACTGCCGCTTTCACGGCGCGCGGCTGAATCAATGCGTGTTCATGCAAGGAACAATGGCGAACGCCGATTTTTCCCGCGCGGACCTGCAGCGCGTCAGCTTCATGGACGTGGCGTTTTCCGGCCGCTTCAGCCTGGAGAGCGGCACGCTCGATGGCTGCGCCTTCGCCGGCCGTGTGGAGCTTGCCGGCGCCTGCCTGCGCGGAATGCAGTTCAAAGTGGGCAGCGCGCGCGGCGCCATGCTCGACCGGGCCGACATGCGCGGCGCGCAGCTTGCCGCCAGCGATTTTTCGAACTGCAGCCTGCGGGAAGCGGACCTCAGCAGCGTCACCGCCCCCGATACACACTTCGTACGCGCCGATTTCACTGGCGCGCGCCTGCGCAACGCCAATCTGATCAACAGCCTGCTCGGCAAGGCCATCCTGTTGCGCGCCGATCTGACAGGCGCCAACCTCTTTCGCGCGGATGTCGCGCAGGCGCTGATCGACGGCAGCACCGGACTGGACGACGCCTATACCCAGGGCGCCAAGCCCTGGCCCGCCCGGCAGCCGGAGAACGCCGCATGAACCTGGATCAATTGCTGGACCAAGTGCGCCATGGCGAACCGATAGCGCACCTCAGCCTGGCCGGCCAGGACCTGCGCGGCCTGGATCTGGCCGGCGCATTTTTCGACCAGGTGGATTTGAGCGGCGCCACGATGAGCGATTGCCAGTTGCAGGACAGCCAGTTCATCAACTGCGTGCTGACCGGCCTGAACGCCGCCGGCGCCAATCTGGATACAGCGCGGCTGTTCCGCTGCCAGGCCCGCGGCCTGGTGCTGGACCGCAGTCACGCCCATGGCGTCAGTTTTACCGAATGCGATCTGGGCCAGGCCAGCCTGGAACAGGCCGAGCTGAGGGAGGCTTCCTTCAACTCCACCTCGCTCGAAGCCGCCTCCTTCCGGTCTGCCCGCCTGGAACGCTCGATCTTCTCGCGCAGCACGTTGGCACGCGCCGACCTGTCGCAGGCCTGGATGAGCTTCACCCTGTTCCACCAGCTGGACCTGCGCAGCATCGCGCTGGCGGGCGCCAGCGCGGAAAGCACCATGTTCATCGAATGCAATCTGGCAGGCCAGGATTTCGCCTCGCAAGCCTACCCGCTCTGCCATTTCACCGACTGCCAGCTGGATGCCGCGGATTTCCGCAATACCGATCTGCGCCAGGCCGGCTTCAAGGGCGCATCACTGCGCGACGCGCGCTTCGCTGGAGCATCTGCGCCCCAAGGCTTGTTCCCTCAGGCGGATCTGAGCGGCGCTGACCTGCAAGGCGGCCGCTTCGACGGCGCCATCTGGGCCGAGGCGACGTTGGACGGCGCCTCCTTGCGTGGCGCCAGCCTTTCCTTGTGTGTCTTCCAGCGCGCGCGTTGCGCCAACGCCGATTTCCGCGGCGCCAATCTGACCGACGCCGATTTCTCGCTGGCCGACCTGGGCCAGGCCGACCTGCGCGATGCCACCTTCCTGCGCACGCGCATGCATCGCGCATTGACGCAAGGCACTCGCTGGACGCAACGCCGCGGCATCATCGAAAACGACGGGCCCCTGCTGGAAGCCGAACTCTGGTCGGCCGGGCGCGCCACCACTTGACCCCGCGTGCGGCATCGCCGCCCACTCATCGCACAAGGAGATAAATATGCTCGCAGTCTGCCAGTTGCCCAGCCTGGCCGTGGGCGTGCCGGATGTCTGCAAGACGCCCGTGCCGCCGGTGCCGCATATCGATACGGCCACATCGTCCATGGGGATCCCGGTGGTCTGGAACGTATGGTTGATGGCCGCGCCCGTGCACAACATGGCGACCCTGATACCCGTCACGCTGGGTGATACCGCCGGCGTGGGCGGCGGCCTGATCTCGCAGACCTTCATGGGGCAGTCGCGCTACATGACGGGCGCGTTCACCATGCTGGTGCGTGGCGCGCCCATCGTCCGCATGACCAGCCTGACCTTGCAGAACACCATCAATGCGCCCGGCTTCAAGGTGTACTCGCCGCAGCCTGTGATGGTCGTGCTGACGGCCTGAACAGGCCGCGCCCGCCTACAGTTCGCCGTAGGAATGCAGCCCCGACAGGAACATGTTCACGCCCAGGAAAGCGAAGCCGGTGATCAGCAGCCCCATCAGCGCCCAATAGGCCGCCATGGTGCCGCGCAGGCCCTTGATCAAGCGCATGTGCAGCCAGGCCGCGTAGTTGAGCCAGACGATCAGCGCCCAGGTTTCCTTGGGGTCCCACTGCCAGTACGCGCCCCAGGCGTCGGCCGCCCACAGCGCGCCCAGGATGGTGGCGACCGTGAAGAACGCGAAACCGATCGCGATGGCGCGATACATGATGTCGTCCAGCACCTCCAGCGACGGCAGCGCCGCGGCGATGCGGCGGCGGCCCAGCAGGATGGCGCCCACGATCACCGCCCCCACGCCGAAATACAGCATCCAGGTGGCCGACAGGCCGTCGGTGCGGAACACCATGGGCTCGGCGCACAGCAGCACGCCCAGCACGAACAACGGCGCCAGCTTGGCCCAGGACGTAGTCTGCCCATGCTGCTTGACCAGGTAGGCAAAGCCCACCATCGCCGCCAGCGAGAACGTGCCGTAGCCGATGAAGTTGGCGGGAACGTGCAGTTTCATCCACCAGCTCTTGAGCGCCGGTACCAGCGGCTGGATCTGCCCGGCGTCGCGCGTGAACGAGTACCACAGCAGGAACACCACGGCCGACGTCACCACCAGCATCACGAAGCCGCCCAGCGCGCGCGTGGCGTACTTGCGTTCGTAGTAGAGGTAGAACAACGCCGTGATCAGCGCGAACAGCACGAACACTTCGTACAGGTTGCTGACCGGGATGTGGCCCAGGTCCGGCCCCATCAAGTGCCCCTCGCGCCAGCGCACCAAGAGGCCGGTGACGCCGGCGAACACCGCGCCCCAGCTCAGTGCCGTGCCGAGCCAGGCGGCGGTGGGACTGAAGAAGCCGATCCAGTAGCAGACCATGGCCAGCGCGAACAGCGCGCACATCCACAGGATCGCCGATTGCGAGGAGAACAGGTACTTCAGGAAGAACACCTGCTCGGCCCGGGCCAGGTCGTTGCCGTACAGCATCAACGCCAGTCCGGCCGCAATCGCACAGGCGATCATCAGGTGGCGCAGCGGGCGCCACAGCCAGCCCATCCAGGCCAGCACCGGCACGGTGCCGCACAGGATGATCTTCTCGTAGTAGTCCATCGCGTTGCTGTAGCGGGTCAGCGCGAAGCCCGCGCCCACCGACAGCAGCAGGAAGAAGACGGCGTCGGTCCAGTCAGGCCTGCCGCGCTGCGCGCGGCTGTCGCCGGTTTCGGACAAGGCGTCCTGCCAGAGCTGATCGGGCGAGGCGGCCCGCGCTTGCGGCGAGGAGGGATGCGTAGTGGTCGTAGTGGACATAGGAAACCTTAAGACCTCTTCTGGCGCAGCAGCGCCTGCTTGAAGCGTTCGAACTCCTGGTTGAAGTCGAGTGTACGCTTCTGGGACGTCATGGCCGCCAGGACGCTGCTGCCGTTGCCTTGCGGCTTGACCCAGATCCAGATGCGGCGGTCTCGAATATAGAACATCGAGAACACACCCAGGACCAGCAGCAGGCTGCCCAGGTACACGGTGTTCTTGCCCGGCGTGCGGCTGACTTGGAACACGCTGGCTTGTACATGCTGGAAATCCGCCAGCGACAGGAACACCGGCGCCGGGTAGACGGTCAGGTCCGACAGCGCCGCCACCGCCAGCCGCGACCACACCGCGGCGCGTTCCGCGTCCGGGCCCTCGACGGCCACCGCCGGCAAGCCGGCGCGCTCGCGCTCGATGGCACGCAATTCATTCATGCTGGCGCCGATCAGGCGGATCACCACGTCGGCCGCTCGTTCCAAGTCCTGCGGCGGCGTGTTGGCCTGCAGGAACGCCGCCACGGCCTGCAGACCGCCGGAGGCAAAGGTTTCCAGGGCGCGCTCGGCAGCCGTCTGCAGCGGCTGGCGATCCATCCCCGCCGGGCTGTTGCGTTCCGCGAAGCGGCGCGCGGCTTCCTGGCGCGCCGCGGGGTCGGCCAGGGTCGCGCGCAGTCGCATGAATTCGGCGATCGAGCTGTCGTCATCCGCCGGAATGCGCAGATAGCGGAAGGGTTCGGAGGCGTTGTTGCGCACCCCGGCCAGGAACACGGCGGCGCCGTCCAGTTCCACGGGCAGCATGTAATTCTGGAATTCGTGGGCCTGGCCGGCGTCGTCGATCAGCTTGTATTCGACGCTGGGGCCGACGTTGCGCAGGTTTTCGTTCTTCTTGCCCGCGGCGCTGCCGGACACCGACGCGACGTGTTCGGCGAAGCTCTGGTTGCCGCCCTTGGGGTCGCCGCGAGTCAGGTCTTCCACGTTGATGGGCCGCAGGGCGGTGATTTCAACGCCCATGCTACGCGCGCCACGAGCAGTGTGAGCGGTTACTTCGCTGGTCTTGCCCACCGTACCGTCAACGGCAAAGGTAGCGGGGTCAGATCCTACTAGCGGGTAGCCTTTCAGCACCACCGTGCTGCCGCCGTCGTCGAAGCTGGACTGGTAGACCGTCATGCCCTTGAAGCGCAGCGGCTCATTGACCTCGATGGTGGAATCAAAGCTCTTGCCGGTATCCGGGTCGGTGACCTCGACCTCGCTGGCGAAGCGGCTGGGCATGCCGGTGGAGTAATAGTCGACCACGAACTTCTTGAGCTTCAGCGTGAAGGGCATGGGCTGCACCAGGGCGCCGTCGCCCACCATCACGACCGCGGTGCTGGCCTGGCCGCCCTCGGGCACCAGCACGCTGGCGCGGAAGCTCGGGTTGTCGACCGACAGGCGACCGCTTTCCGGCACTTCCGAGATCAGCATGTTTTCGACGATGGGTTTCTTGTCGCCGAACATGACCTGCAGGCGCACCGGCAATTCGCTGTCCAGCAGGCCGCCGATGCAGATGATGACCATGGCGGCGTGGGCGAACACATAGCCCAGCCGGTTGGCGCTGCCCTTCTTGGCCGCCAGCAGCACCCCATCCGCATCCTGGCGTTCGCGCACGGCATAGCCCAGCCGGCCCAGCAGGGATTTCAGGCCCGCAGCGGTCTGCGGCACGTCGGTGGGTTCTTCGGTTTCGACGCGGTGCGGGAAGGCGCGCAGGCTGCTGGCGCGCACATGCTCGCGGAACGAGCGCGCATCGCGCAGCATCTTGGGCGCATTGCGGATCAGGCAGACCGAGGTCGACACGACCAGAAAGCCCATGATCAGCAGGAACCACCAGCTGTTGTAGACGTGCCAGATGGAAAACTTGTCGAACACTTCAAACCAGAACGGCCCGAACTGGTCGATGTAGTTGTTCGACGAGCGGTTCTGCTGCAGCACGGTCCCCACCAGGCTCGCCACGCAGATAAACATCAGCAAGCTGACGGCAAAACGCATCGAGCCCAGCAATTCGAAGAAATCGCCGGGCAGGCTGCGCAGGGAGGGACGGGAGTGTGTACGTGTCGAATTCATGAAAAAAGGGGGGCCGCGCTATCGGCTACCCCCCTCATAGACAGCGCGCGGCGGAACGAGGTTCCGCTGCGCCAGGTTTGCAGAACGCGGACCAGCCGCGCGCGTGGCGGGCTGACGCCTACCGCAGGCCGGCGGCGTAATCCGACACGGCCTTGATGTCCGCGTCCGACATGCGGTCCGCGATGGCGAACATGACGTCGTTCTTGCGGTCGCCGCTGCGGAACAGCTTCAGCTGCTCTTCGATGTACATGGGGAACTGGCCCGACAGCCGGGGGTACTGGCTGGGAATGCCTGCGCCATTGGCAGAATGGCACGAGGCGCACGCCGGAACCTTGCGATCCGGCAAACCGCCGCGCCAGATCTTTTGACCCAGATCAACCAGCTTCTCCTGGCCGGCCGTGGCGGGCTCCTTGAGCGGCTGCTGCGCCAGGTACAGCGCGATGTTCTGCATGTCGGCGGGCGTCAGATTCTGCGCCATGGCCGTCATCGGGGTGGGATTGCCGCCCGCGCCGTTGCGCACCGGCAGCTTGGCGCCAGGCTTGATCTGGAAGTCCGCCAATTGCTTGGCCAGGTACTCGTGGGACTGCGCGGCCAGGTTGGGGTTCACCGGTATGGTGCTATTGCCCGCCGCGCCATGACAGGACGCACAGGCGATGATGCCCCTGGCCGCATCGCCCTGGTCAAACAGCTGTCCGCCCTTGGCGGCATCTGGTTTTACCGGGCCCGCAGCGCCTTCGGCGGCGAAACTCGTAGTAGATAAGGCGGAGGCGCCGAGCAACAGCCCGCTCGCAACCAACATCCGGGACAGCACACGCTTCATGAAGACCTCGACGATCGCATCGATCAAGGCGCAAAAAGGCGCCCACGCCTGCCCGCACACCCTGGAATACCGTATCGAACCTGTTTTGCCTTCCTGCCTGCGATGTTGCTGCGAACTTGCCGGATAAAGCATTCAGCAAGCGAAACAGTAAGCAAAAAAGACGGCTCCGCGCACGGGGACCACTGTTGCAAACGCCGGATTATACAATAGGGCTCGAAACCAACCGTATCCAAAGCCACCCGTGTCCCTCCTACATCGCGCCTCTTTCCTCACTTCCGCGGCTCGCCTCGACCAGTTGCCGGCCGCCGGCGCTCCCGAGGTCTGCTTTGTCGGCCGCTCCAACGCCGGTAAATCCACGGCCATCAACGTGCTGTGCAACCAGCGCCGCCTTGCCTTCTCCAGCAAGACGCCGGGCCGCACGCGCTTGATCAATATGTTCGGCCTGCCCGACCCCTTGGATCCGGAAGGCCACATCGGTTTTCTTGTCGACCTGCCTGGCTACGGCTACGCGTCCGTGGCCCGCAACGAGAAAGAAAAGTGGGCCGACATCCTGGGCGGCTATCTGCGCGACCGCGAATCGCTGGTCGGCATCGTGCTGCTTATCGACATCCGCCGCGGCGTCACCGAACTGGACCGCCGCCTCGCCAATTTCATCGCGCCCACCGGACGCCCGGTGCTGGCATTGCTGACCAAGGCTGACAAGCTGCCTTACGGCCAGCGCATGCGCACCGTGTTCTCCGTGCGCAAGGACCTGGCCGACATCGGCGCCTTGCACACCATCCCCTTCTCGGCGCCGGAACGCATCGGCCTCGAAGAGGCGGGCGCGCATATAGAAAACTGGATTTCTCCCAAGGTCGTACCATGAACCCGCAGATCATCTCCCCTGAATTCCCGGTATCCCGCCCGCGCCGCCTGCGCCGCGACGACTTCACCCGCCGCCTGGTGCGCGAGAACGCGCTGACGGTCAACGATCTGATCTATCCCGTGTTCGTGGCCGAAGGCACCGGCCTGCAGCAAGCCGTGCCGTCCCTGCCGGGCGTGGTCCGCTACTCGCTGGACACGCTGCTGCCCGTGGCCCGGGAATGTGTGGAACTGGGCATTCCCGTGCTGGCGCTGTTCCCCGCCATCGATCCCTCGCTCAAGACGCCTGACGGCATCGAAGCCACCAACCCCAATGGCTTGATCCCGCGCGTGGTGCGCGAACTGAAGAAGCAGGTCCCCGAACTGGGCATCCTGTGCGACGTGGCGCTGGACCCGTACACCAGCCATGGCCAGGATGGCGTCATCGACGAGAACGGCTACGTCATCAACGAAGCCACGGTGGAAATCCTGGTCAAGCAGGCGCTCACGCAGGCCGAGGCCGGCGTCGACATGGTCGCCCCCAGCGACATGATGGATGGCCGCATCGGCGCCGTGCGCCGCGCGCTGGAAGCCAAGGGCCACATCCACACGCAGATCATGGCCTACTCCGCCAAGTACGCCAGCGCCTTCTACGGCCCGTTCCGCGATGCCGTGGGCTCGGCCACGAATCTGGGCAAGTCCAACAAGATGGCTTACCAGATGGACCCGGGCAACCTCGACGAAGCGCTGCGCGAAGTCGCGGCCGACCTGCAGGAAGGCGCCGACATGGTCATGGTCAAGCCCGGCATGCCGTATCTGGATGTGCTGCGCCGGGTCAAGGACACGTTCCGCGTGCCGACCTTCGCCTACCAGGTCAGCGGCGAATACGCCATGATCAAGGCCGCCGCCGCCAACGGCTGGCTGGACCACGACAAGGTCATGATGGAAGCGCTGCTGGCGTTCAAGCGCGCCGGCGCCGACGGCATCCTGACGTACTTCGCGATCGAAGCCGCGAAGCTGTTGAAAAGCCAGCGCTAAGCGCTGACGGCATCGCGGGCGCGGCCAACGCAGGCCGCCCGCGACGCCCGCTGCATTCAGGTCTTTGCGGCCGCACTGCGGCCCGCCACCGGCGCCCCGCGCCGCAATCCCAGCCAGGTTCCCGCCAGCACGCAGGCCAGCCCCGCGACGTGCGTGGGCGTGACGTGCTCGTCCAGGAACAGGGCCGCGAACAGCAGGCCGAAGATCGGCAGCCAGTTCACGAACAAGGCGGCGCGGCTGATGCCCAGCCGCGCAATCCCGGCATTCCAGACGATGTTGCTGACGCCCGAGGCGATCACCGCCGAGAACAGCAGCACCAGCCACGGCCACCACGTCATCTGCCAGGTATCGCCTTGGTAAGACGCGGGCGTCAGCGCCGCGTGCACCACCAGCATCAGGCCGCCGGCCAGGTACATGTACCAGAGCATGCCCAGCGGATCCATGCTGCGCGACATGCGCTGGATCACCAGCCCGCCGCACACGAACACCAGCACCGCCACGAACACGATGGCGTCGCCCCAGCCCGTCAGGCCGATCTGCGCGCCGCTGCCGACCACCACCATGCCCACGCCCAAGAGGCCCAGCAAGGCGCCGGCGATACGCACCAGCGTCAGTCTCTCGCGATAGAAGATGGCGGCCAGCAGCGCCGACAGCAAGGGGCTGGTCGCCATGATGAGCGTACCGTTCGCCGCCGACGACACCCGCAGGCCTGTCACCAGCGCCATCTGGTGGGCATACACGACCAGGAATCCCGCCAGCGCGACCCAGCCCAGTTCAGCACGGCCCAGCCTGGGGATGCGGCCACGGCGGGCCTTGATGATGAGGGTGACGGTGATGAACGCAATGACGATGCGCACGGCGGCCAGGGCCTGCACATCCATGTGCAGCGTCAGGTACTTGACCGAGACGATGTTCAGGCCCCAAGTGGCCATGACGAACATCAATTGAAGATAGATAAGACCTGTGCGGTCCTGGCTTGCATCAACTGTCGGGGACGTCACGGGCGCCGGCCTGGAAGGGAGTGGAGTGCGCCGCCCACGCGGCGCTGCGGACATGGTATCGCGCCTGCGTGCCGGACTCAATGCGCGCCGAGGTAGGCCGCACGCACGTTGGGATCGCGCAGCAGTTCCGCGCCCGTACCGCTCAATGTGATGCGCCCGGTCTCCAGCACATAGGCCCGGTCCGCCACGCCCAGCGCCTGGTTGGCCATCTGCTCCACCAGGACGATGGTCAGGCCGTCGTCGCGCAGCTTGCGGATGGCCGCGAAAATGTCCTGCACGATCAGGGGCGCCAGCCCCAGTGACGGTTCGTCCAGACACAGCAGGCGCGGTTCGCTCATCAGGGCGCGCGCCATCGCCAGCATCTGCTGCTCGCCGCCGGACAGCGTGCCGGCCAGTTGCTCACGCCGTTCGCGCAGCCGCGGAAACAGCCGGTAGCCGCGCTCCACGCCCGCGGCCACGGCTGCGGAGTCCCTGCGCCGCGTATAGCCGCCCAGCACCAGGTTGTCGTAGACCGTCTGGTCCGCGAACACGCCCCGCCCTTCCGGCGACAGCGCCAGACCCAGGCCCACGCGCTGATGCGCCGCCACCTGCGTGATGTCGCGTCCGTCGAAGGTCACGCGTCCGCCCTGCAAGGGCTCCAGGCCCGCCACACCCTTCAACAGCGTGCTCTTGCCCGCGCCATTGGCGCCGATGATGGTCACGATCTCGCCCGCGCGGATCTCCAGCGACACGTCGCGCACCGCCTGGATGGCGCCATACGAAATCTGCACGGATTCTAGTTTCAGCATCGTCTACGGCCTGTTCATACGCAAATGGCCTGGCCTCAGGCCATGCCGGTTCCGAGATACGCCTCGATCACGCGCTTGTCCGCCTGCACCTGCGCGGGCTTGCCCTCGGCGATCTTGATGCCGTAGTCCAGCACGATCACGTGATCGGAGATCGCCATCACCAGATCCATGTGATGCTCGACCATCAACAGCGTGATGCCGCAGGACGCGCCGACGCGCACCAGCAGTTCGCCCAGTTCCGCCGTCTCCTGCGGGTTAAGCCCTGCAGCCGGCTCATCCAGCAGCAGCAGGGTCGGCTCGGTCGCCAAGGCGCGCGCCAGTTCCACGCGCCGTTGCAAGCCGTAGGGCAGGCTGCCCGCCGGCGTATCGGCCAGATGCTCCAGCCCTACCATGCGCACCAGCCGGTAGGCGTGTTCGCGCGCGCGGCGCTCCTCGGCGCGCGCGCCGGGCAGTCCCAGCAGCGACGCCCAGAAGCCGTTCTTCATGCGGCTGTGGCGGCCCAGCAGCACGTTGTCCAGCACCGACAGCTCGCCGAACAGGCGCAGGTTCTGGAAGCTGCGGCCTATGCCCAGCTTGCAGATGACGTGCGGCCGCTCGCCCGCGATGTCCGTGCCCTGGAAGCGGACCACGCCCGCGTCCGGCAGCACCACGCCGCTGAGCATGTTGATGAGCGTGCTCTTGCCCGCGCCGTTCGGCCCGATCAGTGCGTGCACGTGGCCGCGCCGCAGGCAGAAGGAAATGTCCTGCGCCGGCTTCACGCCGCCGTAGGCCTTGCACAGGCTCTCCACCACCAGCAGCAGATCCTCCTGCGCTGGGGCCGCCGGTTTGGCCACGGCCGGCGTCGCGGCCTCGCCCGCTCCTTGCGGCCGTGCGTCCGCCACCCGCCGCGCGCGGCGCGAGAACAGCCCCATCACGCCGCCCGGCATGAAGTACAGCGCGAACAACAGCAACGCACCGTAGAAGAAGTGTTGCACCGACGGCCAGCGTGCCAGCAGCGCGTCGATAATGGTCAGCGCGATCGCGCCCACTGCCGGCCCCGCCTTCGATCCCGCCCCGCCGAACAGCACCAGCAGCAGGATGAAGATCGACAGGTTGAAGCCGATGAAATCCGAGTTGATGTACTGGTTCTGCTGCGCCACCAGCGCGCCCGCGATGCCGCAAGTCACCGCCGCCACCACGAACGCGATGACCTTGGCGCGATACACGCGCACCCCGACGGAGGACGAGGCGATCTCGTCGGCCTGCACCGACAGCAGCGCACGCCCGAAGCGCCCATCCAGCACGTTGCGCAACAACAGCTGCGTCGCCACGCACAGCACCAGCGCGAACCACACCCACTGCTGATTGGTGAATGCGTTCCCGCCCCAGGTCAGCGGCATGATGCCGAACAGGCCCGAAGGGCCGCCGAACACGTCCACCCATTCGGTGACGATCTTCTCCATCACGATACCGAAGGCCAGCGTCACCATGGCCAGGTAAGGCCCCTTCACGCGCAGCGACGGCAAGGCGATCAATACGCCGAACACCCCAGCCACCACGGGCGCCGCCGCCAAGGCCAGCCAGGGATCGACCTGCCAGCGCGAGGTCAGCAAGGCCGCCGTGTAGGCGCCGGCGGCAAACAGTCCCGCCTGGCCCAACGACTTCTGCCCCGCATAGCCCACCAGCACGTTCACGCCCGCCGCGCACAGGTAGTACACGCAGGCCATGAACACGATGCGCAGGTAGTAGTCGTTGTCCACGAGAGCCGCGAATGCGGCCAGCGCCGCCGCCAACGCCACGGTAATCAAGGACTGCCCGTGCCGGTTCATACCTTCTCCACCAGGCGCTTGCCAAACAGGCCTGTAGGCCTGACCGCCAGCACCAGGATCACCAGCCCGAAAATCGCTACCTCGCGCCATTGCGACTGCCAAAGGTTCACATAGGACTCCAGCAGCCCCAGCACAAATCCCCCCAGCACGCAGCCGCGCGGATTCGACAGGCCGCCTATCATCGCGCCGGAAAAGCCTTTGAGGCCGATCGCCAGGCCCATGAAAATCGAGGCCGACGTGATCGGCGCAACCAGAAACCCCGCCAACCCGGCCAGCGCCGAGCTGGCGAAGAAGGCCCCGGTCATTACCGCGTTCACATTGATGCCCATCAGGTTGGCCACCGCGGGATTGGCGGCCACCGCCCGCATCGCCTTGCCCAGCATGGTCCGGTTCATGATCCGGTCGAACAACACCATCACGGCCACCGCCACCGCGAGCAGCAGCAGCTCCTGGCTGCGCACGCCTGCGCCGAACACGCGGATCACCTCATCGCCAAAGGGCGCGGGCACCGTGACGGGCGCCGGCCCCCAAACCGCGAACGCGGCGCTCTGCAGGAGTATGCCGAAGCCAAGCGTGCTCATGACCCACGCCATGCCCGGCCGCGAAGCGAATGGCCGCACACCGAACACGTACAGCAACACGCCCAACAAGCCCATCACCAGCACCGCCGCCAGCCCGGCCAGCAGATACTCCCAGCCGCTCAGCGCCAGGCCCGTGAAGGCTGCGGTGGTGACCGGCTTGCCGGCCAACAGGAACAAGGCGCCGACCCCGATGAACGCGCCCACGGACACGAACTCCCCATGTCCGAAATTGAGCGTGCGCGTGGTGGTGAACGTGATACTGAAACCCAGCGCCACCAGCGCATACGCGCCTCCCACGGCCAGCCCGCTGACGAGCGCCTGCAACAATGTCGCCAACATGACGGCTCCCTATCCCTGTCGCTGTCCTGCTTCTACTTGGCAACGGCGACGGTCACGTCGTCCGCATAGGGCACCAGCTTGCCGTCCTGCCAATGTGCCCACTTGTAGTCGCTCACCAGCAGCGCGTCATGCGTCGTGGCCGAGAACGGCTTGGTGTAGGTCTTCATCGCGCCTTCATAGGTGCCATCCAGGTTCTCCAGCGCCAGGCGCACCTTGTCGCCATCGGTAGAGTTCGCCTGCTTGATCGCCATGCCCAGCAGGTTCATCCCGTCATACGCATGCGCCAGGAAGCCGAACGCGGTGGGCGAGGTCATCTTGGCCGATACGCGGTCATACAGCTTCTGCTGCGCGGGCGTGCGGTTGTCGGTGATGGTGCGCAGGAAGAAGGGCTTCTCCGACAAGGTCTTGCCCGCCGTGTCGTAGAAGGCGATGTTGTCCGCGGCCCAAGAGGTCAGCGTCAACGGAAACCAGTTGATCTTCTCCATGCTGCGGAACACGTGGGCGATAGGCGTGCTCTGCGCCCAGATCACCACCGTATCCACGCCTGCGGCCTTCAGCTTGTTCAACTGCGACGTCATGTCGGTATCGGCCACGCCGAACTTCTCGACCGCCACGGCCTTGACGCCCTGCGCCGCGCCGACTTCCTCCAGGTCCTTGAGCGCGCTCTGGCCGTAGCCAGTGGTCTCGATCATGAAGCCCACGTTCTTGACCTTGGGATTTTTCTTCAGGTAGCCGATCACGCCGTCCACTTGTTCTCGATCCACCATGCCGACGCGGAACATGTAGTTGTCGGCGCCAGCGCGCATGGGCTTGGTGATGTCGGTGCCGGAACCGATGGCGCCCATGACGGGAATCTTCTTCTGGTTCGGGATGTGCTTCCAGGCCAGCGCATTGCCCGAATTGGTGGGGCCGACGATGGCCACGACCTTCTCGTTATCGATCAGGTCGGTCATGTTCTGGATCGACTTGGGCGGCTGCGACAGGTCGTCGCGCACCACCAGTACCAGCTTGCGCCCGAGCAGGCCGCCGTTGGCATTGATGTCGTCGATGGCCGTGCGCAGGCCCAGCACCGCGGCCTGTCCGCTTTGCGCGGACGGCGAGGCCGACAGGTCGCCGTTAAAGCCGATCTTGATGTCCTGGGCGTAGGCCTGCGCACCCACAGCCAGCGCGCACAAGACGGCCGCCTTGGACAAGGTGGAAAAAATCCCCGTTGCTTTCATCGTTGTCTCCAGTGTTTTTCAGATGTGCTGCACGTCGATGATTCTTCTGCCTGCTTGGCGCACGGCGTCCGCCGCTATACCGCGAGGTAGCCGCCATCCACCGGCAGCGACACGCCTGTCACGTACCGCGCCATCGGCGAAGCCAGGAATACAGCGGGGCCCACCAGGTCCTCGGGCTGTCCCACCCGTCCCAGCGGTATGCGCTGCATGAAATTCGCCAGCCGGGCCGGGTCGTCCCGCGTGTACTGCGTCATCGGCGTTTCGATGACGCCCGGCGCGATCGCGTTGACCCGTATGCCGTCGGGCGCAAGATCGCGCGCCATGGCCTGCGTCATCATCTTCACGCCGCCCTTGGAGGGCGAGTAGCCCAGGGTAGCGCCCACCCCCGCGAATGACGCGATCGAGCCCACGTTGATGATGACGCCGCGCGTGGCGCGCAGCGCTCCCAGGAAGGCATGGATCATGTTGAAGCTGCCGTTCAGGTTCACGTCCAGCACGCGGCGCCAGTTCTCGGCGGCGCGCGGACTGTCTATGCCTTCGCGGATCAAGATGCCGGCATTGTTGACGAGCACATCGATCGGCCCCACTTCCAGCTGGACCTGCGCCGCCACCGCCGCGCAGGCCTCGGGGTCCGTCACGTCGAGCGCATGGCTCCAGGCCTCGCCGCCCCCGGCGATGATGGCGCTTGCCGTCTGCATGGCGTTGTCGGCCTGCACGTCGGTCGTCACCACGCGCGCACCCGCGGCCGCCAGGCCCAGCGCCAGGGCTCGTCCGTTGCCCTGCCCCGCTCCCGTCACCAGGGCCAGCTTGCCCTGCAGCAGCCCCGCCGGCGCGGCGCTCATGCAGCCGCCTGCGCGGAGGCGTCTGCAGCCGGCACGCCCGCTGCCGGTCTGCCCGACGCGGCTTTGCCGGCGGCGGCGATGCTCTGTCCCGCGATGTAGCCGAAGGTCAGCGCCGGCCCCAGGGTGATGCCGGCGCCGGGATAGTTGCCGCCCATGATGCTGCAGGCATCGTTGCCCACGGCGTACAGGCCGGGGATGACGGCGCCAAGTTCGTTCAAAGCGCGGCCTTGGCCATCCACCTTCAGGCCGGCGAACGTGCCGATATCGCCGATCATGACCTTGATCGCGTAGTACGGTCCCTTCACTATCGGCGCCACGCACGGGTTCGGACCGTGCAGCGCATCGCCCTGATAGCGGTTGTAGGCCTTGCTACCCTTGCCGAATTGCGGATCGCGTCCCAGCGCGGCCTCGCGGTTGTACGCTTCGACCGTCTGGCGCAGGCAGCCGGCATCGATGCCGGTCTTCTGCGCCAGTTCCGCCACCGACGCGGCGCGCGTCAGATAGCCCGTATCCAGATAGCGCTTGATGGGCAGCGGGAATGGCGCGACGCTGCCCAGGCCGTATTTGCGCAGGGTCTTGTGGTCGCAGATCAGCCAGGCGCAGGTATCGCCCTGCCCCTCGCATGCGCGCACCATCTCCTGCACGAAGTCATGATACGAACTGCCCTCGTTGGCGAAGCGGCGGCCGTTGCGCGTAACGGCAATGACGCCCGGCTTGGCGCGGTCGATGAAGTGCGGCATGTAGCCCGGACTGCCGTCCTTACGCGTGACGACGGACACCGGCACCCATGCGGCCGCATTGGGCAGCGTCGTATTCACCTGCCCGCCCGCGCTCTCGGCCAGGCGCAGCCCGTCGCCGGTGTTGCCCGCGGGCGATGGCGAGTAGTGCTCCGTGCCGTTGGGCGCGTGCGCGTACAACTGCTTGCGGCGTTCGATGTCATACGGAAAACCGCCGGATGCCAGCACCACGCCGCGCGCGGCGCGCACGCGCACGGTCGCGCCGTCGCGCTGCACCACCGCGCCGCGCACGGCGCCATCCTCGATGATGAGCGACCTGGCCGGCGCATTCAGCCACAGGGGAACGCCCAGCTTGAACGCGGAAGCGGCCAGGCGTCCCGCCAGCGCATTGCCGTTGGTCAGCGTCATGCCGCGCCCATGCTTGGCCACGTCCAGGAAATGCCGCGTCAGGCGCTTGGCCACGTACCAGGCCGAAGCCAGCGAGCGGGTGGCGCGCATGAAATGCACGATCTCCTTGCCCGAGCCCAGCATCATGCCGAACACCGTCAGTTCGGGCAGCGCGGGCGCCAGGTCCCGTACGTGCGCGCCGAGCTTGCGGCCATCGTAAGGCCGCGCCACCATCGAGCGGCCGCCCTGCTTTCCGCCGGGCGCTTCCGCGTGATAGTCGGGAAACACCAGCGGCATGTCGAACTGCACTTCGGTGTTGGATGTGAAGAAATCCACGGCACGCGGGCCATGTTCGAGAAACGCGTCGACGCGTTCGGCGTTGTAGCTGCTGCCGGCTTCGTGGCGCAGATAAGCGCGCCCCTCGTCCGGTGTTTCATGGATGCCCTGCACCTTGGCCAGCGATGTGCCCGGTATCCACAGCCAGCCGCCCGAACGCGCGGTGGAGCCGCCAAAGCGCGGCTCTTTTTCAACGATAAGGACCTTCAGGCCTGACGTCGCCGCGGTGATTGCGGCAGCCATGCCCGACGCGCCCGACCCGACCACCAACACGTCGCAGTCGTATTGACGAGAATCTTCCACGTTGTCTCCATACCCTTGGGGGGTGGCCTGCTCCCGATCGCGAAACCGGGGCGGCCTTCTTATTCTTTCGACTGTAGAGAACGCATTTGATAATGTCAATATGGTTCACGATTAGCGAAAGTACTAACATAGGCAATCACATTCGATAAAAGAAAATGGCCACCAGACCCAGCTCCGGCAAGCGCACTGCCGATCGCACGCCCGCCTCGCCGCCGCGCAGGCGCGGCATCCAGTCCATCGAAGTCGGCGGCAAGATCCTGCTGGCGCTGCTGGAACATTCGTCCTCGCTGCCCTTGGGCGCGCTGGCCAAGGCCGCCGGCATGTCTGGCGCCAATGCCCACGCCTATCTCGTCAGCTATGGCAATCTGGGCCTGGTCAGACAGGACCCGAACAGCGGCGAATATGAACTGGGTCCGCTCGCGCTGCAGCTGGGCCTGGCTGCGTTGCACCGGCTCGATCCCATCAAGATCGCCATCCCGATGACGCGCGAATTCGCCGAAAGAACCGGCCAGACCATCGCTATCGCGGTGCTCGGCAACCTCGGGCCGGTCATCGTGCATCTGCACGAATCCAACTACCCCATCCACGTCAACATGCGCACCGGCACGGTCATGTCGCTGACCAACACCGCGACGGGCAAGGTATTCGCGGCGCTGCTGCCGCCGAAGAAGATCGAAAGCCTGCTGCACGAAGACCATCTGCGCCTGGGCGCGGTGCCTTCATTGGGCCAGACCGAGAAATTCGAACGGACCCTGCGTGAAGTCCGTCAGCGAGGGGTGGCCCGCGCCGTCGGCGATCCCATCCCCGGCATCAATGGCCTGAGCGCGCCCGTGTTCGATTCGAACGGCAACGTCGTGCTCGCGATCACCGCGATCGGCGCGGCCGGCGTGTTCGACGTGCGCTGGAGCAGTCCGCTGATCGACGACATCAAGCGCTGCGCCGACGCCATCTCGGCGGAGCTGGGTTGGCAGAACCGCGACGCGCGCGCGACGCGCCAGGACTAGAACCGGCAAAGCAAAAGGCCGCTGCGCGGATGCATCCGTGCAGCGGCCTTCATGTATTGCAGATCAGCCTTGCGGCAAGCGCGCGGCGCTTCAGCGCACCAGCACCTTGTCCAGCGATTCGGTGAAGCGCTTGGCGTCCTGGAAGCCCACCACGCGCGCCTCGGGCAATTCCTTGCCTCCCGGTTCGAAAAACATGATGCCCGGCGGGCCGAACAGGCGGAAGCGCTTGAGCAGCGCGCGGTCGTCGGCGTTGTTCGCGGTCACGTCGGCCTGCACCAGCAACATGCCCGACATGCGCTGCGCGACGCCCGGATCGGTGAACGTAAAGCGCTCCATCTCGCGGCACGACACGCACCAGTCGGCGTAGAAATCCAGCATCACAGGCTGGCTGCTTTGCGCCAGCAAGGCGTCCAGTTCGGCGTTGTTGCGCACGCGGGTGAAATGCACCTCGCCATTGTTGGCCGCCGTGGCGGCACTCGCGCCAGCAGGCGCACCGGCACGCGCTGCCAGGTGCGACAGGGGTTGCAGCACGTCGCGCCCGCCGCTGGCCGCACCGATGAGCCAGGCCGCCGCCGCCAGCGCCAGCAACAAGCCCACGCCCTTGCCGAACATGCGTGCCGAACCCGCGCCTTCCGGCAAGGCATCGAAAGCCCGCAGCATCACGGCGCCCACCACGGCCAGGAAGGCCCAGCCCGTCATCTGCACCCAGGTCGGCACCACCGGGATCAGCATCCACCAGGCGGTCGCCAGCAACAGCATGCCGAACAGACGCTTCACGCCGTCCATCCAGGGACCGGCCTTGGGCAGCAAGACGCCCGAGGACGCGCCCACGATCAACAGCGGCACGCCCATGCCCCACGCCATCGCGAACAGGGCCGATCCGCCCAGCACCACGTCGCCGGTCTGCGAGATGTACAGCAGCGCGCCGGCCAGCGGCGCGGCCACGCAGGGCCCGACGATCAGCGCCGACAAGGCGCCCATCACCAGCGCCCCGGTGTAACGCCCGCCCGGGATGCGCGCCGAGCGTTGCGACAGCCAACCCTGAACGCCGGCCGGCATTTGGAACGTGAAGGCATCGAACATGGCCAGCGCCAGCACGGCCAGCAGTATCGCGAAGAGCGTGAGGATCCACGGCGTCTGCAGCCAGGCAGCGAGTCCCGCTCCGCTCAGTCCTGCGGCCACGCCCAGGGCCGTGTAAACGACCGACATGCCGAGCACGTAGGTCGCGGCCAGCGCCAGGCCGCGGCCGCGCGACGGTTTGGCCTGCGCCGCGCCGCCCAGCACGATGGACGAGAGGATGGGAATCATGGGGAGCACGCAGGGCGTGAAGGCCAGCAGCAGGCCCAGCACCAGGAACACGCCAGCGGTCTTGACCCAGCCCAGCCCGCCCAGCGCGTCGGCCAGGCCGGTATCGCCGGCATTGACCAGCGCGCCCAGGCCGCCCGAGGTACCCGATGCAGCCGCGGGGCTTCCTCCCGGACCAGCCAGCGCGTAGCCGCCAGCCACCGGGGTCAATTTCACACTGCTGTCCATGGGTGGATAGCACAGGCCCGCGTCCGCGCAGCCCTGCGCGGTCAGGGTCAGGGTGAAAGGCTGTCCGCCTGCGGTCACCGGCACGCGGATCACCACGTCCTGGTGAAAGACCTCCATGTCCTTTTCAAAGGTCGGGTCGTACTTGACCTCACCCTTGGGATAGACGGCTTCGCCCAGGGTGGCGGCGCCCATGGGACTGATGGTGATGCCGAAGCGTTCCCGGTACATGTAATAGCCGGGCGCGACGCGGTAGCGCATTTCCAGCGTATCGGGCGCCACCATCTGGGCGCTGAACGCGAAGGCCTTCTCAGGATCCAGGAACTCGGCCTCGGCGCGCGCGGCCGCCTGCCAGCCCAGCAACAGCAGCATCATGGCCAGCAAGGCTGCAAGATGCCTGAAGAAGGCGCGTGACGCGCAGGACTCGCGCCGGGGCGCGCCGATACCGGCTAGTTGCAACATCAGTCTCTCTTGTTCTGCGTGACGGCCGTCTGCTCACGCACCCAGTCCAGATAGGGCGCGGCGCCGCCGATGACGGGCAGCACGATGATCTCGGGCACATCGTAGGGATGCATCTGCGCCAGGGCCTGCACTACAGCCTGGTGGCGCGCGTATGTGGTCTTGATGTGGATGGGGATTTCTTCCGCCCCTTCGACCTCTCCTTTCCACATGTAGATGGACAGGCCCGGCGCGCCAAGGTTCACGCAAGCGGCCAGGCCGTCTTCAACCAGGATATGCGCAATCCGCTTGGCCAGCAGCAGGTCGGGCGCATTGCTGATGACCAGCACAACGTCGTCATCTCGCAACATGGAAGCTCCTCGGGATACCCGTATGGGACATAACTCAGGGTATTTTATCGGTATTGCGGCCATCGACCGGATCCGCCGGGCCTGAACGCGCCGCCGCTCCCACCGAGGCACGCATGTCCGATAACTGCCTGTTCTGCCGCATCGCCCGCCACGAAATCCCTGCGCACGTGATCCACGAAGACGAGCGCCTGCTGGCGTTTCTCGATATCCATCCGGTGCGCCCCGGGCACACGCTCATCATCCCGAAGCAGCACTATCCCTATTACGAAGACATGCCGGCCGACCTGGCGGGCAGCATCCTCAACCTGGGACAGAGGCTCGGGCGTCACATGAAGCGCCTGTATGACGTGGAGCGCGTGGGCTTCGCCTTCACTGGCATCCACGTGGCGCACGCGCATGCGCACGTCATCCCCATGCATCATCCGCAGGACGTCACGTCCACCCAATACATCGAGCAGCAGGACCTGACTTTCAAGATGCCGCCCCAGCCCGACGCGGCAGCGCTGGTCGCAACGGCGGCGCAATTGCGGGGCGAACTGCACGCCTCGTAGCGCGCGGCGGCTGCACAAAAAAAACAAGGGCGGGTCCGAAGACCCGCCCTTGTCGCTTATCGAGCTACCGAAGTTATTCGGCGCTGTCCTCAGCGGCTTCATCAACTTCCGGACGGTCAACCAGTTCCATGAAAGCCATGGGAGCGTTGTCGCCTTGACGGAAGCCCATCTTCAGCACGCGGGTGTAGCCGCCGTTACGGGCCGCGTAGCGCGGGCCGATTTCGGCGAACAGCTTCACCACGGCATCGCGATCGCGCAGACGGGCAAAAGCCAGACGCTTGTTCGCGAGGGTGGGCTCCTTGCCCAGCGTGATCAGGGGTTCGATGACGCGGCGCAATTCTTTCGCCTTCGGCAGCGTGGTCTTGATGGCTTCGTGGGTGATCAACGAAACGGCCATGTTGCGGAACATGGCAAGACGGTGACTGCTGGTGCGGTTGAGCTTACGCAAGCCATTACCGTGACGCATGATAAGTTTCCTTTGAATCTAAAGATGGCTGTCGCCATCGGGTTGCCGGCTCTTCTATCAACCTGCAATCAGGCCGCGGTCCGGTAGAAAACGGTGCATTTTACGACGATTTCGCAAACCAGCCGGCGCAAGGCCGGCTGCCCGCGGGAACCGCCCCTTTTCAGGCGCGGCACCCTTGCAAGACTTAGGGACGCTCCAGGCCCAGCGGGGGCCAGTTTTCGAGCTTCATGCCCAGCGTCAGGCCGCGTGCGGCCAGGACTTCCTTGATCTCGTTGAGCGACTTGCGACCCAGGTTCGGGGTCTTGAGCAGCTCGTTTTCGGTACGCTGGATCAGGTCGCCGATGTAGTAGATGTTTTCGGCCTTCAAGCAGTTGGCCGAACGCACGGTCAGTTCCAGGTCGTCGACCGGGCGCAGCAGCACCGGATCGATCTGCGGCGTGCCGCGGACCGGGGCTTCGTACGAATCGCCTGCGCCTTCCAGGGCGGCGAAGACCGAGATCTGGTCCATCAGGATGCGGGCCGACTGGCGCACCGCTTCCTCGGGCGAGATCACGCCGTTGGTTTCGATGTCCAGGACCAGCTTGTCCAGGTCGGTACGCTGTTCCACGCGGGCGCTTTCAACGGCGTAGCTGACGCGGCGGACCGGGCTGAACGAGGCGTCCAGAACGATGCGGCCGATGGTGTGGGTGCGGTCTTCCGACAGCGCGCGCACGTTGCCCGGCACGTAGCCGCGGCCCTTTTCGACCTTGATCTGCATTTCCAGCTTGCCTGCGTCCGTCAGGTTGCAGATGGCATGGCCGGGGTTGATGATCTCGACGTCGTGCGGCAGCTCGATGTCGCTGGCCAGCACGGTGCCCGCGCCAGTCTTGCGCAGGACCAGGGTCACTTCGTCGCGGTTGTGCAGCTTGAAGACCACGCCCTTCAGGTTCAGCAGGATGTCGACGACATCTTCGCGAACGCCCGGGATGGTCGAGTATTCGTGCACCACGCCCGTCATCTGGACTTCGGTCGGCGCGTAGCCGGTCATCGAAGACAGCAGGATGCGGCGCAGGGCGTTGCCCAGCGTGTGACCGTAGCCACGCTCGAACGGCTCCATCACGATCTTGGCATGGTGCGTGCCGACCGGTTCGACTTCAATGGAGCGCGGCTTCAGGAAACCTTGAGTGGACATTTACTGTGTTCCTTTTCAATACCCTCGGCTCGTTACACCGATAAGGCTGATGGACAGGGTGAAACTTGAAACGCGGACGGCGCCAAAACACCGGCCGATACTTACCGCAAAGCCCGCTCCGCCAAAAAGCGGAAAGCGGGCTGCTGCGGAGCGTGCAAACGGGTCGCGAGACCAGCTCGCCGGCGCACTGCGAAGGTAGCGCCGGCAGGCCTGATTAACGCGAGTACAGTTCGACGACCATCGATTCGTTGATGTCGCGAGCGACGTCAGCGCGATCGGGGGCCGACTTGAACGTACCGGTCAACTTGGTCGTATCGACTTCCACCCACTGGGGGATGCCGATGCTGGTGGCCAGATCGAGCGATTCCTTGATGCGGCCTTGCTTCTTGGCCTTTTCGCGGATCGACACGACGTCGCCAGCCTTGACCAGCATCGAAGCGATGTCAGCCGTGTGGCCGTTCAGTTCGATGGCGCGGTGGCTCACCAGCTGGCGAGCTTCGGCGCGCGTCGAGCCGAAGCCCATGCGGTAGACGACGTTGTCCAGGCGCGATTCCAGCAGCTGGATCAGCGTTTCGCCGGTGTTGCCACGGCGGCGCTCGGCTTCAGCGAAGTACTTGCGGAATTGCTTTTCCAGCACGCCGTACATGCGCTTCAGCTTTTGCTTTTCGCGCAGCTGCAGGCCGTAGTCGGAAGTGCGGGCACCCGAAGTGCGGCCGTGTTGGCCAGGCTTGGAATCCAGCTTGCACTTGGAATCCAGCGAGCGACGGGCGCTCTTCAGGAACAGGTCAGTACCCTCGCGGCGCGAGAGCTTGCATTTGGGTCCAATATAACGTGCCATGTGGATTCCCTTTAGATACGACGACGCTTCGGCGGACGGCAGCCGTTGTGCGGAACGGGCGTGATGTCGGCGATGGACGAAATCTTGATGCCCAGCGCGTTCAGAGCGCGGACCGACGATTCGCGACCGGGGCCGGGGCCCTTGATGCGCACTTCCAGCGTCTTGATGCCGTACTCCAGCGCGACGCGGCCAGCCGTTTCAGCAGCGACCTGCGCGGCGAACGGGGTCGACTTGCGCGAGCCCTTGAAGCCAGCACCGCCCGACGTGGCCCACGACAGTGCGTTGCCCTGACGGTCGGTGATGGTGATGATGGTGTTGTTGAACGAAGCGTGAACGTGCGCGATGCCGTCCGAGACGTTCTTCTTGACCTTTTTGCGCACGCGCGAAGCGCCGCTGGTGGAAGCTTTCGCCATAATCCAGTTCCTCGATTATTTCTTCAGGGACGCAGCAGCACGACGCGGGCCCTTGCGGGTCCGGGCGTTGGTGCGAGTGCGCTGGCCGCGCACGGGCAAACCGCGCTTGTGACGCATACCGCGGTAGGTTCCCAGGTCGATCAAACGCTTGATCGAGAGCTGTACTTCACGACGCAGGTCGCCTTCAACCGTGAACAGACCAACATGTTCGCGGACGCGTTCCAATTCAGCGTCGTTCAGATCCTTGACCTTTTTGTCAAAGGGTACGTTTGCCGCTTCGCAAATCTTGCGAGCGCGCGTACGACCAATGCCAAAAATGGCGGTCAGTCCGATCTCGGCGTGCTGTTGCGGCGGGATGTTAATGCCAGCAATACGGGCCATGACTATTCCTTGAATAAATCTGTTGCGTAGTCGCTAACCCGAGTTAGCCTTGACGCTGCTTGTGACGCGGGTCGGTGCAGATAACGCGCACCACGCCGTGACGTTTGATAACTTTGCAGTTGCGGCAGATCCGCTTAACCGATGCCATTACTTTCATGGTTGACTCCTAATTTTCCGTAATCCGGTTCCGCTCATTTGGAGCGGAAAACTATCCTGGCTCGCGTCAGATCATAGGGCGTGAGCTCCACTGTGACCTTGTCACCCGGCAGGATCCGGATGTAATGCATACGCATCTTGCCGGAAATATGGCCCAACACCACGTGGCCGTTTTCGAGCTTGACGCGAAATGTCGCGTTCGGGAGGTTCTCAAGAACCTCGCCTTGCATCTGAATGACGTCGTCCTTGGACATTCTTTTGCTTACCGCATCGGCAAACCCGCGCCCTTGAAGTTAGCCTTCTTGAGCAACGAGTCGTACTGGTGAGACATCATGTAGGCCTGAACCTGTGCCATGAAATCCATCGTCACCACCACAATAATCAACAGGGACGTACCACCGAAGTAGAAAGGAACGTTCCAGCGCATCACCAAGAATTCCGGCAACAGGCACACCAACGTGATGTAGATGGCACCTGCGAGCGTCAGACGCATCAGGATCTTGTCGATGTAGCGCGCTGTTTGTTCGCCCGGACGGATGCCCGGAACAAACGCACCACTCTTCTTCAGGTTGTCCGCCGTTTCGCGGCTGTTGAACACCAGAGCCGTGTAGAAAAAGCAGAAGAAAATAATCGCGACCGAGTACAGCGTGATGTAGAGCGGTTGACGAGGCGACAGGGCCGCAGCCAGGTCGCTAAGCCAGCGCATGTTCTCACTGCTGGAGAACCAGCTCGTGATCGTGGCCGGGAACAGAATGATCGACGACGCGAAGATCGGCGGAATCACCCCTGCCATGTTCAGCTTCAGCGGCAAATGCGAGCTTTGACCACCGTAGACCTTGTTGCCGACCTGACGCTTGGCGTAGTTCACCGTGATCTTGCGCTGTCCGCGTTCCACGAACACCACAAAAGCGGTAACCAGCACCACCAGAGCCACGATGAACAGTGCGGAAAGCACGGACATCGAGTTGGTGCGGACCAGGTCCAACAGTGCAGCCAGCGCCGCGGGCAGACCCGCAACGATACCTGCGAAGATCAGGATGGAAATCCCGTTGCCCAGACCACGTTCCGTGATTTGCTCACCCAGCCACATGACGAACATGGTGCCGGTGACCAAGGTCACGACGGTCGTGAAGCGGAACAGCATGCCCGGATCGATCACCAGTCCCTGCTGGGACTCCAACGCTACCGAAATGCCCACAGCCTGCACCAGCGCCAGCACGACCGTGCCGTAGCGGGTGTATTGGGTGATCTTCCGACGGCCGGCTTCGCCCTCTTTCTTGAGCGATTCCAGCGACGGCACCACCACAGACATCAGCTGCATGATGATGGATGCCGAAATGTACGGCATGATCCCCAGGGCAAAAATCGAGAAGCGCGAGAGCGCCCCGCCCGAGAACATGTTGAACAGGCCCAGGATCCCGCCCTGGTTCTGACGGAACAAGTCCGCCAGCGCATCCGGGTTGATGCCCGGTACGGGGATGTGTGTACCCAAACGGTAAACCACCAGGGCGAGCACCAGGAACACGAGGCGGCGCTTCAGATCGCCGTACCGTGCTCCGGTTTTGCCCAATGCCTGCGCGTTAGCCACTCGTCACCTCGTGATCAAGCAAGCGAGCCGCCCGCGCCTTCGATGGCGGCGCGAGCGCCGGCCGTCGCGGTAATGCCCTTGAGCACGACCTTGCGCGAGAGTTCACCCGACTTGATGACCTTGGCGTAACGAACCGCCTGGCCAATCACGCCAGCGGCCTTCAGCACTTGCACGTCGACTTCGTCGATGGGCAGGGCTTGCAGGTCCGACAGACGGACTTCGGCGTACAGGTGCTGGCCGAGCGGGGTGAAACCACGCTTGGGCAGACGACGCTGCAGCGGCATTTGACCGCCTTCGAAGCCAACCTTATGGAAACCGCCCGAGCGCGACTTCTGACCCTTGTGACCACGGCCGGCGGTCTTACCCAGACCCGAACCGATGCCACGGCCGACGCGGCGCTTGGCGTGCTTGCTGCCCTCAGCGGGCTTCAGCGAATTAAGTTGCATATCCGACATGGTGATTCCTTAGGCTTCCGAGACGGAAACGAGATAATCCACCTTACGGATCATCCCACGCACCTCGGGCGTATCGACCAACACGCGGCTGCTGTTGATGCGACCCAAGCCCAAACCGCGAACCGTATCACGGTGCGATTGCTTGGTACCGATCACCGAGCGCACGAGGGTCACTTTGATCTGCTTCTGAGCCATGATTTACCCCAGGATTTCTTCGACCGACTTGCCGCGCTTGGCAGCAACATCAGCCGGGGTCATGGAGGCGCGCAGGCCGTTCAACGTGGCGCGAACCATGTTGTAGGGGTTGCTCGAGCCCAGGCTCTTGGCAACCACGTTACGCACACCCATCACATCAAAAATAGCGCGCATCGGGCCGCCAGCGATAACGCCGGTACCTTCAGCAGCGGGCGAGATCAGCACGGTAGCGGCGCCATGCTTGCCAACCACGGTGTGGTGCAGCGTGCCGTTCTTCAGAGCGACCTTGAACATGCCGCGGCGGGCTTGTTCCATAGCCTTCTGAACGGACACCGGCACTTCACGCGCCTTGCCCTTACCCATGCCGATGCGGCCATCGCCATCGCCAACCACGGTCAGCGCGGCAAAGCTCATGGTGCGACCACCCTTGACCACTTTGCTCACGCGGTTGACCGCGATCATCTTTTCGCGGAGGCCGTCATCGTTCTCTTTTTCCGCGGCGTTCTTGCCTTGTACTTTAGCCATTTGACAGATCCTCGCTTAGAACTTCAGGCCGGCTTCACGCGCGGCATCGGCCAGCGCTTTCACGCGGCCATGGTAACGAAAGCCCGAGCGATCGAAAGCGACCAGTTCGATACCGGCAGCCTTGGCCTTTTCGGCCACGCGCTTGCCAACCAGCGACGCAGCGGCTTTGTTGCCGCCCTGACCGGTTTGGCCGGCCAGTTGCGCGCGCACTTCGGCTTCGACCGTCGAGGCGCTGACCAGAACGCGATCGCCTTCCGGCGAAATGATGTTGGCGTAGATGTGCTGGTTCGAGCGGAAAATCGAGAGGCGATGAACGCGCAGCTCGTTGATCTTCCGGCGGGTCGGAACCGCACGACGCAAACGGGAAACTTTTTTGTCCATGATTCGTCCTTGCGTGCGCCGTTATTTCTTCTTGGTTTCTTTGATGACGACGCGTTCGTCCGAGTAACGCACGCCCTTGCCCTTGTAGGGTTCGGGTTCGCGGTACGCGCGGATTTCAGCGGCCATCTGACCGACGACTTGCTTGTTGGCGCCCTTGATGACGATTTCCGTCTGGGTCGGGCACTCGGCCTTGATGCCGGCCGGCAACTGGTGCAAAACGTCGTGCGAGAAACCGAGCTGCAGCTTAACGGCATCGCCTTGGATCGAGGCGCGGTAACCCACGCCAACCAGGGTCAGCTTGCGCTCGAAGCCCTTGCTCACGCCGGTGACCATGTTGGCCACCAGAGCGCGCACGGTACCCGACATGGCGTTGGCGTGACGGCTTTCGTTGGCGGCGACAAACGTGAGTTTGCCGTTGTCCAACGCAACCGTGACGTCGCCAGTCAGGGCTTGGGTCAAGCTGCCCAGCGGGCCCTTGACGGTGATCTGATCCTGCTTGATGTCAGCTTCGACACCCTTGGGCAGTTCGACCGGATACTTAGCGATACGTGACATTCGAATTTCTCCTTAGGCCACGTAGCACAGCACTTCGCCGCCGACGCCGTTGGCGCGAGCCTTACGGTCGGTCATGACGCCGCGCGAGGTCGAAACGATAGCCACGCCCAGGCCGTTCATGACCTGAGGAATGCTGGTACGGCCCTTGTAGATACGCAGACCGGGGCGCGACACGCGTTCAATGCGCTCGATAACCGGACGGCCAGCGTAGTACTTCAGGGTGATCTCGAGCTCAGGCTTGGCCTGGGTGCCCTTGATTTCAAAGCTGTCGATGTAGCCTTCGTCCTTCAGCACAGCGGCAATGGCCGCCTTCAGCTTCGAGGAGGGCATGTTCACCGTAACTTTGTCCACTTGCTGCGCATTGCGAATGCGGGTCAGCATATCGGCGATGGGATCGCTCATGCTCATATTGTTTCTCCTACCAGCTGGCCTTGGTGATGCCGGGGATTTCACCCTTCATCGCCATTTCACGCAGTTTGTGGCGCGTCAGGCCGAACTTGCGGAACACACCGCGCGGACGACCGGTGACCACGCAACGGTTACGTTGACGCGTCGGGTTGGCATTGCGCGGCAGCTGTTGCAGCTTGAGCCGAGCTTGGTAACGTTCTTCGTCGGTCTTCGACTGGTCGTCGATGATCGCCTTCAACTCAGCGCGCTTGGCAGCGAACTTGTCAGCCAGCTTGGCGCGCTTGATGTCGCGATTGATGAGGGAAAGTTTAGCCACGTCATCAGCCCCTTAGTTACGGAACGGGAAGCTGAAGGCCGTCAACAGCGCCTTGGCTTCTTCGTCGGTCTTCGCGGAGGTGGTGATGCTGATGTTCAGCCCACGCAGCGCGTCGATCTTGTCGTACTCGATTTCGGGGAAAATGATCTGCTCTTTCACCCCGATGTTGTAGTTGCCACGGCCGTCGAACGCACGACCCGAGATACCGCGGAAGTCGCGCACGCGAGGCAGCGCAACCGCCACCAGGCGATCCAGGAATTCGTACATGCGTTGACCGCGCAGCGTGACCATGCAACCGATCGGGTAGTTTTCGCGGATCTTGAACCCGGCGATAGCCTTCTTGGTCTTCGTCACGACGGGCTTCTGGCCGGCGATCTTGGTCAGGTCACCAACAGCGTGCTCGATGACTTTCTTGTCCGACACCGCTTCCGACACACCCATGTTCAGGGTGATCTTGGTGATGCGCGGCACTTCCATCGTGCTCTTGTAGCCAAACTTGGCTTGCAGGTCGGCAGCGACCTTGCTCTTGTAGAGATCTTGCAAACGAGACATGTCTATCGCCCCTTACGCCTTGGCGCCGACAACGGCACCATTGGAACGGAACACGCGAACCTTGCGGCCTTCGACTTCTTGCACGCCCACGCGATCGCCACGGCCGGTGGCCGGGTTGAACAGCGCGACGTTCGAGATGTGAATCGGCATGGTCTTTTCGACAATCCCGCCCGGGTTGTTAGCCATCGGGTTGGCTTTCACGTGCTTCTTGACGACGTTGACGCCTTCGACCAGAACGTGGTCGGCATCGACGCGCGCCAGCACGGTACCGCGACGCTTCTTGTCGCGGCCGGTCAGGACGATGACTTCGTCGCCTTTACGAATGTTGTTCATCGTAGGGCTCCTTACAGCACTTCCGGGGCCAACGACACGATCTTCATGAACTTCTCGGTACGCAGTTCGCGCGTAACGGGTCCGAAGATGCGGGTGCCGATGGGCTCCAGCTTGGCGTTGAGCAACACGGCGGCATTGCCACCGAAACGAATCAGCGAACCGTCTTTACGGCGCACGCCCTTGGCGGTACGAACCACCACGGCATTGTAAATTTCGCCTTTCTTGACGCGTCCGCGCGGAGCCGCATCTTTGACGCTCACCTTGATGATGTCGCCGATACCGGCATAACGGCGCTTGGAGCCACCGAGCACCTTAATGCACATGACATGACGCGCACCAGTGTTATCGGCCACATCCAGCGTGGTCTGCATTTGGATCATGATTTTTCCTGTTCCAACTTAACTGGAAATACGGTTTTCCCAACAAGGGAACACTGCAATTCCTGCCAGTTTTGGTCCCGTCAGGTCTGCCGCCCTGCTTTTGTGTTGGCATGTCTTGAGCTTTCGCCCTACTCACGCAACTGGTTGGCAACGCAACGACCCTGGGTTGAAATCCTGCGGGTATTCCCCCAACACGTCGGGCTAACCTGCATAGGCGCGGGCCAACTCGATCGACAATCTGGGAAAGCTGATAATTCTAACGTGGTTAGTTTTTGAGCGCAAGCACTTTGTGTGGATAACCCACAAAAGCCACGCTCCCCCTGGGAAAGGGGTGGACCGAGGCTATCCGCCCCCTATTTCTGGCGGTAGTAGCCCTTCTCCCAGGCGTCATGATTGGCCTTGCCGCGACGGATCTCGTCCGTGAACGGCGCGGCCATGAGCACCAGGCGGTTCAGCCATTTTACCGGAGCGCGGCAGGGGCGCTCGAAGTCCACGAAGAGCACGGCGCGCAAGCCGGCAGTGTCGTTGTGCACTTGGTGCGGGTACAGGTCGTCGAACACCACCGCCCGGCCTTCGCGCCAGCTGTAGCGCTCGCCCCCGACCTCGATCCAGCATTGCTCGGCCGGTTCCGGCACCACCAGCCCCAGATGCAGGCGCAGGACCCCGTTGTACGGACCCGTGTGCAGGGGGATGCGCTTGCCGGCCTCCAGGATGGAGAAGAATGCCGTGCGGATGCCCGGGATCCCCTGCAGCGCCCGGGCCGTGGCGGGACACCGGGCCAGATTACGTTCGGAACGCAGGCCGTAACCCATGAAGACAAAGGTCTTCCATTGGTCGTCCGAGGTGATCTGGCCCACATCGGGCGAGATTTCGTGAAACGCGGGCAGGTGCTGGCGCTCGGAGAGCAGGCCCGCCAGTTCAGTGCGGATGGCAGGCGCCTGGGCCTCGAGCGCGGCTACCCAGGGAAACTGGCCGTTGTCGAAAATGGGACGGTCGCCGACCAGCGAGGCCTGGGCGATGCGATTGCGCAACCAATCTATGAAGCGGAAAAAGACGCGCGAGTAGAAACTGGGCTTGCTGGGCGGACGCGCATCGACGGGTTGCACAATGAGTAGCCGGATAGACAGCCAAAGATGCACCATTTTGTCCATGCCGGCGCGGGCACGCAAGACTTGCGCCGGCAGATTGGCTCCAATGCGCCGCCGGCCATTGGCCCTCCCCGCCACGGACAAGCTGGTTTAGACTGGCATGGGCGACAGTGATCGCTATCCACTCCTATTTCGCAAGGGAAGACAGGCATGTATGAACAGTTGGCGCTGTATATCGACGGCGAATTCGTCGCCGGAGAGGGCAGGCGCACCCAGGACGTCATCAACCCGGCCACGCTGGAAGTTCTCGGCCAGTTGCCCCACGCCACCGAAGCGGATCTGGATCGCGCGCTAGCCGCCGCCCAGCGCGCGTTCGAGTCGTGGAAGAAATCCTCTCCCATGGACCGTTCGGCCATCCTGCGCAAGGTCGCGACGCTGTCGCGCGAGCGCGCCAAGGAAATCGGCCGCAACATGACGCTGGACCAGGGCAAGCCGCTGGCCGAAGCCGTGGGCGAAGTCACCTCCTGCGCCGAACACGCCGACTGGCACGCCGAGGAATGCCGCCGCATCTACGGCCGCGTGGTCCCGCCGCGTAATCCCGACGTGCGCCAGTTCGTGGTGCGCGAACCCATCGGCGTCTGCGCCGCGTTCACGCCCTGGAACTTCCCGTACAACCAGGCCATCCGCAAGATCGCCGCCGCGCTCGGCGCCGGCTGCACGGTGGTGCTGAAGGGTCCTGAAGACTCGCCCAGCGCTGTCATGGCGATTGCCCGCATGTTCCATGATGCCGGCCTGCCCAAGGGCTGCCTGAACATCGTCTGGGGCGAGCCCGCCAAGATCTCGGACTACCTGATCCGTTCGCCGATCGTGCGCAAGGTGTCGTTCACCGGCTCCGTGCCGGTGGGCAAGCAGCTGGCCGCGCTGGCTGGCGCCCACATGAAGCGCGTCACGATGGAACTGGGCGGCCACTCGCCCGTGCTGGTGTTCGACGACGCCGACATCGACCGCGCCGCCACCATGCTGGCCAAGTTCAAGGTCCGCAACGCTGGCCAGGTGTGCGTGTCGCCCACCCGCTTCTACGTCCAGAACGGCGCCTACGAACAGTTCCTTGCGCGCTTCTCCGAAGTGCTGAAGAACATCAAGGTCGGCGACGGCCTGGAAGAAGGCACCGACATGGGCCCGCTGGCGCACGAGCGCCGCGTCCCCGCCATGAGCGCCTTCATCGACGACGCCAAGAAGCATGGCGGCAAGGTCGTGGTCGGCGGCGGCCCGCTGGACCGCAAGGGCTTCTTCTTCGCCCCCACGGTCGTGACCGATCTGCCCGACAACTCCATGCTGATGACCGAAGAGCCCTTCGGCCCGGTCGCGCCGGTGGTCCGCTTCACGGATACCGATGAAGTGCTGCGCCGCGCCAACAGCCTGCCCTTCGGCCTGTCGTCCTACGTGTTCACGAACTCGCTGCAGACGGCCACCAAGGTCTCCAACGGCCTGGAAGCCGGCATGGTCAACATCAACCATTTCGGCAGCGCGCTGGCCGAGACGCCCTTCGGCGGCATCAAGGACAGCGGCATCGGCAGCGAAGGCGGCCTGGAAACGTTCGACGGCTACCTGGTCACGAAGTTCATCACGCACATCTGACCCTGACGGCAACACAAAGCCCCGCAGCAACCCTGCGGGGCTTTTTCTTGTCTGGCATCTAGAACGCCAAGCGGAGCCGACAGAGGGCTCGTCAGGAACTCGCCCGCAGATCGCGCGGCGTCATGCCGAAGCGGCGCTTGAACAGCCGGCTGAAATGCGAGGGATGCGAGAAGCCCACCTGGTAGGCCAGTTCGGCGATGCTGCGGTGGCTATGCTGCGGATTCAGCAGCAGTGCGCGGCACTTGTCGAGCCGCTGATCGAAAATGAAGGATTCCACCGACAGGCCGCCCGCGCGCAGGATGCGATGCAGGTAAGCCACGGACAAGCCGCAGCCCTGCGCCACCTGTTGCGGCGACAGCGCCGGATCCGCCAGATGCTGGCGGATGTAGGCCAGCACGCGCTGGCGGTGCGCCAGCGTGACGCTGCTGTCCGACTCCGACGCGTGCCCCTGACCCGACTGCACCAGGAACAACACGATCAAGTCGATCAGGCGCTCGCCGAGTTCCGAGGCTTCAAGGTCCGACCAGCCGTCCACGCCCTTGAACAGGTGGTCCATGTAGCTGGCCAGCAAGGCGCCGCGCGGCGAGCCGTCATCGACGCGCAGCTTGTAGAAAGCGCCGATGCGGGAATCGCGCTGCAGCAATGCGCTACGCGGAAACGATACGCTCAGGCTGCGGTAACCCGACGCACCCTGCGCCGTGGCCTGATAAGGCAGGCTCTGGTTCATCAGGTAGACGCAGCCAGGTTCAACCTGGAATTCCCGCCCCTGCTGCTGCACGGCCAGAGGTCCTGCCAGCGGCAGGCCGAAGGTATAGAACTCCTGGTCCAGGCGCGACACGTTGCCGGTGGTGCGCTCCAGCTTCTGGCCCTGGTAATGCAGGTCGTTGAACTGCAGGCTGCCCCGGCGCGCGTAGCGCACATGTCCGGCGAAACTGTCGGGCCGGCCGCGATGCACCTCGAACGGACCGAACGCGTGCGACAACGCCGCGCGCCATTCGTCGCGCCGGTCAGCGCTGGCGCTGGCCGAAATGGCGAATTCCGTATCGGACATGGCTCGGTCTCCTTGGACGCCGGCGCCGCGGCCGGGCGCTCGTGATCCTGCGTCTACATATTCTTGACTCACCCTGCTGCGGGGCGTCCGGCGCCTTGAAGGCGCGCTTGGCGCAAGTCTATATTCAGCCCGATAAGCACACAACCTGGACAACCCGGGAGGAGGAGACTCATGGCACCAGCGCCCACAGCGGCCGGCCGCCACGCGCCGGCTTCGCGCTACCTGCGCTGCGCAGGCCGCGAGCTGCACTACACCGAATGGGGCGCCGCCGACGCGCCCCCCGTCATCATGTGGCATGGGCTGGCCCGCACCGGCCGCGACTTTGACGACCTGGCCCAGGCGCTGGCGGATGACTACCGCATCATCTGCCCGGATGCGATCGGCCGCGGCCTGTCGCAATGGAGCCCCGACCCGGTTGCCGAGTACCAGCTGGATTTCTATGCCACGCTGGCCCGCGCCCTGGTGGACGGGTTGTCGCTGGCGCGCGTGCGCTGGGTGGGAACGTCCATGGGCGGCGCCACCGGCATGCACGCCGCCGCCACCACCTTGCGCGACCGGATCTCGCATCTGGTCGTCAATGACATCGGCCCGGAGCTGCCGCAAGCCGCCATCGACCGCATCGTGGCCTACGTCGGCGCGCCGCCGGCTTTTGACACGGTCACGCAACTGGAAGCCTGGCTGCGCGTCGCCTACAAGCCCTACGGCTGGCAGAGCGACGAGCAATGGCGCCGGATGGCCGAAACCTCGGTGCGCCGGCTGCCGGACGGCCGCATCACCCTGCACTACGACCCGGCCATCGTCGGCCAGTTCAGCAACCATCCCGCCGACTACGACCGCTGGAGCGGCTATGACTCGCTGCGTATGCCGCTGTTGCTGCTGCGCGGCGCCGATTCGGACCTGCTGCTGCCCGAGGTTGCCGATGCCATGACCCGCCGCGGACCCTGCGCGCAGCGCATCGACTTCCCCGATTGCGGCCATGCCCCTGCCCTGAACGTCGCCCCCCAGATCGACGCCATCCGACTATTCCTTGCCACGCCGGACCACACGGCGGATCACCGCCCCCAATAACAGGAGACTCCCATGAAACGCGTCCTGCTCGCCGCGCTCGCCGGCCTCTGCATGAATTCCGCGATAGCGGCAAAAGACTTCGTCGTGGCCCACGTCTACGACAAGACCGGCCCCCTCGAAGCCTATGCCAAACAGACCCAGAACGGCCTGATGCTGGGGCTGGAATATGCGACGCAAGGCACCATGACGGTCGCCGGCCGCAAGATCCGCGTCATTGAAAAGGACAACCAGGGCAAGCCCGACGTGGCGCGCGCCCAGCTGGCCTCGGCCTACGCCGACGACAACGCCGACATCGCCGTGGGCCCGACCTCGTCCGGCGTCGCGCTGGCCATGCTGCCCATCGCCGAGGAATACGAGAAGATCCTGCTGGTCGAACCCGCCGTGGCGGATTCGATCACCGGCGACAAGTGGAACAAGTACATCTTCCGCACTGGCCGTAATTCGTCGCAGGACGCCATCGCCAACGCAGTCGCCTTCGACCAGGCCGGCACCTCGATTGCCATGCTGGCGCAGGACTATGCCTTCGGCCGCGATGGCGTGAAGGCGTTCAAGGGCGCCTTGAAGAACGCCAAGATCGTGCATGAGGAATACCTGCCGGCCAACGCCACCGACTTCACCGCCGGCGCCCAACGCCTGTTCGATGCGCTGAAAGACAAGCCAGGCCGCAAGATCATCTTCATCCTGTGGGCCGGCGCGGGCAATCCGTTCAAGATCGCCGACCTGGATCCCAAGCGCTTCGGCATCGAGATCGCCACGGGCGGCAACACGCTGGCCGCCATGACGCCGCTGAAGTCGCTGGCCGGCATGGAAGGCGCCACCTATTACTACTACGGCATTCCCAAGAATCCGATCAATGACTGGCTGGTGGCGGAACACCAGAAGCGCTATGGCCAGCCGCCGGACTTCTTCACCGCGGGCGGCATGGCCTCGGGCATCGCGATCGCGACCGCGCTGGCCAAGACCAAGGGCGACTCCGATACCGACACGCTGATCAAGGCCATGGAAGGCATGAGCTTCGATACGCCCAAGGGCAAGATGACCTTCCGCCCCGAGGACCACCAGGCCATGCAGTCCATGTACCACTTCCGCATCAAGAACGATCCGTCGGTGCCTTGGGCGGTGCAGGACCTGGTCAAGGAAATCACGCCGGACCAGATGTCGGTGCCGATCCAGAACAAACGCTGATCCCGCTGCCCATCCATGCTGGAAACCCAATCGCTCACGATCCGTTTCGGCGGACATGTGGCCGTCAACGAAGTCAGCTGCAGTTATGCGCCTGGCACCCTGACCGCCATTGTCGGCCCGAACGGCGCGGGCAAGACCACCTACTTCAACTTGATCTCCGGCCAGCTGCGCGCCAGCGCCGGAACGGTGCGCCTGAACGGGCGCGACCTGACCTCGCTGGCCGCGCCCGCGCGCATGCATGCGGGGCTGGGCCGCGCCTTTCAGCTGACCCAGCTGTTCCCACGCCTGAGCGTGCACGAGAACGTGCGGCTGGCTTTGCAGTCCCGCCAGCAAGGCATGGGCTGGCGCCAGATCCGGTTCTGGCGCACCTGGAGCGACGATCGCGGCCTGATCGAGCGCGCCGACGCGCTGCTCGAACGCACCCGCCTGTCCGCGCGCCGCGATCAGTCCGCCGCCGACCTGCCGCATGGCGACCAGCGCAAGCTGGAGATCACCATGCTGATCGCCCTGGAGCCGCAGGTATTCATGTTCGACGAGCCGACGGCAGGCATGAGCGTGGACGATGTGCCCGTGGTGCTGGAGCTGATCCGCGAAATCAAGAACGACCCGAGCAAAACGATTCTGCTGGTGGAGCACAAGATGGACGTGGTGCGCGAATTGGCGGACCGCATCGTGGTGCTGCACAACGGCCAGCTGATGGCCGATGGCGACCCTGCTACGGTGATCGCCTCGCCCATTGTGCAGCAGGCCTATCTGGGCGTCAGCCCGACGGAGAAGCCGGCATGACGCAAGCGCTGCTGGAACTGAAGGACGTGCACACGCACATCGGCGCGTACCACATCCTGCACGGCGTGGATCTCGCCGTTCCGCCCGCGGCCGTGACCATGCTGCTGGGCCGCAATGGCGCCGGCAAGACCACCACGCTGCGCACCATCATGGGATTGTGGCGGGCGTCACAAGGCCAGGTGAACTTCGACGGCGCGCCCGTCGGCGGCCCAGGCACGCGCACCTCGCCGCCCGACATGGCGCGCATGGGCATGGCTTACGTGCCGGAGAACATGGGCATCTTCGCCGACCTGTCGGTGAAGGAAAACATCCTGCTGGCGGCGCGCCAGGCCCGCAACGCCAGCCAACTGGATACCGCAAGGCTGGAGTGGATCTTCGGATTCTTTCCGGCGCTGAAGAAGTTCTGGCTGCATCCCGCCGGCAAGCTCTCGGGCGGACAGAAGCAGATGCTGGCGGTCGCGCGCGCCATCATCGAGCCGCGCCGGCTGCTGCTGGTGGATGAGCCCAGCAAGGGCCTGGCGCCCGCCATCATCCAGAACATGATCGACGCCTTCATCGAACTGAAGCAGGCGTCCACCACCATCCTGCTGGTCGAGCAGAACTTCAACTTCGCGCGCCTGGTCGGCGATCACGTCGCCGTGATGGACAACGGCCGCGTGGTCCACGCGGGCGGCATGGCCGAGCTGGCCGCGGACGACGAACTACAGACGCGCCTCCTGGGCCTGTCGCTGGGAAGCCACCAATGAGCACGCTCGAAATCGATACCCCGCTGCCGCGCGTGCGCGCGGACCTGCGCCCGGTCCTGCTGGTGCTGGCCCTGGCCGCGCTGGCCCTGCCCCTGGTGGGTTCCCTCTCCACCTGGGTCACCCTGACCCTGGCGGGGCTGGCCATGGGCATGATCATCTTCATCGTGGCCTCCGGCATGACGCTGGTGTTCGGCCTGATGGACGTGCTGAACTTCGGGCATGGATTGTTCATCGCAATCGGCGCCTATATGGCTGCCACGGTGCTGGGCGCCATGGCCGATTGGACGCAATCCGGCAGCCTGTGGATCAACCTGGGCGCCGTGCTGCCTGCGATGATCGTCGGCATGCTGGTCGCGGGCGCCGTGGGCCTGGCGTTCGAGCGCGTGATCGTGCGCCCCGTCTATGGGCAGCATCTGAAACAGATCCTGATCACCATGGGCGGCATGATCATCGGCGAAGAGATCATCAAGATGTTGTGGGGCCCACAGACGATTTCGCTGCCGCTGCCCGAAGCGCTGCGCGGGGCGTTCCTGCTGGGCGACGCCGCCATCGAGAAATTCCGCATCGTCGCCCTGCTGACGGGGCTGCTGGTGCTGGGCGGCATGCTGTGGCTGCTCAACCGCACCAAGCTGGGCCTCTTGATCCGCGCAGGCGTCGAGGACCGCGAAATGGTGGAAAGCCTGGGCTACCGCATCCGCCATCTGTTCGTGGGCGTGTTCGTCGCCGGCTCGATGCTGGCGGGACTGGGCGGCGTGCTGTGGGGCATGTATCAGCAATCGATCGTGCCGCAGCTGGGCGCGCAGGTGAACGTGCTGATCTTCATCGTCATCATGATCGGCGGCCTGGGTTCCACCGTGGGCTGCCTGATCGGCGCGCTGCTGGTTGGGCTGATGGCCAACTACACCGGCTTCCTGCTGCCCAAGGCCGCCCTGTTCTCGAATATTGCGCTGATGGTCGCCATCTTGTTGTGGCGTCCACAGGGCGTGTATCCGGTCACGAATCGCTAGGAATCGCCGACATGTCCGTACGCCTGCTTTCCGGCGATCCCCCCCGCAGCACGCTGCTGGCCCTGGCGCTGATCGCCATCGTCGCTCTGCTCGCCACCGCGCCCTTCCTCTTTCCCGGTCCCAAGTCGCTGGCGGTGGCCGCCAAGATCCTGGTGTTCGTGATCCTCGTGGCCAGCTACGACCTGCTGCTGGGATACACCGGCATCGTCAGCTTCGCGCACACCATGTTCTTCGGCATCGGCGCGTATGGCGTGGCGATCGCCAGCATACGCATGGAACCGAGCTGGACGGCGGTACTCGTGGGCCTGAGCGGCGGACTGGTGGTATCGCTCGCGTTCGCCCTGCTGATCGGCCTGGCCAGCCTGCGCGTGCGCGCCATCTTCTACGCCATGATCACGCTGGCGGTGGCCGCGGCGTTCCAGACGCTCGTATCGCAGCTGTCCGACCTGACGGGCGGCGAGGACGGCCTGAACTTCAAGGTGCCGCAGATGCTGCGGCCGGCCTTTCGGCCCTTCTCCGAACAGATCTTCGGCGTGACGGTGGACGGCCGCATCATCACCTATTACCTGATCGCCGCGGTCTGCGTGGTGCTGTTCCTGCTGCTGCTGCGCATCGTGAATTCGCCGTTCGGCCGCGTGCTGCAAGCTATCCGCGAGAACCCGTTCCGTGCGGAAGCCATCGGCTACCGCACCGTGTTGTACCGCAGCCTGTCCAACCTGTTGGCCGCGGCCTTCGCGACACTGGCTGGCGCCATGTACGCGCTCTGGCTGCGCTATAACGGCCCGGATACCTCGCTGTCGTTCGAGATCATGCTCAACATCCTGCTGATGCTGGTGATAGGCGGCATGGGCACCATGTATGGCGCCGTGGTGGGCGCCAGCCTGTTCGTCTTCGCGCAGAGCTATCTGCAGGACGGCCTGCACGTGATCCACGATGCGGTGTCGGGCGTGGCGCCCTTGGCGCTGTTGTTCGAGCCGGATCGGTGGCTGCTGTGGCTGGGGATCCTGTTCGTGGTGTCGGTGTACTACTTCCCTACGGGCATCGCGGGGCGGCTGCGGGAACTGGCCGGGCGCCACTGAAGCCTGCCGTCATCAACGGCCGCGTTGACTCAGCGCATCCGCGTCGCGCCGCAAACCGTCAACTCGCTGCTGCATTTCGTCCAGGCTGCGGCGCGTGTCCAGGGAACCCCGGTTCAGCTGCGAGCCGGACGGGGTCGGCGCCAAGCTCGGCATGGTCATGTTTGCGCCAGGATTCAAAGGGATCATCGCGGGCGGATGCGGGTCGGCCGCAGGTTTCTCGCTGAGCAGCTTTTCCAGCACTCGCATCTGCTCCCTGCGTTCCCCGATGGCGCGTTCCTGGTCCATCAACGCTTGCTCATTCGCATCCTCTGTACCAAAGATCGCCGCATGATCACGCGACAACCCGTCCAGGCGCACCCGCGCATCGGGACCGGCATCGAGCAAGGCCCGGCCCAAGGCCGCGGGATCCTGCGCCGGCGGTGACTCCTGCCGCGTTTGCGCGGCAAGCGGAGGCGCCGCCATCCAGGCGCACGCCATCAACAAGCCAAGCCGGGCCGCGTTCATGAAACCGCGCATTGTCCTGATTCCTGGGTTCGACACAAAAAGTTCGGGCGAAAAAAAACGGCAAGGGTTTTATCCCTTGCCGTCTTATATCAGAACGGCGGACCGTTCCGATGGACTGCTTTACTTAGATGATACGTGCGGCTTCAACCAGACGCACCACGCGCCACGACTTCGAGCGCGAGATGGGACGGCCTTCAGCGATTTCAACCGTATCGCCTTCGTTGTACTGGTTCGATTCATCGTGCGCCTTGTACTTCGCGGAACGCATGATGATCTTGCCGAAGATGGGGTGCTTGACGCGGCGCTCAACGAGCACGACGACAGTCTTGTCCATCTTGTTGCTGACGACCTTGCCAACCAGCGTACGCTGGCGCTTGGCCACTTGGGTGTTTTGAGTTTCGCTCATCTTTATTTCCCTGCCTTCTCGGTCAGCAAGGTACGAACGCGCGCAATGTCGCGACGCACGTTGCGCAGCTGGCTGGTGTTGGCCAGTTGCTGCGTGGCCTTCTGCATACGCAGACCGAATTGTGCCTTCAGCAGGCTTTCGAGCTCTTTGCCGAGCTCGGCGGCGTCTTTCGAACGGAGTTCGCTAGCTTTCATGTTAGTACTCCTTAAGCACCGATATGACGCGCGACGAACGTGGTCGAAATCGGCAGCTTGGCAGCGGCCAGGCGGAAAGCTTCACGCGCGAGCTCTTCGCTAACCCCTTCCATTTCGTAGAGCACCTTGCCGGGCTGAATTTCAGCGACCCAGTACTCCGGGTTGCCCTTACCGTTACCCATACGGACTTCGGCAGGCTTCTGCGAGATGGGCTTATCCGGGAAAATGCGGATCCAGATACGGCCGCCACGCTTGATGTGACGATTGATGGCACGACGAGCAGCTTCGATCTGGCGAGCGGTCAGACGGCCACGGCCGGTGGCCTTCAGACCGTATTCGCCGAACGACACGTGGGTACCACGGGTCGCCAGACCGGTGTTGCGGCCCTTCTGCTCTTTGCGATACTTTCTGCGAGAGGGTTGCAGCATGGTTATTCTCCTTCAGGCGCCGGAGCAGCGTCCGCCTTGCGGGGACCACCACGACCACGACCACCCGGACGACCGGTGCGAGCACCGTCCGGACGATCACCACGCGGAGCGCGGCGCGGACGACGTTCTTCTTCGCGCGGGGCAGCGGTTTCCGGCGGCAATTCGCCGTTAGCCAGCATGTCGCCCTTGTAGACCCAGACCTTGATGCCGATCACGCCATAGGTCGTGTGGGCTTCGGAGGTGCCGTAGTCGATGTTGGCCTTGAGGGTGTGCAGCGGCACACGGCCTTCGCGATACCACTCGGTGCGAGCAATTTCGATACCGTTCAGACGGCCCGAGCTCATGATCTTGATGCCTTGGGCACCCAGACGCATGGCGTTCTGCATCGCGCGCTTCATGGCGCGACGGAACATGATGCGCTTCTCGAGCTGTTGCGAGATCGAGTCGGCGATCAGTTGAGCATCGGTTTCCGGCTTGCGGATTTCTTCGATGTTGACGTGCACGGGCACGCCCATCAGGCGCTGCAGATCAGCCTTCAGGCTTTCGATGTCTTCGCCGCGCTTGCCGATCACCACGCCCGGACGAGCCGAGTAGACGGTGATGCGGGCATTCTTGGCGGGACGCTCGATGATCACGCGACCGACGGAGGCGCTCTTGAGCTTCTTCTTCAGGTACTCGCGAACGCGAATGTCTTCGGCCAGCATCGTGCCGAAGGCCTTGTCGTCGGCGAACCAACGCGAGGACCAATTACGGGTGACCGCGAGACGGAACCCAGTGGGGTGAATTTTCTGACCCATCGTGACTCCTTAAGCTCCGACCTTGACCGTGATGTGGCAGGTCTGCTTCTCGATACGGTTGCCGCGGCCCTTGGCGCGAGCGGAGAAGCGCTTCATCGACTGAGCCTTGTCCACAAAAATCGTGGTGACTTTCAGTTCGTCGATGTCGGCGCCGTCGTTGTGCTCGGCGTTGGCGATGGCGGACTCGACAGCCTTCTTCAGGATGACGGCAGCCTTCTTCGGCGAGAAGGTGAGGATGTTCAGCGCTTGCGAGACGGACTTGCCGCGGATCAGGTCCGCAACCAGTCGGGTCTTTTGAGCGGAGATGTGAACCCCACGGATAATGGCAGTAGTTTCCATCGCTTACCTCTTCGCCTTCTTGTCCGCGGCGTGACCCTTGAACGTACGGGTCAGCGCGAACTCGCCCAGCTTGTGACCGACCATGTTCTCGTTGATGTAAACGGGAACGTGCTGCTTGCCGTTGTGCACAGCGATCGTCAGACCGATGAACTCGGGCAGGATCGTGGAGCGACGCGACCAGGTCTTGATCGGCTTCTTGTCTTTGCCCGCGACGGCCGTGTCCACCTTTTTGATCAGGTGAGCATCGACAAACGGGCCTTTCTTGATCGAACGTGACATAGTGTTCGCCTCTTACTTGCGCTTGCGCCGTTGGACGATCATATTGTTCGTCCGCTTGTTGCGACGGGTCTTGAAACCCTTCGCCGGGGTGCCCCACGGGCTGACCGGTTCGCGTGCTTCACCGGTACGGCCTTCGCCGCCACCGTGCGGGTGATCCACCGGGTTCATGGCAACGCCACGAACCGTCGGGCGGATACCGCGCCAACGCATTGCACCGGCCTTGCCGATTTGGCGCAGGCTGTGTTCTTCGTTACCGACTTCACCGATGGTGGCGCGGCATTCGATGTGCACACGGCGGACTTCACCGGAGCGCAGACGCACTTGAGCGTAGATGCCTTCGCGAGCCAGCAGGACGGCGGAAGCGCCGGCCGAGCGGACCATCTGAGCACCCTTGCCAGGCAGCATTTCGACGCAGTGAATCGTCGTACCCACCGGGATGTTGCGGATCGGCAGCGTGTTGCCAGCGCGGATCGGGGCTTCGACGCCCGACAGCAGCGTGGCGCCAACTTCCAGACCGCGCGGAGCGATGATGTAACGACGTTCGCCGTCGGCGTAGCACAGCAGAGCGATGTGCGCCGTACGGTTGGGGTCATATTCCAGACGCTCGACCTTTGCCGGGATGCCGTCCTTGTCGCGACGGAAGTCGACGACGCGGTAGTGCTGCTTGTGGCCACCGCCACGATGACGGATCGTGATGTGACCGTTGTTGTTACGGCCAGAACCACGGGTCTTCTTTTCCAGCAGCGGCGCGTAGGGCTCACCCTTGTGCAGGTTCGGGCTGACAACCTTCACCATGCCACGGCGGCCAGCCGAAGTCGGCTTAACTTTTACGAGGGCCATTTACTTCACCTCCGCAAAGTCGATTTCCTGGCCGTCCTTGAGCGACACGTAAGCCTTGCGCTCATTGCGACGACGGCCAACGAATCGGCCAAAGCGCTTGACTTTGCCCTTACGGTTGAGGACCTGCACGGACTCGACCTGCACCTTGAAGAGCAGTTCGACGGCAGCCTTGATTTCCGGCTTGGTAGCGTCAGCCACGACACGGAAAGCGACTTGCTGATTCTTCTCAGCGACGAAGGTGGCCTTTTCGGTCACGATCGGGGCCAGAATGACTTGCATCAAGCGTTCAGCGTTCATCCCAGCATCTCCTCGAGTTGAGCGATGGCCGGCTTGGTGATCAGCACTTTCTTGTAGTGGACCAGCGACAACGGATCGGCATAACGGGGCTCGACAACGGCAACGTGCGGCAGGTTGCGGGTGGCGAGGTAAACATTTTCATCAACGCTGTCGGTGATGATCAGGACCGAGTCCAGGCCCAGGCTCTTCAGCTTTGCAGCTGCGTCCTTGGTCTTGGGCGATGCCAGATCGAACGATTCGACAACAGCGATGCGGTCTTCGCGAGCGAGCTGCGACAGGATCGAACGGATCCCGGCGCGGTACATCTTCTTGTTGACCTTCTGGCTGAAGTTCTCTTCCGGCGAGTTCGGGAAAATCCGACCACCGCCACGCCACAGCGGCGACGAAGTCATACCGGCGCGAGCGCGGCCGGTACCCTTCTGGCGCCAGGGCTTCTTGGTCGAGTGCTTGACTTCAGTGCGATCCTTCTGAGCGCGGTTACCCGAACGGGCGTTGGCTTGGAAAGCCACCACGATCTGATGAATCAGCGCTTCGTTGAAGTCACGGCCGAAGATGGTGTCGGGTGCGCTGAACGTAGCAGCGGCCTGACCTTGGTCGTTCAGGAGCTTGAGATCCATTTACTTATGCTCCCTTCTTGGCCGGGGCCTTGATGGCCGGGCGCACGATGATATCGGCGCCAGCGTGGCCGGGGACAGCGCCCTTGACCAGCAGCAGGCCACGCTCAACGTCAACGCGAACGACGTCGAGGTTTTGAACGGTGCGGGTGACATCACCCAGGTGACCGGCCATGCGCTTACCCGGGAAAATACGGCCCGGATCTTGTGCTTGACCAATCGAGCCCGGGACGCGGTGCGAACGGGAGTTACCGTGCGACGCGCGTTGCGAACCGAAGTTGTGACGCTTGATGGTACCGGCGAAGCCTTTACCAATGGTGGTGCCCGTGACGTCGACCTGTTGGCCGGCTTCGAACACCGATTCCACGGCGATCACGGAACCGGCCGCAAATTCAGCGGCGCGAGCGGGATCAAGGCGGAATTCTTTGAGGATGCTACCGGCTTCAGCGCCGGCTTTGGCGTAGTGGCCCGTTTGCGGCTGAGCCACACGCGAGGCACGACGAGTGCCATAAGCCACCTGGATCGCGGCGTAGCCGTCGGTTTCCAGCGACTTAACTTGGGTCACACGGTTGTTCGACACGTCCAGCACGGTCACCGGGATGGATTCACCTTCCTCGGTAAAAATGCGGGTCATGCCGACCTTGCGACCCACCAGCCCCAGCCGGTGAGCGGCGGGCGTGGGTGTCGAATTCGACATCGTTTTCTCCATTCCCGACTGCGATTGGTCGGGGCTAATCAGGCAAAAGGTAACGGCCTTTGCCCTACGACTATGTTCAACCTGGTCTGAATTCAGGCGGAGTGCGCCTTCCTATTTTCCATAGTTGCTCTTGCCACAAAATGGCAAGCTTGGCATATTAGCATGTTTTTTTCAGTCAGCACAAGCACTTAGCGTGCTTCGGCCTCATTGCAAGGGGCGATTTCGCCACACCCGGCGGATGTGGGCAGCGGCGGCGCTGCCTGACGGACCTGATTGCAGCAGTGAGCACCCGCTAACCAGAATGCGGAGGCGGGTTGAACACAACTGCCCGCCCCTGGGCAAACGTTGCGCGCAACGCAGCCAAAAAACAAAATGACCGCATCCATAAGGAAGCGGCCATCTTTTTCGTGCCTGCCGGCGAAGGTAGCAGGCCCGATACGCTTTACTTACTGCAGCGCGATTTCGACGTCGACGCCGGCCGGCAGGTCCAGACGCATCAGGGCGTCAACGGTCTTGTCGGTGGGATCAACGATGTCCATCAGACGCTGGTGCGTGCGAATTTCGAACTGGTCGCGCGACGTCTTGTTGACGTGCGGCGAGCGCAGGACGTCATAGCGACGGATACGCGTGGGCAGCGGCACCGGGCCGCGAACAACGGCGCCGGTACGCTTGGCGGTGTCGACGATTTCAGCGGCCGATTGATCGATCAGCTTGTAATCGAAGGCTTTCAAGCGGATACGGATCTTTTGGTTTTTCATGGCGTTTCCTAAAGAACGAGAGGCGGGGGCGACGAGGCCACCCCCGCTGGTTGTTTGCTGCTTAAGTGATCCGGATTACTTCAGGATCTTGGCGACGACGCCGGCGCCGACGGTACGACCGCCTTCACGGATGGCGAAACGCAGGCCTTCTTCCATGGCGATCGGAGCCAACAGCTTGACCGTCATGGCCACGTTGTCGCCCGGCAGAACCATTTCCTTGTCGGCCGGCAGTTCGATCGTGCCCGTCACGTCCGTCGTGCGGAAGTAGAACTGGGGACGATAGCCCTGGAAGAACGGAGTGTGACGGCCGCCTTCTTCCTTGGACAGGATGTACACCTCGGACGTGAAGTCCGTGTGCGGGGTGATCGAGCCCGGCTTGGCCAGCACTTGGCCGCGCTGGACGTCTTCACGCTTGGTGCCGCGCAGCAGGATGCCCACGTTGTCGCCCGCTTGACCTTGGTCCAGCAGCTTGCGGAACATTTCCACGCCGGTGCAAGTCGTCTTGACCGTCGGAACGATACCGACGATTTCGATTTCTTCGCCGACCTTGACGATGCCGCGCTCGATACGGCCGGTCACCACGGTGCCGCGACCCGAGATCGAGAACACGTCTTCAACCGGCATCAGGAACGTGCCGTCCACGGCGCGCTCGGGCGTCGGGATGTACGAATCCAGTGCTGCGGCCAGAGCCATGATGGCTTGCTCGCCCAGTTCGCCCTTGTCGCCTTCCAGCGCCAGCTTGGCCGAACCCTTCACGATCGGCGTGTCGTCGCCCGGGAAGTCGTACTTCGACAGCAGTTCGCGAACTTCCATTTCCACCAGCTCGAGCAGCTCGGCGTCGTCAACCATGTCAGCCTTGTTCAGGAAGACGATGATGTACGGCACGCCAACCTGGCGCGACAGCAGGATGTGTTCGCGGGTCTGCGGCATCGGGCCGTCAGCGGCCGACACCACCAGGATCGCGCCGTCCATTTGCGCCGCGCCCGTGATCATGTTCTTCACGTAGTCAGCGTGGCCCGGGCAGTCAACGTGCGCGTAGTGACGCGCTTCCGTTTCGTACTCGACGTGTGCCGTGTTGATCGTGATGCCGCGAGCCTTTTCTTCAGGAGTCGCATCGATCTGGTCGTAGCCCTTGGCTTCGCCACCGAACTTGTTCGACAGAACGGTCGTGATAGCGGCCGTCAACGTCGTTTTGCCGTGGTCAACGTGACCAATCGTACCCACGTTCACGTGCGGCTTGGTACGTTCAAACTTGCCTTTTGCCATGATCTCTATCCTTTGACTTTCAAGGAAACTTGGATTTCTGCCAGGACCGTCCGGATGGGCGGCCCCGGCAAGGGTTATTTACTTGGCCCGAGCGGCGATGACTTCGTCAGCGACGTTCTTGGGGGCCTCGGAGTAATGCTTGAATTCCATCGTGTACGTGGCACGACCTTGCGTCAGCGAACGCAGGTTCGTGGCGTAACCGAACATCTCGGCCAGCGGAACTTCGGCCTTGATGGTCTTGCCGCCGCCAACCATGTCGTCCATGCCCTGAACCATGCCGCGACGCGAGGACAGATCGCCCATCACGGTACCAGCGTAGTCTTCAGGCGTTTCGACTTCAACGGCCATCATCGGTTCCAGCAGCACGGGGCTGGCCTTGCGCAGACCTTCCTTGAATGCCATGGAGCCGGCCATCTTGAACGCGTTTTCGTTCGAGTCCACGTCGTGGTACGAACCGAAGAACAGCGTGACCTTGACGTCGACGATCGGGTAGCCAGCCAACACGCCCGAAGGCAGCGTTTCCTGGATGCCCTTGTCCACCGCGGGGATGTACTCGCGAGGAACCACACCGCCCTTGATGGCGTCCACGAATTCGTAGCCACCGCCAGGAGCCAACGGCTCGACCTTCAGAACCACGTGACCGTACTGGCCGCGACCGCCCGACTGCTTGACGAACTTGCCTTCAACTTCGTCGCAGGTCTTGCGGATGGTTTCGCGGTAGGCCACTTGCGGCTTGCCGACGTTCGCTTCCACGCCGAATTCGCGCTTCATGCGGTCAACCAGAATTTCCAGGTGCAGCTCGCCCATACCGGAAATGATGGTCTGGCCGGATTCTTCGTCGCTGCGCACGCGGAACGACGGATCTTCCTGCGCCAGGCGCGACAGCGCCAGGCCCATCTTTTCCTGGTCAGCCTTGGACTTGGGTTCCACGGCCTGCGAAATCACGGGCTCCGGGAAAATCATGCGTTCGAGCAGGATGTGGGAGTCGATGTCGCACAGCGTTTCGCCGGTGGTCACGTCTTTCAGACCCACCACGGCGGCGATGTCGCCTGCCAACACTTCCTTGATTTCTTCGCGGTTGTTCGCGTGCATCTGCAGAATGCGGCCGATACGTTCTTTCTTGCCCTTGATGGGGTTGTAGACCGTATCGCCCGACTTCAGGACGCCCGAGTAAACGCGCACGAAGGTCAGCTGACCCACGAACGGATCGCTCATCAGCTTGAACGCCAGAGCCGAGAACTTCTCGTCGTCGTTGGCTTCACGCGTGACGGGGTTGCCATCGTCGTCCTGACCGTCGACCGCGGGAATGTCCACGGGCGAAGGCAGGTAGTCGATGACCGCGTCCAGCATGCGCTGCACGCCCTTGTTCTTGAAGGCGGTGCCGCACAGCATCGGCTGGATTTCGCCAGCGATGGTGCGTTGACGGATGGCCAGGTTGATTTCTTCTTCGTCGAGCGAACCCGTTTCCAGGTACTTGTTCATCAGCTCTTCGGACGATTCAGCAGCGGCTTCAACCAGCTTTTCGCGCCATTCGTTTGCCAGGCCTTCCAGCTCGGCCGGAACGTCTGCGTAGTCGAACTTGATGCCTTGGCTGGCTTCGTCCCAAATGATCGCCTTCATCTTGACCAGGTCGACCACGCCTTGGAACGTGTCTTCGGCGCCGATGGGAATCACGATCGGCACGGGATTGGCGCGCAGGCGGTTCTTCAGCTGGTCATAGACCTTGAAGAAGTTGGCGCCGGTGCGGTCCATCTTGTTGACGAAGGCCAGACGCGGCACGCCGTACTTGTTGGCTTGGCGCCACACGGTTTCGGACTGGGGCTGAACACCGCCCACCGCGCAGTAGACCATGCAAGCACCGTCCAGGACGCGCATGGAACGTTCCACCTCGATGGTGAAGTCCACGTGTCCCGGGGTGTCGATGATGTTGATGCGGTGTTCGGGATAGTTCTTCGCCATGCCACGCCAAAACGCCGTCGTTGCTGCCGACGTAATGGTGATGCCACGCTCTTGTTCTTGTTCCATCCAGTCCATGGTGGCTGCGCCATCATGCACTTCGCCAATCTTGTGATTGACGCCGGTGTAGAACAGGATACGTTCGGTCGTGGTGGTTTTCCCTGCATCGATGTGCGCAGAGATACCAATGTTGCGATAGCGCTCGATCGGGGTTTTGCGGGCCATGGTGGGTTAGTCCTTAAATTACCAGCGGAAATGGCTGAAGGCCTTGTTGGCCTCTGCCATCTTGTGCGTGTCTTCGCGCTTCTTCATCGCGGCGCCACGACCTTCGGAGGCGTCGATCAGTTCGCCAGCAAGACGCAGATCCATCGACTTCTCGCCACGCTTCTTGGCGGCTTCACGGAGCCAACGCATAGCCAGGGCCAGGCGGCGCACGGGGCGCACTTCAACCGGCACTTGGTAGTTGGCACCGCCAACGCGGCGGCTCTTCACTTCGACGATCGGCTTGATGTTGTTGATCGCCAGGCTGAAAACTTCGATCGGCTCTTTGCCGGTCTTGGTTTGCACTTGCTCGAGGGCACCGTAGACGATGCGCTCGGCGACGGCCTTCTTGCCGTCCAGCATGACGACGTTCATGAACTTGGCGAGTTCGACGCTGCCGAACTTGGGATCGGGCAGAATCTCGCGCTTGGGTACTTCGCGACGACGGGGCATTGTTGCTTCCTTGTGTCTGTTCAGTTGAACCGTGTTTCATTACACGGCCATGGCCGTCCATGGAGACGACCCCTTACGTGCCGCGCACCTTCCCATCATCTGGATGGCGCGGTCGCACTTCCCTAGTGACGGACTGCCGCCACGCGGGGGTACTGCTGACTCGTTATTAAGCCTTCTTCGGGCGCTTGGCGCCGTACTTCGAGCGGGCTTGCTTACGATCCTTGACGCCTTGCAGGTCGAGGGAACCGCGCACGATGTGATAACGCACACCGGGCAAGTCCTTCACACGACCGCCACGCACCAGAACCACCGAGTGCTCTTGCAGGTTGTGGCCTTCACCGCCGATGTACGAAATGACTTCGTAACCGTTGGTCAGACGCACTTTGGCAACCTTGCGCAGAGCGGAGTTCGGCTTCTTGGGGGTGGTGGTGTACACGCGAGTGCACACGCCGCGGCGTTGCGGGCAGTTTTCGAGCGCGGGGCTCTTGCTTTTGATGATGCTGACTTCGCGCGGCTTGCGCACGAGTTGGCTAATGGTAGGCATGACCTTTGAAATCCCTTTTACGTACCACTGGGTAAGTACTTACGTACTCGTCTCCTCAAGCAGTGAACTTTCGGAGAAGGCAGTTCGCGCAAAACCGCCTCAAACGTTCATATACGTAAAAGAGCGGGCTTGCCAACAAACTATGACAAAACGCACAAAGCTGGATGCCGTGGGGTGACGGCGCCGGAAAGACCCGTTGCCGCGAAGCCGTATGGCTTGAAACGAAAGGCTCGTGACGCACCTTGTTCCCAGACACCGTACTTCTGAACCCTACCGCGGCCAGATTTTGCGCGCGAAATAAAGCAGTAAGCCCTTTAGCTTAACTGAGATCAAGGGCTGCTGTCAAAGAAAATTGTAAGCCGCGCGTGTGGCGCGTTGCCGGCAGAAGCATGCCAGTTAGGCGGCGCTCGTGAAAATTAGGGCCGCATACGCCGAAAATCGGGTGCCTGAAATCAGGGTCATTGACTGCGGCAATCGGCAGGAGCAGCGATATGCTGACTGCGGATAGCGGCCGGGCGCTCTGGCGCCGGGGCTGCCGCCAGGCGCGGCACCGCCAGTATAGCCGTGCCCCGCTACTGGTCGGCGAACAGGTAGCCGCTGCCGTAGACCGTGCGGATGGGCAACATGACCCCGGCCAGCTCGGCCTTGCGGCGCAAGCGGCTGACGATCACGTCGATGCTGCGGGAACCGCTGGCGCGGACTCCGCCCCCTTCCACCTGCAACTCGTCGCCCAGCTCGTTCCGGCCCACGGCCTTGCCCGCCACTTCCAGCAGCGAACGCACGATCAGGCGCTCATTGGCGGACAGCGAGATGGTGGCGCCCGTGGGCGCCGCCAGGGTCCAGCCCTGGTCGCGCAGCTCCCACTGGCCGTTCTGGGCCGGCTCGGCCAGGGACGGATCCTGCCCGGCGGGCAGGCGGCGCGCCAAGGACAGCAGGATGCAGGCCAGCTCGCGGGGATCCTGCGGATCTGGCAGACAGGCGTCAGCACCGCTTTGCAGGCAGCGCAGGCGGCTATCCACCGACATGCCGGTTCCCGTGACCACGATGCCCATGGACGATGAGCCGTGCAGGCGGGCCACCAGGGCGTAGCCGATTTCGCCCAGGGTCCCGACATCCAGGACCACGACGTCAAAGCCGCCGCCGTTGAGCAATCCAAACAATTCGAGAGACGTCGAGCAACCGCGTGCAGAAATACCAGCTTGCAGCAATGCGGACACGGCGACGCCGCGGGCGGCCTCGTCGGGTGACATCATAAGTATGCGCAATTGATTCATATCTGTTCCATACGACCAACAACCTCGACCGGCTCCGCCCCACGCCTTACCGCGGGGGGAGAACGATTGAGACAGTGTGGCGCGTTGTTACGCAACAACTCCAGTCAAGATTCGTCAACTTTGCAATGTTTGACAGTTCTTGCCATAACGTAGCCAGCCGGGGCCCCTCCCGAGTTATCATTCGTTTACACCTATATATTCCTTTCCCATCTTGCAGTAGGGCGCCATAGCGCGCGCTTGCGTAGCAAACCTTCGCGAGAACACGTCTGATGAAAATCGCGTCGCTGGAAGACGACCTGGATCAAGCACAACGCATCCAGCAAGTTCTGACCACTGCCGGATACACCTGCAGCAGTTATCAGCAAAGCCGGGATCTCCTGGCCGCGCTGCGCACTGAGCAATTCGACCTGGTGCTGCTGGACTGGCATTTGCCCGACATCGACGGCGACGATGTGGTGCGGTGGCTGCGCGCCAATATCGGCCCGCGCATCCCGGTCATCTTCCTGACCAATCGTTCCAGCGAGGACGATCTGGTGGAAGGTCTGCGCGCCGGCGCGGACGACTACATCGTCAAACCCCTGCGCCCCCTGGAACTGCTGGCGCGGGTGGCGGCCTTGCTGCGCCGCAGCCAGATCGCCGAACCCGCGGACGATGCCTTCGACGTGGCGCGCTATCGCATCGAACCCGCCGCCCGCACGATCACCCTGGATTCCGCCGTGGTGTCGCTCGCCCCCAAGGAATTCGAGCTCGCCCTGCTGTTTTTCCGTAATGTCGGCCGCCTCATGTCGCGCGACGTGCTGGCCGAATGCGTATGGAACCGGGAAATTCCCGCGACCTCCCGCACCCTGGACACCCATTTGTCGAACATCCGGCAAAAGCTCCAGCTGCGTCCCGAACACGGCGTGCGCCTCACGTCCTCTTATGCGCTGGGCTACCGGCTGGAGCAAATCAGCTCGCCGGAAGACATCGCAGCCAATCCGCAGTAAGCGCCTGCGCGCGCCCCCCTGGAGAACCGATAGTCATGAGCCGCTGCCGCGCGCTTTCTTTGCTTGCCATGATCTCCTGCCTGGCGCTGATGGCGCCGGCCCGCAGCCAGCCCGCTGGCGCGCTTGGGGACGACTTCATCTACCGTGTGCGCCAAGGCGATACGTTGATCGACCTGGCAACCCGGTATACCCACAAGCAGGCCAACTGGAGCCAGCTGCAAACCCTGAACAAGGTAGTCACGCCGGAAACGCTGCCCATCGGGCTGGAATTGCGCATCCCGCTGTCCATGATTCCCGTGCGGCCCGCCGACGCCCGCGTCGTGCACGTCAGCGGCCAGGCGAATGTCGACGGCAAGGCCTTGCGGGCCGGCGACACCGTGGCTGAAGGCAGTACGGTCGGCACCGCTGCCAACGGCTTCGTCACGCTGGAGCTGGCCGACGGCTCCAAGCTGACACTGCCGGCCGGCGGCTCCGTCGAACTGACGCGCCTGCGCCAATTCGAAGGCACTGCGCTGACGGATTCCGTCGTCCGGGTGCAAAGCGGCGGCGTGGAGTCCTCAGTGGCACCCTCCGGTCAAGGCGTGGGCCGTTTCGAGATCCGCACACCGGTCGCGGTCACTGGCGTGCGCGGCACGCGCTTCCGCGTACAAAGTGGCGCGCAGGGCGTACATAGCGAAGTGCTGGAAGGCAGCGTGCGTCTGCAGCCCCACGCACCCGGATCGCCCCCAGCCAAACCGGTAGCGGTGGCCACGGGCTACGGCGCCGCGGTGGGCTCGGACGGCGCGGTCTCGGGCATGCGCGCGCTGCTCGATGCGCCGCAACTGGGCACACCCACACGCGCGGGCGGCGGCGCCTGGACCGCCGACGTCTCGCCCGTGTCCGGCGCGCAGAGCTATGTGGTGCGCGTCTCGCGCGATGCCGAAGGCGCGTTGCCGGTATCTTCGACGAGCTTTCCCAGCAACGATATCCGCTTCGCCGCGCCCGGTCCGGGAACCTATTACGTGTCCGTGCGCGCGGTGGATGACCTGGGCCTGAACGGACGCGATGCGATCGCGACCTTCGAGGGCGCGAACATGCTCCTGACCTCCGACGGCTCGGGCGTGGCCAGCGGCACGGGCGGCCTGATCACGCTGACCGATTACTAGAGCCCGTCTCATGGCCGACGCCGCCGATCCGCAGGACCGGACCTCGCGCTCAGGGCTGTGGCTGACGGTGGTTTTAGCGGTGCTGGCCGCCATCCTGGGCTCGTTCAATGGCCTGGGGCGCTTCGATCAAATCCTTTATGACCGCGCCTTGTCGTTGAGCGGGCGCGACGCCGATCGCGACATCCTGATCGTCGCGATCGACGACGACAGCATCAAGGCGCTGGGCCATTGGCCATGGCGGCGCGCAGTCCACGCGGCGCTGCTGGACCGCCTGCAAGGCTCCCGCGCCGTGGCGCTGGACCTGATCTTCGCCGAACCGGACATGGCCAATCCGAACGATGACCGCATCCTGGCCGACAGCATCCGACGCCATGGCCGTACGGTCCTGCCGGTCGTGCTGGACCGGCTCGACCGCCCTTCGGCAGTCAACGAGCCCATCCCCGGCGTGGCGCAGGCCGCCGCCGCCGCCAAAGGCTTCATCAACGCGCGCATCGACCCGGATGGCGTGGTGCGCGCAGCAACCCTCAGCGCGCAGCTCGGAGACCGCCGCTGGAACCATCTGGCCATGGTCATGCTGGACGTCGGCGGCCAAGCGGATGCGGCGCAGAAACTGTTGAACCGCGCCGCGCCCGACGGCAGCATCCTGATCCCCTACTCCGGTCCCACCGCGCATACGCGTACCGTGTCCTACCTGTCCGTGCTGCGCGGCGACCTGTCGCCCGACGAACTGCGCGGCAAGTATGTGCTGGTCGGCGCCTGGGCTACCGGCCTGGGCGACGCCTACCCGACGCCAGTGTCGCACGACGTCAGCGGCATGTCGGGGGTGGAGATCATCGCGAACCTGCTGCACGCGGCGCGCGACGATATCGCCTATCGGCTGCCGCCCGCCTGGAGCAATGCGCTGTTCGCGGCGCTGCCCGTGCTGTTGGCCTGCCTGGCCCTGTGGCGGCTGTCGCCCAAGCAGGCCCTGCTGGTCAACCTGGCGCTGTTCATCGTCATACTGCTGATGGCGTTCCTGCTGCTGGCCTATGCCTATGTGTGGTTCGCGCCGGCTGCGGCGCTGCTGGGCGTGGCGCTGTGCTATCCGCTCTGGAGCTGGCGCAGCCAGGAGGCCGCGTTGCGCTACATGGACAACGAATTGCGCCGGCTGCAGCGCGAGTACCCGCCGGTGTTGAACGAGGCCGGCGCCCAGGGCGCGGGTCCCAGCGCGTCGCTGGAAAGTCGGGTCGGCGAGCTGCGCCGGGCGCTGGCCCGCGTGCGCAACCTGCGCCGCTTCCTGGCCGACGGCCTGGACGGCATGCCGGACGCCACGCTCGTTTTCGATCAGGACGGCCGCATGCAATTCCGCAATCAGGCCGCGGTCATGTATTTTCAGCGGCTGGGAATGCGCCCTCCCCGCGTCGGGCGCCGGGCCACCCATCTGCTCGAAAAGACCATTTCCGATCCCGCCACGCGCCAGCGCGTGGCCGAGGCGCTCAGCGGCCAGGGTCCGGTCGCCGCGTCATCGCCATGGAGCGCCGACCTGGAAGTGCGCGACCATGCCGGACGCGACCTGATCCTGAAATGCGCGCCCATTCACACCGCCGAAGGCGACTTCGCCGGCACCGTCGCCACGCTGACTGACATCTCGCGCATCCGCCAGGCGGAGCGCCAGCGCGAGGAAACCTTGCGCTTCATCTCGCATGACATGCGCGCCCCCCAAAGTTCCATCCTCGCGCTGGTCGAAATGAAGCAGGAAGGCGGCTCGCCCGAGAACCAAAGCGAAACCCTGGGCCGCATCGCCGCACTCGCCAACCGCACCTTGCGCCTGGTCGACGACTTCGTGCACCTCACTCGCGCCGAGTCGATGACAATCAGCGCGGTGGAACTGGATCTGGGCAGCCTGCTGCAAGACGCCGTGGACGAGTTCTGGGCCTCGGCTCAGAAACGCGGCATCGAACTCGTCCTCGCGCTGCCGCTGCCCGCCGCCTATGTCCGCGGCGATCAAACCCTGCTCATGCGCACGCTGTGCAATCTGATCGACAACGCGATCAAGTACAGCCCGCCGCAAACCCGGATCGAATGCGGCATCGACGAGGAGCCCGGCTTCTGGCGTGCCAATATCCGCGACCAGGGCCAGGGCATTGCGGCGCAGGATCTGGCGCGGCTGTTCGAACCCTTCTCGCGCGTGGGCGTCGAAACCCGCGGCGACGTCGGTGGCGCCGGCCTGGGTCTGGCGTTCGTGCGCACGGTCGCCGAACGCCACGGCGGAACGGTCGAAGTCAGCAGCGAACTGGGCGCGGGTTCGGTCTTCACGCTGCGCCTGCCGATGGCGCCGGAAGAGACAACCGCGACGTAGCCGCGGCGCCCCCTATTGGAAGACGTGCGAGATCACGGCGGGCTTGCCTGCCTTGACCTCCAGCGTCGTACGGTACGGCGGCAGGCCGGCATTGCGCAGCACCACCTGGTACTTGCCGGGAATCAGCCGCAGTTCCTTGACCGGCGGACTGATGCCGCGCGCCACGCCATTGATCCAGACCTCGCCCCATGGGCGGATGTCCAGCCGCACCAGCACCGGAATCGGCTTGGGTTTGGCGGTCTCTTCGGCCACGGCTGCGGGAGCCTCGGCGGGCACGGCCGTGGACGGCACGGCCACGGCCGCTGGCGCCTCCGCAGGCGGCGCCGACGGAGGCGGAGTTTCGCCCAGGGCTGGCGCGCTTTCCGGCGCAGGCGTCTGGGGCGCCGATTCCTGTGGGGTTCGAAGCTCGGGAGGCGATGGCGGCGCCACCGGCCCGGCGCCCGGCGCGGGCGGCGGCATCGGATGCACGGCCGGCGGATTCGGCTGAACCACTTCGGACCGGGTGATCAGCGCGTTGGGAGCGCCCATTCCAGACTCGAACCAGGCATATACGCCCGCTCCGATCAGCGCCACGACGAGCAGCAGCACCAGCAGGGGATGGCGTCCGCGCGCCGGTTGGTGCGCCGCAGCGGCGGCTGCAGGCGGCGCCGCATGGGAGGCCGGCAACGGGGCGATCAGATCCGGCGCTGTCTCGACCTGAGCGGCGATGCCCAGCATGCCGGCCAGATCCGCCAGCGTCTGCGGCCGATCAGCGGGCGCCATGGCCAGGCCGGCATCGATCGCGGACAAGAAGTCCTGGCTGTACTTCGGCAATCCCAGGGAGGCGAGCGGCTCGTAGGTATCCTCCGCGCGGCGCTCGGGCGCCGGCGCCGGCTTGCTCCCTATGACCAAGGCGTGCATCACCGCGCACAAGGCGTAAATATCGCTCCACGGGCCGCGCGGCCATTCCACCGAATCGCTATAAAGCTCGAACGGCGCAAAACCGGGGGTCGGCGTGCGGGTGGCTCGGCGCGAACGCGCCACGACCAGTTCCGGCACCAGATGGGCGCGGGCGCTTTCGTCCATGCCCACGGTATCCAGCGAAATATCGCCGCAGATTTCACCCTGGGCGTGCAGGGCCATCAAGGATGGCAGCAGGTCAGACAGAAGCCGCTTGATGCGGGTTTCCGGTACGCCCCCCGCCGTGCTGGCGGCGATGGCACTCAGCGGACGCAGTGCAAGCGGCGCGGCGCCGGAAAAGGGGCCACGCGGCGTCAAGAGGCCGGCGGAAGAAGACATGATCGGGACTGGCGCTGTCGCATGACAGCTAAATTAACGATGGAATAAGGCGAATATTATCCAATCCGCACCGCAAGGACATTGCGGAAAATGTCCGAGCGCATCAGGCTGTGGCACGATAGCGTACCGCTAAACCTCTCTACACCTTTGGAAGCCATGAAAATTCGCGTTCTGAGTAGTCTGCTCGGCTTGTCGGCCCTCCTGGCGGGTTGCGCCGGGGTTACGTCCAAGCAGCCAGAAGCGCCGCCCACCGCAGAAGCCTTGGACCAGCTGCAGCAAGTACGCGACAAATACAGCGCCGGCCGTTACGGCGAAGTCATCCGCGGCGTCGCCACCTCCGACGCCCTGGCCACCTCCACCAAGGCCGTGCGCATCGAAGCCTACAAGCTGCAGGCGTTCAGCTACTGCGTGAGCAAATATCCGCGCCTGTGCGAGGACAGCTTTGCCCGCATCCTGGCTCTGGACCCCGCCTTCGAGCTGGCGCCGAACGAAGCTGGCCATCCCGTCTGGGGACCCGTGTTCCGGCACGCGCAGGCACAGGTCGCGAAGTAACCTCCCCTGCGCCAGGCAAAAAAAGGCCGCTGATTCGCATCAGCGGCCTTTTTGATTCCGGGCATGCCGCGCCAGACTGCGCGCGGCATCCCTGCCGGGTGTTTCCGCTTATTCGGCGGAATCCTCGGCGCCGAGGTCGGATGCCGGCGTTTCCGCATCCGAGCCCACCGTGACCGGCGAGTCTTCGAACGGGTTGGCCAACTGGCGGGCGGCCTCGCGTTCCGCGGCCTCCAGCTCTTCCTTGTCGCGGCGTGCGTGGTGATAAGCCAGACCCGTCCCTGCCGGGATGAGGCGGCCGACAATCACGTTTTCCTTCAAACCACGCAGATCGTCGCGCTTGCCCATGATGGCGGCTTCGGTCAGGACACGCGTGGTTTCCTGGAACGATGCGGCCGAGATGAACGAGTCGGTCGACAGCGAGGCCTTCGTGATACCCAGCAGCACGTTGTCGTACGTGGCAGGAATGCGATCTTCAGCCTGCATGCGGTCATTCGCATTCAACAGCTCGGAGCGCTCGACCTGCTCGCCCGGGATGAACTCGGTATCGCCCGCGTCAACGATGTTCACACGACGCAGCATCTGACGAACAATCACTTCGATGTGCTTGTCGTTGATCTTCACGCCCTGCAGACGGTACACGTCCTGCACTTCGTCGACGATGTAGGTCGCCAGCTTCTCGATGCCTTGCAAGCGCAGGATGTCGTGGGGATCGGCCGGGCCGTCCACGATCATTTCGCCCTTGTTCACCACCTGGCCGTCGTGCACCAGCACCTGCTTTTCCTTCGGAATCAGGAACTCGTGGCTCACGCCTTCCAGGTCGGTGATGACCAGACGCTGCTTGCCCTTGGTGTCCTTGCCGAACGAAACCGTGCCGGTAACGTCGGCGAGCATGCCGGCGTCCTTGGGCGAGCGGGCTTCGAACAGCTCGGCCACGCGCGGCAGACCGCCGGTAATGTCGCGGGTCTTTTGCGATTCTTGCGGAATACGCGCCAGAACTTCACCCACGGCAACCTGCTGGCCGTCGCGCACGGTAATCAGCGCGCCCACCGGGAACGAGATGTTCACCGAGTGATCGGTGCCGGCGATCTTGACGTCTTCGCCCTGCTCGTTGACCAGCTTGATCTGCGGACGCATGACGATCTTGCCGCCACGGGTCTTCGGCGTGATGACGACGAGCGTCGACAGGCCGGTGACTTCGTCCACCTGCTTGGCAACGGTCACGCCTTCTTCGATGTTCTCGAAGCGCACGGCGCCACCGTACTCCGACACGATAGGACGGGTCAGCGGATCCCACGTCGCCAGACGTGCGCCAGCCTTCACGGCTTCGCCATCGCCCACCAGCACGGTCGCGCCGTACGGGATCTTGTGGCGTTCGCGTTCGCGGCCGTTGTCGTCGAAGATCGCCAGTTCGCCGGAGCGCGAGATCGCCACACGTTCGCCCTTGGCGTTCGTGACATAGCGCATCGTGCTGGCAAAACCGACGTTACCGCTGGACTTGGTTTCCACCGCGCTGGCCAGAGCCGAACGCGACGCCGCGCCACCGATGTGGAACGTACGCATCGTGAGCTGCGTGCCCGGTTCGCCAATGGACTGGGCGGCGATGACGCCAACCGCTTCGCCCTGGTTGACCGGCGAGCCACGACCCAGATCGCGGCCGTAGCAGTGCGCGCACAGACCGTGGCGCGTTTCGCAGGTCAGCGGGGTGCGGACCTTGACTTCGTCCACGCCGATGCGGTCGATGGTGTCGACCAGGTCTTCGTCCAGCAGGGTACCGGCGACGATGGCCGTTTCCTGCGTGTCCGGGTTGATGATGTCGATGGCGGCAACACGACCCAGGATCCGGTCGCGCAACGGCTCGATGACTTCACCGCCTTCGACCAAGGCCTTCATGTTGTAGCCCTGCGAAGTGCCGCAATCGTCCTCGGTGATCACCAAGTCTTGCGTCACGTCGACCAGACGGCGGGTCAGGTAACCCGAGTTGGCGGTCTTCAGTGCCGTATCGGCCAGACCCTTACGCGCGCCGTGAGTCGAGATGAAGTACTGGAGTACGTTCAGGCCTTCACGGAAGTTCGCGGTAATGGGCGTTTCGATAATCGAGCCGTCCGGCTTGGCCATCAGGCCGCGCATGCCGGCCAGCTGGCGGATCTGGGCGGCCGAACCGCGGGCGCCCGAGTCAGCCATCATGTAGATGGAGTTGAACGATTCCTGGCGCACTTCCTCGCCGTGACGGTTGATCACGGGTTCGGTGGCCAGTTGTTCCATCATCGCCTTGCCGACCTTGTCGCCGGCCTTGCCCCAGATGTCCACCACGTTGTTGTAGCGTTCCTGGGACGTGACCAGACCCGACGAGTACTGCTTGTCGATTTCCTTCACTTCGCGGCTGGCCTCGGCCAGGATGCCTTCCTTGGCGGTCGGGATCAGCATGTCGCCCATGGCGATGGAGATACCGCCGCGCGTGGCCAGGCGGAAGCCCGACTGCATCAGCTTGTCAGCGAAGATAACGGTATCGCGCAGGCCGCAACGGCGGAACGACTGGTTGATCAGGCGCGAGATTTCCTTCTTCTTCAGCGCCTTGTTCAGCACCGTGAAGGGCAGGCCCTTGGGCAGGATTTCGGACAGCAGCGCGCGGCCGACCGTCGTCTCGTGACGGCGGATCACCGGCTGCCATTCGCCAGCCTCGTCGCGCTCGTGTTCCTTCAGGCGCACGGTGATGCGCGACTGCAGCTCGACTTCGCCGTTGTCGTAGGCGCGCTGCACTTCAGCGACGTCGGTGAAGAAGATGCCTTCGCCGCGGCCGTTGATGCGCTCGCGCGTCGTGTAGTACAGACCCAGCACGATGTCCTGGGACGGCACGATCGACGGTTCGCCGTTGGCCGGGAACAGCACGTTGTTCGAGGCCAGCATCAGCGTGCGCGCTTCCAGCTGGGCTTCCAGCGACAGCGGCACGTGGACGGCCATCTGGTCACCGTCGAAGTCGGCGTTGAACGCCGCGCAAACCAGCGGGTGCAGCTGGATGGCCTTGCCTTCGATCAGGACCGGCTCGAACGCCTGGATGCCCAAACGGTGCAGCGTGGGCGCACGGTTCAGCATGACCGGGTGTTCGCGGATGACTTCTTCCAGGATGTCCCAAACCACCGGTTCCTGGCTTTCCACCAGCTTCTTGGCAGCCTTGATGGTCGTGGCCAGACCCATCATCTCCAGGCGATTGAAGATGAACGGCTTGAACAGTTCCAGGGCCATCAGCTTGGGCAGGCCGCACTGGTGCAGCTTGAGCTGCGGACCCACCACGATGACCGAACGGCCCGAGTAGTCGACGCGCTTGCCCAGCAGGTTCTGACGGAAACGACCGCTCTTGCCCTTGATCATGTCGGCCAGGGACTTGAGCTGGCGCTTGTTGGCGCCGGTCATGGCCTTGCCGCGGCGACCGTTGTCCAGCAGCGAGTCGACGGCTTCCTGCAGCATCCGCTTTTCGTTGCGCAGGATGATTTCCGGAGCCTTCAGCTCCAGCAGGCGCTTCAAGCGGTTGTTGCGGTTGATGACGCGGCGGTACAGGTCGTTCAGGTCGGAGGTCGCGAAGCGGCCGCCGTCCAGCGGCACCAGCGGACGCAGGTCCGGCGGCAGCACGGGCAGCACTTCCATGACCATCCACTCGGCCTTGATGCCGGACTTCTGGAAGCCTTCCAGCACCTTCAGGCGCTTGGAGATCTTCTTGATCTTGGCTTCCGAGCTGGTGGCCTTCAGTTCGCCGCGCAGCGTTTCCACTTCGCGGTCGATGTCGATGGTGCGCAGCAGTTCGCGCACGGCTTCCGCGCCCATCAGGGCACGGAAGTCGTCGCCGTACTCTTCGGTCTTGGCGAGGAAATCGTCATCCGACATGATCTGGCCGCGCTTGAGCGGCGTCATGCCAGGTTCGATCACGCACCAGGCTTCGAAGTACAGCACGCGTTCGATGTCGCGCAGGGTCATGTCGAGCACCATGCCCAGACGCGACGGCAGGCTCTTCAGGAACCAGATGTGCGCGACGGGGCTGGCCAGCTCGATGTGGCCCATGCGTTCACGGCGAACCTTGGCGACGGTGACTTCCACGCCGCACTTTTCGCAGATCACGCCACGATGCTTCAGGCGCTTGTACTTGCCGCACAAGCACTCGTAGTCTTTGATCGGGCCAAAGATCTTGGAGCAGAACAGGCCGTCGCGCTCGGGCTTGAACGTGCGGTAGTTGATGGTCTCGGGCTTGCGAACTTCGCCGTAGGACCACGAACGGATCTTCTCGGGCGAGGCGATGCCGATCTTGATGGCATCGAACTGCTCGTCTTGCGAGACTTGCTTAAAGAGGTCGAGTAGCGCTTTCATTAGTTACGCTCCAAATCCATGTCCAGGGCCAACGAGCGGATTTCCTTGACCAGCACGTTGAACGATTCCGGCATGCCGGCGTCGATGACGTGGTCGCCCTTGACGATGTTTTCGTATACCTTGGTACGGCCGGTGATGTCGTCGGACTTCACCGTCAGCATTTCCTGCAGGGTGTAGGCGGCGCCGTATGCTTCCAGCGCCCACACTTCCATTTCCCCGAAACGCTGGCCGCCGAACTGCGCCTTGCCGCCCAGAGGCTGCTGGGTAACCAGCGAGTACGGGCCGGTCGAACGCGCGTGCATCTTGTCGTCGACCAAGTGGTGCAGCTTCAGGTAGTGCATGTAGCCGACCGTGACGGGACGCTCGAACTGCTCGCCCGTACGACCGTCGTACAGCCATGCCTGCGTACGCGACGGCGTCAGCGCCATGCGCTTGGCGACTTCGTCCGGATAGGCCAGCTCCAGCATCGTGGTGATTTCCTCTTCGGTCGCGCCGTCGAAGACGGGCGTCGCGAACGGCACGCCGTTCTTGAGGTTCTGGGCCATTTCCATGACTTCTTCGTCGGTCAGCTCGTCGATGCGGGCGCCGGTGCCGGTCGTGTTGTAGACCTTGTCCAGGTAGGCACGGATGTTCTTGACCTGTGCGGTGCGTTCGTCGCGCAGCATGTCGGCGATGCGATGGCCCACGCCCTTGGCAGCCCAGCCCAAGTGCACTTCCAGCACCTGGCCGACGTTCATCCGCGAGGGCACGCCCAGCGGGTTCAGAACGATGTCGGCCGGCGTGCCGTCAGCCATGTGCGGCATGTCTTCCACCGGGGTGATACGCGAGACCACGCCCTTGTTGCCGTGACGGCCTGCCATCTTGTCGCCAGGTTGCAGACGACGCTTCACGGCCAGGTAGACCTTGATCATCTTCAGCACGCCCGGGGGCAGCTCGTCGCCTTGCGTCAGCTTCTTGCGCTTTTCTTCGAAGGCCAGGTCGAACTGGTGGCGCTTCTGCTCCAGCGATTCCTTGGCCTGCTCCAGCACGACGGCGTGCGGCTCGTCGGCCAGGCGGATGTCGAACCACTGCCAGCGGTCCAGATCAGCCAGGTATGCCTTGGTGATCGTGGCGCCCTTGGCCAGCTTGCGCGGGCCGCCGTTGACGGTCTTGTTGACCAGCATCTTTTCGATACGGTCAAACTGGTCGTTCTCAACGATGCGCAGCTGGTCGTTCAGGTCCTGGCGATAGCGGCGCAGTTCATCGTCGATGATGGACTGGGCGCGCTTGTCGCGCACGATGCCTTCGCGCGTGAACACTTGCACGTCGATCACGGTGCCGGTCATGCCCGAGGGCACGCGCAGCGAGGTGTCCTTAACGTCGGACGCCTTTTCGCCGAAGATGGCGCGCAGCAGCTTTTCTTCCGGCGTCAGCTGGGTCTCGCCCTTGGGCGTGACCTTGCCGACCAGCACGTCGTCGGCGCTGACTTCGGCGCCGATGTACGTGATGCCCGAATCGTCCAGGCGGTTCAGTTGCGTCTCGGCCAGGTTGCTGATGTCGCGCGTGATTTCTTCCGGACCCAGCTTGGTGTCGCGGGCGACGACCGTCAGTTCCTCGATGTGGACCGAGGTGTAGCGGTCATCGGCCACAACCTTTTCGGAGATCAGGATCGAGTCTTCGAAGTTGTAGCCGTTCCACGGCATGAACGCGATCAGCATGTTCTGACCCAGGGCGAGTTCGCCCAGGTCGGTCGATGCGCCGTCGGCCAGCACGTCACCCTTGGCAACCTTGTCGCCACGCTTGACGATAGGACGCTGGTTGATGTTCGTGTTCTGGTTGGAACGGGTGTACTTGATCAGGTTGTAGATATCGACACCGACTTCGCCGGCGACGTTTTCTTCATCGTTCACGCGGATCACGACACGCTCGGCGTCGACGTGGTCGACCAGGCCGCCACGCAGGGCTTGCACGGTCGTGCCCGAGTCAACGGCCACGGTACGCTCGATACCCGTACCCACGACCGGCTTTTCCGGACGCAGGCAAGGCACGGCCTGACGTTGCATGTTGGCGCCCATCAGCGCGCGGTTCGCGTCGTCGTGCTCCAGGAACGGAATCAGCGAGGCGGCAACCGACACGATCTGCGACGGGGCAACGTCCATGTAGTGCACGTTGGCCGGAGCGGTCAGCATGGTTTCGCCGGCTTCGCGGCAAGCCACCAGGTCGTCCACGAAACGGCCCTCTTCGTCGAGCGCGGCGTTGGCCTGCGCGATGACGTAGTGGCTTTCTTCGATGGCCGACAGGTAGTCGATCTGCTCGCTGACCTTGCCGTCGATGATCTTGCGGTAAGGCGTTTCCAGGAAGCCGTACTCGTTCAGGCGAGCGTACAGCGCCATGGAGTTGATCAGGCCGATGTTCGGGCCTTCCGGCGTTTCGATCGGGCAGACGCGGCCATAGTGGGTCGGGTGCACGTCGCGGACTTCAAAGCCGGCGCGCTCGCGGGTCAGACCGCCCGGGCCCAGTGCGGAAACGCGACGCTTGTGCGTGATTTCCGACAGCGGGTTGGTCTGGTCCATGAACTGCGACAGCTGGCTCGAACCGAAGAACTCCTTGATGGCGGCCGAAATCGGCTTGGAGTTGATCAGGTCGTGCGGCATCAGGTTTTCCGTCTCGGCCTGGCCCAGACGTTCCTTGACGGCGCGCTCGACGCGCACCAGGCCGGCGCGGAACTGGTTCTCGGCCAGTTCGCCGACGCAACGCACGCGGCGGTTGCCCAGGTGATCGATGTCGTCGATCTGGCCACGGCCGTTACGCAATTCGACCAGCACCTTGATGGTTTCAAGGATGTCTTCGTTGGTCAGCGTCATCGGGCCGGTGATGTCTTCACCACGGCCCAGACGGCTGTTGACCTTCATGCGGCCGACGCGCGACAGATCGTACGTTTCTTCGCTGTAGAACAGACGTTGGAACAGCGCTTCCACCGCTTCTTCGGTGGGCGGCTCGCCGGGACGCATCATGCGGTAGATGGCAACGCGAGCGGCCATCTGGTCGGCGGTTTCGTCGGTGCGCAGCGTCTGCGAGATGTACGGACCGCGATCCAGGTCGTTCGTGTAGAGGGCCTGGATGTCGTAGACGTTGGAGGCGCGCAGGGCGCCCAGCACGCTTTCCGTGATCTCGTCGTTCGCGTTGGCGATGACTTCACCGGTGTCCGGGTCGACGATGTTCTTGGCCAGCACGCGGCCGTACAGGAAGTCTTCCGGCACGGAGATGCGCTGGATGCCGCCGGCAGCCAGGTCGCGCAGATGCTTGGCGTTGATGCGCTTGTCTTTTTCGACAATGACCTTGCCGTCGCGGTCCGAGATGTCGAAACGGGCCATTTCGCCCTTCCAACGCTCGGGCACGAATTCCATCATCGCGCCTTCGCTCTTCAATTCGAAGTTGTCGAAGTCGAAGAAGTTGGCCAGGATGGATTCCGGCGTCATGCCGATGGCCTTGCACAGGATCGTGACAGGCATCTTGCGGCGGCGGTCGACGCGGAAGAACAGGACGTCCTTCGGGTCGAATTCGAAGTCCAGCCACGAACCGCGGTAAGGAATCACGCGGGCCGAGAACAAGAGCTTGCCGGAGCTGTGGGTCTTGCCGCGGTCGTGTTCGAAGAACACGCCAGGCGAGCGGTGCAGCTGCGAGACGATGACACGCTCGGTGCCGTTGATGACGAAGGAACCCGTGCCCGTCATGAGCGGAATTTCGCCCATGTAGACTTCCTGTTCCTTCACTTCCTTCACGGTGGGCTTGCTGACTTCGCGGTCAAGCAGCACCAGGCGGACCTTGGCTCGCAGGGGCGAGGCATAGGTCAGGCCACGTTGCTGACATTCCTTGACATCGAACACCGGTTCGCCGAGCACATAGCTCACGAACTCCAAGCGCGCCATACCGTTGTGACTAACGATCGGGAAAATCGACGAGAACGCCGCCTGCAAACCGTCGGCTACGCGATCGGACGGGGCGGTATCCGCCTGCAGGAAAGTTAGGTAGGATTGAAGCTGTGTCGCCAACAGGAAGGGAACGTTTTGAACGTCTTCACGCTTGGCGAAGCTTTTGCGGATGCGCTTTTTTTCGGTGTACGAGTAAGGCATGAGCACTCCGACTCGAGGTTGCATGGGCCGTCAACCACGGCCCCAGGTGATACGACTCCAGGAAACCCCTCTGTAAAGGCATGACCCCAGTAGGGGTTTCCTGGAAACGCAAAAGCCCGGGGACTGCAAACTGCGCTGTCCCCGGGCAAGTTGACGCAGGTCTTACTTGACTTCGACCTTGGCGCCAGCTTCTTCCAGCTTCTTCTTGGCGGCTTCGGCGTCAGCCTTGGCCACAGCTTCCTTGACGGGCTTCGGAGCGCCGTCGACCAGGTCCTTGGCTTCCTTCAGACCCAGACCGGTCAGCTCGCGCACGGCCTTGATGACGCTAACCTTGTTGGCGCCAGCTTCGGTCAGAACGACGGTGAACTCGGTTTGCTCTTCAGCAGCGGCGGCAGCGCCACCAGCGGCGGGAGCAGCGACAGCGACAGCGGCGGCAGCAGCCGACACGCCGAACTTCTCTTCCATTTCCTTGATCAGCTCGGACAGCTCGAGCACGGTCATGCCAGCGATGGCGTCAAGGATTTCAGCTTTGTTAAGTGCCATTTTTCAGAACTCCAAATAATTTGGTAATGCCAGGGTTTGGGTGTCGCTCGGTCGTTCAGCGAATTCCGGACAGCAGGGCGATTAGGCCGCTGCCTTCTGGTCGCGCACAGCCGCGAGGCCACGGGCGAACTTGGTCGGAACTTCGTTGAGCGTACGCACGAATTGCGCGATGGGGGCTTGCATGGTGCCCAGCAGTTTCGACAGCAACTCTTCGCGCGAGGGCATGGTGGCCAGGGCCTTCACGCCGTCTTGGTTCAGCAGGCTGTTGGGCAGAGCGCCCGCCTTGATGACCAGCTTGTCGTTGCTTTTCGCGAAACCTGCGAGGACCTTGGCCGCCGAAACCGGATCAGCGCTGATGCCATAGATCAGCGGACCGGTCAGTTGCTCAGCCAACGGCTCGAAAGCCGTGCCGGCAACAGCACGACGGGCCAGCGAGTTCTTCAGAACACGCAGATACACGCCCGATTCACGCGCAGTTTTGCGCAGTACGGTGACAGAGGCGACGTCCAGACCACGGTACTCAGCGATAACAATCGATTGGGCCTTGGCGACTTCCGCCGAGACTTCCTCGATTACCACCGCTTTCTCTTGACGATTGAGACTCACGGTTTGAACACTCCATCAAAAGACGCCTGGGGCCTGAGCCTTGCGCGTCAACCGAATGCGGCGCCTGGTCGAGTTCTTCGTGTAAAGAAATCTTCCTGGGGACGCCGTCTACGCTGGATCCGAACCTTGCGGGCTTCGGGATTAAGCGGAGTGGCCCGGTACTGCTTGAACCACCCTGCTCCAGCGGTCTTTGACAGCAACATCCGGAGGAATCCGGATGCAGCCCAAAGTACGTTTACTGCTATCGGCTTAGTTGGCCGACAGCGAGGCAATTTCCACGCGCGCACCGCCGCCCATCGTGGACGAAACGGCCAGCTTGCGCAGGTAAATGCCCTTGGCAGCTGCGGGACGAGCCTTTTGCAGGGCGTCGACCAGAGCGGCCAGGTTGGTTTGCAGCTGTTCCACGCCGAACGACGCGCGGCCGATCGTTGCGTGGATGATGCCAGCCTTGTCGGTACGGTACTGAACCTGACCGGCCTTGGCGTTCTTGACAGCGGTGGCGACGTCCGGGGTCACGGTGCCGACCTTCGGGTTCGGCATCAGGCCACGGGGGCCCAGGATCTGACCCAGGGCGCCCACGACACGCATCGTGTCGGGCGAGGCGATGACCACGTCGAAGTCCATTTGACCGGCCTTGATCTGGTCAGCCAGGTCGTCCAGGCCGACGATGTCGGCGCCAGCGGCCTTGGCGGCTTCAGCCTTGTCGCCTTGGGCGAACACGGCGACGCGGACCGACTTGCCGGTGCCGGCGGGCAGAACGACCGAGCCGCGGACCAGTTGGTCCGACTTCTTCGGGTCGATGCCGAGCTGCACGGCCACGTCAATGGATTCATTGAACTTGGCGACGGCGGTTTCCTTGACCAGGGTCAGGGCTTCAGCGACCGGGTACATCTTGGTACGGTCGATCTTCTGCGCAATGGCGGCGGCGCGCTTGGACAGTTTTGCCATGATTAGATCCCCTCAACCGTGATGCCCATGCTGCGGGCGCTGCCAGCGATCGTACGCACGGCGGCGTCCAGATCAGCGGCGGTCAGATCGGGGCCCTTGGCCTTGGCGATCTCTTCAGCTTGAGCGCGGGTCAGCGTGCCGACCTTGTCGGTATGCGGCTTGGACGAACCCTTTTGCACGCCGGCGGCCTTCTTGATGAGGACCGTCGCGGGCGGGGTCTTCATGATGAAGGTGAAGCTCTTGTCCGCGAAGGCGGTGATCACCACGGGAATCGGCAGACCAGGCTCCATGCCTTGGGTCTTGGCGTTGAACGCCTTGCAGAATTCCATGATGTTCAGGCCACGCTGACCCAGGGCCGGGCCAATCGGGGGGGAGGGGTTAGCCTTACCAGCCGGCACTTGCAGCTTGATAAAGCCGACGATCTTCTTCGCCATGCTTTGCTCCTTGCGGGTTATATCGCTCCTGGGCACTGAGGCCTGGGAGCTCCCCGGGGGTTGAAATTAGGTCTTTTCGACCTGACTGAAATCGAGTTCGACGGGCGTGGCGCGACCAAAAATGGTGACGGACACACGCACCTTGCTCTTTTCGTAGTTGACTTCTTCGACGTTGCCGTTGAAGTCCGCAAACGGACCTTCCTTGACCCGAACCATCTCGCCCACTTCGAACAGGATCTTGGGGCGGGGTTTCTCGACACCCTCTTCCATCTGGGAGAGGATCTTCTCGACTTCCTTTTCGGAAATCGGGGTCGGACGGTTGCCCGAGCCACCCAAAAAGCCGGTGACGCGGTTGGTGTTCTTGACCAGGTGCCACGTTTCGTCGGTCAGGTCCATTTCAACCAGGACATAACCGGGGAAAATGCGGCGCTCGGTGATCGACTTCTGGCCACCCTTGACCTCGACGACTTCCTCGGAGGGCACAAGAATGCGGCCAAACGACGTTTGCAGGCCCGCGCGCTCGATGCGCTCGTTCAGGGCCTTGTGTACGCTTTTTTCCATGCCGGAGTACACATGGACGACATACCAACGCTTACTCATTCGCCGTCCTTATTTCCAGCCCAACAGCAGGCCGTAGAGAATCCATTCGATGCCCTTGTCGAGCACCCACATGAAAAGGCCCATGACCGCCACAAACGCGAAAACGATACCCGTCATCTGGGTCGTTTCCTTGCGCGTGGGCCACGAGACACGCTTGACTTCGTTGTAGGACTCGCTGGCGAAGCTCAGGGTGCGGCGGCCGGGTTCGCTGAACCAGGCGATCACGGCTGCGATCACGAGACCGCCGACGAAAACGCCGACACGAGCAGGCATCGGTTGCGCGCTCAGCACGGAGAACCCGACGATGCCAGCAATAACGACAAGAACCGCCAGCCCGAGCTTGACCCGGTCGGCGGTACTGGTTACGGTTTCTACGCTGGTATTAGACATATTGCGACGCGAGCCGCCGTGAATGCGTAACTCGCGATGATCTCCCGCGGGTTTATCCTGGCGGTGGCAGGGGCAGTAGGAATCGAACCTACAACCTTCGGTTTTGGAGACCGACGCTCTGCCAATTGAGCTATGCCCCTAAAACACTACTGGCTTGCACTACATTCACTGACTTTCCGGACCCGTCGCTCAAGATAGCCTTGAGCTATCCGACGCAAATGATCGCGGAGCCAAACATCATAACACTTTTACGGCAAAAATGGGTAGAGGGACTTTTCGTCCGCTCTACCCATCCGGGTATTGCTTACTTCAGGATCTTGGCGACGACGCCGGCGCCGACGGTACGACCGCCTTCACGGATGGCGAAACGCAGGCCTTCTTCCATGGCGATCGGAGCCAACAGCTTGACCGTCATGGCCACGTTGTCGCCCGGCAGAACCATTTCCTTGTCGGCCGGCAGTTCGATCGTGCCCGTCACGTCCGTCGTGCGGAAGTAGAACTGGGGACGATAGCCCTGGAAGAACGGAGTGTGACGGCCGCCTTCTTCCTTGGACAGGATGTACACCTCGGACGTGAAGTCCGTGTGCGGGGTGATCGAGCCCGGCTTGGCCAGCACTTGGCCGCGCTGGACGTCTTCACGCTTGGTGCCGCGCAGCAGGATGCCCACGTTGTCGCCCGCTTGACCTTGGTCCAGCAGCTTGCGGAACATTTCCACGCCGGTGCAAGTCGTCTTGACCGTCGGAACGATACCGACGATTTCGATTTCTTCGCCGACCTTGACGATGCCGCGCTCGATACGGCCGGTCACCACGGTGCCGCGACCCGAGATCGAGAACACGTCTTCAACCGGCATCAGGAACGTGCCGTCCACGGCGCGCTCGGGCGTCGGGATGTACGAATCCAGTGCTGCGGCCAGAGCCATGATGGCTTGCTCGCCCAGTTCGCCCTTGTCGCCTTCCAGCGCCAGCTTGGCCGAACCCTTCACGATCGGCGTGTCGTCGCCCGGGAAGTCGTACTTCGACAGCAGTTCGCGAACTTCCATTTCCACCAGCTCGAGCAGCTCGGCGTCGTCAACCATGTCAGCCTTGTTCAGGAAGACGATGATGTACGGCACGCCAACCTGGCGCGACAGCAGGATGTGTTCGCGGGTCTGCGGCATCGGGCCGTCAGCGGCCGACACCACCAGGATCGCGCCGTCCATTTGCGCCGCGCCCGTGATCATGTTCTTCACGTAGTCAGCGTGGCCCGGGCAGTCAACGTGCGCGTAGTGACGCGCTTCCGTTTCGTACTCGACGTGTGCCGTGTTGATCGTGATGCCGCGAGCCTTTTCTTCAGGAGTCGCATCGATCTGGTCGTAGCCCTTGGCTTCGCCACCGAACTTGTTCGACAGAACGGTCGTGATAGCGGCCGTCAACGTCGTTTTGCCGTGGTCAACGTGACCAATCGTACCCACGTTCACGTGCGGCTTGGTACGTTCAAACTTGCCTTTTGCCATGCTGACTCCTGACCTGGATTGCGCTTCAGACTGAAGAAAAGAACTTCGAAATTTGTGGTGCCCATGGCGCGGATCGAACGCGCGACCTCTCCCTTACCAAGGGAGTGCTCTACCACTGAGCCACATGGGCATTTAAAAATCTTGGAGCGGGTGAAGGGAATCGAACCCTCGTCGTAAGCTTGGAAGGCTTCTGCTCTACCATTGAGCTACACCCGCGGCATACCCTTTCACCTTCTCTTTCCCAAACCTTTTCAATCCAAAGCCCTGGAAAACGTTGCAGCCTTCTTTGCGAAGGTCGTTCGGCTTTCCGGGCCTTACATTTTAAATCCAGGCCAACCGCGCCTGGATTTGGGTATGGGTCTCTGGTGGAGGAGGTTGGATTCGAACCAACGTAGGCGCAAGGCCAACAGATTTACAGTCTGCCCCCTTTAACCACTCGGGCACTCCTCCAGCGGAGAATTCGAGATTATGAACACTTTCAAATCCGCTGTCAAACGCTTCGGACGAAATATTCAAAATCCTTCTTCAACCCCCGCTGCGTTTCCGCGCAGAGGGGGCGAAGCTTACAGGTTTCCGCGAATTGCTGCACGGAAAAGATCGGAATACTGCTCTGGCGTGTAGTTGACGGGGTTGCCGCCGGCCGAGGGATCCTCGGCCGCCATGCGCCCGACCCGCTCCGCCTGGGCATCGTCGATGCCAATTTCCGCCAGGGTGTGGGGAATGCCGAGCGTCTCGCGCAGGCTCAGCACCCAATCCAGCACCGCTCCCGGGCCAGGATCGGGCAGGCCCAGGTAACGCGCCAACGCTTCCAGGCGCGGCGCCACCGCATGCTGGTTGGCTTTCAGCACATAGGGCATGAGGATTGCGTTGAGCGTGCCGTGATGCGCGTCGTACAACGCGCCCAGCGGATGCGCCAGCGCATGCATGGCGCCCAGCCCGCGCTGGAAAGCCGTCGCGCCCATGCTGGAAGCCACCAGCATTTGCAGCCGCGCCTGCAGGTCCCCGCCATCGGCCACCGCCTGCGGCAGATATTCCTTCACCAGACGCATGCCTTCGATCGCGATGCCAGCCGCCATGGGATGGAAGAATGGCGAACAGTAGGCCTCCAGATTGTGCGACAGCGCGTCCATGCCGGTTGCCGCCGTGATCTTCGGCGGCAAGCCGACTGTCAGTTCCGGGTCCAGGATCACGACGGAGGGCAGCATGCGCGCATGGAAAATGATGCGCTTGACCTCGGCGGCCTCGTCGGTGATGACGGACGCGCGCCCTACCTCCGAACCCGTGCCCGCGGTGGTCGGCACCGCCACCACTGGCGCCATGCCTGCCACATCGACCCGCAGGTAGTTATCGCCGATGTCCTCGAAGTCCCACAAGGGCCGCGTCTGTCCCGCCATCAGTGCGATTGCCTTGGCAGCGTCCAGCGCGGAACCTCCGCCGAATGCAATCACGCCATCGTGGCTGCCTTGTTTGTATGCGCGCACGCCATCGTCGACGTTGCGGCCCGTGGGGTTGCCTTTTATTTCGTGGAACAGGCCGCACTCCAGGCCCGCGTCACCGCATGCGCGCAGCACGTCCGCGACCATGGGCAAGGCGGCCAGCCCGGGATCCGTCACCAACAACGGACGCGTCATGCCAAGCCCGCGGCACAGTTCCGGCAGTTCCCTGATGCGGCCGGGGCCGGCCTTGATGGCGGTGGGATAGTTCCAATTTACGCAGGGCAGAGTCATGGCTGGTTTCCTGATGGCGTCCTGTCAGACGCTGCGCAGATGAAAGGATTTGGCTTGCGTCAGTTGTTCGTAGCCGACCGCAGACAAGGACACGCCGCGGCCGGAGTTCTTCACGCCGGTCCACGCCAGCGCGGGATCCAGATAGTCGCAGCGGTTCATGAAGAACGTTCCGGTGCGAACCTGTCCGCCGATATGCAACGCGGCCTCCTGATCCTGAGTGAAGACCGCCGCCGTCAGCCCATAAGGACTGTCGTTCATCAGGCCGATGGCTTCCTCATCACTGTCCACCGGCATGATTCCGACCGCAGGCCCAAAGCATTCGTCGTTCATGATGCGCATGCGGTGATCGACCTGTGTCAGCAACGCTGGCGCAACATAAGGCGAGCCTATGCTCGCTTCCTTGAAATGCGAGCTATCAATCATATTTCTGGCGCCGGCCGACACCGCTTCATCGATTATTCCGCGTATCTCGGCGGCGGCCTTCGCACGCACTACGGGACCCAACGTGGTATCGGCGTGCAGCGGATTCCCCAGGACATAGCTGCGCGTCAGTTCGGCGGCGCGCTCGACGAATTCGTCGTACCGCGCACGCGCCACGTAGATGCGCTGGATGCCGCAGCAGGACTGGCCCGAATTGAAGAACGCGCCGTCCACCAGGGTTTCGACCGCGTGATCGATCTTCGCGTCTGCCCGCACATAGGCCGGATCATTGCCGCCGAGTTCCAGGCCTACGCCTATGAAACGCCCCGCCGCGCGCTCTTCCACGGCATGCCCGCCGCGCACGGAGCCGGTGAACGAGACGTAGCCGATCTCCGGCGCGCGGATCAGCCGGTGCACGATGTCGTGGTTGGCATGCAAATACTGAAAAACGCCCTTGGGCGCCCCGGCCTCGCGGAACGCTCGGTCGATAAGTTCGGCGCACAAGGGCGTCTGGTCGGAATGCTTGAGGATGACGGTGTTGCCCGCCATCAGCGCGGGCACGATGCTGTTCACCGCCGTCAACAGAGGGTAGTTCCATGGCGCTATCGTCAACGCTACGCCTATCGGTTCGCGGCTGATGAAGCGAGTGAAGCCGGTTTGTTCCGGAACCTGGATCGGCGCCAGCGCCTCGCCAGCGATCGCGATCATGTGGCGCGCGCGCGCCTCGAAGCCCGCCACCTCGCCCGGCGTGTAGCGCAACGGCCGCCCCATCTGGATGGTAATGGCGCGCGCGACCTCTTCCTTCGCGGCGACGAAGCGATCGACTGCCGCCGACACGATGCGTCCCCGCCCCTCCACGCCCAGCGCCTGCCACGCGGCTTGCGCGGCTTGGGCGTCGGCAAGCGCCTGCGCGATCTGCGCCACGCTGGCATAGGGACGGCGCACAACCTCGCGCCCGTCGATGGGACTGATGGTAATGAGTTCCTGAGTCATATCTGCCCTGCGCAAGCGGTTTGGTTTGGATTCAGATGATTTCGAAGTAGCGCGCCAGTTCCCAGTCGGTCACGTGGCGCCGGAACTGCCGTTCTTCCCATTCGCGCGTGGCCGCATAGTGCTCGACGAAGGCGTCGCCGAACAGATGGCGCGCGGCTTCGGATTCGCGCAGCCGCTGCGCGGCTTCCCACAAGGTGGTGGGCAGGCGCAGATGCGCTGGAAACTGCTGCGTGTAGGCATTGCCTTGCACCATGGGTTCGGGCGTCAACCCTTGTTCGATGCCATATAGCCCCGAAGCCAGGGCGGCGGACAAGGCCAGATAGGGATTGGCGTCGGCCGATCCGATGCGCACCTCGACGCGCTGCGACTTGTCGCTGCCCGGAATCAGCCGCAACGCGGTGGTGCGGTTCTCCATGCCCCAGGTGGCGTCCAGCGGCGCCCAATATCCGGGCACCAGGCGCGAATAGCTGTTGATGGTTTGCGCGTACAGGGCCATGAACTCCGGCAGATAGCGCTGCACGCCAGCCATGAAGGAGGCTTGCGTTGCGCTCATGCCATGCGGCCGCGATTCGTCGTAGAAGACAGAGCGGTTGGTTTTGTGGTCGCGCAGCGACAGATGGATGTGGCCGCTTTGGCCCGGATGATCGTGCGACCACTTTGCCATGAAGGTCGCCATCAGCCCGTTCTGCTGCGCCAGCGCCTTGGTGAAGGTCTTGAACAGAAAGGCCTTGTCGCCCGCGGCAGCTGCCAGGTCCACCGCCAGGGCCGCTTCCAGCACGCCGGGTCCCGTCTCGGTGTGCAGCCCCTCGATAGGCATGTCCATGCGTTCGCACATGTCCAGCAGCTTGCGGTAGAAGTCGCCTTCGACGGTGCTGCGCAGCACTGAGTAGCCGAAATTTCCTGGGGTCCAGTTCTCCATGTTGCGATAGTTCTTGGCGCGCACGGAGTGCGGCGTCTCGCGGAACATGAAGAATTCGTACTCGAGCGCGGCGTAGACGTCGTAGCCCATGCCCGCGGCGCGGTCCAGGGTGCGGTGCAGCAGCCGCCGCGGACAGATGGCGCCGGCGTCGCCCTCGAATTCCGCCAGGAACAGCAGCATGTCTTCGCCGCCCGGCCCCTGTTCCAGCGGCAGCCGGCGGCCGCTTTGCGGGATGATCCTGAGCTTGGCATCGGGATAGGCCGTGTGCCACCCGGTGTACTTGGTGTTGTCGTAGAGCTGGTCGTCCAGATCCCAGCCGAACACCACGTCGCAGAACGCCAGCCCCGAACGCAGCGCGCCCAGGAATTTGTCGCGCCGCAAGTATTTTCCCAGCATGACGCCGTCGACGTCGGACAAGCCTACCTTGATGTGCGAGAGCTGGCTGGCTTGCACCAGCCGCTCTGCGTCTTCCACCGTTGCTACCCCTAGTGCATGCATGCTCTTTCACCTTGTGGCTGAAGCGTTGCGTTGAACTGCGGGCGGGCGACGCGGCGTTCAGGTCATGGCCGCCCCCAGCACCCGCATCGCCTGGCGATGCAGTTGCGGCGTGGCGGCCGCGACGACGCGGCCCTGCGATTCGAGGCTGAGCGGCTGCCCCGACCAATCGGTAATGACGCCGCCAGCCCCTTCGATCACGGGCATCAGCGCCAGATAGTCATACGGCTGCAGGCCGGACTCGACCACCAGGTCGACGTGCCCGCTGGCCAGCAGGCCGTAGCTATAGCAATCGCCGCCGTAGCGGCGCATGCGCGCGGCCTGCGTCAGCGCCTCGAAAGCGGCCAGTTCCGCGCCGACAAAGATGTCGGGAGAGGTGGCGTACAAAATGGCCTGCCGCAGCTCGGCACAGGCGCTGGTGCGGCAGGCAACGCCGTTCAGCTGCGCGGCTGCACCGGCCGCGCCGATCCAGCGTTCGTCCAGCATGGGGATGTCGATCACGCCCAGCACGGACTTGCCCCGGTGCAGCAGCGCCAGCAAGGTGCCCCACAGCGGGTTGCCGGAAATGAAGGCGCGCGTGCCGTCGATGGGATCGAGCGACCACACGAACTCGGCTTCGGCATGCGAGGCGCCGAACTCTTCGCCGAAGATGCCGTGGTCGGGGTAGTGCTGGGCAATGGCCTCGCGCAAGGTGGCCTCGACCTCCCTGTCCGCCTGCGTGACGGGGCTTGCGTCGGCCTTGGTGTCGACGTCCAGCGGGTGCCGGAACCATTTGCGCGACAAGGGGCGCACACGGTCCGCCAGCGTCTGGGCGAACGAGGAGTACGCGGCCAGCTGCTGCGCGGATAACGGCGGTGAAGTTTGCATCGATGAGCTCCAGGCGTGGCGCGGGAGGATGCGCCTACGCCAAAAAAACCCTTGAATACAGGTTTTTCCAGTCTAGACACGTTGCCACAAATTTGCAAACATACATAAAACTGCAACCTGCCGGATGGGTTGCAGAAGACTGCCCGCCTACGTAGCTCGCCACCGTTGCCGTGTATTCCAACCGGAGTCCCATCATGCAATGTATGAAGAAGCTTGGCCTTGTGGTTGCAGTAATTTCCCTAGGTTGGACGCAGGCCCATGCCGGCGCCATCACCGTCTACACCGCCCTCGAAGAAGACGAGATCGCGGCCTACCTGAAGGCCGCCAACGCCGCCATGCCCGATGTAAAGGTCAATGTGCTGCGGCTGTCCACCGGCGACCTGGGCGCCCGCCTGATCGCCGAGGCCTCCAACCCACAGCAGGACGTGATCTGGGGCTTCGCCGTCAGCAACATGCTGGACCCGCGCCTGCAGAACCTGCTCGAGCCGTACGCGGCCAAGGGCATGGACGCCCTGCCCGCCCAGTACAAGGGCGCCGACCAGAAGTGGTTCGCGGCCACCGGCTATGTCGCCGCATTCTGTGTCAACACGGACAGGCTCAAGTCCAAGAACCTGCCCATGCCCACGTCCTGGGAAGACCTGACCAAGCCGGTCTACAAGGGCGAAATCGTTATCCCCAGCCCCGCGGCCTCCGGCACCGGCTATCTGCAGATCGTCGCGCTGCTGCAGGGCATGGGCAAGGAAAAGGGTTGGGCGCTGCTCAAGGACCTGGACAAGAACGTGGCGCAATACACGCCGTCCGGCTCGCGTCCCTGCAAAATGGCGCGTGCCGGCGAGTACGCCATCGGCGTGTCCTTCGCCTTCCCCGCCATGCAGTCCATCGAGGAAGGCTTTCCCATCAAGATGGTGATTCCGTCCAAATGGGTGGGCTACGAGCTGGAAGCCTCGGGCCTGATGAAGACGGCCAAGAATCCCGCCGACGCCAAGCGCTTCCTCGACTGGACGCTGTCGGCACAAGCGGGCGGCCTGTACAGCAAGTACAAGGAACTGGTGACCATCCCCGGCGCCACGCCCAACAAGGCCGCCGAGGCCGCGGGCCTGCCCAAGGACCTGACCGCCGTGCTGTATCCCGTGGACTTCCCCAAGTCAGCCGCGGAACGGGACGCCACCATCAAGACCTGGCAGGAAACCATCAAGCGTTGATGGGCCGGCGGCCGGTGGCAAGCCGGCCGCCGCCTGTCCTGGAGACGCCATGTATCTGGAATTGCGCGGGATACGCAAGACGTTCGATGCGTCGGTAGCGCTGCAAGACATCGACCTGTCCGTGGGCGAGCATGAATTCGTCTGCCTGCTCGGCCCCAGCGGCTGTGGCAAAACCACTTTGCTGCGCATCGTGGCGGGCCTGCTGCCATTCGACCGCGGCACCATCACGCTGGGCGGACGCGACCTGAGCGCGCTGCCCGCGCGCAAGCGCGGCTTCGGCATCGTGTTCCAGTCGTATTCCCTGTTCCCCAACATGACCGTGGCGGAAAACGTGGGCTACGGCCTGCGCATCCGCGGCGAGCCGCGCGAACGCACCGCCATGCGTGTCAAAGAGCTGCTAGCGCTGATCAAACTGCCCGACTATGCCGAACGCTACCCGCACCAGCTGTCGGGAGGCCAGCAGCAGCGCGTGGCGCTGGCGCGCGCGCTGGCGGTGGATCCGGCGCTGATCCTGCTGGACGAGCCGCTCTCCGCGCTGGATGCGCGCGTGCGCACCGACATGCGCGCCGAAATCCACGAGGTGCAGCGACGCCTGAAGATCCCCACCGTGATGGTGACGCACGATCAGGAGGAGGCGCTGACGCTGGCCGACAAGATCGTCTGCATGAACGATGGCCGCATCGAACAGGTGGGCTCGCCTTCCGATCTGTATCTGCGGCCGCGCACGCGCTTCGTGGCGAACTTCGTGGGGCTGAGCAATCTGCTGCCCACCGACTGGGTGCGCGAAGCCATGCCCCAGCTGCTGTCCACGCGGCCCGAGGGCGCCAGCGAACGCTACGAGGCCTGCCTGCGGCCGGAAAGCCTGCGCATCGCCGCGGATGAGCAAGGCCCGGGTCGTGTGCAGGACATGACCTTCATGGGCAATCTCACCCGCTTGCGGGTCGCCTGGCAGGGGCGCGAACTTCTGGTGGAACAGCATGGCGCCGCCGGCCTGTCGCGCGGCGCGCCCGTGCGCCTGGACATGGAGCCGGGTCAATGCGCCTGGGTCAGCGTATGACGCATCACATCGCGCAAACCGGAGCCTCCGCTTGAGCGCCGCTCACGCCAGCACGGCCATCGCGGCGCCTGCCGGCCGCGCGCCCTGGTCGGCAGACCGCGTACTGTTGTGGACCTGCGTCGGGATCCCCCTGGCGGGCCTGGCGCTATTCTTCCTCTATCCGCTGGCGACCGTGGCCTGGCGCAGCCTGGTCGAGAAAGACGGCTCGGTCGGCCTGGGCAACTATGCCGAGGTCTTCGCCACTCGCGGCGTGCTCACGGCCACGCTGAATAGCCTGGTCATGAGCGCCGCCACCACGGTGGTCAGCGTCACGCTGGGCTTCGCCATCGCTTATGGCTTGGACCGCAGCTGCATGCGCGGCAAGGCCGCCGTGCGGCTGGCGCTGGTGTTGCCGCTGCTGGCGCCGTCGCTGGTGCAGGGCCTGGGGCTCATCTTCCTGCTGGGACGCAATGGACTGGTGCACCGCTGGACCGGCTGGGAAATCGACATCTACGGCTTCTGGGGCCTGTTGATCTCCAACGTGTTCTACGCCCTGCCCCAGGCCGTGCTGATCCTGCAGGCGGCCTTGCGCAACATGGACGCGCGCTACTACGACGCGGCCGAAGTCATGGGCGCCTCAAGCACGCGCCAGTTCTTCGACATCACCCTGCCCAACTGCAAATTCGGCCTGCTGAGCGCGGCCTTCGTGGTGTTCGTCATCACCATTACCGATTTCGGCAACGCCGCCGTGATCGGCGGCAACTACCGGGTGCTGGCCACCGAGATCTACAGCCAGGTATCGGGGCAGATGAACTTCGGCATGGGCTCCGTGGTGGGCATCCTGCTGCTGCTGCCCTCGCTGATATCGGTGCAAATAGAGCGCGTCGCCTCGCAGCGCCAGTTCGGCTCAGCCTCGCCCAGCGGCCTGCGGGTCACGCCGCAACCGGCCCGCGCACGCGACGCGGCGTTTACCGCCGGCATACTGCTTGCCTGTGGCACGATCATCCTGACGGTGGCCACGGTGATCTTCGCCAGTTTCATGCGCCTGTGGCCGTACCGCATGGAATGGACGTTGAAGCACTACGACATCACCGTCAGCGGCGGCTACACGCCGCTCTGGACGTCGCTGTACCTCTCACTGGCGGCGGCAGGCGGCGGCGTGCTGCTGCTGTTCTTCCTGAGCTTCGGCGTATGCCGGATTCCACGCGCATGGGCCAAGCTGGTGTACCTGGTGTCGGTACTGCCGGTAGGCGTTCCGGGCCTGGTGCTAGGCTTGTCGTATATCTTCGCCTTCAACGCCCCCGGCACGCCCCTGTATGCGCTGTACGGCAGCGCCGCGCTGATCGCCTTGTGCAACTTCTACCACTACCACACACAAGGCTTCCTGACGATGATGACCGGCATGCGCGCGGTGCCGCAAGCCCTGGAGGAAGCGGTCAGCTGCCTGGGCGGCAGCACGCTGCGAGTGTTACGCGATGCGGTGCTGCCGCTGATCGGTCCGACCGTGCTGGGCGTGTTCTTCTTTCTGTTCATGCGGTCCATGGTGACCCTGTCGGCGGTGATCTTCCTGGTCACGCCTTCCGTCAGCGTGGCGCCGGTTTCTGTCCTGCGCCTGGACGAAGCCGGCTTCGTCTCGCAGGCCGCGGCCTATTCAACCCTTATCATGCTGGTCGTGGGAGGGTCCCTGCTGGCATTGCGCGCGCTGATCGCCGCGGCCGCACGGCGCCGGACATAGATTAGGAAGCATCGGAAATGTGGCAAGAAGAGCGGTATCAGAGAATCCGCGCCCTGCTGTCTTCATTGCAGCAGGTATCGACCGACCGTATCGTCGGCGAACTGGGGGTCTCGCGGGAAACGGTCAGGCGTGACCTGCTCGAACTCGAGGCGATGGGGGAATTGCGCCGGGTGCACGGCGGCGCCGTGCCGGTGCACAGCGAACCGCCCATCGCGGAACGCGTGCATACGCGCGTCAAATACAAGCGCGCCATCGCGCGCGCGGCGGCAGGCCTGGTATCCAGCGGCCAGACCCTGTTCCTGGACGCCGGCAGCACCACCAGCGTGCTGGCCGACGAACTGGCCAAACTGTCGGGCCTGACCGTCATCACCAATTCGTTCGACGTGGCCTTGAAAGTGGGCACGGCCGGCAACGGCGCCAACCAGTTGATCATGCTGGGCGGATCCGTGGGCGGCCCGGTATGCGCCACGGCCGGCGACATCACGATCGCCGAGATCCATCGCTATCGCGCCGACCTGGCGTTGCTGTCGCCGGTGGGCGTGGACGCCGAGTTCGGCGCCACCAACTACGACCTGCGCGAGGCCGAGGTGGCGCGCGCCATGGCGGCCAACGCCAAGCAGTTGGTGCTGCTGGCCGATTTCAGCAAGATCGGCCTGTGCAGCCGCGTGTCCTATTGCAGCGCGGACCGCATCGACCATCTGGTCACCAACACCAGCGCGCAGAAGTCGCCCGCCTACGCCGCCTTGAAGTCCGCGGTCGGCAAGGTCGTGGCGGTGTAGCGCTAGCCCCCCGCGTCAGTCCAGCGACACGCCGGCAGTCTTCACCATGTCGGCCCAATACACGGTGTCCTCCTGCAGCCGCGTCTTGAACGCGGCAGGCTGACTGCCCACCGCCCAGCTGCCGCCGCTATTGATCTTGGCGATCACGGCGGGCGATTTCATTGCCTGCGCCACGGCTTGCGCCAGGTAGGCAATGCGCTCGGGCGGCGTGCCGGCGGGCGCGAACAGTCCATACCAGTCATCGGCGGTAATGCCCTCCATGCCCGCCTGCTTGAGCGTGGGCGCCCCCTTGAAAATGCCGATGCTGTTCTCATGGCTGAGCGCCAGGATGCGCAGCTTGCCAGCGGCGACCATGGGTTCGGCCGACGCGGGCGAAGTTATCAACATATCCACCGTGCCGCCCATCAGGTCGGTGATGGCGGGCGCCGCGCCCCGGTACGGCACGTGCACCAGTTTCACGCCGGCCTTCTGCGACAGCAGCGCCCCCATCAGATGGCTCATGGTGCCGTTGCCAGGGGTCGCGTAGGTCACCACGCCGGGCTGCTTGCGCGCGGCTTCCAGATAGTCGTTCAGGGTCCGGTACGGGCTTTCGCTGCGGGCCACCAGCACCAGCGGCGCGGAGGTGATCTGCGAGATGGGCATGAAGTCCTTCACCGGATCAAAGCCCACGTTCTTATACAAACGCGGATTGACCGCCATCACGCTGGTCTGCGACATCACCAGGGTGTAGCCGTCGGGCTTGGCGCGCGCCACCTGCGCCGTGCCGACATTGCCGCCCGCGCCCGAACGGTTTTCCACCACCACGCTCTGGCCCGTGATGGCGCCCAGTTCCTGCGCGAGCAGACGCGCGACGCCGTCATTGCCGCCGCCCGGCGGAAATGGCGACACGACCGTGATGGCCTGCTTGGGATAGTCCGGCAGGGGCGCGGGCGCCTGGGCGTGGACAACAGTCCCCCACAGCAGACCGGCCAGGGCCGCGGCGGCGGCCTTGCGTACGTGCGATGCATGGTGCTTCATCTGGAATTCCCCTTGTGATTGGCAGCCGGATACTCGGCCGTCCTTTGCATTCCGGTTCGGCATGAACCGTCCGCACCCCGGCCAAGAAGGCCGGGGCGTACTTTTCGGATTGATGCGTCTGCTGTGCCGCGGGACCGGATCAGGCCGGCACGGCGGTTCCGGTATCAGCGCGCCGGAAAGCGGTAGCCCGCCAGTTCGCGTTCATCGATCTGCTTGACCAGGTTGGTCTCCCAGGCCAGGTACTGGCGCGCGGCGGCCTTGTTGCCGTCGTGGCGGTCATGCACGAAAAACAGATAGTCGATGCAGTCGGCGTCGGCGGGCTCGGCCGCCGCGGACGCCAATGCGATGCCCTGCGCGCGCCAGCTGGCGGGATCGCCGGTGTTGCCCTGGATGTCGCTCACGCCCTGCGCCCGCAGGTCCTGCGCGGCCCACGCAGCCAGGGCCGCATCCTCGGCCAGCAGCACCACGGGACGCGCGGCGTCCAAGCGCAGGCTGGCCAGGCGCGGACGGATGGACCAGCGCGCGCCGGCGATATGGTCGGCGCGATAGCGCATGCTGGGGCGCAGGTCGACCAGTTGCGCACCTTGCGCGAGCGCAGCGGCAAGCTGCGCATCTGTCATCAGGGGCAATTGCGGCACCAGCGCTTTTTCCACAGGGTTGTCCAGGCTCGCGTGCACGCCTTCGCGCAGCACGCTGGCGTCCCAGCCCATCTGCCTCAGCCAGCTGGCGACCACCGGCGCGCGCACGCCCTCGGCGTCGAACACCACGATGCGCGCGCCCCGCACGGCCAGGTACTGGTCCGTGGCCTGGATCAGCTGGCCGCCAGGCGTATGCTGCGCGCCTGGCAAGGAACCTTGCGCGTACTCTTCGGCGCCGCGCACATCGCACAGGAAGGTGCTGCGGGTCTTGTCGCGCAACCACCCCTGTACCTCTTCGGCGCTCACCATGGGCACGCCATGGCTTTCGGCCAATCGCAAGGAACGCTGTGCCAGCGCGGGCAGGTCCTGCGGCGCGATGCCGTCGTCGTAGCGGCGGCGCGCGCCGTGTTCCAGCTGCAGGTCTTCCAGGTACCAGCCCTGGGTGCCGTTCTCCAGCGCGTAAACCGGATTCGGCACGCCCAGGTTGATCAGCGTCTGCGCCCCGATGATGCTGCGCGTGCGGCCGGCGCAGTTCACAACGATGGTCGTCTGTGGATTGCTCGCCAGCGCGTGAGCGCGCAGCGCCAGTTCGCCGTTGGGACAGCAAATGCCGCCGGGGATGCTCATCTTCTGATACTCGGCGTAAGGCCGGCCGTCCAGCACGATGAGGTCGTCGCCGCGGCGCTGGCGCTCGGCCAGATCACGCGCGCCGATGCGGGGGGTGTGGAAAACTTCTTCGGCCAGTTCGCCGAAGGTTTTGCTGGGCACGTTCACGCCGGCGAACACGGCGTAGCCGTCGCGCTGCCATTGCGCGATGCCGCCAGCCAGGCGGCGCACGTTGCGATATCCCAGCGCGGCCAAAGCCTGCGCGGCGCGCGCCGCCGTGTCGTCGGCGCCGCCCTCGTCGTAAACGGCAATCCGCACATCGCGCCGCGGCGCCAGGCGCACGATATCCACTTCCAGCCGGCTATAGGGCACAGGCGCGGCATAGAACAGATGCCCCTCGCCATACTGGCCGTGCTCGCGCACGTCCAGCAGCGCGATCTCCGCGCCGTCATGCAGCCATTGCTTGAGCGTGTGCGGATCGACGTCGACGGCGGGATGGGCTTGGGTGGGGTGCATCATGGTGTTCAGAGAGGACGGAAAGAGTTGGGATAGCGCTTGCTCAAGATCGGCGATGAGGTCATCGGGGTCTTCCAGGCCCACATGCAGGCGCAGCATGACGCCGCGTGGCGTGGAGTCCGGCAGGGATCGCGCGGCGGGCAGATTGACGGGGATCACCAGGCTTTCGAAACCGCCCCACGATGCGCCTATGCCGAACAGCTGCAAGCTGTTGATAAGTCGCTCGACGTCGTCCATGCCGGCCGCGCCGGAAAATTCCACCGTCAAGAGGCCATTCGTGCCGCTGCAATCGCGCTGCCACAACGCATGGGAAGGATCGCCGGGCAAGGCCGGGCAAAGGACACGCGCCACTTCCGGACGGCCCAACAGATAATCGGCCACGCGCAGGGCGCTGCGGGCGTGCTGCGCCATGCGCACGGGCAAGGTGCGCATGCCGCGCAGCACCAGATAGGCGTCGTCGGCGCCGACGGTCTGGCCCAGATCCACGGTGGCGCGTTCCAGCGGACTCCAGGCGCGCGCATTGGAGATCACCGCGCCCATCATCACGTCGGCATGCCCGCCCAGGTACTTGGTGGCCGCGAGGATCGAAATGTCGGCGCCCAGCGTGAGCGGTTTGTGCACCAAACCGGAGGCCCAGGTGTTATCCACAGCCAACCAGCAATCATGCGCGCGGGCCAGCGCGGCCAGTGCCGGCAGATCCGGCATCTCGTAGGTCAGCGAGCCCGGCGACTCCGCATAGATCATGCGGGTTTCAGGACGGATGAGCGCCTCGATGCCCGCGCCGTCCGGCCGGTAGTACGTGTACGCAATCCCCATGCGCGATAGATGTTCCGCGCAGAAGCGGCGCACCGGTTCATACACCGCATCCGTGATCAGCACGTGGTCGCCCGCGCGCAGATAGGCCAGCAGCACGGTGGCGATGGCGGCCTGCCCGGTGGGATACAGCTTGGCGCGATAGCCCTCTTCCAGTTCCACCAAGGCGTCTTCCAGCGCGTGCGTGCTATCGGTGCCGCGCGCGCCATAGGACGGCAGGCGTTCCTGGTCGCGGCGGCTGCGCGTATCGCGCCAAGCCTGCACGCTGTCGAAGACGTAGGTGCTGGCGCGCGTGACCGGCGTATTGACCCAGCCATGATGTGGGCGACCGGCGCGCAGCAGGCGCGTGGCGGACCGATAGGGCTTGTCCATGTCAGCGGCGGGTTTGCACGCCGATAGGCATGACTTTGCAGGTGCCGGCTTCCAGATCGAACGCCAGGCGTTCGGTCAGCGTTTCCAGCGCGCGGCCGTACATGTGCAGATGGCGGATGACGCTGTCGCCCTGGATCTCCACGGCGTGGATATCGTCCGGCATCAGTGCGATGCCCGCGCCAGGACCGACCACCACGGTGCCGGACTTTTCCAGGCGGCCCACGCCGGGCACGGAACCGTCGTCGCTGCGGTCGTAGACGTAGTTGTATTCCACGCCTTCCACGGCCGCGATACAGGCCCAGGTGGTGTGGTTGTGCGGGACGATCTGCTTGCCGGGGCGCATGACGTTCAGATAGAGCGCATAGCTCTTGTCGGCGTCTTCGGCGATCAGGTAGCGGGCCTGGCGCTCACCGTCTTCCGGCGCGGGATAGCGGTCGGCGGCCCACCAGTCGGTATGGCTGGCCAGGCCGACCAGTTCATCCAGCACGGTCTGGAGGCTGTCGCGGTTCAGCCCCTTATTTCCTACAGTTTTTTTAATATTTCCGATGGCGCTGGTGATGCCGGCCTGATGAGGATGTGCGGTGCTCACTTTCGATTTTCCCTATTTTCATGAGTTATGGAATTGACTGTATCCGTCCTCCTCCCGTGGAACAATTTAAATTGCCTTAAGATTCCATTAGCATCGCTAATACTTTCTAGACCACCATGCGCAACCTGGATCTGGACCTGCTCCGCACCCTGACCGCCATCGCCCGGCACGAGACCTTCTCGGAAGCCGCCAATCGGCTGCATAAGACGCAATCGGCCGTGACGCAGCAGATGCAGCGGCTGGAGTCACTCATCGGCCAGCCTCTGTTCGAGAAACAGGGCCGCAACAAAGTGCTGTCCTCGCACGGACGCCGCCTGGTGGAGTACGCCCGCCACATGCTGGCCATCAACGACGAGGCGCTGCGCGCCTTGCAAGACGGGCCGCTGGAAGGCGATCTGCGGCTGGGCGCGCCGCTGGACGTGGCGGATTCCATCCTGCCCACCTTGCTGACGCACATCGCGCGTGCCGCGCCGCGCGTGAAATTGGAAATCCGCACCGACCGCAGCCCCTTCCTGATGGATGCCCTGCGCGCCGGCGAGCTCGACCTGACGATATCCACGCGCTTCGACCAGGACTTCGAGGGCGTGGCGCTGCGCACCTCGCCCACGGTGTGGCTGGCGTCGGCCGACTACGTGCACGACATGCATGCGCCAGTGCCGTTGGTGCTGGCCGACGAGCCCAGCATCTTCCGTCGGCTGGCGCTCACGGCCCTGGAGCAGGCGCGCGTGCGCTGGCACACCAACTATGTGGCGCCGACTCTGGTGGGGATAAAGGCCGCCTTGCGCGCCGGACTGGGTGTCACGGCCCGCAGCGTGGAACTACTGGGGCCGGAGATGCGCGTATTGGGCGAAAAGGAAGGGCTGCCGCCCCTGCCCGACGTAACGTACTTCCTGTGGATAAGGCCGGACCTGATCAATCCGCTGACGCGGCAGGTCTACGACATGCTCAGGACCAGCCTGGGACTGGCGCAGCAGGAGAATGCGGCGGTCCAGCCGCCGCGCATCAATAGCGGTCGAACAGATCCTGCAGGGCCGCCGGATCGCGCGTGATCGAAAGGCCCAGCATCAGCAGGATGCGGGCCTTCTGGGGATTCAGATCGCGCGCGGCAACGAATCCCAGGCGGGCGTCATCGAGTTCGACATCGCGCGCGACAAAGCCGCTGCCCGTGCGGCTGGAGCGCACCACCGCCACGCCGCTGGCCGCGGCGCGGCTCAGGCCTTCGATGGCCAGGTCGGTGGCATTGCCGTCGCCCACACCAGCGAGCACGATGCCGTCTGCGGCATCAGCGAGAAAATCGATCAGGTCTGCCTGCAGGTTGGCGTGAGCGTAGACGACATCCACGCGGGGCCAGCCGGCTTTTTCAAGCAATGCGAGTGAAAACTCGCTTTCCACGGTATGCGTGGTGGTGTTGCGCGAATAGAAGAACGGCGCGCCGCCATGCATGACACCCGCGCGGCCGCGATTGGGCGAGGCGAACGCGCACAGGCCGGCGCTGGCGATCTTCTGGATTTCGCGGGCGTAGTGCATGTCTTCGTTCATGACGACGAGCGGCCCGCGGCCACGCGCCTCGGGATGGCGCGCCAGCGCCACCGCGTTGTATAGATTGGCCGGACCTTCGGCGCCCAGCGCGGTGGCGGGACGCATGGCACCCACCAGCACCACGGGCTTGTCGTGGCGTATGACCAGGCTCAGGAAGTACGCCGTTTCCTCAAGCGTATCCGTGCCATGCGTGATGACAATACCCGCCACCGAGGCATCGCGGCACAATGCGTCCACGCGCTCGGCCAGCGCGCGCCACACGGCGTGCGTCATGTTCTGGCTGCCGACGTTGGCGACCTGCTCGGCGCGGATCTCGGCGATGCCAGCCAGCTGCGGCACGGCGGCCAGCAAGTCGTTAACAGAAAACGAACCCGCCTTGTAGCCCGCCGAAGTCGCGTCGGCCTGGGCGCCGGCGATCGTACCGCCCGTCGCCAGTACCGCAATGACGGGCAGCGCGCGCTCAGGCATCCACCACTCCGGACAGGCCCTGGCGCTCGAGCAGGGAATTCAGGTGTTCCCAGCCGTGAAAGTCGATGACGATCTGACCCTTTTCCTTGGCGCCCACTTTCAGCGCGACGCGCGTGCCCAAATGGTCGGACAGGGCTTCTTCCAGCCGCGTCAGGTCGCGCGAGGCGCCATTGGCCTTCTTCCTGGGTGCGTTGGACGACTCGGCTTCCTTGGCGGTCTTGGCGACCAGCTTTTCGGCTTCGCGCACCGACAGGCGGCGGGCAATGATCTGGTTGGCCAGCTGGATCTGCGTGGCGGCATCCACGGCGAGCAGTGCGCGCGCATGGCCCATGTCCACATCGCCCGCCAACAGCATGGTCTGCACGGCCGCGGCCAGGTTCAAGAGGCGCAGCAGGTTGCTGGTGGCCGAGCGCGAGCGGCCGATCGCTTGCGCGGCCTGTTCGTGCGTCAGGCCGAATTCGTCCAGCAGCCGGCGCACACCCTGCGCTTCTTCCAGGGGATTCAGGTCTTCGCGCTGAATGTTTTCGATCAGCGCCATGACGGCCGCGTTCTCGTCGGCCACTTCGCGCACCAGCACCGGTACTTCCTTCAGGCCGGCGAGCTGGGCCGCGCGGAACCGGCGTTCGCCGGCGATGATTTCATAGTGGCCGGGCGCGGCTTCGCCCAATGCGCGCACAAGAATGGGTTGCATGATGCCTTGTGTGCGGATCGATTCGGCCAATTCGCCCAACGCACCCTCGTCCATGCGCGTGCGCGGCTGATACTTGCCGGCGCGCATCTTCGAGACGGGCAAGGTGGACGGCGGACCCTCGGGCTTGGCGGCGGCGGCAGCCTTGCCGATGTTCTCGATGGCAGGCGCGTCGGCGCCGAGCAAGGCGTCCAGTCCGCGGCCCAATCCCTTGGGTTTCTTGGTGGCCATAATTAAATCCTCTTTCCTTCTGTTTTTGTATCCCGAGCCAGGCTCAGGCGTCCGCCTGCTCGGCGGGCAGGCGGTACCAATACGCGTAACAGTCTTTAAAACCGTAGCGGCCATACAAAGCGCGCGCGGCTGTATTCTCCGGCTCGACCTGCAAATAGGCCGTCGTGGCGCCGCTGGCGGCGCCTGTTGCCAACAGGTGTTCAATCAGGGCCGCGGCGTAGCCTTTACGTCGCTGCCCCGGGTCGGTAACGATGTCGAACAGGCCGAGCAGATCGCCATCGCGGACAGCCAGGCCCGCGGCTACGCACTGCCCCACCGCGTTCGTTGCCAGCACCGGCGAGATATCCACAGGCAGTCCTTGCAGACGCGTGCGATGTTCAGCGATGTGTCCGGATTCCGAATTGCGCATCGCCCCGACCGCCGCCGCGAAGCGTCCGGCATCGACAAAATCGAAATGCAGATCGCCCCGGACCTGGGCCCTGGGAGCGAGCGGCGTGCACATGACTCGGGTCTCGTCGGTAAAGGTATAACCGCGGGACTCCAGTTCGGCGTCGAGGGAAAAATCGGGACCGATGGAGGTGATGCGCAGCACCATGGGCAAGCCATGGCGCGCATACAACGATGAACAATACGCCAGCCGCTCGTCCAGCGGACGTGTGGATAACCCCAGCACATTGATGCTGCGCACGCGCTTGACAGGCGAATGCGCAAAGCGCACCAGCCAGCCATCATAGAGCAGCTGCGCGCCCACCGCCGTGGCATTCAGCGCGGCCTCTTCCAGACGCGTGCGCAAGCTGTCGCGCGCGTCGATGCGCGGCGTACTGGAGGCTTGCGTTTTGGTCTGGGAAAAGAGCGTGACGGCGGACATGGTTGCGGCCTACTTCAGGTCCTTCCTCACGCGCTCGATCATTTCAGCGCCAAACGAGATATAGGCCTGCGCGCCGCGCGAGCCGCGGTCGTACACCACGCCGGGCATGCCGTAGCTGGGCGCTTCAGCCAGGCGCACGTTGCGCGGCACGACGGTCTTGAAAACCTTGTCGCCGAAGTGCGCCTCGAGTTGCGCGGACACCTGTTGCTGCAAGGTCATGCGCGGATCGAACATGACGCGTAGCAGACCGATGACACGCAGGTCGTCATTGATGTTCCGATGCACGCGCTTGATGGTATTGACCAGGTCGGACAGGCCTTCCAGCGCGAAGTACTCGCACTGCATCGGAATGATGACGCCATGGGCGGCGGCCAGGCCATTCAGGGTCAGCAACGACAGGGTGGGCGGGCAATCGATCAGCACGAAGTCGTACTGGGTGGCGACGGTATCGATCGCAGCCTTCAGTTGGCGTTCGCGCTGGTCCATTTGCACCAGGTCGATTTCGGCGCCAGACAGTTCGCGGTTGGCGGGCAGCACGTCATAGCCGCCCGATTCGGATTTGACGCGGGCCTGCTCGATGTTCGATTCGCCGATCAGCACCTGGTACAGGTTCGACTCCAGCGAGTTCTTGTCGATGCCGCTGCCCATCGTGGCATTGCCTTGCGGGTCCAGATCCACCAGCAGCACACGTTGGTTGTGCGTGGCAAGGCCCGCCGCCAGATTGATGGCGGTCGTCGTCTTGCCCACACCGCCCTTCTGGTTGGCAATGCAGAAAATGCGGGCGGAGGTGCTGGGGGGTATGTTCTTCATAGGGTTCCTTGACTACGGCGCATCCAGATGAGGCAGCGCTCGGCCTCTAGCTCAGGCACGCGCAACGGCTGGATGTGATCGACTTGCCATTCTCCGCGCGCATGCAGCGCCTGTATTTCGTCCTCGGGGACCTTGCCCTTCATGGCGACGAGGGTACCATCGTTGCGTACATGGCGACCTGCGAGTTGCGCAAAATCGTCCAAGGATGCGAAGGCGCGCGACGTGACAATGTTGCACTCGGCAGGCGTGAGCGTTTCGATGCGGGCGTGGCTGGCCTGCAGATTGGGCAAGGCCAGCACGCCGCTCATCTGCCGCACGAATGCCGTTTTCTTTTCGACCGCATCCACGCAGGTCACCGACCAGTGCGGCCGCATGATCGCCAGAACGACGCCAGGCAGGCCGCCGCCCGACCCGACGTCGTAGACCTTGGCCGGTGTGCCGGAAGCGCCTAGCGCCTCGTTGAACGGCCCGACGGCGGCCAGGCTGTCGAACAGATGCTGGATCAGCATCTGCTGCGGATCGCGGATGGCGGTGAGGTTATAGGTGCGGTTCCAGCGCTGCATCTGCGACAGATAATTCAGCAGCTTGGCCATCGTGGCGGCATCGGCCTCCAAGCCCAACTGCTCGCATGCGCGAGACAGGCGGCCGGCCATGTCCGCGCCGGCCGTATCGGTGTGTGCGCTCATGCCGCTTGCTTGCGCGAGCCGTAATGCAGGCGCTTCAGATGGATCAGCAGCAATGAAATTGCAGCAGGGGTCACGCCGGAGATGCGCGCGGCCTGGCCGACGGTTTCCGGCCGGTGGGTCTTGAGCTTCTGGCGCACTTCGAATGACAGGCTGGTCACCGCGTCGTAATCGACATCGGCGGGAATGGCCTGCTGTTCGTGTGCGATCTGCTTTTGGACTTCAACCTGCTGGCGGTCGATATAGCCGGCGTACTTCACCTGGATCTCGACCTGCTCGGCCAGCACCTCGTCCGCCACCACGCCAGGGCCAGCCAGCAGCGAGCCATCGGCGTTGCGGGCGGCCATCAAGGCTTCATAGGAAACACTGGGCCGTTTCAGCAGATCTGCAAGTGAGTACTCACGTTCAATTGCCTTGCCCAGCAGCGGCTCGGCAACTTCCGCGGGCAACAGCCGCGGATTCACCCAGGAAGATTTCAAGCGCTCGACTTCGGCAGCCACGGCGTCGCGCTTCCGATTGAAGGCGTCCCATCGCGCATCGTCGACGATGCCAAGACGGCGGCCGATTTCCGTCAGACGCAAATCGGCATTGTCTTCACGCAGGCTCAAACGGTACTCGGCCCGAGAGGTGAACATGCGGTACGGCTCAGTCACGCCACGCGTAACCAAATCGTCCACCAGCACGCCCAGATAAGCTTCATCACGGCGCGGGGTCCACTGCTCGCGATCCAGCGCGAACAACGCAGCATTGACGCCAGCCAGCAGGCCTTGTGCGGCAGCTTCTTCGTAGCCCGTGGTGCCGTTGATCTGCCCGGCAAAGTACAGACCCCCGATCGCCTTGGTTTCCAGCGTGCTCTTCAATCCACGTGGATCGAAGTAGTCGTATTCGATGGCGTAGCCGGGACGCAGGATGTGCGCATTCTCCAGTCCTGGCAAGGAATGGATAAGCGCCAGCTGTACGTCGAACGGCAAGCTGGTCGACACGCCATTCGGATAGACCTCATGCGTGTCCAGACCCTCGGGCTCCAGGAAGACCTGGTGCGATTCCTTGTCGGCAAAGCGATGGATCTTGTCTTCGATGGACGGGCAGTAGCGCGGGCCCACCCCTTCGATCACGCCGCTGTACATCGGCGAGCGGTCCAAGCCGCCGCGGATGATGTCGTGGGTGCGCGCATTGGTGTGCGTGATCCAGCAAGGCAATTGACGCGGGTGCATGCCGACATTGCCCATGTAGGAAAACACGGGAATCGGATTCAAGTCGCCAGGCTGCTCTTCCAGGATGCTGTAGTTGATCGAGCGGCCATCGATGCGCGGCGGCGTGCCAGTCTTCAAGCGGCCTTGCGGCAGCTTGAGTTCCTTCAGCCGCTGACCCAGCGAGACGGCCGGAGGATCTCCAGCGCGACCGCCCGAATAGTTCTGCAGGCCCACGTGGATCAGACCGTTGAGAAACGTGCCTGCGGTAAGCACCACGGACTTCGCCCGGAATTGCAGTCCGATCTGGGTAACGGCGCCGACCACGCGGTCGCCCTCCACCATCAGGTCCTCAACCGCTTGCTGAAACAGCCAAAGATTCGGCTGGTTTTCCAGGCGGCCACGGATTGCCTTGCGGTACAGCACGCGATCCGCTTGGGCGCGCGTGGCCCGGACTGCCGGGCCTTTCGAACCATTCAAGATGCGGAACTGGATCCCCGCTTCATCCGTTGCCAAAGCCATGGCGCCGCCCAGGGCGTCCACTTCTTTCACAAGGTGGCCCTTGCCGATCCCACCAATGGAGGGATTGCAAGACATTTGGCCTAGGGTTTCGATGTTGTGCGTCAACAGCAGCGTCTGGGCACCGGTGCGGGCAGCAGCCAGCGCAGCTTCGGTGCCGGCGTGGCCGCCACCGACGACGATGACATCGAATTCGCGGGGATAGTCCATGATGGGGGGGAAAGATAAGAGAGCGTTCGGTGCTCATTATAGAGGCAGGGATTGCATGTTTTCACGTGAAACATGCTTCGGCGCAGCATGAGTGCGTTCAAGGCCTATCGTCGTAGGCAAAAAGGCAACGGGACAGCGCTGCGGTTGATGAATATGTCGGCATTTGCCACTGCTTTGCCTATTAGGTTTCACGTGGAACACCACGTGCCTTCGGCACACTCATCCCGTTTGCAGCTGATAGTCATTGAATTGAACAGATTGGCGGGGTACGTCCATCCGGAAAAATGTGTTTATCACATCAACCCGAGCACGATATGTTCCACGTGAAACACCTGTGCAAGCGAAAATGCTTGCTCAATTCAAGCTGCAACGAGATGCGGGCAACGCCATGATCTCGGACAGAGAAGAGATGCCATATATGGCCATGAGCAATCCCCCGCGTCAAAGTCGGCATACCCTCTCCCGCTTCCGCGTACATGGTCGCAAATGTTCCACGTGAAGCATGAAACGGCTACATTTCTAGAGCTCAAGCCAGCGCCACTGCTGCATCCCTAGGCACCGAAGTCATTCCAGCATTCCCAGGTAGTAGCAACTGAGCAGAACTTGGAAATGGAGAAGCGCGTTCTGCAGGTTCTCTACTGGATACTTTTCGGTGATGTTTCACGTGAAACATCGGAGTTCGCGGCACCCACTTGCACTGTTCCACGTGAAACATACGCCTACTAGCGAATACCCGACAAGCAGACACCGAAGGTCGAACCAAAGTGTTCCACGTGAAACAGAGAACGGACTACTCCGGAATGCAATGCTTGAAATTGACGCCCCAAAATCAGCCTTCACTGCAACAGAATCGAGCATGGACCGTAATCCCGCAAGCTCTGCTCTGTCCGCGGCCTAAGTCGATCACTTGATGGTTTCTACGAAAAAAAGCGATTTTTCGACCCCTACCCTACCCCTTACCCAAAAAAGAGCATTTTCTTGTTCCACGTGAAACCACAAAGACCATAGACATCAACACTCACCCCGCGTGATCAACCTAAATCCTGATCTTCAACTGTGAAGCCATCAGCAATTCCCAGCCCGGAAAGCCATCCTGTCAGACTCAAGAAATCACTTTGAACTCCATCGAAATCTGGCTGGAAACTGAAACGTTGAACGCTCCTCGGAACCAGGCAAGCAAAGCAGTACACCCACCCTGCCAACTGAGGGTATAGCCAGCGAGACAGAACATTGGATAGTTGCCATCAACCCCTTGACTATCCAACCGTGTGTCGTTGAACTCGCATAGGGTTATCAACAGCTAGCAAATCCGATAGCCAGACGGCATCAGCCGTTTCACGTGGAACAACTCTGGGGATAAGTCGCCGAGAACAGCGTAGCCTTGGATAAAAAAGAGAACGTCCCGTCAAAACAGCAAAGTGCCAAGAACTATGAAAAAGCACAAATGCACAACGCCGTTCCCTATGGCAGCAATCGATTATTTCTATTTTGGATGCCTGCCAAGCTGCGACCATGCAGCCACAAAATAAAGCCACGTTGTGGCAAAAAAAACGTGGACAACTATGTGGATAAGATCGCCCCATCATCCGACAAGTTTTCGAAAAAGACGAATGACGACCATCGATCCCAAACTGACGCGGAACTCTGTCAGCTCGCTTCAGTCAAAATGCCGCTCGAAAAATCGCGGGACCGGATTATCCACACGTTTATCCACGCGCATCCATCCTGCGGTCCGCCGCTACGCGAAAGCCGCGAACGACCCGGCACAGATTCTTTGACCAGACAAGTATCTTGCACCTCCATAGATGGGTTCACCATCATCCTTTTGGGCGAGGGCCTGCCTTTCATGTGAATCCCTGTGGAAAACTCGCCGGACTGAAATTCGGCGGAGAACTCCGCTCGCTTGCGCCATCACCGATCAAGCTCAGCCCATGTCATCGGGCTGGCATTAGGGCCGGACGATGCTCCCCGAGCGCTATCTTCCGAGCCTATCCCCATTTCTATCCACAGGCAGATGGGCCTTCCCGGGGCACCAAAGGATGTAATTCTGTGCATAACCGGGATGGGGATATCTTTGTGAACAACCCTCCGCCGCCAGAGGCAAAACGGGCCGTGATGGCCAGCCGGGAGTATCGCGAATCGTAGGCGCCCTGGCCACGCAACCGCCAGAAAACTGCGTTAAATGCCTGTATTCCCTAGGGAAACGCCCTGTTTACATATAAACAGTGCCTGTAAACCTAGACAGGCCCGACATCCTGGCGGCCGGACATTGTTGTTCCAAGGAAGATGGAATAACTGTGCAAAACCCCGTTGCGGATAGACTATTGCTTCATTGGTGAGCACGAAAATACTCATACCCAAAAATAATTATCCACAAACTTATCCACGGCTGGAGGATATGTTAGTGAACACTAACTACCCTGTTGGCGCAGACGGATAAAGCGCGCGCCGCCAAATGAAACAACGCCCCAGACCAGAAGGTCTTGGGGCGTTGTAGCCAGGTCGGACCTGGCAGACGGGAAATTGGGATTTCCCGATTTAGAGCGGGCGAATTTCGGCCGCTTGAGGTCCTTTCGGACCATCCTTGACTTCGAATTCGACTTCCTGGCCTTCGTTCAGGCTGCGATAGCCGCGGCCCTGGATGGCGGAAAAGTGTGCGAAAACATCGGTACCACCAACGTCCGGCGTGATGAAACCGTAACCCTTGTCAGCGTTGAACCACTTAACTTTGCCCTTCTGAGCCATTTTTTCTAGCGTCCTGTAATTAACTCGAAATGCAATGAATCAAGGACGCCGTGAGAACTGAACGACCGGTAGTGGTACCTGCGTTGCTGCTGCGTTCCCGTTTGCCGCCTAGCTGCAGAACGAGTCCGCGCGCTGCTTGAATCAACTGCGTAATCAGCATACTCAGCACGCATTACAGACTCATATAGTTGTTTACCCCAATGTCGTATTTTTAATACTGGATCTCGTTCCGCTACGGCGCGCGGCCCTGGCGGCGCGCCATAAAAGCGTAGATCGGGCCTGTCACGATCACGACGAAAACCATGCGCATGACGTGGAACGCGGTGACCACCGGAACACCCAACTGCAGCACCTTGGCCGTGATGGCCATCTCGGCGATGCCGCCTGGCGTAGTGCCGAGAATCAGTGTCGGGATCGGCGCGGCGGACCACAGCGACAGCAATGCGCCCAAGCCGAATGCGAGCGCCAGCGCGGCCACCGTAAAGCCCGCCACCGCGGCAATGAAACGCGGCGCGGCACGAAAGAAATCCGGCCGATAGCGGTCGCCCAGCGACCAGCCGATCAGCAACTGGCCTATCTTCGGTACATAGTCCGGCAACGCCGACAGCTCGATGCCATTGGTCGTAAGTAGCATGGCGACCAACATAGGACCCAGCACCCAGGGATTGGGCAAGCGTAGCTTCATGAAAGCCGTGCCCCCTATGCAAGTCAGCGCAACCAGCAGCGCCAGTCCCCAGCCATGGACCACCTTGGGGCCGGGCACCGTCGGATCCAGGCCCGCCACGCCCCACCATTGAAAGATGAAAGGCACCGCGACGACCACCATCAGCACGCGCACGCTATGCGCCGTCGCCACGCGGTCTATGCGGGCTCCATGGCGTTCGGCGAGGTTCGCCATCTCACTGGCGCCGCCGATCGCCGAAGAAAACCAGGCAGTCTTGAAATCGACGTCGGTGTAGCGGCGCAGAATCGCCGTGCCCATGAATGCCAAGCCCAAGGCGAACAACATGCCGACGATGATGGGGCCCGCATTGCTGCCGATGTGGCCTATCACCTGCGGCGTGAAGTACAGGCCCAGGGAAGTTCCAATCACCCACTGGCCGGCATTGCGCGCCGGCCGGGGACACGCTGTGCCCAGGCCCGCGATACGCGTCGCAGCCGTCAGCAGCAGCGCCCCCAGCATCCATGGCAGCGGAATATGCGCCCACACCGCCAACAACGCGCCGGCCAAGGCGATCGCCAAACCGCCCAATACCCTCAACAACATGTTCTGAACCACGATACCGTCGCGCCTTAAGCTCATGAGAAAACCGAATTATGAGTTAGTGGGATACTTACGAAAACTCTCTCTGCTAGCAACGTTCACTCTCGCGTCCACCATGATCCGATCCAAACTCCCCGACGTTGGCACCACCATCTTTACCGTGATGAGCCGCCTGGCCATCGAGCACAAAGCCATCAACCTGGGCCAGGGCTTTCCCGATTTCGATCCCGACCCCGCCTTGTGCGCCCTGGTGACCAAGGCCATGGCCGACGGCCACAACCAGTATCCCTACATGCCGGGCGTCGCGCCCCTGCGCGAAGCCATCGCCGCCAAGACGCGCGAACTCTACGGCCATGCCTACGATCCCGAAACCGAAATCACCGTCACCAGCGGCGCGACAGAAGCGCTGATGGCAACCGTGCTGGCCGCCGTGGGCAGCGGCGACGAGGTCGTCGTCATCGAACCCTGCTACGACTCCTATCTGCCGGCGATCCGCCTGGCGGGCGGCACTGCCGTGCCGGTGCCGCTGCGCGCGCCCACCGAGGCCGATCCCTACTACCGCATCGACTGGCAGCGCGTGCGCGAAGCCATCACGTCGAAGACGCGTCTGCTGATGCTGAACTTTCCGCACAATCCGACGGGCGCGGTGTTGGACGATAGCGACCTGGACGCACTGGAAGCCATCGTGCGAGATACCGGCGTGCTGCTGGTGTCCGACGAGGTCTATGAACACATCGTGTTCGATGGCAAGCCACACGCCAGCGTGGCGCGACGCCCGCTGCTGGCCGAGCATGCCTTCGTGATCTCGTCCTTCGGCAAGACCTATCACACCACGGGATGGAAGATCGGCTATTGCTGCGCGCCGCGTCAGCTCAGCGCGGAACTGCGCAAAGTGCATCAATTCATGGTGTTCACCGTGCCCTCGCCCATGCAGTTCGCCCTGGCCGAATTCATGCGCGACCCCAAGCCTTACCTCGATCTGCCGGCCTTCTATCAGGCCAAACGCGACCGCCTGGCGCAGGGCTTGGCCAAGACCCGCTTCCGCCCCCTGCCCAGCCCCGGCACCTTTTTCTTGCTGGCCGACTACAGCCAGATATCCAAGCAGAACGAAGCCGACTTCGCGCGCGATCTGACAGTGAATCATGGCGTCACAGTGATACCGGTATCCGCGTTCTACCGCCAGCCCGACGCGCCTGAATCGAACCACCGCATCGTGCGCTTCTGCTTCGCCAAGAAAGACGCGACCCTCGATGCCGCCCTGGAACGCCTGGCGCAAGTTTGACGCCGCTTCCAAATCGACTCGTCAGGGATCCGTGATTTCACGCGGACGCCATATGAAAGAGCTTTTCGCAAAAAACATGAGTAAAAGCTCGTATATATAGAACTCACTATCTGTGTGATTCAATCGACAAAAAAAGGGCGCCCATAAGGCGCCCTTTGCAGTTCCCGGCCAAGATCCCGCAGTGCGGCTATTGCCCTTTACAACAGCCGCGCCGACATGGGATCAGACCGGACCAGCGGCAAGCTTTTTCGCGGCGCGCATGCGGCGCATGATTTGCGGCACGATCACGACCGCGGCCGCCCCCACCCACATCGAGATAGACACAGGGCTGGCGAACAGCACGGCCACGTCGCCGTCGGTCATCGACAAGGCGCGGCGCAAGTTCTGCTCCATCATGTTGCCCAGCACGACACCCAGCACCAGCGGCGCCATGGGCACGCCGAACTTGCGCAGGAAGTATCCCAAAGCGCCGATACCGGCAACCAGCAGCAGATCGAACGTGCCCGCATTAATTGCGTAGACGCCGATGTAGCTGATGCACAGAATGCCCGGCACCATCAGCCATCCCGGTACCGACAGCACTTTGGAGAAGAAGCGCACCAGCGGCACGTTCATGATGAACAGCAGCACGTTGGCCACGAACAGCGAAGCGATCAGGCCCCAAACCAGTTCCGGCTTGGTGTCGAACAGCACCGGACCCGGCGTGATGTTGTAGAGCGTCAGCGCGCCCATCATCACCGCCGTGGTGCCCGAACCGGGCACGCCCAGGGTCAACATGGGCACGAACGAACCGATGGCTGAGGCCGTGGCGGCGGCTTCCGGCGCAACCAGGCCGCGCATGTCGCCCTTGCCGAACTTGGCTTCCGGATCCTTGGCTTCGATGATGCGCTTTTCCTGCGAGTACGCCACGGCAGCGGCCACGCTGGCGCCGGCGCCTGGCAGCACTCCCACGCCAAAGCCCACCAGCGCGCTGCGCACCACGCTCCACCAGGTGTAAGCCATCTCTTTCAAGTTGAAGAGCTTGCGACCGCTGGGCTTGACCTCGACGCTGTGGCCGGCCATCACCTTCTCCAGCATTTCCAGCATCTCGCTGACCGCGAACAGCGCGATCACAACCACCACGAAATCGATACCGTCGGCCAAATGCACCGATTCAAAGGTATAGCGGTAAACGCCCGAGTTCGCGTCCACGCCCACCACCGAAATCGACAGCCCTATCATTGCCGCCAGCACGCCTTTGATGGGCTGTTTGCCCAACAGGCTGGTGAGGCAGCAGAACGCGAAAATCATCAGCACGAAGTACTCGGCCGGCCCGAAAGCCAACGCCCACTTCGCCAGCAACGGCGCCAGCAGAATAATGCCCAGCACCGAAACGATAGCGCCGAAGAATGCAGACCAGGCCGACAGCGACAGCGCCACGCTCGCCATGCCCTGACGTGCCAACGGATAGCCGTCCAACGTCGTCATGATGGCGCTGGCCTCGCCCGGCACGTTCAGCAGGATCGCGGTGATCCGGCCGCCATACTCGGCGCCCACATACACGGCAGCCAGCAGGATCAGCGCGGTCTCGGGCGGCAGGTTCATGGCGAAAGCGATCGGTATCAGCATCGCCACGCCATTGACCGGCCCCAGGCCCGGCAGCACACCCACCATGGTGCCGATGAACGAGCCGATCATGGCCACCAGGACGTTCGTCAGCGATAAGGCCACGCCAAAGCCGATCGCCAAATGATCAAGAATGCCGCTCATATCAGGGTCTCCAGCAGTCCGCCAGGCAGGACCACGTCCAGCACCTTGTCGAACAGCACGAAAAAGAAAAGGCTCATGACGACGCCGCCGATGGCGCACTTGATCCAGCTACCTCCGAACAGGCGGCCGACGAATACCGTCATCAAGGACGTCGCGATCACGAAGCCGAGCCACTGGAACAGGAAGGCATAAGCCACCGTGAACGCCATCATCAGCGCGATGCGGCCGTTCGCGCCAGGCGGATTGGCCTCGACCTGATGGCCGCCCTTGTAAACCAGCCACAGCCCGCACAGGCCGATGATCAGTGCCAGCAGCAGCGGAAAGGCGCGCGGACCCACCGGCTCGTAGGCGAACGGGGCTTCGATTCCCCAGCCGGCCGCCGTCATGAAGGCGGCAAGCGCAAGTGCCCCCACGCCCAATATTCGATCGTTCATGATCACTTTTCCGTTGTAGTCGCATCGCGCGGCGCAGGGATCCCCAGCCGCCGCGGCAAAGCCGGCGGCGGAGAAACCCTGATGAACGCGATAGGGAGAAACGCCTTTCGGCTTACTTCTTGATCAGGCCGAAGGAATCGGCCAGCTCGCCGTAGACCTTCACCTGATTCTTCACGTAGGCGTCCAGCTCGGGGCCCGTCTTGTTGAAGGGAAACAGGCCTTGCTGCTGGCGCAGCTTGTCGAACTCGGGCGAAGCCGTGGTCTTGTTGAAGGCGTCGACCCAGAACTGGTAATCGCTATCCGACACCTTCGGGCCGACATAGAAGCCGCGGATGATCGGCCAGACGATGTCATAGCCCTGTTCCTTGGCCGTGGGCACGGTACCCAGTTTGCCCGGCAGGCGCTGGTCGTTGAACACCGCGAGGACGCGGATAGGGGCGCCGCCTTCCAGCATGGTGAAGGCCTCCGCCGCGTCGCCCATGTAGGCCTGGATATGGCCGCCGCGCAAAGCGGTCACGGCTTCGCCGCCGCCTTCAAACGCCACGAAACGCATCTTCTTGAAATCCACGCCCGCGGCCTTGGCGGTCAGGGCGGCCTTCATCCAGTCCTGGCTGCCCACGGTGCCGCCGGCGCCCAGCACGATCTTGGTCGGATCCTGCTTGAAGGCGTCCATCAGGCTCTTCAGGTCGGTGTACGGGGAATCGTTGCGGACCACGGCCACGCCGTAGTCGGTGCCGATGGCGGCCAGCCAGCGCACGTCGTTGACGTTGTACTTGCCGAACTTGCCCTGGGCCAGGTTCAGCAGCGAACCGCCCGAGAAAGCCACGATGGTGCCCGGCTCGTTCGGGTGCTGGGCCACGATGTTGTTGTAGGCCACCGCGCCGATGCCGCCAGGCATGTAGACGATGCGCATGGCGCTCTTGAGCGCGCCGCTATGCTTCAGGCCTTCGGTGGCCAGGCGGCAGGTCAGGTCGAAACCGCCGCCGGGCTGGGCAGGCGCGATGCATTCCGGGCGACGCGGCTCGTCGGCCGCGTGGGCGACGCCCATCGACAAGGTAATCGCGCCCAGCGCCGCGACGGCGGCCAGGCGTAGTTTCAGACTAGTCTGCATTTTTTGCGTCTCCGAGATTTATAGGTCTAGGTATGGCTGGAAGCTCTGCTCAGACGGTTCTTTCCGCGATAACGGCCCCAGTGGACGCAACCGTACAAAAACAAAGCTTTCCAAAAGCTTTCAATTCCGGCTGTTTTCCTGATGCGGCGCAGCATCCTCCCGGATTTCCAGGGTAAACACCAATGCCGCCCTCAGGCCTGGCAGCGGGACCCGGTTTTCCAGCTGTAGACGCGCCCCCAGAGTCTCGGCGATGGTCCCCACGATGGCGAGTCCCAGACCGGCGCCGGGCTTGTTTTTGCCCGCTGCTCCCCGCCGGAAGCGGATGCAGGCGCGGGCAATGTCTTCCGCCGACATGCCGGGGCCGTTGTCTTCGACCACCAGCCTGGCCTGCCCGGCTTCCACCTGGACCTTCACCGTGACCTCCCCCGCGGACGAGGTGTAACGGATGGCGTTGTCCACCAGGTTGCTGACCGCTTCCCGAAGCAGCCACTCCGCCCCCAGCACAGTAACCGGCCGGATATCGGCTTCCAGGCCGATGTCGAGCTGGCGGGCGCGGGCGGTCGGAAGCAGGCCACGGATGACCCCATCAGCCAGATCGACCAGGTCCACCGGTTCCGGGGTGAATCCGCCTTCGGCCAGGGAAGCGTCCTTAGCGCGCGCCAGAGCGAGCATTTGGTTGGTGGTGCGTGTGGCCCTGTCCAAGCCCTCTTGCATCGCCAGAAGGGCTGTACGGACCTCCTGGGGGTCTGTTTCACGCAAGGCATAGGCCGTCTGGGTCCGCAAAACCGACAACGGCGTGCGCAACTGGTGCGACGCGTCGTCCAGGAACTGACTCTGGACCCTCGCCTGAGCCGCAAAACGGGCCATGTGGAGGTTTACGGCCGAGACTAGGGGTAGGACCTCACCTGGCATCTCCGAAGCGCTCACGGGGCTTAAATCGTCCGCAGAACGGCCTTCCACCTCCTGACGCAGCCTCACAAGGGGGCGCAGGGCCATGAAAACCCCCAGGATGATCACCAGGACGCTGATCAGGATCACGGCCAGGTCCCGCTCCACCGAGCGCACCAGCACCTGGTGCAGGAACGCCTGCCGGGTATCCAGGCCTTCGGCCACCTGCACGATAACCCGTCCCCCTTTATTCGCGTACAGGGGGGGATCCATCGGCCGGGCCAGCGCCGCAACCCGCACAGGCGTGCCCTGGTAGTCGGCGTAGAAAAAGCGTGGTTCGCCCGATACCAAGGGTTCGGCAGGCATGGGCAGGTCCGGATTGCCTATTTCCGCCAGCCCGTCCTCGGTGGCTACCCGGTAAAACACGCTGCCATTGGCCGTCAGCTCGAAAAATTCCAGCATCAGGTACGGCTGCTCCATGGCTAATCCACCGCTGGCTGTGGATATGTTGTGGTCGATGGCGCGCAGCGCTCCGGAGAGCGATCGGTCGTAGGCAATGTCGACCTGGTTGCGCAACTGGTGGTTCGACAGCCACAGGGCTCCCATCATCACGAAGACCAGCGTGGGGATCAGCCACCAGAGAAGCTGGGTCTTCAGCGTGCGATTGCGCTTTTTTGACGCGAAAAATCCCTTTTTTTCCGCACTTCTAGTTGTCAACAAGGTTCTCCAGGCAGTAGCCCATGCCTCGCATGGTCACGATTTGCACACCGGTATCCGCCAATTTTTTGCGCAAACGATGCACCACGACCTCGATGGCTTCCAGGTTGATGTCCGCATCGTCGGTCAGGATGCGGTCCAGGATCTGCTGCTTGTTGATGGGTTCACCGCTTTTCTGGATCAGTACTCGCAAAACCGAGTGTTCACGTGGGGATAACTGCAAGGGCTGTCCATTGACCGTGAATTTTTGAGCGGAAGTTTCGAAAACCAGGTTTCCCAGCGTGAGTCGCGGGTGTTCGCGTCCGCGGCTGCGCCGGATCAGTGCGATCAATCGCGCTTCCAACTCTTCCACAACAAACGGTTTTGGCAGGAAATCGTCTGCTCCCTGGTGGAGTGTCCCGATTTTTTCGGCCAGCGAATCGCGCGCGGTCAAGACCAGCACCGGCGTACGGTCGTCCCGCGCGCGGATCTTCGCCAGCAAAGCATGGCCATCCATGCCCGGAAGTCCCAGGTCCAGGATGACCGCGTCGAATTCTTCCATCGCCAGTCTTCTTTCGGCGACCAATCCGTCATCAGCCCACTCAACCACGAAACCCGCGTGTCTCGCCAGGCTTCTTGAAAGCCAGCGGGCAAGTTCGGCTTCGTCTTCTATCAGGAGGATGCGCATGGACGGAGTCCGGGGGGGAATGGCTGGGCGGAATGGGAGAGCATGTTTGGCTTTTCCTTTATTTCTCTTTATATAAAGACTAATGATTAATAAGGCCTGTGGATAACTACCTTAACCTTGAAAACCTCTTTTTTTTCATCAGCTTGCAGCCGTTTTTGCCTGTGCAAGAACTCTGTGTGGGAAAAAAGCTGAAGTTGGACAAGATTTTGGACCCTGTCCGAAACCCCCGCTTGTTCAACTTGCCTCCACAAAATGTGCACAAGGCGGCTACTTAGGAGTTATCCACAGGGCCTTTCTGCCGGACGAGCTCCAAAAGCGGCACTTTTACCCCGAAAAACGTCCGGTTGCCACCCTGTTTTTTTGCCCTTCTGGAGGCGTTTGGAGGCCCTCCAAGGCGTTCGCGGAAAGCGGGATTCGAGGGGAGACGCGTAGCCATTCTTGACTGGGAACTGAACAAAAAGTGAGCAGGTTCCGCCGTAGAATTCCGCCATGGCGACAGAAATCAGAATCAAGAAATCGGGTTGGGCAATCTGGCTGAGAAGCCGTTTGCTGGCGGACAATTTGCCGGCCACGCTGTGCGCCGCGGCGCTGATGGGCCTGTTGGGGGCGCTGGCCACCGTGGTGTTTCGGGAAATGCTGGGGTGGGCGCAGATGCTGCTCGGCGGCGTAGATGCGCCACATGGCATGGTGTCAGTCGCCCGGGGGCTGAGCCCATGGCAACGCTTCCTGATGCCGGCCATAGGCGGCGCCGTAGCCGGCCTCATCCTGCAGATGGCGGCCAGATGGCTGCCTAAGCGCGGCGCGGCGGACTATATGGAGGCGATTTCCATCGGCCGCGGGGTCATCGGTTTCCGCCAGACGGTTGCGCGCAGCCTGTCGTCGATTTTTTCCATCGGCTCCGGCGCCTCCATCGGCCGTGAGGGGCCCATGGTGCAGTTGGCGGCGATGTTGTCATCCCTGACGGGACGTTATCTGGTGCTGCCGCCGCGGCATTTGCGTTTATTGGTCGCCTGCGGCGCCACGGCGGGGATCACTTCCGCCTACAACGCGCCCATTGCCGGCGCCCTGTTCATTTCCGAGATCGTTTTTGGAGCGATTGCTTCAGCCACGTTGGTGCCGCTGGTCGTATCGTCGGTCGTGGCGAACATAGTGACGCGGCAGATCCTGCATTACGACGCGGTTTTTCATATGCCGCCCTTCACTTTCGTCTCCGGATGGGAAGTCATCAACTATCTGGGGTTGGGGGTGATCGCAGGCCTGGCGGCGCCACAATTCCTGCGTTTCCTGGACACGGCGCGTGCCGCGTTCGGTCGCGTGCCCGCGCCGCTGTGGGTACGCATGGCATTGGGCGGTCTGATCGTCGGCGCCTTGTCGGTGGTGAATCCCGAGGTATGGGGCAATGGCTACAGCGTGGTCAACAGCATGTTGCATACGCAATGGGCCTGGCAGGCGGTGGCGGCCATTCTGCTGTTGAAAACGCTGGCCACCGCGGCCAGCGTGGGGTCGGGCGCGGTGGGCGGGGTGTTCACGCCCACGCTGTTCGTGGGGGCGGCGCTGGGCGCCCTGTACGGGACCGGCCTGCAGGCCTTGTTTCCCGCGGGGGATCTGTCGGCGGTATCCAGTTATGCAGTGGTCGGCATGGGGGCTTTGCTGGCTGCCACCACCTATGCGCCATTGATGTCCATCCTGATGATTTTCGAGATGACGCTCAGCTATGAAGTCATGTTGCCGCTGATGCTGGCTTGCATTACGGGCTACGTGATCGCGCATCGCATACGGCCGGAATCGGTGTACGCGAAATCGTTGGCCAGCAATCGGCGCGCACAACGCGTCGTGGCTAGGGAGCGCGAAGAGTGATCAAGTTTCAGTAATACGAGCAAATATTCGTATTTTATTTTGTTGAGAAAGGCCCTTTAAACAAGGGCCTTTTTCATGAAGACGCGTTTCAAACCTATCTCTTCGGCTCGATGGGTCTCCACATACCCGTATCGCGTGTAGATAGCGATGTTCTCGGTCATTTTCTCTTGGGTGTACAGACGAATGCAGTCATACCCCGCCCGGCGCGCCGCGTCTTCGGCGAACAGCATCAGGTCGCGGCCATAGCCTTTGCCCTGCGCTTGCGGCGCCACCGCGATGTTGTCCAGCAGCAGGCAATCGTCTTCGTGAATCAGGACCAGGACACCCTGCACAGCATCCTGCGCCCGCAATACATGGACCATGCCCTGCGCGACTCGGGCCGGATAATCATCCCGCATCGGCCCGGGTATCGCGCCAATGCGGGCGACATAGGGTCCGTAGGCTTGCGCCACGACCCGCTCGATGTCGGGCAGGTCTTCGGAGGTGGCGAGGCGTATGTCGGGGGGCATGCGAATTCCGGATAGTGCGCTGCCCGGCGTGGGCGGGTTTCCCGGGAATATAGGACGTTCGGGCCGTCGCAGGATTGTTTTGCCAAATAGTTATAAAATTTATAACTAATAGTTCGCGTGTATACCCCGAAGATGATGTGCGATCACCGAAGAAAATACTTGAGTGATCTCGCAAAGGAGTGTCAATGGCACCTAATACGTCTTTCCCGGTGAATGGCGCGTCCGACAACCTGTGGGATGAGTATGCAAAGTTCCACGAGGCTTGTTCAGGCGTGCTGGATCGGGTCGAGCAGCACAGGGATAGCGGCATCGCCTTGTCGGAAAGTGAGTTGTCGGAGCTGAGAACCATGGTGCTCAACCTCAACGCGTTCGGGCGGGTGTTGCATGGCAAAAGAGCGCGGGAAATGCGTCAGCTGGCCGACCGCGCCGAACGCGTGTTGGGTCACGTCGAAGCGTCGCCTCGCGCGCAGATCAAGGAAGAGAGCGAGTCCGAGGACAACTCTGCCGCAGTGACGGGCTGAGCCTGAGCGCAGGACCATGTATTGTCATGCGGGCCGCCGGCGCAGGAGTGAGCGCCCCATGGCCCCGATCATCTTGAGCGTGTACAACACGAACAAGGATCCCGTAATGTCTCCGGTCAGCATCGCGATGAAGCCGTCCGCGAGCGCGGACCTTTCTCCCTGCAGAAAGAACCAGAGATGGTGAATCGCCGTGTTCATCAGTGCATAGACTACGGCGCAAATCAGCAGGCGCCAGGCGGTGAGATTGCCCAGGTCCGGCTGCAGCCGCAACGCCGATCTGGCCCAGCGGTAAGCCAGATAGGGAGCGGCGGCGGCCATGATGCCGCCCGCCACCGAGCGCAGGACGTCGTCGGGAAAATAATAGAAAAAGCAGGCCAGCCAGGATCCCGCCAACAGGCCCAGCGCCGCTGGCAGGCCGAACAGCAGCGTGCATATCAGGCGCACGCCTGCTGGCAGATAGATCCAGTTGATGCCGCGCACAAACTCAAGGTTGGTGAAAACCCACTCATTGACTGCCAGACTGCCCAGGAACAGTGCCATCGTCACCAGAGCCCATTTGCCCTGATCTAGAATGTTCTCCATGCCTCGAATTCCGCCGCTTATCGGTCGCTGCGTCCATTATCCATGAAAGAAAAAAAGAGACCTGCCGATATCTACCTGCGCTTTCTGCGCCTGGCCGATGCGCTGCGCGGCCTGCCTTCCTTGCCGTCGCTCGATCCCATGGAAGAACGCATACTCACGCTGATAGCGCGGGCATCGCAGGAACAGCGCCGCTTGTCCGTGCGCGACGTGATGGCGGTGGACAGCATAGGCTCGCCCGCGACTTTGCATGCGCGCTTGAAATCCATGCGTGAGAAAGGCTGGGTGCTGCTTGTCGATACCGAAGATGCGCGCCGCAAGCAGGTTGAATTGAGCCAGGCCGCGCTGTCGCATTTCGACCGCTTGTCCGAATGCCTGGTGGAAGCGGCGCGCAAGCACTGAATGCCGGGCTGCGGCGCTGCAACACGCGATAGCGCGGCTTATTTCCCGATGCAGAAGCTCGAGAAAATCTCGCCCAGCAGATCGTCGCTGGTGAACTTGCCCGTGATGCTGGACAGGCTGTCATGCGCCAGCCGCAGTTCTTCCGCAAACAGGTCCAGCACCCGGTCGTCCTGCTCCGCATGCGCGCCGGCAAGTTCCAGGTGCTCCGCCGCATCCTGCAGGGCGTGCAGATGCCGTTCGCGCGCCAGCCAGGGGGATTCGCCCCCGGGATTCCAGCCGGCGATACGCAGCAACTCCGCGCGCAGTTCGTCCAGACCCGCGCCGCGCTTGGCCGAGATGCCTAGTTCCTGAGGGCCGGCAGCAAAGGGTGTGGATAACAGGTCCACCTTGTTGAAAACCTTGAGCACCGGCGTGCGCGGCGGCAGGCGCGCGGTGATCTGCGCGTCGAGCTCGTCGCCGGGCTGGGTGGCATCCTGCAGATGCAGGATCACGTCGGCGCGCTCGATCTCCTGCCAGGTACGCGCGATGCCTATGCTCTCGACCGTGTCCTCGGTTTCCCTGAGGCCCGCCGTATCGACGATGTGCAGCGGCACGCCGTCGATGTGGATCTCCTGCACCACCTTGTCGCGCGTCGTGCCCGCGATCGGCGTGACGATGGCGATGTCGTCGCCGGCCAGCGCGTTGAGCAGGCTGGACTTGCCCACATTGGGTTGGCCGGCCAACACCACGTGCAGGCCTTCGCGCAGGATCACACCCTGGCGCGCCTGCGCGATCAGCTTGGAGAGATCGGCGGTCAAGGCTTCCAGGGTAGGACGGGCTTGATACTTTTCGAGGAAGTCGATCTCTTCCTCGGGGAAATCCAGGGTTGCTTCGACCAGCATGCGCAAATGGATAATGCGGTCCGACAGGTCGTTCACGCGCGCGGAAAAATCGCCCGACAGCGATGCCATGGCGCCGCGCGCCGCGGCCACCGACGAGGCCTCGATCAAATCGGCTACGGCTTCTGCCTGAGCCAGGTCCATGCGGTCGTTGAGGAAGGCGCGGCGCGTGAATTCGCCGGGTTCGGCCAGCCGGATGTCGAGGTCGCGGCCTGCGGCCAGGCAGCTTTCCAGTACGCGGCGCAGTACGGCCGGGCCGCCATGCCCTTGCAGTTCGAGCACGTCTTCGCCGGTATAGGAATGCGGCGCGCGGAAGTAGATGGCGATGCCTTCGTCCAGCAATTCGCCGGCGCCGGATTTGAACGGCAGGTAGTGCGCATGGCGCGGCGTCAGTTCGCGCTGGAACAGGCGGCGTACGAGTTCGGACAGGTCCGTGCCGGAGATGCGGACGACGCCGATACCGCCTCTTCCGGGGGCGGTTGCGATGGCGGCGATGGGGGCGTAGGCGGACATATTTCGGGCAAGGCGAGGCGAGAACAATAAGGGAATATAACTGTTGCGCCGTCCCTTGTTTGCTGGTTAATGTGGCCCGGAGGTTCAAAACCCGAAACAATCCAGGGAGATCACAATGGCATCTCGGTTTTCGCGTGTCTTGGCCTGCGGCTCAGCCGCGGTGATATTGGCCTTCGGCACATTCAGTTCGGCTATGGCCCGCGATCTGGTGATCGCCCTGAAGACCGAGCCGTCCTCGATGGATCCGCAGTATCACGCGCTCACGCCCAATACGCAGATCTCCCAGACCATTTTCGATACCCTGGTTGCCACCGACGCGCAGCTCAAACCGCAGCCCGCGCTGGCCGAGTCCTGGACCGTGGACGGCAAGGTGTGGACCTTCAAACTGCGTCCCAATGTGAAGTTCTCCGACGGCACGCCGTTCACCGCGGAAGACGTGGTCTTTACTTATGCGCGTGTGCCCAAGGTGCCCAACAGCCCTTCGCCCTTCACGCTGTATCTGGGCTCGGTCGAGAAGACCGAAGCGGTCGATGCCAGCACCGTGCGCATCACCACCAAGGACGTGGCGCCGAACCTGCTGGTGAACCTGGCGCAATTGCCCATCATGTCGAAGAAGGCGGCGTCCGGCCCGGCCGCGGAAGGCAAGACGACCACCGAACTCAATAGCGGCGACGGCCTGATCGGCACCGGTCCCTACAAGTTCGTGTCGTGGAAGCGTGGCGCTGAATTCGTGCTGGCGCGCAACGACAATTATTGGGGCAAGAAGCCCGAATGGGATCGGGTGGTCTACCGCCCCATCAGCAACGCGGCGGCGCGCGTGGCCGCGCTGCTTGCCGGCGACGTCGACATGATCGAGGATCCTCCGACCGATGACCTGCCCAAGCTGAAGGGCGACAAGAAGCTATATGTGGAAGAAACTCCGTCGGTACGCGTTGTGTACCTGGCGCTGGATCAGTTCGCCGAACCGTCGCCCGGCGTGCAAGGCACCGACAAGAACCCCATGAAGGACAAGCGCGTGCGCGAGGCGCTGTCATTGGCGATCAACCGCGATGCGCTGGTCGAGCGCGTGATGGGCGGCGTGGCGCTGCCCGCAGGCAATCTGCTGCCCTACCCCATGTTCGGTTCCAGCAAGGAACATTCCAAGGCGCCCAAGGCCGACGTGGAAAAGGCCAAGGCGCTGCTGAAGGAAGCGGGCTATCCCAATGGATTCTCCATCACGCTGGGTTCGCCGTCGGGCCGCTATGTCAACGATTCGAAGGTGGCGCAGGCAATTGCGTCGATGTGGACCCGCATCGGCGTGAAGACCAGTGTGGATGCAATGGCGCCCCCGGTGTTCTTCAAGAACCGCGACAGCTATGCGTTCTCGGCCTATCTGGCGGGCTGGTCCGTGACCAGCGGCGAGATGTCCAACGCGCTGACGTCGTTGCTGGTGACGCGCAATCCGGAAGCGGGCCTGGGCACCACCAACCGCAGCCGCTATTCCAACCCCAATATGGACGCGCTGGTGAAGGAAGCCTCGTCCACCATGGACGACGCCAAGCGCGCGGACCTGTTGTCCAAGGCCAGCAACATCGCCATGGACGACTACGCCATGCTGCCGGTGCATTTTGAACTGTCGGTATGGGCGATGAAGAGCGACATCCGCTATCAGGGCCGTCCCGACCAGGTCACGCTCGCGCAGTTTGCAACGCTGAAGAAGTAAGGCGCTAGTGCTTGCAACAATCGTAAGAAGGCTGCTGCAGACCATCGTCGTCATGCTCGTCATGTCGGCGCTGGTCTTCGCCGGCATCTACATGGTGGGCGATCCGGTGTCGATGCTGGCGAGCCCCGAGGCCACCGAGGCGCAACGCGCCGCGGTGCGCGCATCGCTGGGCCTGGACCTGCCGCTCTGGCGGCAATACCTGATCTTCATGGGCCAGGCGGTGCGCGGCGATTTCGGCAATAGCTTCCTGACGGGCGAACCGGCCATGAGGCTGATCCTGGAGCGCATGCCGGCCACCGTGGAGCTGGCCTGTGTGGCCATGCTGCTGTCGGTGCTGATCGGCGTGCCGCTGGGCATCCTGGCGGGCCTGAAGCCCAAGGCGGTCGGTTCGCGCGCCATCATGACAGGCTCGGTGCTGGGCTTTTCGCTGCCCAACTTCTGGGTCGGCCTGATGCTCATCATGGTGTTCGCGGTGATCCTGGGCTGGGTGCCGGCGGGCGGGCGCGGCCAGACCGTCAGCATCGGCTCGCTGCAGCTCAGCGTGTTGACCTTTGACGGCTGGCTGAGCTTGGCGCTGCCCGCGGCCACGATCGCAATCGCCAAGTGCGCAATGATCATCCGCGTGACGCGGGCGGCCACGCGCGAAGCCTTGCCCATGGACTACATCAAGTTCGCGCGCGCCAAGGGCTTGTCTGAAAAGCGCGTGTTGGGCGTGCATCTGCTCAAGAACATTCTGATCCCGGTGGTGACGGTGGCAGGCCTTGAATTCGGCCAGGTGATGGCGTTCGCCGTCGTCACCGAGACCGTGTTTTCTTGGCCGGGCATGGGCAAGCTGCTGATCGATTCCATCATCAATCTGGATCGTCCGGTGGTGGTCGCATACCTGCTCTTGATCGTGTTCTTCCTGGTCATGTTGAATCTGGTGGTGGACATCATCTACACGGTGCTGGACCCCCGCGTACGCTTGGATAGCCGCCGATGAACACACCCGCCACCGCCGCCGCGCCGCCGGTTCAGGCCAAGGAGCAAACACCCTGGCGCCGCTTCCTGTCGGATTTCTTCGCCAGCAAGCTGGCCACGCTGGGCCTGATCATGCTGGTCCTGATCGTGGGCGCGGCGCTGCTTGCGCCGTGGATCGCGCCGCAGAATCCCTATGACCTGGCGACGCTGGACATCATGGATTCCAAGCTCAAGCCGGGCAGCGAAAGCGGCGACGGCAGCATGCGCTATTGGTTGGGCACCGACGGCCTGGCGCGCGACTTGTTTTCGGCGATTCTGTACGGCATGCGCACCAGCCTGCTGGTGGCCAGCGTGTCGGTGCTGGCGGCCTTTGGCATCGGCGCCACGGTGGGTTTGGTGGCGGCCTATTTCGGCGGGCGCATCGATGCCTTGCTGATGCGGATTGTGGATATCCAGTTGTCGTTCCCCGCCATCCTGGTTGCACTGATGCTGCTGGCGATTCTGGGCAAGGGTGTGGATAAGGTGATCATCGCGCTGATCGTGGTGCAGTGGGCGTACTTCGCGCGCGCCGCGCGCGGCGCGGCGCTGGTCGAACGCGGCAAGGAATACGTGGAGGCGGCGCGCTGCATGTCGCTGTCCTGGGGGCGCGTGCTGTTCCGCCATGTGCTGCCGAACTGTATGCCGCCCTTGATCGTGATCGCCACCATCGATCTGGCGCACGCTATCGCGCTCGAAGCCACGCTGTCATTCCTGGGCGTGGGCGTGCCGGTGACGGAGCCATCGCTGGGCATGCTGATCTACAACGGTTTCGAGTACCTGCTGTCCGGCCAGTACTGGATCTCCTTCTTTCCCGGCATTGCTCTGGCGCTGGCCATCGTCGCCATCAACTTGGTGGGCGACCATTTGCGCGACGTGCTCAACCCGCGCCACGCGAACTGAGGGCGGGTGCGATGCAGACTCCTGTGGAAAAGTCCTTGTCGTCGCCCACGCCCATTCTTGAGGTGCATGGCCTGAAGACGCATTTCTTCACGCGCAACGGCGTGGTGAAGGCGGTGGATGGCGTGGACCTGACGCTGGCCGAAGGCGAGATCCTGGGGCTGGTAGGCGAATCGGGATCGGGTAAGAGCATCACCGGCTTTTCGCTGATGGGGCTGCTGGATGAGCCGGGCCGCATTGTCGACGGCACCTTGCGGTTCAACGGCGAAGACCTGCGCAGCGCAACGCCCGCACGCTGGCGTGCGATCAGGGGCCAGGAGATCGCCATGATCTTCCAGGATCCCATGATGACCCTGAACCCGGTGCTGCGCGTCGATACGCAAATGATCGAGGCGGTGCAGGCGCATGGCAAGGTATCGCGCGAGCAGGCGCGCCAGCGCGCCGTGCAGACGCTGGCCATGGTGGGCATCCCTTCGCCCGAGGAACGGCTGCGCACCTATCCGCATCAGCTGTCCGGCGGCATGCGGCAGCGCGTGGCGATCGCGATCGCGCTGTTGAATTCGCCGCGCATGATCATCGCCGACGAGCCCACCACCGCGCTCGACGTGACCATACAAGGGCAGATCCTGTTCGAAGTGCAGAAGCTGTGCCGCGAGACCGGCACGGCGCTCATCTGGATCACGCATGACCTGGCGGTGGTGGCGGGCCTGGCGGATCGCGTCGCGGTCATGTATGCGGGCCGCGTGGTGGAAACCGGCAGCACGCAGGCCGTCATCAGCCATCCCATGCATCCCTACACGCATGGCTTGATCGCTTCCATTCCCACGCCCGAATCGCGCGGCAAGCCGTTGGTTCCGATTCCGGGCATGACGCCGTCGCTGCTCAATCTGCCCCAGGGCTGTGCGTTCCGCGGGCGCTGTCCGCGCGCTACCGACGCCTGTCTGGTCGAACCGCAGCCGGTGGAAGTGCGCCCGGCGCAATGGGTGCGTTGCTGGCATGCCGGAGGACCAGACATCAAATGAGCGCAGCAGAACGCGAGTCCGCGGTTCCCATCCTGTCGCTGCGCGAGGTCGAGCTGCGTTTCGTGCAGCCGGTGGACCTGGCAGGCCGCATCGCCAACCTGTTGGGCGCCGGCTTGAAGACGCAGGTCGTGCATGCGGTGGCCGGCGTCGACCTGGATGTGCGGCAAGGCGAAGTGATAGGCATCGTCGGCGAATCGGGCTGCGGCAAATCCACGCTGGGCCGCATCGTGTCCGGCATCCTGCCGCCGACCGCGGGCGAGGTCAGCTACAAGGGCAAGGCTGTGAAGGCCATGGCGGGCCCGGAGCGGCGCGCCTATGAGCTGGGCGTGCAGATGATCTTCCAGGATCCCTATGCCTCGTTGAATCCACGCATGCGCGTGCGCGAGATCATCGGCGAGGCGCCCGTGGCGCACGGCCTGGTCCGCGCGCGCGACAAGGCTGAATATGTGGCCGGGCTGATGCGCCAGGTCGGGCTGGATCCGGCTTTTGCACAGCGTTATCCCCATCAATTCTCCGGCGGCCAGAGGCAACGCGTAGGAATTGCGCGGGCCCTGGCGCTCAAGCCTTCGGTCATCGTCTGCGACGAGGCGGTCGCGGCGCTGGACGTTTCGATTCAGGCCCAGGTGCTTAATCTGTTCGAACAGTTGCGCGCCGACCTGGACCTGACCTATCTTTTCATCAGCCACAACCTCAGCGTGGTCAGCCACATATCGGACCGCGTGGCCATCATGTACCTGGGCCGCGTGGTGGAGCTGGCGCCTACCGACACGGTCTTCCGGCGCGCCAACCATCCGTACACGCAGGCCTTGCTGAAGGAACTGCCGACGCTGCAGCCGGGGCGGCGCACTTACCAGCCCATCAAGGGTGAACTGCCGTCGCCGCTGGATCCGCCGGCGGGCTGCGCGTTCCACCCCCGCTGCCCGCATGCCATGCCGCGCTGCAAGACGGAGCGGCCGCTGTTGCGGGAAGTTGCGCCGGGACAGTTCAGCGCCTGCCATCTGAACGATGCGTGAAGCCAAATACCTGAACCCAACTCTTACGCCTTATCCACAGCCATGAAAACCATAGACGAAATCGAACGCGCCCACGGCGACCTCACCGCATTGCGACGGGATATCCACGCCCATCCTGAACTCGCTTTCCAGGAAACGCGCACGTCGGCGCTGGTGGCGGAGCGTTTGCGCGGCTGGGGCCTGGAAGTCCACACCGGGCTGGGGAAAACCGGTGTGGTGGGCATATTGCGCGGCGGCAGCGGCAAGAAGACCATAGGCCTGCGTGCCGACATGGACGCGCTGCCCATGCCGGAACACAACCGCTTCGCGCACAAGTCCACCATCAGCGGACGCATGCATGGCTGTGGCCATGACGGGCATACGACGATGTTGCTGGGGGCGGCGCAATACTTGTCGACCCATCGCGATTTCGACGGCACGGTGGTGTTCATATTCCAGCCGGCCGAAGAAGGCGGCAACGCCGGCGCGCGCGCCATGATGCAGGACGGCCTGTTCGAGAAATTTCCCTGCGACGCGGTATTCGGCATCCACAACATGCCCGGCATGCCGGTCAACCAGTTCGGGTTCCGCGCAGGACCGACCATGGCCTCCAGCAACCGCTGGGATATCGTCATCAAGGGCGTGGGTGGCCACGCGGCGCAGCCGCACGCATCGGTGGACCCCATCATCGTCGCGGCCGACATGGTGCACGCCCTGCAGACGGTGATCTCGCGCGGCAAGAATCCGCTGGATCAGGCCGTGCTGTCGATCACGCAGATCCACGCGGGCGACGCCTACAACGTGATTCCCGGCGAAGCCGTGCTGCGCGGCACCGTGCGCACGTATTCGGTAGAGACCCTGGACAAGATCGAGGCCGACATGCGCCGCATCGCGACCACCTTGCCGCAGGTGTATGGCGGCACGGGCGAACTGGATTTCGTGCGCGCGTATCCGCCGCTGGTCAACTGGGAAAAGGAAACCGCCTTCGCCGCCCAGGTGGCCGAAGACGCCTTCGGCGCTGAAAATGTGCAGCGTGAAATGCCGCCCTTCATGGGCGCGGAGGACTTCTCCTTCTTCCTGGAGGCGGTGCCGGGGACCTACCTGTTCCTGGGCAATGGCGACGGCGACCACCGCATGGAAACCTATCACGGCATGGGTCCGTGCCAGCTGCACAATCCGAATTACGACTTCAACGACGCCCTGCTGCCGGTGGGCGCGACTTATTGGGTGAAACTGGTGCAGGCGTTTCTGCCGAAGTCCTGACCCACGCAAGTCATTGATTTAAAAGGCGCAGACTTTCAAAGGTCTGCGCCTTTTTCATGGCGTGGCCGAGTTGTGCACAGCCTGTCCACTGGCTATTCACCGCCTATCCACCGGGATATCCCCCGGCAATCCACCGCTTTTCCCGAGCTTGCCACCAGGCTTATCCCAAGACTTATCCACAGGCTTCGCCGCGCGCTACACCGGCGAAATTCTCCCGTTCCAAGGGTAAATGCGTATGTCCGCGAGTCCGGCTCGGCCTTGACTCATTTGGGCGCGCCAGCCTATCATTGATATAACTGTGAAATATCACTGTTATTTTAATTGGCCGTTCCCACCCTACCTTGAACAGGAAATCCCATGGTCCACAAAGTACGCATCACCAGCCCCCACGTCGCCGAAGCCGAACCCGGCCTGTGGTCCAACTGCCTGCGCGTGAAAGATTCGGTTTATCTGTCTGGGCTGACCGCCCGCGCCAACGACGGCACGACGATCCAGGGCGCGGATGCCTATGAACAGGCCCAGGTCATCTTTGCAAAGATGAAGCATCTGCTGGAAGCCGCAGGCGGCCAGATCGACGACATGGTGACGATGACGATCTTCCTGACCAACATGGCGGACAACCAGCAGGTGTGGAAGGCGCGCCGCGAATTCTTCAGCGGTGATTTCCCCGCCTGCGCACTGGTGCAGGTATCCGCCCTGGCCAAGCCCGAGATCCTGGTGGAAATCCAGGGCCAGGCGCGTCTCGCGGACTGACACCATGAAAATTGTTCGCTATGCCAGCGAGTCCGGCCCGGTATTGGGCCGGCTGGATGGCCAGGCCATTACGCCCTTCCAGGGCGTGGCAGACGTACAGGCGCTGCTAAGCAATGTCGTGCAGGCCAGCGGCGCGGCGGTGCCGCTGGAGTCGGTGCGTCTGCTTGCGCCCATCATCCCGCAGCGCAATGTGTTCTGCGTGGGCTGGAACTATCTCAAGCACTACGACGAAAGCAAAGGCAAGCGCGAAGGGCAGGAGGTCGAACTGCCTGAGCGCCCTACCTTCTTCAGCAAGCTGCCCACCACGGTCGTGGGGCCGCGCGACAGCGTGCCGCTGCACGAGGCCTATACCGCCAAGCTGGACTGGGAGGTCGAGCTGGCCGTGGTGATCGGCAAGGAGGGACGCGATATCGCCGAAGCCGATGCCCTCAGCCATGTGTTCGGCTATACGGTAGCCAATGACCTCAGCGCGCGCGATCTGCAACGCGCGCACGGCGCGCAATGGTTCAAGGGCAAGAGCCTGGACGCGACCTGCCCGATGGGGCCGGTCCTGATCACCGTGGATGAAATCGGCGACCCGCAGAATCTCGCCCTGGGCTGCGAGGTCAATGGCGTGCGCATGCAGCATGGCCACACACGCAACCAGATCTTCAGCGTGGCGCGTGTGATCGCCGAGCTGTCGCAAGGACTCACTCTGCTGCCGGGCGACGTCATCCTGACCGGCACGCCCGAGGGGATAGGCGCGGCTCGCCAACCCCCCGTGTTCCTGGCTGACGGCGACGTCGTGGAATGTTGGGTGGAAGGCATAGGCTCATTGCGCAACGTCGTGCGAGCGGGCCTGCGCTACGCGGAATAAGCCGACGAGCGTTCGGCACCGATGAAAAATCAAGGGGTAGATATCATGAAGAAAACCGTACTGTTAGTCGCGCTGGGGCTGGCCAGCGTGAACGCCGCCGCCGACACTTTCCCGTCGCAGCCCATGACGTTGATCGTGCCGTACACCGCGGGCGGTTCCTCGGACGCGCTGGCGCGGGCGCTGGCCAAGGCCATTGCCAAGAACAACGGCGCCAACATCATTGTCGAAAACCGTCCTGGCGGCAGCACCGTGATAGGCGCGCAGACCTTGCTAGGCAAGCCCGCAGACGGCAACACCGTCCTGTTGATCGCGGCGAGCTTCGTCATCAATCCCTACTTGCTGAACCAGTTGCCCTATGACAGCGTGAAGGACTTCCAGCCGGTCACGCAGTTGGCGTCCAACCCGCATGTGCTGGTGGTCGGACCCAAGGTCCCGGCCGGCGATCTGAAGGCGTTTCTGGCGTGGGCCAAGGAACAGGGCGACAAGGCGACCTTCTCTTCGTTCGGCAATGGTTCATCGGGCCACCTGGGCTTCGAGATGCTGAAAAAGCAGGCCGGCCTGGGCATGATGCACGTGCCATACAAGGGCGCGGCGCCGGCCACCATGGCGGTGCTGAGCGGCGAAGTGGATGCGACCCTGGGGGACGTGGGCGTGGTCGCGCCGCATATCCAGGCGGGCAAGCTGCGCGCCCTCGCGGTGGCTGGAAGCGTACGCACGCCAGCGCTGCCCGATGTGCCGACCTTTGCCGAGGCCGGCTTGCAGGGTTTCGAATCGCAAACCTGGATGGGGCTGCTGACGCGTAGCGGCGTGCCCGCGGAACGGGTGCAGCGCCTGAACCAGATGTACTCGGCAGCGCTGCAGGACGCCGACGTGCGCCAGATCCTGGCACAGCAGGGCATGGTGGCGGCGGCCTCCGCCCCGGACACGTTTGCGGCCTTCATGAAAGCGGAATCCGCCAAATATGGGCAGGCCATCAAGGATGGCAACGTGCGCATCGATTGAGGAAACGCTGGTCCGCCCGCACCGGTCGCTATAATCGCAGCGGTCTGCGCCGGTAGCGGCGCGTGGTCAGCAACCATCACCGCATGCCCAAAACCCTTACCCCCAAGCGACTGCAGGAAGACACCGCGCCGGCGGCTTCGCTCGGCGAACAGGCGTATATCGCGATCAAGCGCATGATCCTGACGCAGGAGCTGCGCGCGGGGGACCAGATCAATGTTGCGCAACTGAGCGAACAGCTGTCGCTTGGCCGCAGCCCCATCCACCTGGCCATACACCGGCTGGATCGCGAGGGCCTGGTCGACATCCTGCCGCGCAAGGGCATTCTGGTCAAAGCGGAAACCATAGACAGCTTCTTCGAACTGATTGCGGCGCGCCTATTGGTTGAACCGCATCTGACCGGCCTGGCTGTGGACAATGCCACGCCGGCGCTGCTGGAACGCTTGCAAGCGCTGGTAGCGGCAGGTTGGGAATGCCATGAACGCCAGGACCGCCTGGGCAGCATGGAAATCGACCGCAGATTCCACCAGACGCTGTACGAAGCCGCCCGCAATGACATCCTGGCGGAGTTTGCGGGCAGTCTGCTGGACCGTTCCATGCGCCTGTGGTTCCGACCGCCTGCGGGCAAGGCCGAAAAGCCCAATGTGGCGGAACTGGAAGACCTGTACAAGATGGTCGAGCGCGGCGATAAAAAGGCCGCGGTGCGCAAGATGGAGCAGCATATCGGCTCCGTGCGCGGCAAGTTCCTTTCGCGCGAATAAGCTTATAGCCGCAACGCGAGGGCGCGCCATATGACGCGCAGGCTTGAACAAAGGCCGAATAATTCGTTTGCGTAGGGGTTGCCCGTTTTCATAATGGATCGTTCCTGAGCCGGCCTGGCCGGCGGCATTCGCGCAAGGAGCGATCCATGTCCCAGAGCAACGCGTTGCGCCTGTCCGAGGCGTATGCCGAACCCGCGACGCAAGCCTTTTCGATCCGCCCTCTGGCGGCCGTGACAGGCGCAGAAATCGTCGGCATCGACCTGTCGCGCGAGCTGGCCCCGGCCGATTTCGCCCAGGTGCATCGTGCGCATCTGGACCATCACCTGCTGGTGTTCCGCGACCAGCGCATCACGCCGAAACAGCACATCGATTTCAGCCGCCGCTTCGGCCGCCTGATGATCCATGTGCTGCATCAATTCCATCTGCCTGGGCATCCCGAGATCCTCATCGTCTCCAACATCGTCGAAGACGGCCAGCCGATAGGGCTGGGCGATGCCGGCAAGTACTGGCATTCGGACATCTCGTACAAGGAACTGCCGAGCCTGGGCTCGCTGCTGCACGCGCAGGAGCTGCCTGCGCAAGGGGGCGACACGCTGTTCGCCGACATGCATGTGGCGTACGACACCCTGCCGGCCGTCTTGCGCGACGCCATCGAAGGCAAGCGCGCCGTGCATTCCTATCTGGCCAAATACGGCCAATTGCAGAAGGAAGGCGCGTGGCGCCCCAATCTCAGCGCGCAGCAGGTGGCGCAGGTGCAGGAAGTGATTCATCCGGTGGTGCGCACCCATCCCGAAACCGGCCGCCGCGCGCTGTTCGTGAGCGAGGGCTTCACCACCCGTATCGAAGGCCTGCCCGAAGACGAGAGCCGCCAGATCCTGGACGAGCTGTTCGCCCATAGCATCCGGCCCGAACACATCTACCGCCACCAATGGCAGCCGCATGACCTGGTGTTCTGGGACAACCGTTCCCTGATCCACCTGGCCGGCGGCACGCCGGACCATCTGCGCCGCAAGCTGTACCGCACCACCATCGAAGGCGACCTGCCTTTCTGATGGTCAGCCTGCCGCAATTTCGCGCAAACCATTTATCCACAGGGACCGCCATGGGTTTTTCCTCCGCTCTACGTGATCGCTTGGTCCAGGCCGCTACCGGCGCAGGCCTAGCGCTGATACTTGCCGTGCTGGCGCTGGCTTCACCCACGCCGGCCATGGCGGAAGGCCGCATCCGCATCGCCGAGCAGTACGGCATTGTTTATTTGCTGCTGAACGTGGCGCGTGACCAGCAATTGATCGAAAAGCACGGCAAGGCCGATGGTGTGGATATCTCGGTCGAGTGGGCCAAGCTGTCTGGCGGCTCGGCGGTGAACGATGCGCTGCTGTCGGGAGCGGTGGATATCGCGGGGGCGGGCGTGGGACCGCTGCTGACGATCTGGGATCGCACGCGCGGCAAGCAGAACGTGAAGGGCGTGGCTTCACTGGGCAACTTTCCCTACTACCTGGTCAGCAACAATCCCAACGTGAAGACGATTGCCGACTTCACCGACAAGGATCGCATCGCGGTGCCGGCGGTGGGCGTGTCGGTGCAATCGCGCGTGTTGCAGCTGGCGTCGGCCAAGCTGTGGGGCGATGCGCAGTTCAACAAGCTGGACAAGATTTCCGTCGCGCTGCCGCATCCAGACGCGGCCGCTGCCATCATCGCGGGCGGCACGGAAATCACCGGGCATTTCGGCAACCCGCCCTTTCAGGAGCAGGAACTCGCCGGGAATCCCAATGCGCGCATCGTGCTCAAATCCTATGACGTGCTGGGCGGACCCAGTTCGTCGACGGTGTTGTTCGCCACCGAGAAATTCCGCAAGGAAAATCCGAAGACCTACAAGGCGTTCCAGGCCGCATTGCAGGAAGCCGCCCAGTTTGCCGCCGCCAATCCGGAACAGGCTGCGGACACCTATCTGCGCGTCACCGGCGCCAAGCTGGACCGCGACTTCCTGATCAAGGTGATCAAGAATCCCGACGTGCAATTCAAGCTGGAACCGCAGAATACCTACGCGCTAGCCGAATTCATGCACAAGGTCGGCGCGATCAAGAACGCGCCGGCAAGCTGGCGCGACTATTTCTTTGACGATGCCATCATCGCGCAAGGCAGCTGATATGGGGCTGAGCGCCGCAGCCCCTGTGGATAACACCGAAAAGGCCGCGCCTTTGCTGGCTGTGGATAAGGTGTCGATCGAATATAAGACGCGCGAACGGCGCGTGCGCGCCACGCATCAGGTCAGTTTCGACGTGCATGATGCGGAGCGCTTTATCCTGCTGGGGGCATCCGGCTGCGGCAAGTCCACGCTGCTCAAGGCGATCGCGGGCTTCATCGAGCCGACCGAAGGCCGCATCGCCGTCGACGGCAAGACCGTGCGTGGCCCCGGGCCAGACCGCATCGTGGTGTTCCAGGAATTCGACCAATTGCCGCCGTGGAAGACGCTGCGCCAGAACGTGGCGTTTCCGCTGGTGGCCTCGCGCAAGCTCGGCAGGCGCGAGGCCGACGAGCGCGCCATGCACTACCTGGATAAGGTCGGGCTGTCCGCGTTCGCCGATGCCTATCCGCACACCTTGTCTGGCGGCATGAAGCAGCGCGTGGCCATTGCCCGCGCCCTGGCCATGCAGCCGCGGGTACTGCTGATGGACGAACCCTTCGCGGCGCTGGACGCGTTGACGCGGCGGCGCATGCAGGAAGAACTGTTGGCATTGTGGGAAGGCGAGCGCTTCACGCTGCTGTTCGTCACGCATTCGATCGAAGAGGCATTGGTGCTGGGCAGCCGCGTGCTGTTGCTGTCGCCGCATCCGGGGCGCGTGCGCGCCGAGCTGAACGCGCATGCCTTCGGGCTGCACAGCCAGGGCTCCGCGGCCTTCCAGTCGGCTGCCAGACGCATTCATGACCTGCTGTTCGATGTCGCGCCGGCGCAAGCGCCCGCCGAACGGGCTGCGGCCTGAAGGAAACATGCATGAGTACTGCTTACGCGGGCGCCGTGCCCGTACGCCCCGAAGTGGAGTACGAACTGCCGCCTCTTCCGCCGCAAGCGGCTGAGGCGTCCCTGCCCTGGCATGAGCGCCTATGGCAGCACGCCAGCCTGCGCAAGCTGGCGATCCTGGCGCTGCTGGCCGGCATCTGGGAGCTGGCGGCGCGCTATACCGATAACGATCTGCTGCTACCCAGCGCCACGCAGACGGCGGTGGCCTTCGTGCAGGGCATCGCCGGCGGCGAGCTGCTGGCGCGCGCCGGGCAGTCGTTGCGCGTGCTGGCGCAGGGCTATGCGGCCGGCGTGGCGTTGGCCTTCGTGCTGACCACGCTGGCGGTGTCGACGCGCTTCGGGCGCGATCTGCTGTCCACCTTGACCGCCATGTTCAACCCCCTGCCCGCCATCGCGCTATTGCCGCTGGCGTTGTTGTGGTTCGGGCTGGGCGAAGGCAGCCTGGTGTTCGTGCTGATCCATTCGGTGTTGTGGGCGCTGGCGCTGAACACGTATGCGGGCTTTCTGGGGGTGTCGGAGACTCTGCGCATGGCGGGTCGCAATTACGGCCTGACCGGTCTTCGCTATGTGCTGCAGATCCTGGTGCCCGCCGCCTTGCCGGCCATCCTCGCGGGGTTGAGGATAGGCTGGGCGTTTGCGTGGCGCACGCTGATCGCGGCGGAACTGGTGTTCGGGGCTTCCAGCGGCAAGGGCGGCCTGGGCTGGTACATCTTCCAGAACCGCAACGAGTTATACACAGACCGGGTGTTCGCGGGGCTGGCGGCGGTCGTCATCATCGGCTTGCTTGTGGAAAACCTGGTGTTCGATACCGTGGAGCGTGTGACGGTCAGGCGTTGGGGCATGCAGCGCTGATTGCCCGCCACGCAGAGCGGGGTTGCGAGCACAAAAAAAGGCGGCCCGGATGGGCCGCCTTATGCATGGGCGCGTCGCGCTTTACAGCTTCAGTCCCAGCGCCTTGGCAACGCCGGCGGCGTAGGCGGGATCCGCCTTGCGGAAATGTTCCAGCTGGCGGCGCTGGATTTCTTCCGGCACGCCGGCCATGTGGCGGCCGATGTTGCCGAACAACAGCTCTTGCTGCGCCGGCGTCATCAGGCGGAACAGCGCGCCCGGCTGCGAGTAGTAGTCATCGTCCACGCGATGGTTCCAGCGCGCCGCGGCCTGGCCGTCCAACGGCAGGGGCGGTTCGCCCGCGGACGGGGTTTCCTTCCACTGGCCCGCGCTGTTGGGCTCGTAGTTCAACGTCGCTCCGGCGTTGCCGTCGACGCGGCCCGCGCCGTCGCGGTGAAAGCTGTGGAACGGGCAACGCGGCGCGTTCACCGGGATCTGATGGTGGTTGATGCCCAGGCGGTAGCGGTGCGTATCGCCATACGAGAACAGGCGGCCCTGCAGCATTTTGTCGGCCGAAAAACCGATGCCCGGGACCACGTTGGCTGGCGTGAAGGCGGCCTGCTCCACTTCGGCGAAGTAGTTCTCGGGATTCTTGTTCAGTTCCAGCACGCCCACTTCGATCAGCGGATAGTCGCCGTGCGGCCAGACCTTGGTGAGGTCGAAGGGGTTGATGTGATACGTCGCGGCTTCCGCCTCGGGCATGATCTGCACCTTCAGCGTCCACTTCGGGAAATTGCCCTGCTCAATGTTGTCGAACAGGTCGCGCTGCGAGCTTTCGCGGTCATGGGCGACCACTTGCGCGGCTTCCTCGTCGCTCAGACAGGCGATGCCCTGCTGCGATTTGAAGTGGAACTTCACGTAGAAGCGCTCGCCGTCCTTGTTGATGAAGCTGAACGTGTGCGAACCGAAGCCGTGTTGCTGGCGCAGGTTGGCGGGAATGCCGCGGTCGCTCATCAGGGTCGTGACCTGGTGCAGCGATTCGGGGTTGAGCGACCAGAAGTCCCAGGCGGCGGTGGCATTGCGCAGATTGGTCTTGGGGTCGCGTTTCTGGGTGTGGATGAAGTCGGGGAATTTCAGCGGGTCGCGGATGAAGAAGACCGGCGTGTTGTTGCCCACCAGGTCCCAATTGCCTTCCTCGGTGTAGAACTTGATGGCGAAGCCGCGCACGTCGCGCTCGGCGTCCGCCGCGCCGCGCTCGCCGGCCACGGTCGAGAAGCGCAGGAACAGCGGGGTCTGCTTGCCGACCTGGGAAAAGATATTGGCGCGGGTGTAGCGCGAGATGTCGTGGGTGACGGTGAAGGTGCCGTAGGCGCCGGAGCCCTTGGCGTGCACCACGCGTTCAGGGATGCGCTCGCGGTCGAAATGGGCGAGCTTTTCTATCAGCCAGAAGTCTTCCAACAGCGCCGGGCCGCGCGGGCCGGCGGTCAGCGTGTTGTTATTGTCGGCCACGGGCGCGCCTGCGGCGGTGGTCAGATGCGTCTTCTTGTCGGTCATAGCACACTCCCTATGAAATGCTGGAATGCGGGGAGCCACTGTGGGCCCCGCGCCGTGTCTGGGACAACCCCGGCATTGCCGGCCAGGGGCTATCTCCGACACATCATAGGGGTCTTGCCTTACTGTGTGAAGTTGATTGATCTATAAAACTTGATAAAGAATAACTATCAAGAAAGTCGCGGATTGGCATGGAGCATCCTGCCGGGGCGAAAAAAAACCGGTCCGCATGGGACCGGTTTCTTGAGCAAGCGCGGATATCAGCGGTTGGCTGCAGCTTCCGTCTTGCGCTGCATGGCGCGGGTGATGGACCACTGCTGCGCGATCGACAGGGTGTTGTTGACGCACCAGTAGAGCACCAGGCCGGCCGGGAAGAAGAACATCATCCCGCCGAACACCAGCGGCATGATCATCATGACCTTGGCCTGGATGGGGTCCGGAGGCGTCGGGTTCAGTTTGATCTGCAGGAACATGGTGGCCATCATGATGGCGGGCAGAATGAAGTACGGGTCGCGGATCGACAGGTCGTGCACCCACAGGATCCACGGCGCGCCGCGCATTTCCACGCTGGCCAGCAGCACCCAGTACAGCGAGATGAACACCGGGATTTGCACCACCATCGGCAAGCAGCCGCCCAGCGGATTGATCTTCTCGGTGCGGTACATCTCCATCATGGCCGCGTTGAGCTTCTGCTTGTCGTCGCCGTACTTTTCCTTCAGGGCCTGCAGGCGCGGAGCGACCTGCTTCATGCGGGCCATGGAGCGGTAGCTGGCGGCGGCCAGGGGGTAGAACACGGCCTTGATCAGCACGGTCAGCGCCACGATCGTCCAGCCCCAGTTGCCCAGGAGGGAGTGCAGCCAGGTCATCAGCTTGAACAGCGGCTTGGCGATGATGGTCAGCCAGCCGTAGTCGACCACCAGTTCCAGACCGGGGGCCAGGGCCGCCATGGCCTTCTGGTCTTGCGGACCGACCCACAGGTGCGAGTCGACGCGCGTGGCGGCGCCAGGGGCGATCTCGCCCACGGCTTCGATGCTGCGAGCGGCGTACAGGTTCTTCTGCACTTCCAGCAGTTCGTTGGTGCGCTGCTTGCCCTGCGGGGGCACCCAGGCGGTGGCGAAATAGTGCTGGACCACGGCGATCCAGCCGTTGTCCGATTGCTTGATGTAGCTGGCCTTCTTCTTTTCGATGTCGCTGAAGGTGATCTTCTGGAACTTGTCCTGTTCCGAGTAGACCGCGAAACCGGTGAAGGTGTGATAGAAGCTGGACGTGTCGGCGGGGTCGTTGCCGTCGCGTTCGAGCTGCAGGTACAGGGCGGGCGACACGGGGGCGGCGCCTACGTTGGCCAGGTCGTGGCGCACGTCGACGTCATAGCGGCCGCGGTGCAGGGTGAAGGTCTTGGTGACTTTCACGCCGCCGGATTCGCCTTCGAAGGCGACCACCAGGTTGTCGCCGGTCAGCTGGCGCTCCGAGGACACGATACGGAAAGGCGTCTGGTGCGTTGGGAAGCTCTGGCCGTTGGGGGCGCCGACCACGCCGGTCTGCACCACGTAGTTCAGGCCGGCGGCGCGGTCCAGCAGCACCGTGGGCTTGTCCGGTTGGCCGGTAGCCGGGTACTTCAGCAGCTCGGCGCGCACCAGTTGGGCGCCCATGGTGTCGAACGTCAGGCGCAGCACGTCGGTCGTGATGACGACTTCTTCCGAACGCGCGGCAACGGGCGCCGCAGCGCCGGGCACGGCGGATGCCGCGGCGGTCGCGGGGACAGGCGCACTGGGCACCGAGGGCGTCGCGTTGTTCGCGGCAGCCTGCGGCTCGCTCGTGGTGGCGGCCGGCGTGGGGCCGAACAGCGACGGCTTGCCGTTATGGATCTGCCAGTTGTTCCATAGGAGCAACAGCGAGAAGGAAAAAATCATCCAGAGGACGGTTCGTCGGATATCCATGGTGCCTACTGAGGTGAATACGGGCCAGCAAAGCCCGCCAGTTTAGCGTCAATCGTGCTCGGTGCGGTGGCTGTGGGAACAGCACGAGGGGCCATTGGTTCCCTTGGCCGGCGGAACCGGATCCAATCCGCCCGGCGACCAAGGGTGGCAGCGCCCTATTCGCCGGACCGCCAGCCAGAAGCCGCGCCAGGCGCCGTGGCGCTCGATCGCTTCGATCGCATACGCCGAGCAGGTGGGAGTAAAGCGGCACTGCCGGCCGATCCAGGGACTCAGGAAAAACCTGTAGAACCGGATCGGGGCAATGAGTAAAGCCTTGATCATCGCGCGATCCGCTCAAAGTGAGCGTCCACTTCGGCTCTGGCCGCGCGTTTCAGCGCAGTGAGCGTGGCGGGCGCAACCTTGCTATGCAGGCGCACGACGTAATCTTTTGCCGGCAACCCCAGGCGCCGATGGCGGAACGCCTCGCGGATGACCCGCTTGATGGCGTTGCGCGTGCTGGCGTGGGCGGCGAACCGCTTGGCGATCACCAGGCCCAGGCGCGCACAGGCATCCTGGCCGGGAGGCAGATCATTGGGAGCGGCGCTCACAATGAAGAACGCCCCTCGGGCAAGACGCCGGCCTTTGAGGGCGGCGGCGAACTCGGAGGGGCGATGCAGCCGCGCCTCCGGCGGAAGCGTGGAGCGCGGCATGGACTGCAGGTCAGGCGTCAGGATTCCGGAAAAACCGGAAAACCAGGACTCAGACGGCCAGACGCTTGCGGCCCTTGGCGCGGCGAGCGTTCAGGATAGCGCGGCCAGCGCGGGTTTTCATGCGCACGCGAAAGCCATGGGTGCGCTTGCGGCGGGTAACGGAAGGTTGGTAGGTACGTTTCATGGACGATCCACAAAAAGAACAAAAGTCAGAAGGGACCTGCCCGGAAGGGTTCCTGGTCGCGCATTCAGGAAGCGGGTATCTAATGAGCATTTTTGCAACAGGTGCAAAAAACAACTCGTAGACGGGGCTCTGACCGGGGAAACCCCGGGCGACTTATAGAAGCTAAAACCAGGCAGTTGCATGGGCGTAGGCATCGTTAGACACCACCGGCAACAAAGCGCGGCTAAGCTCTCTGTGGAACCTTCTGACAGACAGAATTCGGAAAAGCCCACCATTTCAGCAAGTTTTCCCTGTCTTGTCAAACAGTTAAGCCTGGGCCATGCAGACACTTATGCCCTACCCTGTGGATAACCCCAGCCCAGGCAAGGTAGAATCGAGGTTTGAATAAGAGCGAC